>NZ_LWSF01000005.1:335596-583136 GCF_001651785.1 Amycolatopsis sp. M39
AGAGGTTCAGCTGGATCTGCGGGGTGGATTGGCGCTCCAGGCATGCCACGAGCGCGTTGCGCGAGATCACCGCCCGCGTAAGGACTTCCGGCAGAGACGTGAGCATCAGGCGGTAGTCGGGGAAGTCGTCGGTCAGCGTGCGGCAGGTTCGTACGGCGTCGCCTTGGAAGCAGATCTCGTCGGCGCGGAGGCTCAGGTGCAGTTCGTGCTGACGGCGCGTCCACGACATTGCTAGCCGCAGGTCGTCGGCGTCTACGGTCGCGGTCCAGGTGGACGAGCTTGGTTCGGCTGGGACCAGCGTGCGGGTCGAGAGGCGGTACCGGTCGGTGGCGGTGAGCACGATCGCCTCAGGGGAGACCTCCAGGTGCACGCCATTCAGCACGGGGAGGTCCTGCGTCGTCGCGGTCAGCACCTGCTCGGCGGCGGCGGTGAAGACCGGGCCGGTGAGCCGGACCGGCGGTGCCGGTGCCGCGGAGCCTAGTGCGGCCTTCACCGCCGCAGCGGTTTCCCGGGCCCGCTGTACCTGAGATACCAACCCGGCGACGTGGTCATCGACGATCCGCGAAGCTTCGGCTGGGCCGGCGGCCAGGGCCGCGCTGACCCGTTCCAGTGGCAGGCCGATCTCTCGCAACTGCCGGACGAGCAGGGCGGCCGAGATCTGGCCGGGGGAGTAATAGCGGTAGCCGGATTCCTCGTCGACCCGGATCGGTCGCACGAGGCCGGAATCGGCGTAGAAGCGCAGCGCGCTGGCGGTGAGGCCGCAGCGGCGGGCGAACGCTCCGATGGTCAGCAGGTCGGGCACTTGCCCATCATCAGGCTTCAAGCGGCTTGAAGGTCAACCCGCGCCACTGTGCCCACGGGATTGTGCTAGTACAGACGAATGAGTGACCCGATCGAGGAGGCGGCGCTGTCCGGTGGGACGGCCGCCGAGATCGCGCTGTCGGTCGAGGGAGCCATCTCCGCCGGACGGCTCGCGGCCGGCGCGCGGCTGCCCACCGTGCGCGAACTCGCCGCGCGGCTCGCGGTGAGCCCGGCGACCGTCAACGCCGCCTACCGGACACTGCGCAACCGCGGTCTGGTCGCGGCCGCTGGCCGCGCGGGGACTCGTGTGCTGGAACGAACCGCGCCGACGAACCGGGCGCTCGGCGCACCGGTCGGGCCGGGCGTGCGGGACCTTGCCGACGGCAACCCCGACCCCGCGCTGCTCCCGCAGTTGCGGCCCGCGCTCGCCAAGCTGTCCGGAAGGCAGTGGCTCTACGGCGAATCTGGCGCTCTGCCGGCGCTCCTGGACTGGTTCCGGGTCGATTTCGAACGCGACGGTCTCGCTGCCGAGCACCTCGCGGTCGCTGGCGGCGCGATGGACGCCATCGAGCGGGTGCTGCAAGCGCACCTGTGGCCCGGTGATGCGGTGATCGTCGAGGACCCGGCCTTCGGCGGCGTCTTGGACCTCGTGTCCGCGCTGGGACTGCGCCCGGTCGCGGTGCCGGTCGACGACGACGGCCTGCGCGCCGACCTCCTGCGACGCGCGCTCGAACAGCGTCCGGCGGCGTGTGTTCTCACGCCGCGAGCGCAGAACCCGACCGGTGCCGCGCTCAGCCCGCAGCGTGCTGCCGAACTGCGGAAAGCGTTCCAGCACCGCGAAAACGTCCTGCTGATCGAGGACGACCACGCTGCCGCCGTCGCTGGCACGGAACCGGAAACCGTGGGCGGGAAGGGGGAGTTCCGGCACTGGGCGGTGATCCGGTCGGTGACCAAGTATCTCGGCCCGGACCTGCGGCTGAGCGTCGTGAGCGGCGACCAGCTCACCGTGGACCGGGTGCTCCGGCGACAGCAGGTCGGGGCGGGCTGGGCAAGCCGTCTTCTCCAGGAGCTGGCCGTGACCCTTCTCCTCGACCCGGCGACGCCCAAGCTGCTCGCCACGGCCCGCGAGACTTACCGCGAACGGCGGCGCGTCCTCGCGGATGCGTTGGGACGACGGGGAATCGCGCTGTCCGGCCGGTCCGGTTTCAACGGCTGGATCCCGACGCCTGCCGAGGGCGCGGTGGCGCAGGCGCTCCTCGCGCGAGGCTGGGCAGTGCGGACCGGGGAGGCGTTCCGGACCAACGTTCCGCCGGGCCTGCGGGTGACCTTCGCGAACCTGTCACCTGCGGAAGCGGAGGACTTCGCGGCGACGCTGCACTCGATTCTGCAGGGCGACGGGCGCGGCTACCCGGCCTGAGCGCTCGCTTGCCCGGCGACCAGCCAGCACAGACAGAAGGGGTGTCCGGCCGGGAAGTCGTCCCCGGACGGGTTTCCTTCGGCCTGCTTCAGCCCGGTGGCACCGAGCGCCATGACCTGGTGGCGGGCTTCGGCGAAGTCCTCGACCCCAGGTCGGGGTGCACCTGCTGCCAGGCCGGCCCGTCCGGCCACTCCGGCGGGACGTGGGCGGGGGCGAGCTGCGGCGCGCCGTCCACGGTGACCAGATGCCAATCGCTGCTCGCCTCCAGCTGGCCGCCGAGCATGCTGGCCCAGAACGCGCTCTCCGCGGCGGGATCCGCCGCGGCAAAGGCGACGACCTGGTACTTCACCCGCGGCCAGGCGCCACATCGCGCTCAGACCCGGTCCAGAAGCTCTCGCAGCCGCGCGATGTCCTCGGTTCGCGTACGCCAGCTGATCACGCACATCCGCACCGCCGGCCGTCCCGCGACGCGGACCGGGCTCACCCACGCGGAGCCGGTGGCGTTGACCCGATCCGCGAGATCGCTGTGCCACCGCCAGGATTCCGCCGGATCGGCCGGTGCGTCCGCACGCGTCGCGCACACGATCGGCAGCGGCGTGTCGTTGAGGGCGAGCCAACCCGCGCCAGTGAGCTGGTCCCGCAAAACCTGCCCGAGCGCCGCGTCGTGCTCGATCTGGTCGCGGTAACCGGAAATCCCGTACGCCAGCAAGCTCAGCCACAGCTTCAGCCCGGTGAACCGCCGCGACCACTGAGCGCTCGTCGTGTACGGATCGGCGGTGTCGTCCACCCGGCCCGGCATGTACGAGGTCGACACGGTGAACGACGAACTCAGCTCGGCCCGGTCGCGGGTGAAGAACATTCCCGCGCCCATCGGCACCGACAGCCATTTGTGCGCGTCGACGGTGATCGTGTCCGCGCGTTCGATCCCGGTCAGGACGCCGCGCAGCCGATCCGACAGGCAGACGGCTCCGCCCCAGGCGGCGTCCACATGGAACCGCAGCCCGGCTTCGTGCGCGAGATGGGCGATGCGCGGCAACGGGTCGATCATTCCCGCCCCGGTGGTCCCGGCCGTGGCGACGACGAGAAACGGCGCTTTGCCGTCCCGCCGGTCTTCGGCGAGCAAGGCTTCGAGCGCGGCGACGTCCATCCGGCCGCTCGCCTCGGAAGGCACCAGACGGCACGCGTCGCGGCCGAGCCCGGTCGCGTGGGCGATTTTCAGCCAGGCCAGGTGGGAATCCGCACCGGCGTAGAACACCGGCGCGGCGTCGAGGGCGCGCAGGCCGCCGGTGCTGTACTCGGGAAACGCGCGGGTGAGCGCGGTCAGCACCGCGGTCGCGTTGGCCTCCGCGCCGCCGCTGGTGAAGTGACCGCCCGCGCTGGCCGGCAGGCCGAGCCGTCCGGAAAACAGATCGATGCACCGCTGTTCCGCCTCGACCGCGAACGGTGCGTGACTCCACGCGGCGAGCTGCGGGTTCACCGCCGCGGTGATGAGGTCTCCGGCGACGCCAGCCCAGGTCGCGGCCGGGTTGAACAGCCCGAAATACCCCGGGTGGTCGGTGTGCACGGTCCAGCGATCGAGCGCGGCGAGCACCTCCGGGACGGCCTGGGCCAGGTCTTCCGGCTTCTCCAGCGGATACCTCCCGAGCCAGGCGCGGATCTCCGCCGCGTCAGCGGTCGCCGGGCTCGCCGGGCGTTCCGGCCGCGTGCGCCACCCCTCGACCAGCTGATCCACTACACCGTGCAGCAGCTTTGCCGCCGATTCCGCGTCCGTCGCGACCCCGCCGCGGTCCTGCCCGTCCGCCATCAGCTACTCCCAGATTGTGCTAGTACATAACTTGTTTTGTGCTAGGTTGAGGCGAGGCTAGGTGGGTCCGAGCGGGGCCGCAAGAAAGCAATTCCGGCCAGTCCTGGCCCGATTCGTGCGCTAGGCCAGAGCGAGCGCGTCGTCGATCGTGGCGTCCAGGAACGCGAGGGTGTCGCGCCGCCGCGCCAAGGGATTTCGGTAGCTGCGACGCCCTTCCGCGCCTCCGGTGCGCAAACTCAAGCTCTCCGCGACGATGCGCTGCCATCGCGCGTCGAATTCCCGTGCCGCATTATCGCCCCGCACCGCATTTGGACGTCAGTTCCCCGGTCGCCACCAGATGGTGCAGGCGGCTTACCCCGAGCACCGCCCACACCGGGAACAACGGGCTCATCCCGAGCGCGAGCGACAGCGCCCCGGTGCGCCGGTTCTTCTCCCACCACGGCCGCCAGTAGCTGCTCAGGTTGTCGACAGTGAACGCGCGCAAGGCATCCTGATCCGCCTAAACGTCCACATCGGACGGTTCCGGGCCGCGCACCGCGATCCCGCGGGTGGCGAGTTCGCAGAACGTCACCGGGTTGAGGCCGTCCCGGCCCGCCGCGGCGAACCGGCTTTCCTGCGCGCACGGAACGTCCGGACAGTCGTCGGGCCCGGCGGCGAGGTCGGCCCAGGTGAGCACGGAGCCGTCGAAACGCGGCTTCGGAAACCGGGCGACGGTGGTGGCATGAGCCTGCGCCAGCGCGGATATCCCACCCGGACCCGGACGCCGCTCGGCGACCGCGACGAAATCGATGTCGCTGGCCGTGCTCAGCCGTCCGCGCCCGGCGCCGCGGGCGTGGAAGTCGCCGAAGCAGACCGAGCCGACCAGGTAGAAACCGGTCAGCAGCCCGGGTTCGGCTCGGTCCACTGTGGACAGGAACAGCGCGGTGCTTCGGCGGGCTTCCTCGGGTGTCTCACTCGGCACGCCTGCCACGTTACCGAGCTACGCGAGTTCGGCGGCGGCCTTCGCCAGGTCGTCGACGCTGCCGGCCATGACCGTGCGGACGCGCTTCGTGAGGTGGTCCAGCGGCCAGTCCCACCACGCGATCGCCAGCAGCCGCTCGACATCCTCGTCGCGGTAGCGGCGGCGGATCAGCTTGGCCGGATCGCCGCCGGCGATGCCGTAGTCCGGCACGTCGTCGACCACGACCGCCCCGGACGCGACGATCGCGCCGTGCCCGATGCGGACCCCCCGGCATGACCATCGTCCGGTAGCCGAGCCAGACGTCGTTGCCCAGCACCGTGTCGCCGCGGCCGGGCAGGCCGGTGATGACGTCGAAGTGCCCGGCCCAGTCGCCGCCCATGATCGGGAACGGGACCGTCGACGGCCCGTCCATCCGGTGGTTCGCGCCGTTCATGATGAACCGCACGCCCTCGCCGAGCGCGCAGTACTTGCCGATCACGAGCTTCTCCGGCCCGTAGTGGTACAGCACGGTGCGGGTCTCGAAGGCGGTCGGCTCGTCCGGGTCGTCGTAATAGGAGAACTCGCCGACGTCGATCAGCGGCGAGGTGACCAGTGGTTTCAGCAGCACCACTCGCGGCTGTCCGGGCATCGGGTGCAGGACGTTCGGGCCGGGGAAATGGGCGCTCTCCTCGCGGTGTCGGGTTCGGCGGCGGTTCCCGGCAGGGTGCCGGTCGCTTCCTTGGCATCGGCGGGTGGCGGGGTGCTGTGGTGTTGGCTGCGGGGTGACGGGGTGCTGTGGCGTTGGCGTGGCGGGGTGACGGGCTCGGCGGCGGGTGGCGGGGTGCTGTGGTGTTGGCTGCGGGGTGACAGGCTCAGCGGCGGGCGGCGGCGGACCCGAAACCCAGCCAGGTGTGCCGGTTGCCCCACCAGCACCACCCGACCTTGGGGGCGTTGCGGCGCTCGCTGCCGTCGCGGCCGGTGCCGTTGCTGATCCACAGCGCCGGCGTGCGGGCGTCGAACTTGCCGTTCTCCTTGCGCAGCCGGGAGCCGATGGTCATGAAGCAATGATTGCGTTCGAGTGCCGACGGCTGCTGCAGCACCCAGTGAATCCCCTCGGTGAGCAGCAGCGGACTGCGCCCGGCCTTGGTGATCGCGGGCAGGGCTTCCTCGGGGCTCCAGTTCGCCATCTCGTCGCCGCGGTCGATTCCGGTGACGAGGTACAGCGGCGCGCCGGGCAGGTCGACGTCGCGCGGTGCGAACTGGTCGACGTCGGGCATGTCGGTGACGACGAACCCGGCCTTTCCTTCACGGCGGAGCAGCGGCGGGAGCGCCGACGCGGGTGCCCGGTCCGGGTGGACCGCCAGCAGCGCGCCGTCCGCGGCACTGTGCTCGGCGGCGAAAGCACGCAGGTCATCGGCGGAAAGCTGGGCGATCTCGGGCACTTCCAGCGTGATGAGGCGCTCCGCCTGGTCCGCGAGCGACGGAAGGGCAGCGATCGACAAATGGTTCTCCTTCGGGTTATATTTACCTCGGTAGTAAAAGTATGCCGAGGTTATAGACGGGTGTCAAGGTAAATTTACGTCGGAGGTAAGTTTTTGAGGGATGTGGGCCTGCGGGAAGCCAAGAAGCAGGAGACGCGCCGGCTGATCTCCGGCCACGCGACGCGGCTGTTCCTGGAACAGGGCTTCGAGGAGACGACGATCGCCGAGGTCGCGGCGGCCGCGCGGGTCGCGAAGAAGACGGTCACCAACTACTTCGCCCGCAAGGAGGACCTGGCCCTCGACCATCAGGACGAGTTCGTCGCGACCCTGGCGGCCGCGGTGTCGTCGCGCGAACCGGGGGAGTCGGCGCTCGCGGCGTTGCGGCGGGCGTTCGAGGCGGCGGTCGCGGCGAAGGACCCGGTCGCCGGGTTCGCCGGGCTGGAGTTCAGCCGGATGATCGCCGAGAGCCCCACGTTGTCCGCGTGCCTGCGCGGTCTGCACGAACAGCGGGAACGGGCGTTGGCGCAGGCACTGGCGGACGCGGTGGGCAGCCCCCGATCGGACATCACCGTCCGGACGGCGGCCGCGGTGCTGGGGGCGGTGCACCACAGCCTGTTCCAGCGGATCGAGGAGCTGACGCTGGCCGGACGGCCCGTCGACGAGGTCGCGGAGACGGTCGCGGCGGAGGCGGCGCGGGCGTTCGACCTGCTGGAACCTTCCCTTGGGGGCTACGCGGTGGCATAACTGAGGTCCGTCCGGAGAAATTTCCCCGTGCTGTCGATCCGAGCGCACCCCGATCGTCGCTTGAGTGAGACGACCGGAACGACAGCACAGAGGAGACAGAAATGAGTGCCGGACGACGCGAATGGCTGGGCCTGGCGGTGCTGGCCCTGCCGACCGTGCTGTTGTCGCTGGACATGAGCGTGCTGCACCTCGCGGTTCCGCACCTCGCCGCGGATCTGCGGCCCTCAGCCACGCAATTGCTGTGGATCATCGACATCTACGGCTTCATGATCGCCGGGTTCCTCGTCACGATGGGCACCCTCGGCGACCGGATCGGCAGGCGCAAGCTGCTGATGATCGGCGGCGGCGCGTTCGGGCTCGCGTCGGTCGCGGCGGCGTTCTCGACCAGTCCGGAGATGCTGATCGCCGCGCGGGCGGTGCTCGGGATCGCCGGGGCGACGCTCATGCCCTCGACGCTCGCGCTGATCAGCACCATGTTCCATCATCCCAAGCAGCGCGGCACCGCGCTCGCGGTGTGGATGAGCTGTTTCATGGGCGGCATGGTGGCCGGCCCGGTCGCGGGCGGGTTCCTGCTGGAGCATTTCCGCTGGGGTTCGGTGTTCCTGATGGGCGTGCCGGTGATGGTCCTGCTGTTCGCGACCGCGCCGAAACTGCTGCCCGAATACCGCGACGCCGACGCCGGACGCCTCGACCTCGCCAGCGTCGCCCTCTCGCTCGCCGCGATCCTGCCGGTCATCTACGCGCTCAAGGAAATCGCCAAGAACGGCTTGTCCCTGACCGAAATCCTCGTGCTCGCCGCGGGGCTCGCGATCGGCGCGGTATTCGTCCGGCGGCAGCGGCGGCTCGAGCATCCGCTGCTCGATCTGCGGCTGTTCCGGGTGCGCGCGTTCAGCGCGGCGGTGGCGATCACGCTGGTCGGCGCGGTCACCATGGGCGGGGTGTTCATGCTGGTCAGCCAGTATCTGCAGATGGTCGCCGGACTGAGCGCGGCCGGCGCGGGGCTGCTGCTGGTCCCGCAGGCGCTCGCGGTCGTCGCCGGCTCGATGATCGCGCCGCGGCTGGCGCGCCGGATCCGGCCGGAATTCGTGCTGGGCTTCGGCATGCTGGTCGCGGCGGGCGGAATCCTGTTGTTCACGCTCGCCGGCGCGTCCGGCGGCGTGGCTTTCGTGGTGCTGGGCATGTCGATCGCCAGCTTCGGCATGGGGCCGCAGGGCGTGCTGTGCACCGAAATGGTGGTCGGCTCGGTCCCGCCGCGGCGGGCCGGCGCGGCTTCGGCGATGTCGGAGACCAGCGCGGAATTCGGGATCGCCATGGGGATCGCGGTGTTCGGCAGCGTCGCGACGGCGGTGTACCGCGACCGGATCGCGGTCCCGTCCCCCGTGCCCGCGGCGGCCGCCGCCCAGGCGACCGACAGCATGGCCGGTGCGATGGAGGCGGCGGCGACGCTGCCCGGCGCGACTGGCGAGCAGTTGCTGGCCACGGCGCGGGACGCGTTCAGCTCGGGACTGCACACGGTCGCCGGGATCGGTGCGGCGATCGTGGTGGTGTTCGCGGTGGCAGGGATGGTCGCGCTGCGGCGTGCCCCGGCGGCGGCGAAGACGGCGGAACCGGTGCCGGTCGCGTCCTGACCTGGTGTGCGGTCAGGGTTTCCCCGGGACACGACGGCGGGCCGGTGTTCCAGCCGAGCGTTCAGCCCGGCCGGAGCACCGGCCCGCCGTCGTGAATCAGGGTTTCCGCGCGACCCCGACCGCCACGATCCGCTGCGCGATCGTCGGCTCGTCCAGCAGCGGGCCGTCCGGCCACCATTCGATCACCGGCACGACCTCGGCCGGCCTGTTCGGCCCGCTCGGAATCAGCTCCAAGCCGTGGAACAGGTCCTTGATCTCGGCGCGGGTGCGGGAGGAGATGTCCTTCATCGATCCGTTGTGGACCGATTCGATGATGCTCTGCACCGTTTCGGCGTCCTCGGAGCCGTCGTGGGCGTCGAGCAGGTGCGAGATCGCGACGTACGATCCGGACGGGAGCCGGTCGATGAACTCCTTCGTCACCTTCCCCGCAAGCTCGCGGTCGCCGGTCTGGTGGTGCAGGGCGAGCAGGAACAGCACCGCGATCGGCTGGNGGAGCTCGCGGTCGCCGGTCTGGTGGTGCAGGGCGAGCAGGAACAGCACCGCGATCGGCTGGTTCCAGTCGAGGTGCTCGTCGACCGTCGGGTGGTCGAGAATGCTGGGCGGGTCGAAGAAATCCGCCTGGATGTACTCGGTGAACTCGTTCTCGTCGAGCAGCGCGCGTCCGTGGCTGGCGACTACCGGATCGTAGTCGACGTAGACGACCTTCGCGGCCGGATCCGCGCGCTGGACGATCTGGTGCACGTTCTCCGCGGTGGGCATGCCGGAACCGCAGTCGATGTACTGGCGGACGCCCGCGTGGTAGGCGAGGAACCGGCAGATCCGGGTCAGCAGGTGCCGGTTGACCCGCGCGGTTTCCGCGATGTCCGGCATTACCCGGGAGACTTCCTCGGCGACCCTGCGGTCGATCTCGTAATTGTCTTTCCCGCCCAGCAGATAGTCGTAGACGCGAGCGACGCTCGACTCGTTCGGGTTGACCCCCGGCGGTGCGTTGACTGCGTCGGTCACGACGCGTACCTCCCGCGTATTGACACGGTGATAGATGCCGCACCGAGAGTAGCGGACTTCGGGGAAGCCGCGAAACCGGTGTCGTCCCGATGCCGGGCGCGGCTCTCGCAGTCCGCTGACCAGCGGCGAGTTCGCACTCAGGTCCACTCGGCACACGACATGACCGTGAATCCGCGGCTGGGGAACACCTTGTCGAGCAGGACGTCGTTGACGGCCTGGTCGCTGTCGGCGCATCCGTCGCGCAGCACGGTCACCTGGTAGCCGCGGTCCGCCGCGTCGTAGCACGTCGCGGTGACCATCGCGCTGGTCGCCACCCCGGCGACCGCGACGTGGCGGATGCCCCGGGCACGCAGCACCAGGTCGAGATCCGTTCCGGCGAACGCGCTCGCCCGGCGCTTCAGGACGACGACATCCTCTTCGGCGACCGGCAAGGTCAGTTCGGTGCCCGGCGAACCTTCGTGGAAAGCGTCTCCGGCGTCGAAGAAAGAGCGGTACAGCGCGCCGCCGGGAAGGTCGGTTCCGTTGTCCCGCATGGCGAAACGCACGAATACGACGAGCGTGCCGGTTTCGCGGGCGCGGGGCAGCAGTTCGGTGAGCGGCGGCACGACCTGGCGGGCGAATGGATAGCCGTCGGTGATGCCCCGCTGGATGTCGCCGACGATCAGTGCGGTGGTCATGAGATTTCCCCCTTGTGCGCAGTAGCCGCTAGTTAACCCGCAGGCGATCAGGTGTCGAAGGCGAGCACCGCGCCGAGCAGTTCCTCCGGGGTTTCGACCTGCGGCAAATGTCCGGTACGGGGAAGCACGGTGAATGTCGCGCCCGGGATCGCGGCGGCGTAGGCCTCGCCGTAGCGCGGGTCGGCGATGCGGTCGCTCTCGCCCCACAGGACGTGGATCGGAATGTCCGCTTTGCCCAGTCGTTCGGCCAGTGTCGGGTCGGTCATCGCCGGGCCGGTGTACCCCACCAGTGCGACGACATCCGGGCTCGGGCCGGTGCGGCCGGCGGGCGGGACGGGGGCCTTCGCCGGGTCGTGGAACGAGAACTGCTGGATTTCGGCGACGGTTTTGCCGCGGACGTCGGCCAGCGGATGCCCGGCGACCTCGATGCCGATGCCGTCGACGACCACGGCGCGGCTGACGCGCGGGCTGTGCAGCAGGGCGATTTCCGCGGCCAGCCAGCCGCCGAAGGAGTTGCCGACCACGGTGACGTCCGAGACGTCGAGATGGTCCAGCAGTGCGATGTACGCCTTGGCCAGTGCGGTGACGTCGGTGAGCCCGGCGGCTTTCGGCGTTCCGTTGAAGCCGGGGTGGGTGGGCAGCAGGACTCGCGAGCGGGTGCGTTCAGCCAGCAGGTCGGCGAAACCGGCCATGGTCGCGACGCCGCCTCCGCCGTGCAGCAGCAGGAACGTCCGGGTGCGGTCGTGGTCTTGGACGGTGATCTCGGCCGGTCCGGCCGAGGGGAGCCGGAGCGTCGGGGAGGAAGTCATATCAGGAACCTTATATAAGTAAGCTGATATAAGCAACCTGTTCCGCGGCCGGGTAGGCTCCCCGGCCATGAGGTACCGCCACGCCGACGTCGCCCTGGCCGTCAAGCGCCTGCAGCACCGCCATCACCGCGCGCTGAGCCAGGCGCTGCAGCCGCTCGGGCTGTCGCTCGTGCAGTGGGACACCTTGCGGCACTTGGGCAATCACCCGGATGCCTCGCTGCACGACCTCGCTGTGCTGACCTTCCAGACCGACCAGTCCTTCGGCACGCTGGCCGCGCGCATGGTCGACCGCGGCCTGATCGAGCGGGTGCCCGGGCCGGGCCGGGCGGTGCGGCACCGGCTCACGGAGAAGGGCGCGGAGCTGCGAGCGGCGGGGCAGGAACTCGCGGACGTCGTGGTGAAGGCGTCGTTCAGCCGGCTTTCGGCGGCTCAGCTCAACGAGCTCGGTGCGTTGCTGGAGGTCGCGCTGGAGGAGGATCCGGCGTAACCGGTCAGCCGGGCGGCGAGGGCGCGCATCCGGTCGAGGAGCGCGTCCGGCCGCTCGATGACGAACGGCCGGTCGAGTGCGGCGAGCCGCGGCGGGATCCAGTCGAGGTGCTCGGCCCGGATTCGCGCGCGGACCCACGGGCCGTCGGCTTCCAGTACGGCGATGGACGGCGGGAACACCGCGCGGATTTCTTCCGCGGTCGCCTGGATCCGCACCGCGACCTCGTGCCGGTGCGGTGCTTCGGCGATGCCGGTCAGCACTTGGCGGGCGGGGTCGAAACCCGTTGGCGCGCTGAAGGTTCCGTCCTGCGGTTCGGCCCGCTCGATCCGGTCGACGCGGAATGTGCGCACCTGACCGGCGCTTGAGTCGAAGCCGGTGAGATACCAGCGGCCGGAATGCGCCACGACACCGTACGGCTCGACGACGCGTTCGCTGCTTCGGCCGTGAGCCGCGGTGTAGGCGAGTTTGACCGGTCGCTGGTCGCGGGCCGCCTCGGCGACCGCGAGGAGCACCTCTGCCTCCGCGGTGAGCGAGGGACGGGCGGGCGTGGTGAAGTCGGCAACCTCCAGCAAGGCGTCGAGCCGGCGGCCGAGCGCCTCGGGCAGCACCCGGCGGACCTTCGCGACCGCGCTTTCCGCGGCCGCGACCGACGTGGTGACCAGTCCGGCGCGGCGTCCCGCGACCAGCCCGAGCAGGACTGCGAGCGCCTCCTCGTCGGTGAGCATCAGCGGCGGCATCCGGTAACCGGGGGCGAGCCGGTACCCGCCGTGGCGACCGCGCACGGAACGGACCGGGATGTCCAGGTCGAGCAGGTGCTCGACGTACCGGCGGACGGTGCGTTCGTCCACGTCGAGCCGCCCGGCGAGTTCGGCGACGGTCCGGGTGCCGCCGCCCTGGAGGATCTCCAGCAACGCGAGCACGCGGGCGATCGGCCGGGTCATGCGGAGAATTCTCGCAATACCGGGCGGATCCTGTCCACTATTGCTTCTAGCGTGGCCACTGAGCAACCAGAGAGGAATGTGGCCGTGCAGTTGACTTCTGTCCGCATCATCACCGGTGACGTCGACCGTCTGACGTCGTTTTACGAGCAGGTGACCGGTCTCGTGGCGAGCCGTCCGGCGGAGCAGTTCGCCGAGTTCGCCGGCGCGACGGCGACGCTGGCGATCGGCAGCGCCGAAACGATGGCGTTGTTCAGCGCGGGTGCGGCGGTGCCGGAGGAGAACCGGACCGTCATCCTGGAGTTCCTGGTCGAGGACGTCGACCGGGAGTTCGCGCGGCTCCGGCCGCTGCTCGCCGAGGTCGTGCAGGAGCCGGCGACGATGCCATGGGGCAATCGTTCGCTGCTGTTCCGAGACCCGGACGGCAACCTGGTCAACCTGTTCGCGCCGCAGACCGAGGAGGCCCGCGCCCGGCTCGCCCGGTGACGGGGAAACACCTCGCCGGACCGCCCGCCGATCGGCCAGGATCGCCGCATGACACGTGCGCTTCTGCTGGACCGGTTCCGCTGGGCGGAGTGTCGTGAGGGGAACCCTGCGGGAATCGGAGTCAATGAGGGTTCCCCTCACGACACGTCGAGGAGTTAGGCCAGGACGCCGCGGATGTACCGAAGGTCGCCCATGCGCAGATCGTCGTCCTGAAGCGGCGGCAGCCCGTTGGCCGCGAGCAGCTCCCGGACCGTGCTTCCCCGCACCGTCCAGCCGAGCCCGCTCAGGTACGGAGCCGCCTCGTTGCGCTCGCCGAAGTAGCGCAGCCGCGTCATGTCGGTGTGGAAACCCTCGCCCCGCCATTGTTCGGAGATGCGGTCGAGGCGTTCCTTCGTCTTGTCCTCGTCGCCGGGACGCGGGTTGGGCCGGTTTTCGGTGGCGACCCGGCTTCCCGGCGCGCTGAGTTCGGTGATGGTGTCCAGCAAGCGATCTTGCGCTTCGGGCGGCAGGTATCCGAGCAGGCCTTCGGCGCTCCACGCGGTCGGCTGGGCCGGGTCGAAACCGGCGGCGCGCAGGGCGGCAGGCCAGTCGTCGCGCAGGTCGACGGCGACCGGTCGCCGGTCGACGGTGGGCTCGGCGCCAAGACCGGCCAGCGTGCGGGCCTTGAACTCGACCACCGGTTCCTGGTCGATCTCGTACACGACGGTTCCGTCCGGCCAGGGCAGCCGGTAGGAACGGGAGTCCAGTCCGGACGCCAGGAGCACCGCCTGTGCGATGCCCGCGGCGGACGCGTCGAGGAAGAATTCGTCGTAGAACTTGCCGCGGATCTTGGCCGCGTCGATCCAGATCCGCCCGACCAGCGTGCCTGACCCGGTCTCGCCGGACGCCAGTTTGGCGAGCAGGTCGACGCCGACTGCCCGGACGAGCGGTTCGGCGAACCGGTCGGAGAACAGCGTGCTGTCCTCGCGGGTGGCGATCGCCCGCGCCGCCGCGGCCATCGTCGCGGTCGCTCCGACGCTGGAGGCCAGGTCCCAGGTGTCTCCGTCGTGCCGGGAAGAAGTCATTGGCCGGAACCTAATCCGATCCCGACACCGTGTCGCACAGTCCGCCCCGTTTCTTCCGGCGCCGCGTCGGAGCGCCCGGCCCGGCGCGCTGCGTAGCGTGCTGGGCATGACGGCTGCCGCGCGGTTGCTGGAAACCTTGGCGCAGTGGGGAATCGAGCACGTTTTCTGCTGCCCCGGCACCAGCGAGATACCAGTGCTCGACGCGCTTGCCGCCCGGCGAGGCGGACCCGAGTTCGTGCTGACCACCCACGAGGCGATCTCGGTGTCGATGGCCGACGGCTACGCGCGTGCCTCCGGCCGGATCGGGGTCGCCTACCTGCACACGAACGTCGGGGTCGCGAACGGCTTGGCGCATCTGTACGCGGCTCAGGTCGCGCGCAGCAGCGTCGCGATTCTCGCGGGGATCAAGGGAACGGCGACGCTCCCGCACCGCGCGTTGACGACTTCGCCGCGTTTGCTCGAAACGGCCGCGCCGTACGTGGGTCATGCCTGGCAGAACCTCCGCGCCGAGGACCTGCTGGAGGATGTCAGCCGGACGCTGTGGCATACCACGGTGATCCCGGAGCAACCGGCGATTCTGACGATCCCGCAAGACCATCTGGCCGCCGAACCCGGTGTGGCGCCTCCGGTCCGCTGGGGCGCGCGGCAGGGCCCGGCCGCGGAGGCGGTCCGGCACGCGAGCGCATTGCTCGATGCGGCGCGACGGCCGGTGCTCGTCGCGGGGTCGGACGTCGCCCGGCGCGGGGCCGAGACGGACTTGGCGCGGTTGGCTGAGCGGCTCGGCGCGCCGGTGTTCGTGGAGTCCCGGCGCGACCTCGAACGATGGTCCTTCCGCACGGATCATCCGCTGTACGCCGGATTGTTCGAGCCGCGCGCGCCGATGCTGGCGGAAGCGGACCTGCTGGTGCTGGCGGGCATGCCGACCCCGCTGGAGTTCTCGGCCGAGGTAGCGGCGCTGCCGTCCGGCGTCCCGATCCTGCATCTCTCGGAAGACGCGGCCGAGCCTGGCCGTCGGTATGTCCCAGCCGGCGCGGTGGTCGGCGATACCGTGGCGGCGCTGCGCGGAGTGGCCGAAGGAGTCCGCGCGCCTTCGCGGGGCGAATGGCCTGCCCGGGTGCTCAAGAACAGCGCGGACCGGCACGCTCGTTGGGCGGCGGAAGTGCCGTTGGACGGGGAATTCAGTGCTGCGGTGGCGATGCGCACTCTCGCCGACGTCATTGGCGGGGAACGGCTGCTGGTCCTCGACGCGGTGACTTCGACGTTGCCGTTGCTGCGGTTTCTCCAGCGCACGCGGGCGGATTCGTTATTCGCGACCGCGAGCGGCTCGCTGGGCTGGGGAATGGGCGCCGCGGCCGGTGTGGCCATGGCGCGACGCGAGCGCGTGCTCGCGGTGGTCGGCGACGGCGTGGTCCAGTTCGGCGTGCCCGCGTTCTGGACCGTGGCGCGCTACCGGCTGCCGGTGACCTATCTCGTGGTGAACAACGGGAAGTACCAAGCCGTGGTCGCCGGGATGCGGAAAAGCGGAGGCGAGCGAGGGGAGTATCCGCTCACCGACATCAGCGGCGTGGAGATCGCCGCGCTGGCGACGGCGTTCGGCATCAAGGCGGTGACGGTCGACGGAGTCGCCGGTTTGCGGGCCGCGCTCGCCGAGGACCCGGGGCCGGAGGACGGGCCCCGGTTGATCGAGGTCCGGGTGAACGACCAGCTGTGGCAGTAGTTTCCGACACCGTGTCCAGTCGCGGGCGCGGGATTTGCGTCGCCGGGGCGATGAAGCGAGGGCTCGCGCCGGCCTAGCATCGCGGAGATCTCCGCACCCGCACCAGGATTGGCAGGCGACGCACATGGCCCGGTGGGATCTCAGCGAGGCAGACGGGCGGATCTGCTCTGGCGGCTGGCGTGCCGGAGGGGGCGGCACACAACCGGTTGTCTCGCCGGGCGACGGCGGGAAAGTCGGCCTGGCCGGCCTCGCCGATCAGCACGATGTCGAGCGGGCCGGGGCACGTGCCGCGCAAGCGCAGGCCGAGTGGAGCCGTGCGTCGTACCGCGAGCGGGCCGGCGTCCTCACCCGGGCCGCGGACGCGTTGCGCGACATCCGCGCCGACGTCGAGGACGTGCTCGTGCGCGAAAGCGGTTCGCTGCCGGCAAAAGCGAAGCACGAGGTCGACAAGGCGATCGACGAACTGATCGCCGCGGCCGGGCTGGTCACGATGTCGCAGGGCGATCTGCTCCCGGTCGAAGACCCGGCGACGCTGGGGTTGGCCCGGCGGATCCCGGTCGGCGTCGTCGGGGTGATCGCGCCCTGGAACGCACCGTTGATGCTCGCCATGCGTTCGGTCGCCCCGGCGCTCGCGCTGGGCAACGCGGTGCTGGTCAAGCCGGACGTGAAGACCGCGTTCTCCGGCGGCGCGGTGCTCGCGCACATCTTCGGACAAGCCGGTCTGCCCGAAGGCGTGCTGCACGTACTGCCCGGCGGTGCGGCGACCGGTGAGGCTGTGGTGCGTTCGCCGCACACGAACGCGATCTCGTTCACCGGCTCGTCCGCCGCGGGCCGCCGGGTCGGCGAAATCGCGGGCGGCCTGCTCAAACGGGTGGTGCTCGAACTCGGCGGCAACAACGCGTTCATCGTACTGGCAGACGCGGATCTCGACCGCGCCGCCGCCGGTGGCGCCGGCGGAACTTTCCGGCACCAAGGCCAGATCTGCATGGCGACCGGACGGCATCTCGTGCACGAAAGCATCGCCGGCGAATACGTCGCGCGGCTCAAAGCGGCGGCGGAGAAACTGCGGCTCGGCGATCCGAAGGCACCCGGGACGACGCTCGGCCCGCTGATCACGACCGCGCAGGCCGAGCGGGTGCACGGCATCGTCGAAGCCGCGGTCGCCGACGGCGCGCGGGTCGTGCACGGGGCCACGCACGACGGCGCGTTCTACCAGCCGACCGTGCTCGACGGCGTAACAGCGGACAACGCGGCTTTCCGGAGCGAGATCTTCGGCCCGGTCGCTCCGGTAACCCGGTTCTCGACCGAAGAAGAAGCACTCGAACTCGCCAACGCGACCGAATACGGCCTGTCCGCCGCGATCCACAGCCGCGACGTCGCGCGCGCTCTCGGGTTCGCTTCCCGGTTGCGGGCCGGGATGGTCGCTCTCAACGGCCAGACCATCTACGACGCCGCGCACATCCCGATGGGCGGCCTCGGCGCGTCCGGCAACGGCGGACGGCACGGCGGGCACTGGAATCTGGACGAGTTCACCTGCTGGCAATGGGTGACGGTCCCGACGATCCGGTGATCCGGTCGTGCGCGGTTCCGACACCGCGTCGGACTTTCCTACACGGTGTCGGACGCCCTCGGCGGAGATTCCCGCAGCGGACCGATTCCCCGGCGCGGCGATTTCCGTAGCTTCGAATCGTCGCCCGGTGCGGGCCCGTCACAGCCAAAGGAGTCGGAGTACATGGACATTTCCGGTGCCACCGGGGCGCTCACCGGCGAGCAGTACAAAAAGAGCCTGAACGACGGCCGCGAGGTCTGGCTCGATGGCGAGCGCATCGGGAACGTCGCCGAGCACCCGGCGCTCAAGCCGACCGTCGACGAGTTCGCCCGGCTGCTCGACCTGCGGTTCGCCACCCCCGAGGGGCGGGCGGCGACCCTGTTCAAGTCCGCGGAGACCGGCAACGAGGTCAGCTACGCGTTTTCGCTGCCGAAGACTCCGGAGGAATTGCGCGCCAAATTCGGCGCGTCGGAATGGTGGATGCGGGAAAGCCTCGGACAGCTCGGCCGTTCGCCCGACTTCATGTCGAATGTCGCCGCCGGACTCGCCGATTACGCCGGCGAACTCGACCAGAACCGCGAAGGTTTCGGCCAGAACGCCCGGGATTACCGCCGGTTCGCGATGGAGCACGACCTCGTCCTGACCCACGCCCTCGGCGACCCGCAGATCGACCGCAGCGCCAGCCCGCTCGACGACCCGGACCTCGCCCTGCGCGTCGTGGCGGAACGCGAGGACGGCGTAATCCTGCGCGGTGCGAAGCAACTCGCCACCCTCGCGCCGTTCTCCCACGAGGTGCTGGTGTACCTCAACGGCGTCACCGCGGCGCGCGGGGCGGAAGACTTCGTCATCTGGTTCGCGTTGCCGATGAACACGCCGGGCCTGAAGATCCTGCTGCGCGAACCGCTCGGCGCGGCCGGCAGCGGGCACTCGCACCCGCTCGGCAACCGGTACGACGAGCAGGACGCGATGCTGTTCTTCGACGACGTTTTCCTGCCGCGCGAACGCATCTTCCTGCTCGGCGACTCCCTGCGCGCGCTCAAGGGCCTCGGCCGGATCAACGTCTGGAGCCTGCAGAGCACGCACATCCGCTTCCTCGCCCGGATGAAGTTCTTCACCTCGGTCGCGAAGAAGCTCGCGCACTCCATCGGCGTGGACACCTTCCGCGGCATCCAGGAACAGCTGGGCGAACTCATCTCCTACGTCCAGACGCTCGAACTGGCGATCAAGGGCGCCGAGGCCGACGCCGTCGTGACGCCGGGCGGGCACCTCGCCCCGGGCAACACCAACGGCGTCGGCTTCTGGTCGGCCGACATCTCCGCGCGGATGGTGCAGATCCTGCGTCAGGTCGCCGCGTCCGGCCTCATCATGCAGCCGACCGAAGCCGACCTGGCGAACCCGGAACTGCGCCCGTTCCTCGACCTTTACATGCGCGGCCACGACATCGGCGCGGCGGAGAAGGCGCGGCTGTTCCGGCTCGGCTGGGAACTCGCCGGTTCGAGTTTCGGGATGCGCCAGGAACTTTACGAGTACCTGCACCGCGGCGATCCCGGCGCGGGCCGCACCCGGCTGCTGCGCTTCTACGACACGTCGGCGACGGACGCACGCGTCGACGAACTCATCAGCAAGCCGCTCGGCTGAGACGCAAGGAGTATCCCGTGATCATCGACGTCCACGGCCACATGTCCGCGCCGGACGCCTACTACGCCTGGAAAGCCTCGCTGCTCTCGCACCGCGGCGCGCACGGCGGCAAACCCCCGGCCATCAGCGACGACGCGCTCGCCGCCGCGTATCACCACCCGCACCCGAGCTTCGGCGACATCTCCCATCTCGCGCACCTCGACGGCGCCGGGATCGACCTGCAGATGATCTCGCCCCGCCCGTTCCAGATGATGCACAGCGAACGGCCTGCCAAGCTGGTGCAGTGGTTCACCGAGGAAACCAACAACCTCATCCACCGCGCGACCGAGCTGTTCCCCGGCCGGTTCAAGGGCGTCGCCGGACTCCCGCAGAGCCCGGATCTGACCCCTCGGGACTGGACCGCGGAGCTGCGCCGCGCAGTGACCGAACTCGGCTTCGTCGGCGCGATGCTCAACACCGATCCGTACGAGGGCATGGAAACCCCGCTCGCGCTCGGGGACCGGTATTGGTACCCGGTGTACGAGGTGCTGTGCGAACTCGACGTGCCGGTGCTGCTGCACGCGGCCGGGTGCAAGCCGCCCGCGCGCGAGCCGTACAGCCTGCACTTCATCCAGGAAGAAACCGTCGCGGTGTGGAGCCTCGTGAACTCCAGCGTGCTGAAGGACTTCCCAGCTCTCAAGGTGATCGTCTCGCACGGTGGCGGCGCGATTCCGTACCAGGTGGGCCGTTTCCTGCCGTCGGTGGTGCGCACCGGAGTGTCCTATCTGGACAAACTGCGCCTGCTGCACTTCGACTCGTGCCTGTACACCCAGGACAGCCTGGAACTGCTGATGAAAGTCGTCGGCACCGACCGGGTGCTGTTCGGCTCGGAGAAACCGGGCACCGGCTCGCAGCTCGACCCGGAGACCGGCCGCTGGTTCGACGACATCCACCTGCTCATCGACGACATCGCCTGGCTCGGCGAAAAGGAGCGCGCCGACGTCCTTGAGAACAACGCCCGCGCGCTCTTCCAGCTCTGAGAGGGGAAGGTCATGACCGAGATCGTCGCCGGGATCGGCACCTCGCACGGACCGCAGCTGAAAGCGCCACCGCCGCACGCCTGGGACACCAGGGGGACCGCGGACCGCGCCAGCACCGGGCTGAAGTTCCGCGGCGGGACCTACAGCTACGAGGAACTGCGCGAGCTGCGGGAGGACTTCTCGAACGAGATCACTCCCGAGGTGATGGCGCGTCGCTGGGAGAGTTGCCAGCGGTCGATGGACCGGCTCGCAAGCTTCATTCGCACCCAGGACGTTGACGTCCTCGTCATCGTTTCCAGCGATCACAAGGAAACCTACGGTGACGAATGGCTCGCCCCGTTCTCGGTGTTCTGGGGCGACGAGGTCGCGCACGTGCCGTTCACCCGGGCGCAGCTCGACGCGATGGCCCCCGGCCTGGCCGAGGCCGCGACCGGCGACGTCCCGGACCGCACGATCATGCGGCCCACGCACCGCGCGCTCGGCAAGCACATCATCCAGTCCACCCAAGCCGAGGACTTCGACACCGGAGCCACCGAGGTCGTCCCGGCCGGGCGGTACGAGAACCACACCATCCCGCACGGCTTCGGGTTCATCTACCAGCGATTCCTCGGCCAGGAGTCGATGCTGCCGATGGTGCCGATCTTCATCAACACCTTCTGGGAGCCGAATCCGCCGGGAGCCAAACGCTGCTACGAGTTCGGACGCGCGGCCGGCCGGGCGATCCGGTCCTTCCCCGGCGACCTGCGCGTCGGCGTCGTCGCTTCGGGCGGGCTCAGCCACTTCGTGATCGACGAGAAGCTGGACCAGGAGTTCCTCCAGGCGCTGCGGGACCACGACGCCGACTACCTTTCAAGCGTCCCGGCCGCCGAGATGCGGTCCGGAGCCTCGGAGCTGCGCAACTGGATCGCGGTCGCCGGGATCGCCGAGGAGGCCGGTCTCGCCGTGACCAGCGTCGACTACGAGCCGTGCTACCGGACGGAAGCCGGTACCGGCAATGCGATGGGTTTCCTTGCCTGGGAACGGAAGTGAGCATGTCTCCCGAAAAGATCATCTCCGCGCTGCGCGGGCTCGACAGCTGTGCGGTTTCCGACGCACTGGACACGCTTGGCCTGCCGGGCGCGGTCACCGCGTTGAAGCCGATGTGGCCCGTCGGCACCGTCGTCGCCGGCCGCGTGCGCACGGTCACCGCCGCACCCAAAGCGACTGCCGGACCGGCGACGCACATCGCCACTCCGCTGGTCGCGATCGCCGAGCCGGACGACGTCGTGGTGATCGACAACCACGGCCGCACGGACGTCTCCTGCTGGGGTGGCCTGCTCGCTGAGGCCGCGGTCCGGCGTGGCGTGGCTGGCGTCATCGTGGACGGTGCCTGCCGCGACGTCCAGGAGAGCGAAGCGCTTAAGTTCCCGGTCTTCGCGTGCACGGCCGTTCCGGTCAGCGCGCGAGGCCGCATCGTGCAAGCAGCGATGGACGAGCGGATCCAGATCGCTGGTGTCTCAGTGGCCCCGCGAGACTTTGTGCTCGCGGACGTCAACGGCGTCGTCTTTGTCGCGGCTGGCGAGGCGGAGCGCGTTGTCGGGCTCGCGCGGCGAATCGCCGAGCGGGAAGCCCGGATGGCGGAGGCGGTCCGGTCCGGCCGTGACGTGCAGGAGGTCATGCACGATTCCCAATTCCCCGCAGTCACCGTGGAGCCGCGCTGATGTCTCTCCTTGACCGGTTCGCCGGGCTCGGCACCGCGACGGTCTCCGACGCCCTCGACAAGCTCAAGCGTCCGGGCAGCCTGCTCGGCCTCGCCCCGCTCGCGAACGGACAGCGCATGGCCGGCCGCGCGTTCACCGTGCGCTATGTCAGCGCACAGGTCCCGGCGGGCACCGTCGGCGATTTCATCGACCAGGTCGAACCGGGCCAGGTGATCGTGCTCGACAACGACGGCCGGGTCGACTGCACGGTGTGGGGCGACATCCTGACCGCCGTAGCGCACCAGCGCGGGATCTCCGGCACGGTCATCGAAGGCGTCTGCCGCGACACGCATCGCGCGCTGTCCATCGGCTATCCGATCTACAGCCGCGGTCGCTTCATGCGCACCGGCAAGGACCGGGTCGAGGTAGCCGAGGAACGCGGGCCGGTGACCATCGGCGGCGTGACGGTCCGCCACGGGGACATTCTCCTCGGCGACTCGGACGGGGTCGTGGCGATCCCGCAGGATTGCGAGGACGACGTGCTGGAGGTCGCGGAGATGATCCAGACGCGCGAAGAGGCGATCCTCACCGCCGCGCTCGGCGGCGCGACGATCGCCGAAGCCCGTGCGAAGTACGGCTACCACGATCTGCAGCGGGCGGACGCATGACCACGTTGGCTGAAGACACCGAGGAACTGCTGACGCTCGGCACGGCAACGCTGTACGAGGCTTCCGGCCTCGACTGCTTCCTGGACCCCGCGTTCCGGCCGGCCTGGGACGGCGCGCAGATGGTCGGCCGTGCGGTGCCGGTGTCGGCGCAGATCGGCGACAACCTAGCGCTGCACCACGGCATCGAAGCCGCTGGGCCGGGTGACGTGCTCGTGGTCGACGCCGGTGGCGCGCCGTTCGGGTACTGGGGCGAGGTGATGGCGGTCGCGGCGCAGGCACGCGGTCTCACCGGACTGGTGATCGACGGCGGCGTCCGCGACACCCAGCAGCTCGCCTCGCTCGGGTTCCCGGCGTTCAGCACGGCGATCTCGATCCGCGGCACGGTCAAGAGCTGGCCGGGAACCGTCGGCCGCCCGATCACCTTGCGCGGCCGGGTGGTGCGCCGCGGCGACCTCGTCGTGGCCGACCGGGACGGGATCGTCGTGTTCCCGGCGGACGAGTACGGCCGGGTGCTGGCCGCGTCCCGGGCCCGGGCGGAGAAGGAAGCGGCCTATCTGGACCGTCTTCGTTCCGGGGAGACCACGTTGGACGTCTACGACTTCCGTCAGCTCGGCGTTCCGGACGAGGCGAGGTGAATCCCATGACCTCCGACCAGCAACGGATCGACAGCTTCCGCCGGGCCGCCGGACGGTTCGCTTCCGGGGTCACGGTGGTGACGACCGCGCTTGAGGGCCACCTTTACGGGATCACCGCGACCTCGTTCGTTTCCCTTTCGCTGAACCCGCTTCTGGTCACGGTCTCGATCAATTCGCACAGTCCGATCCTCGGCGAGATCCGCGCGAGCGGGGTCTTCGCGATCAACGTGCTCGGTCGCCATCAACAGGACGTCTCCGCGTGTTTCGCCCGACGTGGGCGCGGCCGGAGCAAGGAACGGTTCGACGAGGTCGAGACGCACACCGAGGCCACCGGTGCGCCCGTCGTCACCGGCGCGCTGAGCTGGTTCGACTGCACCGTGCACACGATGCTCGGCGGCGGCGACCACATCATCCTCGTCGGCGAAGTCGTTTCCGCGGGCGGCGGAACCGGGCAGCCGTTGCTGTACTGGTCCGGCGAATACCGCGAACTCAACACGGCGGAAGAGGCCGAAGCGGACATCGGCCGGATCGCCGATTCGCTGTCCATCCAGCTGCATTTGCACGGGATGCGAACCGAACAGCTGCTGGAAGCGCAGCACGCGGTCGAACCCGCGGCAGCCGCGCTCGCCGCTCGTGCCGCGGCCGACGATCAGATCGCGCAACTGCGGGCGCTGGTCGAGGAATCGGAGAAACACGTCCACGACGCCAGCCGCTACAACCCGCTGTCGCTGGAATTCCACTCCCGGCTCGGCTTGCTCAGCGGGAATCCCGCCATCGCCGCGTCGGTCGGTGCTTTGAACCGTCCCCGGGAGAGCGTGTACGCCGTGCACACCAACGCCGAACGGGCGTCCCGCGCCGTCGATGCGCACCGCCGCATCCTTCAGGCCATTGAGGACCGTGACGAGGATGCTGCCCGCCGGCTGATGACTGAGCACCTTGGCGTGGTGGCGCAAGGAATGCCGTGCTGAACGGAGAAACCATGGACGCAGACGTCCTCATCGCCGGCGCGGGTCCGGTCGGGCTGGTCGCCGCTTTGGACCTGAGCAGCCGCGGCGTGCCGGTGACCGTCGTCGAGGAACGGGAGTTCCTGGAACCGCCGAACGTCAAGTGCAACCACGTCGCCTCGCGCACCATGGAAAGCTTCCGGCGGCTCGGGATCGCGGACCAGGTGCGCGCTGCCGGACTGCCGCGCGACTACCCGCAGGACGTCGCGTTCCGGACCTCGCTGACCGGACGGGAACTGTCGCGCATCCCGATCCCGGCGAGCGGAGAGCGGTACACCTCCCGCCTCGGCCCCGACACGAGCTGGGCGACGCCGGAACCGCCGCACCGGATCAACCAGACGTTCCTGGAACCGATCCTCGCCCGCAACGCCGCTGCCGCACCCGGCGTGACACTGCTCAACCGGACCAGGTTCCATTCGGTCGAGCAGGACTCGTCGTCCGTCTCGGCGGTAGTGTCCGACGGATCGGGCGAACGCACTCTGCGCGCTCGGTACTTCATCGGCGCGGACGGCGGGCGCTCGGCGGTACGCAAGCAGATCGGCGCGAAGCTCAGCGGCGATCCGGTGCTCCAGCACGTGCAGTCGACCTGCATTCGCGCGCCGGAGCTGTACTCGCTGATGTCCGCCGACGAACCGCGGGCGTGGGGCTACTACACGTTCAACGCGCGCCGCGTCGGGCATGTGTACGCGATCGACGGCACGGAAACCTTCCTCGTGCACACCTACCTTTCCTCGGCGGACGAGGCGGTCGATCGAGACGAAGCGATCCGCGCGATCCTCGGTGTGGACGAGTCGTTCGAGTACGACGTGGTGTCCAAAGAGGACTGGGTGGCCCGCCGTCTGCTCGCCGACCGGTTCCGCGACCGGCGGGTGTTCCTCGCCGGGGACGCTTCGCACCTGTGGGTGCCGTTCGCCGGATTCGGGATGAACGCGGGCATCGCGGACGTGCTCAACCTGACCTGGCTGCTCGGCGCGCATCTCGCCGGCTGGGCCGGGGAAGGGATCCTGGACGCCTACGAAGCCGAGCGACGGCCGATTACCGAACAGGTGTCGCACTTCGCGATGAACCACCAGCGGAAACTTGCGCGGCCGGGGCTTCCGGCCGAACTCGAAGACGACACCCCGGCCGGAGAGGCCGCACGTTCGTCGTTCGGCGCCGTCGTACGGGACCTGAACGAACCGCAGTTCGCCGCCGCGGGGTTGAATTACGGGTACGCGTACCACGATTCCCCGATCATCGCCTACGACGGCGAGGAAGCGCCCGGCTACACGATGGGCGCCTACACCCCGTCCACTGTGCCCGGTTGCCGAGCCCCGCATTTCACGCTGGCGGACGGATCTTCGCTGTACGACCATTTCTCGCCCGGCTATACCGCGGTTACCGCTCACGGCGTTGATCTCTCGGTGCTGGCCGGTGAGGCGGAGTGCCGGGGCATCCCGTTCGCCTCGATCGAGGCCGACGCTTTGCCCGCCGAGTACCAGCAGCCGATCACCTTGGTACGTCAAGACCAGACGGTGGTGTGGCGAGGCGCTCCACCCGCCCCGGAGTTCGCCGCCCGCCTCTGGGAACGCCTCCGCGGCGGCTGATCAAGTCCGTGAAGGGGGCTCCTTGCGGGACTCAGATTCCCGCAAGGAGCCTTCACGCACCTCAGCGGCGGATGATTTTGCTGGCGGCCATGGCTTTCAAGCCTTCGACGCCGAACTCCAGCCCGTAGCCCGACGACTTCGTCCCGCCGAAGGGGATCGCCGGGTCGACTCCGCCGTGCTGGTTGATCCAGACGGTGCCCGCCTCCATCCGCTGCGCCACCGCGTCGACCGCGTCCGCGTCCGCACCCCACACCGAAGCGCCCAGCCCCTGGTCGGTGCCGTTGGCCCGGCGCACCGCGTCGTCCACTTCGGAGTACCGGATCACCGGCAGCACCGGTCCGAACTGTTCCTCGTCGACCACCGCGGCACCGTCCTCGACGTCCGCGATGATCGTCGGCCGGTAGAACAGCGGTCCCAGTTCCGTCGCTGGCGTCCCGCCGGTGACGATGCGGGCCCCGTGCGCCCGGGCTTGCTCCACCAGCCGGGAGACGATCTCGAACTGCGCGGGATTCTGCACCGGCCCGAGCCGGTTCGCCTTGTCCTGCCCCGGCCCCATCGGCGCCTTTTCCGCGCGTTCGGCCAGCGCGGAGACGACGTCGTCGTAGATCGACTCGTGCACGTAGAGCCGTTTGAGCGCGGCGCACACCTGGCCGGTGTTCATGAAAGCCGCCCAGAACAGCTTGTCCGCGACGGCGGCCACGTCCGTGCCGGGCAGCACGATCGCCGCGTCGTTCCCGCCCAGCTCCAAGGTGAGCCGGGCGAGGTTGCCCGCCGAGCTCTCGACAATCCGGCGACCGGTCGCGGTCGAACCGGTGAACACGATCTTGGCGATCCGCGGATGCGCGGCCAGCGCGGCACCGACTTCGCGATCTCCGGAAACCGCGGTCAGCACGTCCGCGGGGAGGTGGCGGCGGAAGATCTCCGCGAGCGCGAGCACGCTCAGCGGCGTGTTCTCGGAGGGTTTCAGCACCACCGTATTACCCATGCGCAACGCCGGCGCGACGTGCCACACCGCGATCATCACCGGGAAGTTCCACGGGCCGATCGACGCGACGACGCCGAGCGGGACGTAGTGCTGCTCCGCACCGTCCGGCAGCGACTGCGGTTCGAGCACCGTGTCCGCCGCGGACCGGAGCCAGTGCGCGGCACCGTGTGCCTCACCGGCGCCACCAGCCTTGCCTTGCTCGGCAGTGATGATCTGGCCGAGTTCTTCGGCGTGCGCGTCGATGTCGTCCGCGATGACGTGCAGGATGCGCGACCGTTCAGCGTGTCCGAGCGCGGCCCAGGACGGTTGTGCTGTGGCGGCCGCGGCGATCGCAGCGTTGAGCTGGTCGACCGTGTGCACCGGTGCGTGGCCGACGACTTCCCGGGTCGCGGCGTCCAGGATCGGCCGCCCGCGGTCGTCGGCGACCGAGACGGTGGTCAGCAGTGCGTTCATGCGGGACCCTTCCGGTAAAAGTTCACATTGAATATAGTCAATTGTGAGCGGTGCGGCTAGGTGCGGCTAGCGAAGACCGGCGAGCGTCGCGACCCGCAGTCCGGTGTGGAGTTCGCGGCGGACCTTCCCGTCGGCGAGATCGACGTCGGCGACCGCGCGCACGCGATCCAGCCGGTAGTAGAGGGTGCTGCGGTGGACGTGCAGGGTCAGCGCGGTGCGTTGGGCGTCGCAACCGCAGTCGAGGTAGGTCTCCAGGGTTTGCGCGAGATCCGGGCCGGACTGCGCGTCGAGCAGCCGCCGTACGGCGTCGGGGAGATCTGCGAGAGCGAGGTCTTCGAGGGGCAGCTGCAACAGCAGCCGGTCCAATCCCAGCTCCGGCCAGCGGGCCACGCGGCCGGCGTCGCCGCCGCGCAAGGCGATCCGCGCTTCCCGCAGCGACCGGTGCACGCCGGACAGCGGCGCGTGCGCTCCGCCGGCCCCGGCGTGCAGACCGGAAAAGGCGGGCTGTGCGAGGAGGGCCGACAGTCGCTCGGTGTCGATTTCGTAGGGCACCAGCAAGACGGCTTCGCTGCCGAGCACCGCGCCGACGGCTTTCAAGGTGGGGAAGACCGGGATGCTCGACAGCGCCCGGTCCAGCACGAGCCGGAGCGTCGCCGAACTGGGCTCGGCGCGCGGCGGGGTCGCGATCGAGATGACCGTGTAGTGCGGGACGGGGGAGAGCAGGCCGCTCGTGAGCAGTTCGTCGGCGGCCCGGACGCGCTGGCCGTCGTTGCCTTCGAGCAGCGCGGCGAGCAGGCGTCGCGCGCGGTCCTCGTCCTCCCGGTTGCCCAGTGCCATCGCCGCCAGCAGCAATCCGATCTGCGCCCGGCGCTCGCGCAGTTCGTCGTCGTCCGCGTAGGCGGATTCGTCGTCCTCGGGGATTGTCGAGGAGAGGTAGCCGACGAGCCGCCCCTCGTGCCGGACCGGTGCGACGAGCCGGGACTGCCCGCCCTCGAGCGGCGGAATCCGGACCGGGTCCCGCGCCTGGCCGACCCGGTAGTCCCGGATGGACTCCCGGGCGCGCGAAGATCCTTTGTGGGACAAGATGATCGCCAGCCGGGCGTGGTCGACGTCCTGGTCGTGCACGCTGAACGCGATCACCGTGAAGTCGGCGTCGAACACGATGATCGGCCGCCCGAGCCGGTCGGCGTAGGCCTGCACCTGTCCTTCGAGAGTCATGCTCGCCTCTTCCGTTGCCAGCTGCCGGAGATTTGATCTATATTCATTATAGACATTTGACGAGAGGGATCCGCATGGCACAGATGACAGGCGGTGACGCGCTCGCCAGGGCGCTCATCAGCGAGGGCGCCGACACGGTCTTCGGCATTCCCGGGGTCCAGCTGGACGGGCTCACCGACGGCATGTACCGCAAGCGCGACGAGCTGGAACTGGTCGTCCCCCGGCACGAGCAGGCGACCAGCTACATGGCGGACGGCTACTACCGCGCGTCCGGGCGGCCGGGGGTGGCGATGGTGGTGCCGGGCCCGGGCGTGCTGAACGCTGGTGCGGGGATGGCGACGGCGTATGCCTGTTCGTCGCAGGTGATGCTGCTGGCGGGGACGATCCCGTCGCCGCTCGTCGGGGCCGGGCTCGGGGCGCTGCATGAGATTCCCCGGCAGACGGACACGGTTCAGGGGCTGACCAAGTGGTCGGCGCGGCCCAAGCGGGTCGAGGAGATCCCGGATCTGGTGCACGAGGGGTTCCGGCAGATGCGGACCGGGCGGCCTCGGCCGGTCGCGCTGGAACTGGGGCCGGATCTTCTGCACACGGTCGCGGATCTCACGCCGGGGGAGCCGTTCGGAGTGCGGGAGCCGGAGGCTCCGGAGCGGGAGGTCGCCGACCTCGTGCGGCTGCTGGCGGCTTCTGCGCGGCCGGTGATCCATGTCGGCGGGGGGATGCGGGATCCGCGGGCGTTCAAGCTGCTGGCTCGGCTTGCCGAGCTGCTGGACGCGCCGGTGGTGATGAGCGAGAACGGGCGCGGGGCGATCGATGCCCGGGATCCGCATGCGTTGCCTGCGTTCGCTTTGTGGGAGGTGCGCGCTACTGCTGACCTCGTGGTTTCTTTTGGCAGCCGGTTTTTGACGCCGTTTGGGCAGCAGCTGAATATCGGTGACGCCCGGCTCGCGTTGGTGAATATCGATGCGGCTGACCTTCGTGCGCCGCGACGTCCGGATCTTGCGGTCAACGCTGATGCCGTGGCGGTGTTGGAGGCGGTGGTCGAGCGGCTCTCGCCCCGTACTGCCTGGGGTGCCGAGCTGGTCCGGTTGCGCGAGGACTGTGCGGCGCGGATTCGGAAGCAGGTTGGGCCGCAGATGGAGTTCGTGGACGCGATCCGGGCCGCGTTGCCCGAGGACGGGGTTTTCGTCAACGAGTTGACGCAGATCGGGTATGTGTCGACGTATGGGTTTCCTGTGCAGGCGCCGCGGTCCTACGTGTGGCCGGGGTATCAGGGGACGCTGGGGTATGCGATGCCTACTGCGCTGGGGGCCGCGGTGGGGTCGGGCGGGCGGCCGGTGGTCGCGGTGACCGGGGACGGCGGGATCGGGTGGTCTCTGCAGGAGTTCGCCACGGCCAGGAAGTACGGGATTCCGCTGGTGACGGTGTTGTTCGAGGACTCCCGGTTTGGGAACGTGTGGCGGATTCAGCGGGATACTTATGGTGGCCGGTTTATCGGGTCTGATTTGACCAATCCCGATTTCGAGTTGCTTACCCGGGCGTTTGGGTTGGACTTCGCGCTGGCGGAGGATGCCGGGGCGGTGGAGAAGCACGTGGGTGCGGCGATCGCGGCTCGGCGGCCTGCGGTGGTGAAGGTGCCGGTGGATGTGTTTCCTTCGCCTTGGCCGTTGATTCACGAGAAGCATTGAGGGGTCGGCTCGTCGCCTGGCGGCGACATTGGCCCGATCGGGGCTGGGGCACCCCGAAGCCCGAGTGTCCCGCAGGGAGGCTTCGTAGCGGGGTGCGGGGGAGGGTGCCTCGATAGCGGGTGCAGCGGCTGCGGTTCGGTTGTTGGTCGTGAGGGCCGCCCTGAGGGAATCAGAGTTCCTCAGGGCGGCCCTCACGTACGTGGCTGAGGGCGAGTGCTGCTAGTGCTGCTGACTGGTCGGACAGCACGCTGTCGTCGAAGGTTGCGCGGGGGGAGTGGTTCATTTCCGCTGTGCCGGGGTCGATCCCTTCCGGTGTGGTGCCGAGGAAGATGAAGGCGCCGGGGACCTCGTTCAGTACAGCGGAAAAACTTTCCGACGCCATTATCGGGTGCTCCAGTGGCACAGCTCGTTCCGTGCCGAACAGGTCGCCTAGCACGGTTAGCGCGTGTGCTGCTGCCTTCGGGTCGTTTGAGGTGACTGGGTAGACCGACCGGAACTCTGTCTCTGCTCGGCAGCCGAAGGCCGACGCGATTCCGTTCGCCAGTGACGGCAGTTCGCGGGCCAGGATTTCCACGCTCTCCGCCGACAGTGCGCGGATCGTCGCGGCTAGCGTTGCCTCGTCGGGGATGGCGTTGATGATGTCGCTTGCCTGCATTTTGGTCACTGACAGCACAACTGGGTCGAATACCGGGAACCGCCGGGTGACGTAGGTGTGCAGTGCCGAGATGATCTGTGCTGCGGCGGGGACTGGGTCCACCGCCTGATGCGGTCGCGAGCCGTGGCCGCTGCGTCCTAGCACGCGCACGGTCAGGCTGCTGGCCCCGGCCATGACCGAGCCGGGGCGGGTCGTGAACACGCCGGAGCGGCCGGGCAGGACGTGGATGCCGTATGCCGCCTCGACGCCGGAAAGGATTCCCTCGTCGATCAGTCGTTGTGCGCCGCCGCCGGCTTCTTCGCCTGGTTCGAACATGAACACCACTGAGCCTGCGATCTCGTCTCGGCGGGCGCTCAAAAGCTTCGCCGCACCGACTAGTGCGGCTGTGTGCAGGTCGTGGCCGCACGCGTGCATCAACCCGGGCGTCTGAGATGCGAACGGCAGCCCGGTTTCCTCGGTGACGCGCAGCGCGTCCATGTCCGCGCGCAAGAGGACCGCGGGGCCGGGTCGTGCGCCGTGCAGTACGGCGACGATTGAGGTGAAGTCGGGTGGGCCGGGGGTCACTTCCAAGCCCAGCGGGGCCATTGCGGTCAGGACGGCCCGCTGGGTTCGGGGGAGGGCGAACCCCGCTTCGGGGTGGGCGTGGAGGGTGCGGCGGAGTGCGACCAGCTCCGGTCGAAGGGCGGCGGGGACGAGGGCGGAAACCGGCATCGGGGCTCCTTGGGCAACGGTGCGTGCCGCACTGGTGACGCATGGGTCTAATGTCTACAATCAATATAGACGATGCCGGGTGTGCGAGGTTCCGGTGCGCCTCTAATCTGTCACTACGCGTGACCCGCGTCGGCGACGTCACCGGACTGAGTACTTCGGAGGACCCTTGCCGCAGATCACGAACACCGCCGCCGCCGTCCAGGTCGCTCGCGCGCTTGAGGACGAAATCGTCTCGGAGGGCTGGAGTGCCGGGCATTTCGTCGGGCGCCGTCAGGAGCTGATGGCGCGCTTCGGGGTCGCTCCGGCGACGTTGAGCGAGGCGATCCAGTTGCTGCGCGCCCGCGGCATCGTCGATGCGAAGCCGGGCCCGGGCGGCGGGATCTTCGTCGCGACGCGCTCGCCGTTCACGCACCTGAGCGATCAGCTGCTCCAGCTGCGCGAAGGAAAGGCGACCGTGGAGAACTGCCTGCGCGTCCTGGACGCGCTCGACGGTTCGGTGCTGCACGACGCGGTCGAGAACGCGAGCGACGAGGACATCGCTGATATCTCGGCGTGTGCCGACACGTTGAAGGCGGCCTGGGATTCCGCCGAAGCGCCGACGGCGATCTGGGCGCTGCACGCGCGGATCGCGCAGGTGTCGCCGAACGAGCTTTTGCGCAGCCTGTACACGAATCTCGTCGACTACATCATCGCCGCGCGGCTCGAAGGCGTCACCGCGCCGACCACGCGGGAGCGGTTGCGGACGCACCTCGACTTCGCCGAGGCGGTCATGAAGCGCGACCACGAGCTGGCCGAGTCGGCGATTTCGCGGCATCGCCGTCCCGCGGTGGCGGCCCGGCCTTCCTGATCTCGCAAGCCGGAGAACTGATGGATGTACACGCGCTCAGAATTATGTATATTCATTACAGTTAATCGTCCGGCTTGAGGAGGATGCATGCTGCTGGAGCTCCGCAGTGTGGTCGACCGCGTGCTCGCCGCCCCCGATCGCTCGTCTCGCGGTGCGCCGCCGCCGATCCGCTTGTCCCAGAACGAAATGCCGTGGGCTCCCGCCGACGTCATCGTCGCCGCGATGACCGAAGCGGCCCGGAATGCCCATCGCTATCCCGATTACCACCGTGCCGCGGCACGTGCCGCTGTCGCCGAGGCGATGGGTCTGGACGCCGGCCGCATCGCGATCGACAACGGATCCGGCACGCTGCTGCACGCGCTCGCCCGCCTGGTCTGCGAACCCGGCGTGCACGGTGTGCGCCCGATGCCGTCCTTCGAGGCGTATGCGGCGGCGCTTTCGCTCGCCGGCGCTGAGTCCACAGAGGTCGGTCTCGACGAGAACGGCGCGATGGATCTCGACGCGATGCTCGCCGCGGTCGGCCCGGAAACCCGCATTGTCTACCTCTGCAATCCCAACAACCCGACGGGCGGGCTGCGCGGTGTCGAGGATATCCGCGACTTCCTGAAAAGCGTCCCGGCGCGCGTGCTGGTTGTTGTCGACGAGGCGTACCGCGAGTTCGTGTCTGCCGAACCAGTGGACGCGACTGCCGGATTGCTCGACGAGTTCGAGAATCTCGTGCTGCTGCGGACACTGTCCAAAGCGCACGGTTTGGCGGGCATTCGGGTCGGTTATGCCGCTGCCGCACCGCGGATCGCGGAAGCGCTGCGCCGCACGTCCGTCGGGTTCGCGCTCAACAGCGTGGCCGAGGCGGCGGTCATCGCGGCGCTGGGCGCGGAAGGATTGGCTGTGGCGAAGGAACGAACCGCCGTCATCGTCTCCGAGCGCGCGCGGGTCGAGGCCGCGCTGACCGCGGCGAACGTCGCGTTCGTGCCGAGTCAGGCGAATTTCCTTTTCCTGCCGGGAGACGCGGCCGAGCTGTTGTCCCGGTTGGCGGCTCGCGGCGTGCTCGCGCGGCCGTTCCCGAAGGCGGGCGGGGCGCGCGTGACGATCGGGCTGCCCGAAGAAAACGACGCGGTGCTCGCCGCCCTGATCTGATCAGCGGTTTCCTCCGACACCGTGTCGGAGGAAACCGGGAGGACTTCGGAGAGCCGCTCGATGAGCCGCCGCACCCGAGTTCTTACGCTAACCGGCAGGACGGAGCGGTCCGTCCCCGCGGCGGGTAACCGATCGCTCGCAGGAAGGAACGGTGCAGTGACCGAGCGCCTATTCGAGCACGACCGGCGGGCCTCGATGCGCCGCTCGGTGACCGGCGGTGTGCTCAAAGCGACCCTGCTCGCCGGGCTCACGCTGATTTTCGTCTATCCGGTCGCGATGATCGTGCTCGGCGCCTTCCGCGACGGGCTGCCCTCGGACAACATGCCGTTCACGATGAGCGGCCTGCTCGCCGCGTTCGCGGCCCCGGAAACGTGGCACACGCTGTGGAACTCGATCGTCCTGGTCGTCGTGTGCGGCACGATCTCGGTGGCAGGCGGCGGGCTGTTCGCCTGGATCGCGGCCAACACGAACGTGCCCGGCCGCAAGCTGCTCACGCCGATCATGGTGATCAACCTGTTCGTCCCGCCGCTGTTTCACACCCTCGGCTGGATCATGCTCGGCAACGCGCAGAACGGCCTGCTCAACCAGTTCGGCCGGGAGCTGGGCGCGCACGGCCCGCTGATCGACATCCAGGGCTGGGGCGGGCTGATCCTGCTGACTTCGCTCGGCTACCTGCCGTTCGCCTACCTGCTGCTGCTCGGCGCGTTCAAGAACCGGGACCAATCGCTCGACGAGGCCGCGGCGATCAGCGGCGCGGGCACGGTGCGGACGTTCTTCACCATCACCATTCCCTCGGTCGGCCCGGCGATCACCGGCGCGGCCCTGCTGATCGCAGTGCTGGTTTTCCAGTCGTTCGACGGACCGCAGCTGATCGGCAGGCAGGCGGGCATCTACGTCTTCTCGACGCAGATCTATCACTACGTCCGGGACGAGGCGCCCGCCGAGTACACCAAGGCGTTCGCGCTGTCGCTCGTGCTGATCCTGCTGGTGCTGCTGCTGTTCCTGGCGCAGCGCTGGATGCTGCGCGGCCGCAGCTTCACCACGCTTACCGGCAAGACGTCGCGGCGCGATCCGCAGGAGCTGGGCCCGATCCGGTGGGTGCTGTCCGCGCTGATCGTCGTGGTGGTGCTGCTGAACTTCCTGCTGCCGCTGTTCGCGATGGTGCTCGGCAGCCTCCAGCCGATCTTCGGGGTGATGAGCACCGGGCTGACCCTGGACAACTACGTCACGATGCTCACCGACCCGCAGTTCAGCTCGAGCCTGGCGCTCACCGCGTGGCTCGCGGTCATCGGCGGCTTCGGCTCGATCTCGATCGCGCTGCTGACGACGTACGTCACCGCGCGGTGCCGGGGATTCCTGCGCGGCTACACCTCGTTCGCCGTCTGGATTCCGTGGGCGCTGCCCGGCGTCGTGCTCGGTCTCGCCTACATGTTCGCCGTGCTCTACCTCCCGGCGTTCCGCGGGCTCTACGGTTCGGCGTTCCTGATGACGCTCGTGCTGGTCGTCGCCACGATCCCGGTGTCCAGCCGGATCGCCGAGGGCGCGCTCGCCCAGCTGTCGCCCGAACTGGAGGAAGCCGGCCGGATGTCCGGCGCGAGCGCGGGACGGGTGCTGGTGACCATCGTGCTGCGCCTGGTCATCCCGAGCTTCCTGGCCGGCTGGTTCCTCTCCGCGCTGTTCATCTCGGGCAACCTCGCCGTGCCGATGCTGCTCGCCCCGCCCGGCCTGGAACCCGTGTCGCTGACGGCGTTCCAGCAGTTCCTCACCGGCGAGATGTCCCGCGGCGCGGCGCTGTTCATGATCATCCTGCTCGCCGCGTTCGCCGTCCTCGCGCTCGCCGCGCTGTCGGTCAAGCTCGGCGGCCGGATCCTCGGCCGCGACCGTTCCGCAGGTCCGCTCTCCCGGCTCACCCCCTGACCAGAGAGGAAGAACAATGAAGTTCTCCCGCACGAAACTGCGCGCGCCGGCGCTCGCGCTCACCGCAGGCCTGCTCGCCTCGCTCGCCGCCTGCGCGTCCGCGGGCGCGACCAAATCGAGCACGCCGATCGAGGTCCCCGGTGCCTCCGCCGCGGCCAACAAGTACCTGAACGAGCTGTACGACAAGGCGTTCGCGGCCAACCACACCCAGCTCGTGCTGTACGGGCCCGGGGTGACCGCGAACCAGGCGATGAACGACGTGTTCACCAAACGCTTCCCCGGGATCAAGCTGCTCCCGCAGGACCAGGCGGACGCGCAGATCCTCACCAAGCTCGACACCGAGGCGCAGAGCGGGAACCGGATCGCGGACATCTACGTCGGCGGCGAATCCCCGCAGGCGGCGGCGAAGCCGAACATCTGCACGCCCGCGGATGTGCGCACGGCCGACCCCGGGTTCAAGGTCCCGACCGACAACGACGGCAGGCTCACCTACTTCGCGTTGCGCTACTTCGGGTTCGTCTACAACACCGACCAGGTGCAGAAGCAGGACGCGCCGAAGAACTGGCACGACCTGCTCGACCCGAAGTGGAAAGGCAAGATCGCGGTCGGCGACATGACCGTGCCCGGCGGCATCCGGTACATCCTCGAATCGCTGATGCTGCCCGAGAACGAGAAGAAATGGGGCCGCTCCTACCTGGAGCAGCTGGCCGCGCAGGACCTGCAGATCTCGCAGTCCGAGCCGATGGTGCCCACCGACGTCGCCAGCGGCCGGTTCCCGGTCGGCATCGCCGTGTACCAGGGCTACTTCGAGGCGCAGAAGCAGAAGGGCGCGCCGATCGACATGGTGTTCCCGCTGGAGGACGGCGGAAACTACATGGCGCGTTCGGCACTGTGCCTGATCAAGGACGCGCCGCATTCCGAGGCCGCGCAGCTCTACGTCAACTGGCTGTACTCGCCGGAAGGCCAGAAAGCCTTGGCGGAGAAGGACAACTCCTACGGCCGCACACCGGCCGCGCCCGGCCCGCCCGGACTGCCCTCGCTCGACAAGCTGCCGCGGCTGCCGTTCTCGAACCCCGACCCCGCGTTCAACAAGCCGTACTTCGACTTCATCACCCAGGCGTTCACGAAGTAGCACCTCGCCTCCCGGCCGAAGAGAAAGCGCAGGTCACGATGACCGAGGTCCAGGTATCCGGACTCACCAAGAAGTACGGCGCGAAGGCGGCGCTGCACGAAATGGACCTGACGATCGAGTCGGGGCAGTTCGTGACGCTGCTCGGCCCCTCGGGCTGCGGCAAGACCACGACGTTGCGCTGCCTGGCCGGGCTGGAACGGCCGAGCGCGGGCCGGATCGTCATGGGCGAGCGGGTCGTGGTCGACACCGCGCGCCGCACGTTCGTGCCCGCGGACAAACGCCAGGTCGGCATGGTGTTCCAGAGCTATGCGCTGTGGCCGCACCTGAGTGTCACCGACAACGTCGCGTATCCGCTGAAGGTCGCCCGGATGCCCGGCCGGGAGCGGGCGCAACGGGTGCGGGAAATGCTCGACGCGGTCGGTCTTTCGGATCTCGGGAAGCGCTCGGTCACCGCCTTGTCGGGCGGTCAGCAGCAGCGCGTGGCGCTTGCCCGTGCGCTGGCCGCCCGGCCGGGGATCATCTTCTACGACGAGCCGCTGTCCAATTTGGACAGCAAACTGCGGTACCAGATGGGCCAGCAGGTGCGCTCGCTGCACAACCGGTTCGAGACGACGTCGGTCTACGTGACGCACGACCAGGAGGAAGCGATCACGCTGTCCGACCGGATCATCGTGATGAGCGAGGGCGTCATCGTCCAGTCCGGGACGCCGAGCGACCTGTACGACCGCCCGAATTCGGCGTATGTCGCGGATTTCATGGGCTTCCAGAACATCCTGCCCGGGACGGTCACCGGCGTGCACGGGAAGACCGCCGACGTGCGCGTTGACGACACCTCGCTGGTCTTTTCCGGGATCGCGACCGGCGAGGTTTCCATCGGGGACCGCGCCGACATCGCGTTCCGCGCGGCGCATGCCCGGCTGTCTCCGGACGGTTCTGGTGCAGGGCGATTCCGTGGCACTGTCGAGCGCACCACTTATCTCGGCAGCGCCGTCAACCTCCTCGTCCGGGCGGACGGACTCCCGATGCGCGTGCGCACCGAAACGGCGGAGTTGTCCGCGGAATCCGTCCCGGCCGCGGGCGAGGAACACACTTTCGCGGTCAGTCCGGACCGCGCCGTCGTCATCCCGCACGAGAACGCGGTCCCCGCCGGCGACGACTACCTGACCACGATGACCGATGCCGCCGTCGCGCCCCGCTGACGCCGGACGAAGGGAAGAATCCGTGCCCGATTTCTCCAGTCCTCGTTCCGACGGGCCGCGGATCCGGGAACTCGCCGAGATCGGCGGGCGCACCGACACCCGCGACGTTCTCGCCCACGCGACCAAGCAGGCCGAGCGCGAGTACGACGACTACTTCATCGTCGATATCGACGCGCACGTCTCGGAAGACCATTTCTGGGGTGAGGTGCTGGAACTCATCGACAACGATGTGTGGCGTCAGATCGGCATGGACCAGTTCGGCAAGTTCGCGGGCAACAACGCGTTGCTGAACATCCAGCCGGGGATGTCGCAGCAGAGCGTCGGCGGGCGGATCGGGCATCAGGGTCGCAAGGAACCGCTCGACGGGGTGTCCGGGCATCCGTTCGTCGCCGCTGCCCGGCGCGGCATGGATGCGATGGGGCTGGATTACCAGGTGGTGTTCCCCAGCGCGATGTTGCTGCTGGGCATGCATCCGCAGGACGAGATCGAGGTCGTGCTCGGGCGGGCGTTCAACCGGTGGCTGACGGAAGTCGTTCTGCCGCAGGACGATCGGCTCAAGGGGATGGTGTATCTGCCCTACAACACGCCGGAGGTCTGCGAGGAGCTGGTCGAGAAGTATGCCGACGATGACGGGATCATCGGGTATACGGTGTGTTCTACGCGCAATAATCCGGTGCACTCGGATGTCTATACCCGGTTGTACAAGCTGATTGAGGACAGCGGGAAGCCGCTTGCCTTCCATTCCGGATACCACTGGGGCGATCCGTCCTTCGCTCAGCTGAACCGGTTTCTGTCGATGCACGCGTTGTCGTTTACGCATTACAACCAGATTCATGTGACCAACTGGATCATCAATGCGATGCCGGAGCGGTTTCCCCGGCTGAAGATGGTGTGGGTGGAGAGCGGGCTGGCTTGGATCCCGTTCCTCATGCAGCGGCTTGACCACGAGGTGTTGATGCGGCCCAGCGAGGCTCCCGGGTTGACTCGGTTGCCCAGCGAGTACATGAAGGATATGTGGTATACGAGTCAGCCGATGGAGCGGACGAGCATGGAGCTGCTTGAGGCGGGGATGAAGGCGTTCAACGCGGAGACTCAGTTGTTGTATTCTTCGGACTGGCCGCATTGGGATTGGGACGCGCCGTCTACTATTACCCGGCTGCCGTTTTTGTCCGAGCAGGCCAAGCGGAATATACTTGGGCTGAATGCTGCTCGGGTGTTCAACTTGCCTGCTGACCGGCGGAAGCCTGCTGCGAAGAGCGTGCTTCATGAGCGTCCTGGGGTTTCGTGATGACTTCCGAACTGAGTTCGCTGGTGTCCCGGCTGGGCGAGGTGACCGCTGAGATCGCCTCGTCGGACCGGGCCGCCGCCGTCCCCGACGAAGAAATCGCCGATCTGCTGTACGCGGCGGCTCGGTTGTTCTCCGCCAAGACAGATCGGGTGGGGAAGATTTCCTGGCCGATTCGCGAGGACGCGTTGACTGCGACCGAGACAGTGGTTCTGGTCACCGCGTTGCTGGATGCCGCGGACGTGAATCTTTTCGACATGGCGATCTGGTATCGGAGGGCCGAATGAGTGCTGTGCGGCGGGAAGTCGTTGTGGCCGGGCTGGCGGATCTTCGGGCGCGCGGGCGGATCGTGGTGGAGGTCGACGGGCTGGAGGTGGGGCTTTACTTCCATGCCGGGGAGGTGCGGGCTTGGCATAACGTGTGCCCGCATCAGGGCGGGCCGGTTTGCCAGGGGAAGATCATGCCCCGGACCGTCCAGCCGGTACGGGAGGATCGGAAGAGCGCCGGGCCCGCGTTTCATCCGGCCGATCGGAATATTGTTTGTCCTTGGCATGGGTTTGAGTTCGATGTCTTGACTGGGCGGCATCCGGCTGACGCGCGAGTCGGGTTGAGGGGGGTTCCGGTTCGGGTGGCGGGGGATGAGATTGTGGTGAGTATCTGATTTCTCCGTCCCGGGGCTCGTCGCCTGGCGGCGACGGTGCCGCGGTTCTGGTTGGGGCCACCCCGAAGCTTGAGGGTGACTACGGCGCGGAGGTGCTTGTCAAGGCGGGAAAGATGCCTTGACAAGCACCTCCGCGCCGTGTTTGTGGCTTCGTATCGGGGTGGTGGGGGTGTGGGAGTCTTGATGGGTTGGGTGCGTTGGCTGCGGTTGGGTGGCTGTGTTGAGGGGTGGGCGTTGGTGGTGGGGGTGCGCGGTTTGGCTGGGTGGTCGCGGTGGGGTTCGCGGGCGGCGGTTTAGCGGCGGATGGGACCGGGGGAGGCGAGTGAGGGGAACCGCGCGGGAATCAGGGGAGGTGAGGGTGGCCCTCACGGACCGCTCGCGGGTTAGATCGTGGTGGGGTCTACGTCGACTGCTGCGAAGAGAGTCCGAGCGCAAAGGTCCCGCAGCTCTTGTGTGCTGATCTTCGGCTCGTCCAGCCAGTCCAGGATCAGCGTCGCCACAAACGAAAGCCATCCCCGAACTGCCAGGCGCGTCGTAGCGGTCACCGGGCGCAGCAAGCCCACCGCGGACAGGATGCGTTCGGCGTTCGCTGCCATTCCGGCCTCGCAGATTTCCCGGATTTCGCGGTCCGCGTCGCCTGCGCTGCGGTGCACGATGCGGTAGCCGTCGGGATGGGTGCGGGCGAATTCCAGGTACACCTCCAGCCCGGCGCGCAGTTGCTCGGCTACCGGCAGCGCCGGGTCGGGTTCGCTCATTGCCAGCAACTGGTCGCGCTGGCCGCGCACGATCGCGGCGAAGAAGTCCTTTTTGGTGGGGAAGTAGTGGTACAGCAAACCGCGTGAGACGCCGGCGATTTCGGCTACCTCTTCGATCCACACCTCGTCGTACGGGCGGCCCGCGAACAGGCCTGCTCCGATGGTCAGCAGCTGCTCGCGGCGCTGTTCGGTGCTCAGGCGCGTCCGCATCCTCCCATCTTACTTGACACCGGTTCAGTAGCGGGGGATGGTGACCTTATTGAATGTGGGTTCAGTAGGGAGCGAACTGTGGACACCACCGCGATTCCGCACCGGCCGGGCCGGTTGCCGGTGCTCGGGGACCTGCTCGGGACCAATGTGCGCACGCCGCTGCAGAGCACCATGCGAGCCGGCGCGGGGCTCGGGCCGATTTTCACCCGCAAGTTCTTCGGTCTCGAGATCGTGTTCGCCAGCGGGATCGACCTGGTCACCGAGCTGAACGACGAGACGAGGTTCGGCAAGCACGTCGGTCTTGGCGTCGAGCGGTTGCGCGGGGTCGTCGGCGACGGGCTGTTCACCGCGCACACGCGCGAGCCGAACTGGCGGCTGGCGCACGACATTCTGCAACCCGCGTTCTCCGCCGAGGCGATGCGCCGGTACCACTCGATGATGCTCGAAGTCGCTGGTGAGCTGACTGCGACGTGGGACCGCGCGGACGGTCCGGTCGACGTCGCTGCCGACATGACCCGGCTGACACTTGAGACGATCGGGCTCGCCGGGTTCGGCTACCGGTTCGGGTCGTTCGAGCGGGCCGAACCCCATCCGTTCGTCACCGCGATGATCCGCGCGTTGCGGTTCGCGCAGGTGGACAACGTCAAGCTTCCGTTCGTGCGGCGTGCGCTGGCCGGGTCGTCCGCGCAGAATCAGGCGGACATCGCGACCATGACGAACCTGGTCGACGAGGTGATCGAGGCGCGCCGCCGGGAAGGCGGCGAAGGGCGTGATCTGCTCGGTCTGATGCTCACCGACGGGCACCCGATGACGGGGGAGCAGCTCGATCCGGTGAACATTCGCAATCAGGCCATCACGTTTGTGGTTGCGGGGCACGAGACGACATCTGGCGCGCTGTCGTTCGCGCTGTACTACCTGACGCGCCATCCGGAACTGCTGGCGAGGGCTCGCGCCGAAGTCGACGCGGTGTGGGGTGATCGCGAACCGGCCTTCGGCGACGTCGCGAAGCTTCGGTACGTCCGCCGCGTGCTCGACGAGGCGATGCGGCTGTGGCCGACCGCGCCCGGCTACTCGCGGGAAGCCCGCGAAGACCTGGTGCTGGGCGGAAAGTACCCGATGCGCAAGGGTGATTCGATCATCGTGCCGCTGCCGATGCTCCACCGCGATCCGACTGTGTGGGGCCCGGATCCGGAGAAATTCGATCCGGACCGTTTCGAGCCGGCGGCGGTGCGGAAGCGCCCGGCTCAGGCGTACAAACCGTTCGGCACCGGGGAACGCGCGTGCATCGGCCGCCAGTTCGCGCTGCACGAAGCAGTACTGGCGCTGGGGATCATGCTGCAGCGCTACGACTTCGAGGCGGACCCGGCGTACGAGCTGAAGATCGTGGAATCGCTGACGCTGAAGCCGAGCGGTTTCACTGTCCGGCCGCGGCTCCGGGAACGGGCGGCCGGTCTGACCTCAGCTGTTGCCCGCTAGCTCCACGGACAGCGTTTCGTGCATCGCCGCGCTGTGGTTTGGTCAGGCCGACGATCTCGACGGTCTTCCCCGCGCGCCTCGCACTTCGTCCCGATGGCGTCGAGCGCGGCCACGGTCGAGACGTCCCAGATGTGCGCGGCTGATAGGTAGACGACCACGCGCTGCGGGTCGCCGGCGTAGTCGAACTGGTAGACCAAGTCGTTGCTGGACGCGAAAAACAGCGCGGCACCGGGGTCGCCTCGACCAGGTGCGCGAAGATCACCATCGCGGTGATCGACCCGGCCACGACCCCGATCGCGAGGCTGCCGGTCGCCACCACGATGCCGACGGTCACCGCCATCACCGCGACCAGCGCCGACCGGCATCCGCTTCAGCGTCACGGGCGCGATCGAATGCCAGTCGAACGCGACCAGCACCATCGCCGCGACCAGCGCCGCCATCGGGATCCGCGACACGACCGGCCCGAACACCAGGCACAGCACCATCAGGAACGCTCCGGCGAGGAACGTCGACAGCCGCGTCCAGCTGCCCGCGACCTTGACGTTGATCATGGCCTGGCCCTTGGCCGACCGCCTCCCGGGTCTTGCTCGAACGCGCGTCGGCGAGGTCGGCGACCAGTTTGGCGGTCATCAGCGATTCCCTGAGCCCCACCAGCGCGTACGACGCGATCAGACCGAGTGAACGGCACGTCCGGGATTCCCGGTACGGCCAGCGCGTTCACGAACCCGACCATCACGCTGCGCGGCACGAACCGCATCAGCCTCGCCACGCCCAGCGAGCCGAGCGCGATCTGGGACAACCCGCCCAGCACCGCTGTCGCGACGAGATAGCCGAACCCGCGTTTCCCGGCCAGTGGCGCCGCGGAGATCATCGCCGGAGGGCCGCCGGCGAACGCGATCACCGCCGCCCTGGTGAACGACGCGCACCGGCCCACGCGCGGATCGACCCCGGGCGATCACGGAGAACGAGATCGCCTCGGGGATCAGCGCGAGCGCGACGACCAGGCCGCCGAGGATTTCGATGCGCTCGACTCGTGGGGCCGGACGCCGAATGGACACAGCGGACAGCGACGAGAGCACGGTGGATTGCCGGTCGGTTTCGGGACGGGTGGAAAGAGCCGCTTCCGACGCTAGAGGACGGGACCGGACATCGCCGCCGTCTCCCGCGTTCAGGTGAGTTGCGGATCTCCCCGCTTCCCCGTCGCCGGAGACCGCGCTACTGTCAGGGCAGTCGTACAGGACGATCGCCCTGAACGACTGCCCGGGACGATCGACCAGGAGAAGTGCGGATGAAATCACCGGCAGCGGCACGGGGGCGTGACGTGCGGCAACGGTTGCTGGCAGCGGCGACGGAGCTGGTGCCCGAACGCGGCTGGGCAGCGGTGAGCACCCGTGTGCTGGCAGATCGGGCGGGGGTGACGCCGAGCGTGGTGCACTACCACTTCCCGTCGCTGCAGGCGTTGCTGCGCGAGGCGGTTCTGGACGCGATGCGCGAGGTGCTGGAGAGCGTCGGACCGGCGCTGGCCGCGACGCAGAATCCGGCTGACCTGGTGTCCGCGCTGTTCGGGTCGGTCGAGCCGTATACCGGGGTGGACCCGTTGTCGGTGCTGTTCATCGAGGCGTATCTGGCGGCGCGGCGCGACGACGAGTTGCGGGACCAGATCGGGGGGCTGCTCCTGGCGTTCCGCGCGCAGGTCAGCAGCTGGCTCGCCGAACGCGGCGTCCCCGATCCGGAGGCGACCACGGAGGTGCTGGTGGCGACCATCGNCGACCATCGACGGCTTGCTGCTGCACCGCGGCCTCGCTCCCGGCGGAGACCCGGCGGCGGTCACTGCCGTTCTGCGCGGGCTGGTCACGCTGCCTTAGGGAGGGGAAATGCGATGAGAATCCTGGTCTGCGGCGCCGCCATCGCCGGACTGGCCGCGGCGAACCGGCTGCCGGCGCTGGGCAACGAGGTCACGCTGGTGGAGCGGGCGTCTGGACCGCGCCCGCGGGGCTGCCTGATCGACTTCTTCGGTCCCGGCTACGACGCGGCCGAAGCGATGGGAGCGTTGCCCGCCGTCAAGGAGGCGGCGTACCCGATTTCCGAAGCGATTCTCCTTGACGCACAAGGAAAGTGCCGGTCCGAGATTCACTTCGGCCAGTTCGCGCGCATCGTCGGCGGCCGGTTGCCGAGCTTCCTGCGGCCGGATCTCGAACAGGCGTTGCGCGCGTCGCTGCCCACGGCGGCCGAGCTTCGGTGCGACAGCGGGATAGTCGCTGTCGAGGACCACGGCGACCGGGTCGCAGCGACCCTCTCGGATGGTTCCGTGCTCCAAGCCGACCTGCTGGTGGGCATCGACGGGATCCATGCGACGGTCCGGCGGCCGGTGTTCGGCGAGGAATCCCGGTTCCCGCGCTACCTCGGCTTCCACACCGCGGCGTTCCTGTTCGCCTCGCCCGAGATCCATGCGGTGGCAAACGGACGGTTCTGCCTCACCGACACCATCGGTGAGGCAGATGGGTTTCTCCGGCTCGCGAGCCGGAACAGTCGCCGCCTTCGCCGTACATCGCACCCCCGATCCCGCTCGCCCGACGCCTTCGGGAGTCGCTGCCGGACACCTACGGCTCGCTGGGCTGGATGGTGCCGGAAGCGTTGCGGCGCTCCGCGGTCCGGGGAGATCTACTACGACCAGGTCGCCCTGATCGAGATGGCAACGTGGAGCAAGGGCCGGGTCACGCTGGTCGGAGATGCGGCGTACGCGGTGTCGTTGCTGGCCGGACAGGGTGCGTCGCTCGGATCGCGGGCGCGGACGTGCTGGCCGATCAACTGAACCGCGCGTCGTCGATCGCCGAAGGCCCGGCGGGATACGAGCGGCTGTGGCGTCCCGTCGTGGCCGGCGAACAGCAGCCGGCCCGCAACGGCGCACGGTGGTTCCTCCCGGGCAACGAACCGCAGCTCTACCTGCGGCGGCTTGTGCTCGAACTGGCCCGGTTGCCCGGAATTGACCGCCGGGAGGTTGACCGGGAAATCCACCGCGCTCATCACGAATCCGCACCATTCGGCGAGGGAAGGAGTCCGACCGTGAAACCGATCGCACGCACGGTCTTCAAGGCACCGGCGAAGCTGTACGACCGCGACCTGGGATGGTTGCTGGGCAACCGTTTCCTGTGCCTGACCCACTTCGGCCGCAAATCCGGCCGCCGATACCGGACGGTACTGGAGGTGATCGGTCTCCGTCCCCGATCCGGCGAAGTGCTGGCCATCGCCGGATTGGGCCCGTCCTCGGACTGGTACCGCAACATCCAGGCGGCCCCCGCGGCGGAGGTCGCGATCGGCCGCCGGAAGTTCGTCCCCGCGTACCGGATCCTCGGCGAATCCGAAGCCGCCGACGCGATCGCCGGCTACGAACGCCGAAACCGGCTGCTGCGCCCGGTTTTGCGTCCTGTGCTGAGCACACTGCTGGGCTGGCGCTACGACGGGTCCGACGCGGCCCGGCACCGGATGGTCCAGCAATTGCCGATCGTCGCCTTCCGTCCCCGCGACGAAGCCGAACCCGACCGAGAAGGTACTGACCGCTGATGAACTACATCGCCGAGCTGCGCGAACTAGTCGGCACCCGCCCCCTGATCCTGCCTGGCACCTCCGTGCTGATCGCCGACGAGCGCGGCAGGCTGCTCCTGGTGTTCCGCGGGGAAAGCCAGGACTGGGGGCTGCCCGGCGGGTTCCTCGACCCCGGCGAGTCCTACGAGGACGCGGGCCGTCGCGAGGTGCGGGAGGAAATCGGCCTGGCGGTGCGGGACCTGGAACTGTTCGGCGTCTACTCCGGACCGGAGTACTTCTACCGGTATCCGCACGGCGACGAGGTCCACAACGTCACCGCCGCGTTCACCGCGACCGTCGAGAACGCCGAGGTCACCGTGGACGGCACGGAGATCACCGGCTACGAGTTCTTCGCGCTGGACCGGCTTCCGGACGACATCATCGCACCGGAACGGCCGATCGTGGAGGACTACGTGAACCGGTTCGGCGGCTGACCGTCTGCTGCGGTCGTGGCTTGGCCGACGGGGCAGCCGCACCGTGCTGGGCTTACTCGCCGGACCCGGTTGATCGCTCTGGCCGCCGGGTCCGGTGGGTCTCACCGCAGCTGGCGAGGCCCACCGAACCTAGGCCGGGCTCACCCGCGGTCTTACTTGCCGAGCGCGTCCGCCCCCGCCTGGGCGAAGGTCTCGTCCTGCGCACCTGGGGGCGCACCGGCCACGCCGACCGCCGCGATCGGGGCGTTGTTCGCGTTCACCGGGACCACTCCGGCGCGGAACAGGGTGCCCTTGATGTCCTTCAGGGCCGGGTTCTGCTGCAGCCGGCCGGTCAGCTCCGAGGTCTTGGCGTTCCACGAAACCGCCGTGAACGCCTTCTCCCCGGCCGACGAGTACGACTGCGGGCCCGCACCGTCGCCGCGCAGGGTCACGATGGTGTTGCCGTCGCGGTCGACCACCGCGACCGACACCTTCCGGCCCGCCCTTTCGGCGGCGTTGAGCGCGGCCCGCGCGGCCTTCTGCGCGGCAGCGATCGCCATGTGCGTGGTCTGGACCAGTCCCTTCGGCGCGGCCTGAGCGGCGGCCGGGGTGGCGGCGTCGGCGGCCAGTGCGCCGGTCGTGGCGGCTCCGAGCACGGCGAGTCCGCCGACGACGGTGGCGATGCGGGTCTTGGCGGTGAAGTTCTTCATCGGGTGCTCCTCGGCTTGTCCGGCTTGACGGATTCATCGTGCGTCCGGGACCGCCTCCACCGGATCGGAGTCCCGGCTCACCTCGCGCCGCGGAACGGCCGACACTCGTGTCATCCGATCGGCTGATGCCCGGGTTCGCACCGGTCAGGCTCCATATCGGACCGGAACACGGAGGGTGGCGATGACCGATCGGGCCGCGCGGTGGCTGGCCGCGACCATGCACACGGCGTTCTTCCTGCTGCTGGTCGCGTCGATCGTGCGTTTCCTCGACCACGCCGAGCTTCGCGTGGTGCGCGGTCCCGCTGTTCGTCACCGGCCTGCGCACGCTGCCGATCGGACCGGCGTTGGTGCTGGTCACACTGGTGACCGCTCTCGTAGAACCGGCTCTCGACCGGCTTCGATCCGAACCTGACTATCGTGCCGGTCGCCGTCGCCGCCGTGACCGCCGCGGTGATCACTTACCTGCGGCGGCAAGCGGTGCGGTTGCGGGAAACCGAGCGCCGCGCGGGGATGCTCGACGAACGCCACCGGCTGTCGCGCGAGATCCACGAGGGGCTGGGCGCCTCGACGGTGGGTGCGGCTGGCGGCGGTCCGTGAGGGAATCAACGTCTGTGCGGGTGGCCCTCGCGTACCTGGGGGCGCGGCGAGTGTGACGTGGGGTGACGTGCACACCGCGCACTGCTAGCGTGGTTTCGCGCGTACCGGGAACTAGGGGTGGGGCTTGATCGACGCGGTTGCGATGTTTTCCTCTGAGGCGGCGAAACTGCTGGCCACCGCCTTGGTCGGGCGGGTCGACAAGGGGCTGGGGCAGCTGGCGGGCATCGCCAGGGCCAAGTTCGGGGCGAAATTCGGCTCCGGGCCGGTCGCCGTCGCGGATCTTCGCGAGCAGGTGCTGGCCGCTTGCCAGGACGATCCGGTGTTTCGCACTGAGCTGATGGGAGCCGTCGCGTTGGTGAACGCGGCGGGGCAGCGGCCGTCGGCCACCGAGGGTGTCGAGCCGTTCTTCAATCATGCCGAGCATCTTCGTGCGCCGCGCGAGTCCGGGACCTGTCTCGTCTACGGGCCGGCCGGGTCCGGGAAGACCGAGCTTGCCCGGCAGATCGCCGGGCGGGTGCGGGATCGGTTCCCGGGCGGCTGGATCGAGATCGATGTCGCGGAATCGCGTACTGGCGCGGTCGTCGATCTGGCGCTCGTCAAACGGCAGGCGCTGCTGAAGCTGGGCATTCCCAGCGGTGAGATCGCTGCCGACGACGCTGGTCTGGACCAGCAGTTCGGCTCCGTGCTGGCGACCCGGTTGTTCACCGTCATCCTCGACAACGTCGTGTCGGCGCGCGAGGTCGAGCTGTTCCGGCCGTTCCGGATGAACCTCGTGCTGGCGACCTCCGCCGCCCGCACCCGGGACCTCGACGCGCTCGACCCGTCGCCGATCCTGCTGGGCGGGCTCGAACTCGAGGGCGCGCGGGAAATGCTCGCGCACTATTGCGGCGCGGTCCGGCTCGACGCGGAACCCGACGCGACCGGCGCGCTGCTGGCGATGTCCGGCCGGATGCCGTCCGCGATTCGCGAAGTGGGCTTGAGCCTGGCGCGGCACGGCGGGGAACCGTATCCGGTCAGCGGGCTCCTCGCGCACTACCAGGCGAACGGGATCGTGGACGCCGAGGGCGTCATCAACGACTCGCTCGCCCAGACTTTCGCGACGCTCGCTCCGGAAACCGCCGAGGCGGTCGCGTTGCTGTCCGGATTCCCCGGGCACTGGTTCACCCGGGAAACCGCGGTCGCCTACCTCGGGATGCCGGACGAGGTCTTCGACGCGGTCGTCAGCGCGATGCTGACCGAACAGGTCGGTGGCTGGCATCGGCTGACCGCGCTGGTGTCCCAGTACGCGGCGAAGCTGCCAGCGGATCGCGACGCGGCGTTTCCGCGGCTGTTGAGCCATGTCCGCGATCGAGCGGTCGCCGCGGACCTCGCCGGGGATGCCGGGCGGTTGCGCGAATACGTGGTTCCGCCCGGTTTGTCGTGGACGCTCCCCGAGGACCGGATCAACTGGCTGCACCGGCATCTGGGGCTCATCACCGAGGTGGTCCGCGCCGCGGCTCGGCGGGGGAAACACCTGGAGGTGTGCCAGCTCGCCGGTGCGCTGGAAGTGCTGATCACCGCACGCTGGCTGTGGCGCGAGTACGCCGAAATCAGCGACCTCGCCGTGCGTGCGGCGGCGGCGCTGGCCGAGGGAGAACCGCAGGCGCTCTACGCGCGGGCATTGTCCATGCGGGCCAAAACCTGGTTCCTGGCAAGGGCTTTCGACACCGCCGCCGCGGATCTTCAGCGGGCGTGGGAGCTGGCTGAGGCCGTCGACATCCGTCCGGCTCGGCGGGAGCGGCTGCAATCATCGGTGGCGGAGTTCCGGGCGCGGTTCTTCGAGGAACAGGCCGACACGCTCCCGGCCGAGCGCGCCAGCTTGCTCGCCGAAGCCGAAGCCTGGCTGCGGAAAGCCATCGCGCTCGACCAGCACCTCGACCACGGTTACGCGCTCGGCATTCACCATCGGATGCTCGCTTCCGTCCTGATCAAGGCCGGACGCCCGGCGGAAGCGATGGCCGAGATCGAGAACGGCCGCAAGCACGCCACCGGCCGCAACCTCAGCCGGCTGGACATGGTGGCTGCGCGGGCGTTCCTCGCGCGGGGAGACCTGGGGCGCGCCCGGGAGTGCTGGAGCCGCGCTCGCGCTGAGCTGAAATCCACCGGCGCGGATCAATACCAGTGGGAAGTCCGGGAAATCGAGGCGCGCATCCTGGCCGCGGAAGGGCAGCCGGAGGCTGCTCGGACGGCATGGGGGCAGCTGATCGGCGATGCCTGGAAGCTCGGTCACCCCCGGACGAACGAGTACATCACCGAGTTCGAATCGCTACGCTGACCCGGCACCTGCCGAACTCCAGTTCGGTCCGTCCTAAATAGAGCATCGACACCGCCGCCAGCGGATCGGCCTGCCGGGAGCCCGGGACCAGTTCGTAACGGCGACCGCTGCGATCCAAGGCGAGGCACCGGTCTTCGAGCCGGGCAGCAGCGAATTGGGCGTCCGGCCACTGCTTGAGGACGGCGGCGGCCCAGCCGGGGAAGTCGACCTCGGTGTCGTCGGTGAACACGACGGCGGCCGCCGACAGTTCTCGCAGCGACGCGCGGGTGTGGTGCGCGATCACGTGCAGATGGTGCAGGTGCTGCGGCACCTCGGTCGCGGGCAGCCGGACGAGCACATCCCTCGACCCGTGTGCGCGGATGCCGGCGACGAACGCGACTGGTTCCGTCCGGGTCGGCGAGGCGACCGGATAGCTGCTGAATTCCGCTGGCCCCCTCGGTTCCGGCAGCTTCATCAAGCGGTAGCACGCGGCACGCAGCAGCTCCGCCGACTGTCCGGGGACCGCGACCGCCTGCTTGGCAACAGGTTCGTAGCTGCCCGGAACATGCCGGTCGATCGCGTCGTCGATCTGCGCGGCCAACGGCCGATCGGCGGCAAGCGCGTCCGTGCGTGCGGCGAGCATCGCGGCGGGAGAGCCGGGAACCGTTGCCGGAGAAGGGCTTCCCGCCATCAGCATCGGCCGGTCCAGCGCCGCGGCGTAGAGCGACACGGAGCTTTCGTCACCGATCACGCAGGAGGATGCGGTAACCGCGGCCTGCCATCCGGTTTCGGACGGAATCACCAGCAGCCCGGCCTGTTTCGCCTCGGCGAGCCACGCGTCGAGCTGCCACGAGCTGTGCGCCGCCGCGATGCCTGGATGCAGGATCGCGCACACCGTGGTGGTGTCGACCGGCAGTTCGGCGACCAGCCGGAGCGGAAGGCCGGGATGCTGTCCGAGAACCGACGACGGACCCCAGGTGGACGCGATGGTCACGAGCCGCTTGCCCCGTCCGGCCAGCGCCGCGCGGTACTCGGCCGCCCGGTGCGCACCGGCCACGAGCCGGTCGAGACACGGATCGCCGACGACCTCCGCTCGCTCGGCCGCTTCCGGGCTCGCCGCGCGGAGCTGGTCGCGCTGCTCGGCGTGGGCGACGGCGATCAGCGCCGGGACGACCTGCCCGTGGTGCACGAGCCGTTCCGGGTTGAGCCCGGCGACGACCGAGCTGCCGGGGTAGTACTTCTGGTGGCCGATCCCGTGCGGCAGCAGGACCACCGGGGCGCGGAGCAGGTGGAGATCGTCGTTTTCGCTGGCCGCGATCGCGAGGTCGAACTCGGTCGCGATCGCCTGCTGCCACGGGATCACCGCGACGCCCAGCCGTTCGAGCAGCCGGGGGACCCCTGCCCCGAGGATGGCCGGACGGTCGCGGTCGAAGGTGAAAACGGTCTGCACGCGATGGTCGCCGCTGAAGAGCGTGAGCACGTCGAGCAGCCGGTTGAGCGTCGTCACGGTCCGCACAACCACCAGGACCCGGCGCTCGAAGCCGACGGTCAACCAGTGGTCAAACCCAGGATCCACGGGCACTCTCCGTGACAAAAGTCCGGGGGGGGGTAGGTATTTGCCATCAGACTGGGCACATCACCTGGCGAAACACTGGTGAAGCCTACCTGCCGCGCCCGGCCGGTCGCGGGAGCGCCCGTGACCACTGCCCGTGGTCGCGGGCGCGGTGATCACTCCTTCCGGGCCACCCCGGCGAGCAGCAGCGACTCGTTGGCCGCGTCGAGCGGGACGGTCGGGTCGTCCGGGCCGGCTTCCTCCGGATGCCACAGCGGGGTCCAGGTGACGCCGGGTTCGAGCAGGGCGAAGTCGCCGAACAGGCCGGTGATCTCGGCGCGGTCGCGGTAGACGAGGCCGGTGCCCGCGGCGGCGTACCGCTGCTTGGCAGCGGCGAGCAGGTGCTCGCAGTGCGGCGGGACGCCCTCGTCGGTGACGTGCGACAGCGCCAGATACGACCCGGGGACGAGGAGATCGCGGTACTCGGCGGTGAGACGGGGGCCGAGGTCCGCGGTGCTTCCGCTGCCGGGCGCGGGAGGTTGCCGGAAGTGCAGAACGGAAATGAGCAGCAGCGCGATCGGCTGGTCGAGGTCGATGACGCCCGACCCGGCGAGCAGGGACCAGAGCCGCCGCGCGTCGCGCAGGTCGGCGTGCACGGCGAGCTGCCGGGCGGGGTCTCCTTGTTCGCGCAGCAGGCTGGTGGAATGCGCGACGGCGACCGGTTCGCAGTCGACATACGCGACCTTCACCTCGCCCGGCGCGATCTGCTCGGCGATTTCGTGTGCGTGCCCCATCGTGGGGACGCCGGAACCGAGGTCGACGATCTGCCGGACTCCGCCGCGCACCAGATGCCGGACCACCCGGTGCAGAAACCGGCGGTTGGCCCGCGCGATCGGGCGCACCATCGGATAATCGCGCAGCATGCGTTCGGCGAACTGCCGGTCGATTTCCCAATTCGCGGTTCCGCCGAGGTAACAGTCGTACACGCGGGCCACGCTGGGACGGCTGAGATCGATCCCCGGCGGCGGAAAGGACTCGCGCTCCAGGCCAGTCACCATTTTCTCCTCGTGGTCGACGGCGCGGGATCAGCGTAGCCTCTCTCCGGCCCTGCGGGGAGCGGGCGGGCGGACGCTGAGCAGGTCCGCCTCGGCCTCTTCGAGCAGAATCGCCGATTCCTCGGCCGATTGGGCGACACTCGAAAGGGATTCCCACGATTGCAGATCGGTCTCGTAGGTTTCGGTTTCGTTCATGAAGGTCTGGACGCCGTTCGACGTTTCGGCGAACGAGCGGTCGAGCTTGTTGTTGACGAACTGCAAAATGGTGAAATCGGGGCCGACGTGCAAAGGGCCGTTGTCGAACGGCACGAACCGGATCGTCGCCGCGGGATGGTTGCGGGCGAGATTCAGCAGATGGCGGACCTGGCCGAGCGCGACGTAGGGATTGTCCGTGTGCGCGCGGGTCAGCCGGTGGACCGCGCTTTCGCTGAGGAGGAACTTGTACGTCCGGTCCGGGTAGTCGTCGAGCAGCTTGGCCCGCAGTTTGCGCTCGTGGACGGCGTCGGTCACGTCCGTGCGGCCGTAGGCCTGGAACTGCTCCATCATGTAGTCCTCGGTCTGCAGCATCCCGCTGATGCGCTCGCCGGTCCACTTCAGGACGATCGCGGCCTCCTGCTCGGCCTCGAACACCGGATGGAACCAGGCCGGGCTGGCCGCGAGGCGCCGCGCGTTCCACACCCGGTCGGCGCGGGAGGCCAGGTTGTACTGGCGCATCCGCTCCGCCTCGGCGGAATCGATCTCCAGGACGTCGATCCATCGGTCGAGCAAATGCGGATGGATCCGGGTCTTGCCGCGCTCCATCTTGCTGATGTTCGGCTGCGTGTAGCCGAGGTCGTCGCCGAGTTCGCCCTGGGTCAGCCCGCGTTCGACGCGGGCGGTGACGAGGATGTTGCCCAGTTCGACAAGCTGGGCCTCGACGGAAAGCCGGCTCACGAGGGCCGAGCCGTCCGATCGGGGGAGAAAACCGCACTTTTTCCGAGCACGAAATCATGATAGTCCCTCGCATTACCGCAGGCCAAGACGGACGGGTTCGCCCGGTTGTCCGGGAGGTTGTGCCGAATGGGGGACCGGGGCGGACGAGCTGTGCGCGATCAGCGGTCGAACTGTCCCGCGCGCAGCGCGCCGGAGAATGCGGCCCATTCCTGATTGTCGAAGACGAGCGCGGGAGAACGGCTGATCTTGGAATCCCGTACCGCGACGACGTCGGGATCGCTGAGATTGATCTCGACGCAGTCGCCGCCGTTGCCGCCGCACGCGGACGGCCGCTGCCAGGCCGCGTCGTCGAGCGAAGAACTCACGGTGTTCGGATCGTAAGAACTCATAATTTCGTCCTTGTCAAGCCGCTGACCTTCTTCGGAATATTCAGGCCTCAGGATCAGGGATGGAATATGCCGAAGCAAGGTGCTGACTTGCACAATGCCGAAATGGGCCGATAAGTTCACCTGTTTGGCGTCGGGGCAGTTTTCTCGGGTGATCGCGGTGGCGGGTGCTGTCCTTTTCCTGGCCGGGATTTGTCCTGTGCCGCAGCGTGAGCGGCTGGCCGGCGGCTTTCCGGCGAACCGTGGCCGGGGTGCCGGAAGCCGTGCGGGCAAGGCATGTCAGAATATTCTGTCTCGCCCGGGCAGGTATGCATATTCCAGTCGGCAGATGTCGTAGGGCATGCGATAAGCGGAGAACTTCGCAACGGGCTGGCTGAATGCCGAATTTCTCCGGCGGTCGGGTTTTCGCGGGAAAGTCACTGGTCAGGGCTCCCGGTGGCGGTGTGTCGCAGTTCTCCTTGATCGGTGCTCGGCAAGCGCCTGTTACCACTCTTGTGAGTGATGAAAAGTTGTTCTCGATGCGCTAGTGATCGTCGCTGCCTTCCGGTTCGAGGAGTGTTTTCCTCCCGGGCGGGACCTCGCGTGCAGTGCTGTGCCGGGCCCGTTAACGCAGGCAGGCGCAGGCCGGAACCCGATTGGACGGCTGCGAACCGGAGTTCGGCCGAGGAGTTCGTTTTCGCCGAAGTTACCGGTGCGCCCGGGCAGAACCGGCGGACTGATATTGCGCACGGTAGTTCGTCGTATCTCTTTGCCGTTAACCGACCGCTGCCCGCCGCTCGGCGAGACGACCGTCAGTGGGTATCGAGGTCTGTGTGTGCTCGTGGCCAAGATGAGAAGTATCGAACTGGGTCGCGTGCCCGGAGAGATAGAGGTGGCCCCCTGCGGGAACAGGGGGCCACGGGGATGTCTGAAACCCTCTTCTAGGTAAAGGAACAGACGAGATGACTGTACCGTTGGAGAACACCGGCCCGCTAGACGACGACCGCGCCGGACGGGTGGAACGCGTCGAATTCGGCGCCGCCGTCGCCCCGGCCCGCGGCGGGAAGCGGATCGCGACCCGTGACGAGATGGTGGCGGCCGCGACGAAAGTCTTCGCCCGCCGCGGCCCGGGACGGCACCGCAAGCCGGTCGCCCGGGGCCGATGGGTGTGCGCGGCGTCCGAGACGCTTTCGTGGCTGGCACCGGTCTTGTGGGGGTGCCTGCAGCTGACCTTCGCCGCGAGCGTGATCAGCGCGGTGGCGCTGCTGATCAGCCCGGTCGTCGGGGTCGCGGTCGCCGGGCTGGTGCTGATTTGCAGCGTGGTGCTGTTCAACCAGGCCAGGCCCAGCCATCGCCGGTAGCTTTTTCCGCTCCGCCGGCTCGCTACAGTGGGTTCCGTGCCGGAGTTCCAGCTGCCGCTCTACGGAGCCGACTTCGATCGTGGCGACCTCGCTCCCTGAGTCGTCCCGGTTTTCCGTCTCCGGCACCACTTCTCCTCTTCAGGGAGCGTCCTCATGCCCGGCGAAAGCCTGCGCGCGTTCATCCATGCCCTGCCCAAAGCCGAGTTGCACGTCCACCTCGTCGGTTCCGCCGGCGTAGACACCCTTCCTATTCCGCGATTTCGACCATTTCCTCAAGGTCTACTGGGCCGTGCAATCGATGCTCAAAGACCGCCATGACATCCATGCGCTCGTTCTCGGCCTCGCCGCCGCACTCGCGCGCCAGAACGTCCGCTACGCCGAAGTGACGGTCACGCCGTACAACCACGTCCTCGACGGCATGCCGGGCGGCGAACTGCTCACTGGACTCGTCGAAGGCCGCGCCGCCGCGAAGGCGGAGCATGGCGTGGAGTTGGCTTGGTGCTTCGACATTCCCGAGGGGAAGGGCGTGCAGGCCGGCCGGAAGACCGCGGTGTTCGCACTGCGGGAGCGACCGGAGGGACTGGTCGGCTTCGGCCTTGGCGGCCCGGAGATCGGCGTCGGCCGAGCGCGGTTCGAGCCGTTCTTCACCGCCGCCCGCGAGGCGGGCCTGCACAGCGTGCCGCATGCCGGGGAAACGAGCGGTCCCGCGGCGATCTGGTCGGCGGTGCACGACCTGGGCGCGGAACGCATCGGCCACGGCACCAGTTGCGCAGCGGACCCGGCGCTGCTGGCGTACCTCGCCGAGCACCGCAGCCCGGCCGAGGTGTGCCCGACGTCGAACGTCCGGACCCGCCAGGTGCCCTCGATCGCCGCCCACCCGGTCCGGCGCCTGCTCGACCACGGACTGGTCGTCACCCTCGACACCGACGATCCGCCGATGTTCGGCGCGACCTCGGAAGGCGAGTACCTGGCAGTGGCCACGACGCTCGGTCTGCGCACGGAGGAGGTGGCTCGGCTGGCGAAGAAGGCGGTGGAGGCATCGTTGCTGGGCGAGAAGGCCAAGGCGGCGATGACGGCGGGGATCGACCAGGTAGTCGCGAGCGGAACCGGTGCGGAGACTTGACCGGCGGCTTCCGGCTGCCAAGGCCGATTGGTCGGCCCGGCACCCGCACCGGTTGGGCTGCGTCCGGCTTCCGGCTGCCAAGGCCGGTCGGTCGGCCCGGCACNGCACCGGTTGGGCTGCGTCCGGCTTCCGGCTGCCAAGGCCGGTCGGTCAGCCCGGTACCCGCACCGGTCGGCCCGGAACCCGCACCGGTTGGGCTGCGTCCGGCTTCCGGCTGCCAAGGCCGGTCGGTCGGCCCGGCACTCGCACCGGTTGGGCTGCGTCCGGCTTCCGGCTGCCAAGGCCGGTCGGTCGGCCCGGCACCCGCACCGGTTGGGCCGCGTCCGGCTTCCGGCCGCTGACCTGCCGAAGCAACGTCAACGCCTCCTCCGAAGCCGACCCCTCCGGAGTCGTGCACACGATCAGCACCTGCTCCGGCGACCGCGCCACCGACAGGGTCTGCTGTGTCACCGTCACCCGGCCGACCACCGGATGCCGCAGCTCGGAGGAGTCGGCATCACAGGGTCCGACCCGGTGGTCGCGCCACCATGAGACGAACTCCGGGCTCTTCATCGTCAGCTCGCCGATCAGTTCGGCCAGCAGCGGATCGTCGGGGTGTTTCCCGACGGTGCCGCGCAGGTTGCCGACCACCGCGCGGGCCTTGCGTTTCCAATCCGCGTACAGCTCGCGGCAGTGCGGGTCCAGGAACAGCATCCGGCTCAGGTTGGGGCGCTGAGCCAGGTCCAGGTGCCCGGCCAGCAGGGCGTGCCCGAGAGGGTTCCAGGCCAGGACGTCCGTCCGGCGGCCGAGTACCAGCGCCGGGACGCCGTCGAGCGCGCGGAGGAGGTCGCGCGTTTCGCCGGCCAGCTTCTCCTGGCGTGGACGGCGCGGCTGGGGTGTGCGGCGGGCCGCGTCGGCGAGGCGGTCCAGGTGGGCTCGTTCGTGGGTGTCCAGTCGCAGGGCGCGGGCGATCGCGTCGAGGACCTCGGCTGACGCGCCGCGCGAGAGGCCCTGCTCCAGCCGCGTGTAGTACGAGACGCTGACGCCGGCCAGCCGCGCCAGCTCTTCCCGGCGCAGTCCGGCGACCCGGCGGCGCGGTCCGACGTCGGGCAGGCCGACGTCGGAGGGGCGCAGCCGGGCGCGTCGGGCGTGCAGGAAGTCTCCCAGCGGGCCAGCGGTCACGGGTTCCACTATCCGCCGCGGCGAACCGCGCTGCCACACCCCGCGCGGGGTAGGAAAACGCGGGAGTGGTCCGGGCGCGCCGGTCCGCTCAGGCTCGGTCGCATGGACGAGATCATTCTGGGCGACGTCACGGTCGCCCGCGTCAAGGAGTTCTCCGGGTCGGTCGGGATGAGCCCGGACCAGTTCTTCCCGGACAGCCCGGCGGGCTCGTGGGACGAGCACCGCGACTGGCTGGTCCCCGATTTCTGGGATCCGGAGACCGGCGAGTGCCAGTCGGCGATCCAGTCGTGGCTGCTGCGCAGCGAGGGCCGCACGATCCTCGTCGACACCGGCGTCGGCAACCACAAGGACCGGCCGTACGCGCCGGTGTGGAGCCGCCTCGACACCAGCTACCTCGGCCACCTCGCCGCCGCCGGTGTCTCGCCCGGGGACGTCGATGTCGTCGTCAACACCCACCTGCACATCGACCACGTCGGCTGGAACACCCGGCTCGACGGCCGGACCTGGGTACCGGCCTTCCCGAACGCCACCTACCTGATGCCGTTGCGGGACTTCGAGTTCTGGGATCTGGCCAACGAAAACGAGACGGTGTTCGGGCGCGGGAACCAGAACGTCTTCGAGGACAGCGTCGCTCCGGTGCGGCGGGCGGGACAGGTCCGGTTGTGGGACGGGACGTACCGGATCGACCGGAATCTGCGGCTCGGCCTCGCGCCAGGGCACACTCCCGGCTCGTCCGTGCTGACGCTGGACTCCGGTGGCGACCGGGCGCTGTTCGTCGGCGATCTGGTGCACACCCCGCTGCAGATCGCGGAGCCGGAGACCAACTCCTGTTTCTGCGAGGACCCGGCGGCGCGGGCGACCCGGCGCACCCTGCTCGGCCGGGCCGCGGAGGACAACGCGCTGCTCTTCCCGGCGCATTTTCCCGGTTCCGGCGCGGCGGAGGTCGAACGGGACGGGATGAAGTTCGCCATCAAGAAGTGGGCCGGGTTCTCCCGGATCTGCTGAAGGGATTCTCGTGTCCGAGCAAGAAAATCCGGTCGTCGAGACCGCGGCGGGCGCGGTGCACGGCCTTCGCGACGCGGCAGGCGAGCTTTACCGGGCCATTCCCTACGCCGCGGCCCCGATCGGGCCGGGCCGGTTCACTGCGCCGGAGCCGCATCCGGGCTGGTCCGGAGTCGGCGACGGTACTCGCCCGTCGCCGACCGCTCCGCAGCCCACGCGTGACTTCGGGCGGCTCGACCTGACCCCGTACTTCGGGCCGGGCTGGGTTCCCGGCGAGGAATACCTGACAGTCGACGTGCGTACGCCAGCAGCGGACGCCGGTGACCGTCCAGTCATGGTCTTCGTGCACGGCGGCGGGTTTGTCACGGGTTCGACCCGCGCCGCGCTCTACGACGGCAGTGCTTTCGCTCGCGACGGGATCGTCCTCGTGACGGTGAACTACCGGCTCGGCATCCCCGGTTTCCTCGCGCTGGAGGGAGCTCCGGACAATCGCGGGCTGCTCGACGTCCTCACCGCACTCCGGTGGGTGCGCGATTCGATCGCCGCGTTCGGGGGGAATCCGGGAAACGTCACGGTGTTCGGGCAATCGGCGGGGGCGACGCTCACCGGTGCGCTGCTCGCGACTCCGGAGGCTGCCGGGCTGTTCCGGCGCGCGATTGTCCAAAGCGGAAGCGGCACGGGCGCGTTCGCCCCGGAGCAGGCGCAACGGGTTACCACGGCCGCGGCTGCCGCATTAGGCGTCGAACCGGCCGCGGCGGCGTTCGCGGAGATCCCGGACGAGCGGTTCCTGGAGATCCTGCCCGCCCTGGCCGGGCTGGACCTGCGCACCGCGACCGCCGCGGATCCGCTTGCCGGGCTCAGCCCGTTCAGCCTGGTTCTGCCGGTGCAGCCCGCCGACAGCCTGGTCGGCGGCCTCGACCTGCTGATCGGCACGAACACCGAGGAGGGGCGGCTTTACCTGGTACCGCAAGGAAAACCGGACCGCACCGCCGGCCAGCTGGGCGAGTTGCTGTTCGGCGCCGGCACCGCTCGAATGGTCCGAGCGCACGCTGAGACCGGCCGCACGTATGTCTATTCCTTCGGCTACCGCTCCACCGCCCTGGACGGACGGCTGGGTGCGGCGCACACCGTCGAGTTGCCATTCGTCTTCGATCTCGCGGATGAACCATGGCTGCACGGCGACACCGGCCTGCTGGGGCCGGACGCTGCTCCGGCCGGTCTCGCCGAGGAGGTGCATGGGGCGTGGGTCGCCTTCGCCCGGACCGGGGAGCCAGGCTGGGCGGAGGCTGAGCCGCGGCGATTCGGCGGCTGAGCCTCACCGAACCGTTGTGGCCTGGCGTCTAAGTTCGGCCTGGTAACTCCCCGGCGTCTGGCCGAGGATCGCGGAGAAGGTCTCGATGAAGCTGGTCGGGTTGGCCCATCCGCAGCGCAGCGCGGTGTCGGTCACCGAACGGCCCTGTCCGAGGTGCACCAGCGCGTGCTGGATGCGCAGCTGCGAGCGCCACTGCGAGAAGCTCATCCCCAGCTCGGCGCGGAACAGCCGGCTGAGTGTCCGCTCGCTGGCCCCCACCGTCCGGCCGAGTTCGCCGAGCGTGGCGGTCCCGGCCGGGTTCCCGCGCAGGAGACCGGTGACCGCGCGGAGCCGGTCGTCGGCGGGTTCGGGCAGGTAGATCGCCTGCTGCGGGAGTTCGGTCAGCTCGTCGGCCAGCACCCGGAGCAGCCGATCGCCGACGTCCGGCCGCAGGGTCGTGCCGCCGGTCAGTTTCAGGACCGCGGCGCGCAGCAACGCGGACACCGTGAAGACGGTCGGCGTGGCGGGGAGCGCGGAACACAGTTCGGCGGGCACTTCGAGAATGCTGATCTCGGTCGTGCCGTAAGCGCGGTGGCCGTGTTCGAAGGAGGGCGGCGTCCACGAGATGCGATCCGCGGGCGCGACCCACGTGCCCCGCTCGGTGGTGGTGGCCAGCAGCCCGCTCGCCGCGTACAGCAGCTGTCCCCGCGCGTGCTGATGCGCGACGACCCCTTCCCCGTGGGCCAGCGACCAGCGGCCCTGGATGGGATCGTCGCCCGACCAGCAGAGGTGGCGGCGTTTCGGCATCGGTTTCCAGGATACCGCCAGCCGGTCGGCCGGTGATCTTGGCGGAATACCGGTATCGGCTGTCCGGCGGGCGGTGGCAGCGGGCTCTCCGCCGGGCGATTCTGGTTAGGCAAGCTAGCTAGAAGAAGGGGGGCGCGGATGTCGATCGCGGTGCGGGAAAAACGGCCCGAGGAGGACGTCCGGGTGTGGCTGGTGCTGGCGCCGCTGATGCTGGGCGCGCTCACCTACGGCGTCCTTGGCGCCGTGGTCGTTCCGGCATTGCCGTTGCTGCAACGGGATTTGCATACCAACGAGAATGGCGCGACCTGGCTGCTGACCGCCTATTTCCTCGCCGCCGCCGCGGCGACCGCGGTGGTGGGGCGGCTGGGGGACATGGTCGGCAAGCGGCGGATGCTGCTGATCGTGCTGTCGGTCATGGCGGCGGGGCAGCTCGTGTGCGCGACGGCGGACTCGCTCGCGCCGGAGTCGCCGGACGTGCGCTGCAGGGGCTCGCGGGCGGGCTCTTCCCGCTGGCGATCGGGATCATCCGGGACGAGTTCCCGCGCGAGCGCGTCGCGGCGGGCATCGGCGCGGTGACCGCGACCATCGGGATCGGCGCGGTCGGGATCATCCTGCCCGGCCTGCTGCTGCCGGGGCTGAGCTGGCATTGGCTGTTCTGGATTCCCCTGGTCATCACGCTGGTGACGCTGGCGGGAACCTGGTCGCTGGTGCGCGAATCGCCGGTGCGCCCCGGCGGCCGGATCAACTGGCTCGCCGCGGTGTTGCTGGTCGCCGGGGTCACGGCGGTCGTGCTGGGCATCAGCGAGGGCGGCACGTGGGGCTGGTCTTCCGGCGGCACGCTCGGTCTGCTCATCGGCGGCGCCGCGGTGTGCGCGATCTGGTGCGGCGCCGAGGCGGCCAGCGGCAATCCGCTGATCAACGTGCGGCTGATGCGGCTGCGCGGCGTGTGGACGACCAACGTCGTCGCGTTCCTGTTCGGCGCCGGATTGTATGCCGCTTTCGCCGTTTACCCGATCTTCGCCCAGCTTCCGGAATCCGCCGGATTCGGCTACCACGCGTCCATTCTCGCCGGTGGCCTCTATTGCCTGCCCATGTCGATTCCCTCGATCATCGTCAGTCCGTTCGCCGGCCGCCTGGCCGCCCGGATCGGCGCTACCGCCGCGCTCGTCCTCGGCACCCTGACCACGGCGGCCGGATTCGGCTACATGGCTCTCTGGAACGGCCATCCGTACGACATGATGATCAGTCTCGGGCTCATGGGGCTCGGCTTCAGCATCGCGTTCCCGACTCTGCTGACCGTGTGCGTGCATTCCGTTCCGGCGGAAAACGTCGCGGAAACCACAGGGATGAACACGGTCGTCCGCATGATCGGCGGAGCGATCGGCACCCAGGCGGCCGCCACGGTGATCTCCGGCCGCGACGGACTGCCCACCCGGGACGGGTTCACCGCCGCGTTCCTCATCCTGGCGGCATTCGCCGCGGTCGCCGCGAAATTCGTGTCCACGCGAGACTAGGAGATTCCTGATGACAGAAGAACTTCTCGCCGCCGACCGGCAGGCGATCGCCGACTTGACGACCGGCTGGATCCATCGCGACCGGGAGGACTGGGACGCGCTGGCGAATCTCTTCCACGACGACGCGACCCTGACGATCCTCTGGTTTTCCGGACCGGCCGGGGACTTCGTCGACGGGTCGCGCCGGATGAGCGGCGGACCGTTGCGCAGCAAGCACTTCATCGGCACCCCGGTGGTCGAGGCCGCCGGCGGCCGTGCCTTCGTGGAGACCAATGCGATGCTCGTCGCCGATCACCGGGAACTGGGAATCGGCGTGACCGTCCACAACAGATTCCTCGACCGGATCGACCGCCGGGACGGCGTCTGGCGCATCGCGCGCCGCGATTCGGTCTACGACATGGGCGGCTTCACCTACCCCTACGGGATTCGGCCCACCGACGATCTCGACCCGCTTCGGCATCCGCGCGAGTACGCCGCATTGGCCTATTTGCTGGAGCGCAGCGGACACCAGGTGCCCGGCACCTGCCCGACTCGCTTCAGCAAGCGGGAACGGGAAATCGTCGAAGAAGGCCACGCCTGGTTGAGGGGAGCCCGAGCATGACCGGCGTCCACCGCCCGCTCCGCGATCCGGCCGTCAACGCCGTCATCGACAAGCTCGTCGCGGCACAACAGTACCCGGCCGACGACCCCCGCAACGGCCTTGAACGCGACCCGCACGAATACAGCGACTACGGTTTCTCGATCTCTCCGGAACAAGGCGACCTCATCTATCTGTTGTGCCGTGGCATCCGCGCCACCCGGACCGTCGAATTCGCCACCTCGGTCGGCCTGTCGACGCTTTATGCCGCGGCCGCGGTGCGCGACAACGGGGGCGGCACGGTGATCGGTGCGGAACTGGTGCCCGCCAAGGTCGCCGCGGCCAGCCGGAACCTCGCCGAGGCCGGGCTGGCCGACTACGCCGAAATCCGCGAAGGCGACGCCCGGGTCACGTTGCGCGACCTCGGCGGCGAGGTCGACTTCGCCCTGATCGACGGGTGGCTTGGCGCTGAACCGTCGCTTGCCCGCGAGGTCATCGAGCTTGTCGCACCGCACCTCAGGATCGGCGGTTACGTGCTGAACGACAACGCCGAACCCGATTTCCTGGCCTGGATCCGCGACCCGGCCCACGGATTTGTGTCGGTCTCGCTGCCGTTGCACGGCGGCACGGAACTGTGCGTCAAGGTCGCCGAGCGGAAGGAACGCTGAGATGGGACGGCTCAGCGGCAAGGCCGCGCTGGTCACCGGTGGCAGCCGGGGCATCGGCCGGGCGGTGGCGGAGCGGCTGGCTCGCGACGGCGCCCTGCCCGCCGTGCACTACGGCAGCAACGAGACCGCTGCCCGGGAAACGGTCGCCGCCATCACCGAGGCCGGCGGACGGGCCTTCCCGGTGGGTGCCGAACTCGGTGTTCCCGATGACGCGGCGACCCTCGCCGCCGCGCTGGACACGGACATCGACATCCTGGTGCACAACGCAGGCCGCTATTTCCTGCGCCGGCCGATCGAGGTCCTCACCCCGGAGGAATTCGACAAGATGTTCGCGGTCAACGTCAAAGCCCCGTTCTTCCTGACTCAGCGCCTCTTGCCCCGGCTGCGCGACGGCGGGCGGATCATCGCCGTCTCGTCGGTCGCCACCCGGGTCACGGCGCCGGACGGGATCGCCTATCCGATGACCAAGGGCGCGCTCGACGTGTTCAGCCGAACTCTGGCCAAGCACCTGGCTCCCCGCGGCATCACGGTGAATTCCGTCGGGGTCGGCTACACCCGGACCGACATGACAGCGGCGCTGCTGGACGTACCGGAAAACCTGGAACGCAACGTCAGCCGGACCGCGCTCGGCCGCATCGGCGAGGTCGAGGACGTCGCGGACGCGGTCGCTTTTCTCGCTTCGGACGACGCTCGCTGGATCACGGGCACGAAACTCGACGTGTCCGGCGGCGTCGGCCTGTAGCGGTCAGGAGTCCGCGGGGCTGATCTCCAGCGGCGCGGCGGTTCCGGCGGCGAGTTGCTGCCGCTGGGTGACCGCGTGGTCGAGCTGCCGCGCCAGATGCGGGACGTTCGCCGAGGTCAGGTAGGTTTCCGCGCCGGCGTCGAGGAGCCGGCGGACCGGTCCGTGGTAGCTGACGCCCAGCTCCGCGTCCTCGACCTCGGCGAGGACGACCCGGGCTTTCGGGAACTTCGCCCGGAGGCCGCCGATCAGCTGCGGGCTGACCGGCGGCACGAGCAGCACGTCGGCGGTGGCCGGCGCCGAGTGCAGGTCCAGCACGAGGTAGCCGGAGCCGAGTTCGGCCGACAGCGACATCCGGGCCGAGGCCGACAGCTTCATCGCGGTGGCGACCACCGTCACGTCGTCGTAGTCCGTCCGCGGCGGTTCGGGCCGGACACCAGTGCCGGAGACCATCGCGATCGGGTCGCCATCCCTGGTGAGGACCAGGTTTTCGCCCGGCCCGAGTGCGTCGATGAGGTCCGCGACGTCCTCGGGAAGACGGCCGACGTCGATCTGCCGCGCCCGCTCGCCGGTCATGACCGGACCGGCCGGCGCGGCAACTCTCCGGAGCGCGGTGCCTGCGGTGGTGTCGTCATGGAACTCGATCATCCCACAACCGCGGCGCCTTGTCCGGCGCTTCGGGTGATGGCGGATTTCCGCCAGCGTTTCCGCCGCGTCCTTCCTACGCTCGGCCCGTGCATTCGGAAAACATTCGCGGTCCTGTCGTCTGGTTCATCTCGCTCGCCGCCGCGCTCGGCACTGCGGCCGGCTACCCGCTGCAGCCCGCGATCGCCGAGGTCGGCGGAGCGCTCGGCACGTCGCCCGGCTCGGTCGGCGTCGCGCTCGCCTGCGGACCGGTCGGCTACCTGTGCGGGCTCGCGCTGCTGGTGCCGCTCGTCGATCAGTTTCCGCCGCGTCACGTCCTGTCGGCGCAGTTCGGTGCGCTCGCGGTTGCGTTGGGGCTGAACGCGATCGTCGGCCAAGTGTGGTTGCTCGGTCTGGTGCTCGGCGTGCTCGGTGCGTGCTCGTCGGTCGGCGCCGGGTTGAGTTCGGTGACTGCCCGGTTGGCGAGCCCGGACCGGCGAGCTACCGCGCTGGGGATCGTCACCGCCGGAATCTCAGCGGGAATCCTCGCGGGCCGCATTGTCGGCGGCTGGCTGTCCGACTTGATCGGCTGGCGCGCGATGCTGGGCGTGTTCGCCGCCGGATGCGCGGTGGTCGGGGTGGCGGTGCTGCTGGTGCTTCCTTCGGCGGCCGGTGCGAACGATCGCGGCTACCTCGCCACGTTGCGCTCGATTCCGGGGCTATACCGGCGATATCCGGTGCTTCGGCTCGCGGCGGTCCGGGGGACGCTCTGGTTCTTCGCGTTCTGTGCGGTGTGGTCCGGGATCGCGGTCGCGCTGTCGAGGCCGCCCTTCTCGTACTCCGCCGAGCGAATCGGGTTGTACGCTTTCGCCGGCATAGCGGGAATTTTCGCTACCCGGATCGCGGGAGCGTGGACCGATCGGGTGGGCGCGCGCCGGGTGATCCTCTGTGGACTGAGTCTCGCTGGAGTCGCCAGCGCGGTGCTTGCTGTCGCGTTGCCGAGCACGGTTTCGACGTTGCTCTGCTTGGCGTTGTTTGACGCGGGGCTTTTCGCCGCGCAGGTGGCGAATCAGAGCACGGTGCTGGCGATTGAGCCGAATGCGCCTGCGCGGTTCAACAGTGCTTACATGGTGGTGTATTTCGCTGGGGGAAGCCTGGGTACCGCGTTTGGTGCTATGGCGGCTGAGCGGATCGGGTGGTCGTTGACCGCGTTGGTCACCGCTGTGGTGATCGTGGCCGCGGCTGTGCTTACCGTGGTTTCTGGAGTGCGGGTCGGTCAGCGTGTGAGGGGAGACCGCCAGTTCCCCGCACCGACAGCTGTCCCCGCGACAGCGGTGTGCCGTCCGGCGGAATCGGGGTGTCCAGCAGCGGTGCGTCGGGAAGGTGGTTCAGCATGAGGGCGGGCCGGGCGTCGGCGATGCCGATCCACGCGATGACGAGCTGGCGGAGTGGGGTCTCCCAGGGCTCGGTGCGGTAAACCGCCGGGGATCCTGTCGCGGCGACTTCCTTGAGCAGGGCGACCAGGCAGGCTTCCTTGGAACCGAACTGCTCGTAGAAGCCGCGGCGGGAGGTGTGCGCGCGGCCGTCGAGGCCGCCGATCGTGATCTTCGGGAAGTGTTTTCCGCGAGCAGCGAATCCAGCGCGCCGGTGGAGCGGCTCTGCGGCGCGTGACACCGCGCGGGTCCTTCCTGTCCGCGGCAATCCGGCGATTCTCCCAGTCCGGCGGCGACTGGTATTCCGAAACGGGAGTGGAATATCGGCGGAATGCCGGGGAGAAAGAACGTGGCGGCGCTGGCTGGTCCGGGTGGCCGTAACGCCCGGCGACGCTCCGGGAGCGGCTACGCCATCTCAGTGACATCACGGAAAGACGTTTGGCCGATTGCGGGTACGTTCGGTAGTGTTTTGCCCAGCGTCAGATGGGGGAGTCGAGCGCTAGGGGGATCCAGGTGTTTTCACCGTTTTTCTTCGCGCCGCGCACGAGACGCGGCACTCTGTGAAGAAATAGCTGTTACCGCAGGTCAGCGGGTTGCCGACGGGTGCGTGCGCACCTGTCCTGATCGACCGCTCCTGCCCGCCGGAATGTTTCGGCGGATACGTCCCGCCGGCGTCGGGGGCCGGCGGGGACGACGCGGCTGTTCTCGTCCCGGCATGACCGTGCCGAGGGTAAACCTGAATGTTTTTCGTTCAGGGTGCGGGAGCGGCCCGCTCCGGGGAAATCAGGAAAAAGAATGGGGAAATCATGACAATGGGGTCTGCGTCTCTGAAGATCGCCAGGGCGGCTTCGGTCGCTTCGCTCGCGGTCGTCATGTCCGCGGGGATCGTTTCGGCCGCGAATGCGTCGCCGTCCCGGGAGGCTGTCCCGGCGGGCTGCGGCAGCGCCGGCGGCGGCACCTGGTGCCACGGTTCCGGCAGTGACGGCATCTGGAAAGGCTGCTACTCGAATTACAACCACCCGAAGAACTACCACAGCTCGACGGCGGCCATCGGCGCCGCCAACGACAAGCGGTACGCGTCGGCGGGTTCCTGGTCCAACGCGCACGCCAGGGCCGGGTGGGCCTACACCTGCTACGCCTACTACAACCCCAACGCGTGATCGTGGCCTGACCTTGCGGGCATGATCACCGCGGTGCGGTGCCGGGCCGACGGGGTCCCGGCACCGCACCTCCACCGCAGCAAGCACGCAGCAGCGACGAGAGCGAGCTTTCCGTGCGACTGATCCTCTCTCTCCTTTTCGCGGGAATCCTGTTCGCTGTTCCGGCGGTCGTCCTGATGGACGTGGTTCTGGAGCAGGAAGCGCGCAGCGAGACCGCGGCGGACCGGATCGGAGTGCCGTTCGTGTGGCCGGAACGCCCGCAGGCGGCCGATCCGGAGACGACGCTGCGCATTCTCGCCGAAGCTGCGGAGGCGACCGGTGCCACGGTTGTGCGCACCGTCGTGAGCACTCAAGCGGACCGCGAGCGCATTACGCATTACATCTTGCTCGGTGGCGATCGGACGGCGTTGTTCGGCGAATTCACTCTCGCGCGGGGGCGGTGGCTCAGCCCGGCGGAGTCGCGGAGCGGTTCGGCGACGGTCTCGACGTCGGGCAACGCGGGAAGCGTCGGTGTGCCAGCGGTTTTCGCCGACCGGTACGACCTCACGTTCGCGCCGTTGCGTCAGGCGTTCGATTCCTTGCCCAGTTCCGGCCGGTACGTGGTGGACGCGGGGCCCGCCACGGGCCGTTTTCTCGGGCTCGTCCGCGAGCGGTTGGCCGAAGCGGGTGTCACGGTCTCCGATCTGACCTCGTCACCGCGCGGCGACCAGCCGACGGAAAGTGGGCCAGGACTGCGAATCCTGGCGTATCTGCTGGGGGGCGCGTCCACTGTGGTCATTGCGTTCCGGTTGCTGCGCGAGGGAAAGCGGATCGGCGTGCTCCGTTTGATCGGTCATCCGGCCGCACGGATCTGGTACGAGGTCGTCGGGAGAACGCAGATCGGCGCCACCGTCTTGGGGCTGGGTGCGTGCGCCGCAGTCGTCCTCGTCGTTCCAGGCGTGGACCCGTCGTTCCTGTACGCGGTGGCACCGGTGACGGCAGCCGGATTCGCGGCGACGCTGGGCATCGGGCTGCTCGTCGTCCACCGGGTGCGCATTTCGGATCTCGTCAAAGGAAGTCTGCAGTGAATCACAGGACGCGACACCGTTCGCCGTTCGGCTTGGCGATCGCCGCACCGGCCGCGGTGAAGGCAGTATGCGGCGCGATCCTCGCGGTGCTGGCCGTGGTGGCCTGGCAGCAGTTCGCCGAACTGGCGAAGCAGCAGGAATTGCTGGCGCCGTGGGAGAAAGTCCAGGGCTACGCGGTCTTCTACCCGCGCATGATCGGAAACGACCAGCAGGAAATGGAAACCGGGGGCGACGCCTCGTCGGTCGCGGAAGCCCGGGACCTCTACCCGGTGCTCGACCGGGCAGGCGCGCTTTTCGTCGACGCCGCCAACTACGAGCCGGGCACGCCGCCGGACCCGACGTCGCGGTGGCCGGTGCCGCCGATCCGGGTCAACACGCATTACCTTGAGCAGTACCCCATTCTGGACGCTTCGCGGAAGCCGATCACGGTCGCCGCCGATGACCCGGCGTGGGTCGTCGCCGTTCCCGAGCAGTTCAAGCCGCGCGAAGCCCAAATCCGTCAGCTCCTTCAGGAAACCCGCACCGGTGGCCCGGGAATCACCGGTGCGACGCGAGCGGAACAACGCATCACCGGCGACCAGCCGCGGTTCACGAGCCAGAGCGTCCGGATCGTCTGGACCGCTTCCGGGCAAGGCGTGTTCAGTTACGACCCGCAGGTCGATCCCGGGCACGGAAACCTGATCACCGACCCGATCGTCGAGATCATGACCCCGGCGAACAGCCTCACCGTCGACCGGCTCAACGCGATCACCGGCGGCCTGGACACCGGGCTGAAGGTCCGCGTCGGCGACGATCCGGCGGGCACGCTGGCCGCGCTCGGTCCGAAGCTGAAGCAACTCAAGCTCGACGACAATCTCCAGCACCTCGTGACCGTGCACGAGGCGATGGCCGCGCAGATCGACCAGGTGCGCGGCGGCATCACCCAGATCGCCGTGTTCGCGGGTGCGGCGCTGTTCGTCCTGGTCGCCTTGACCGCGGTGATCGTGCTCATCGGCTCCGACCGGCTGCGCCGCCGGCTCACCGTGCGCAGGCTCCACGGCATCGGCTTCGCTCGTTCGTACCGGGAACTGCTGATCGCCCTCGGCGGGACGTGGCTGGGCCAGACCGTGCTGGCCGGGATCGGGCTGGCGGTGCTGGCGATGCACACCCTGTCTCCGGCCGGTGCCGCGGCGGGCCCGCTGGACCGGCTGCCGGAGCTGGCCGCCGTATCAGTGCTCTCGCTGGCGATCGAGGCGATGTTCGTGGTCGTGACCGCTCGCGTCCTGGAGCGCCGCAACACGGTCGACCGCTTGAAGGAGCTGTGACCCATGGAATTCTTGTGCGAACTCCGCGGAATCCGGAAACAGTACGATCTCCACCAGGTCCTGGACGACTTCGCCCTCAGCGTCAAGCCGGGCGAGTTCATCGCGCTGACCGGCGCGAGCGGGGCCGGGAAATCGACCGTCCTGAATCTGCTCGGCCTGCTGGAATCGCCGGACGGCGGCGAGGTCCGCCTTTTCGGCGAGCGCGCACCCCGGCCGCGCTCCCGGGCGGCGAATCTGGCGCGCCGCGACCGGCTGGGCTACCTGTTCCAGAACTTCGCGCTCATCGACAGCGAGACGGTCGAGCACAATCTGGCGGTCGCGCTCACTTACGCCAAGCGGGGGACGCCGAAGCAGGACCGCGTCAAGGAGGCGCTCGCGCAGGTCGGGCTGCGCCGGTCGCAGCACCGGAAGATCCACTCGCTGTCCGGCGGCGAACAGCAACGCGTCGCCGTGGCGCGGCTGCTGCTGAAACCGTGCGACCTCGTCCTGGCCGACGAACCGACGGGCTCGCTGGACGCCAAGAACCGGGATCGGGTCCTGGACCTTCTGCAGAAGCTCAACGAGGCGGGCAAGACGATCATCGTGGCGACGCACGACGAAGCGGTGGCTGATCGGTGTTCGCGGATCGTGGAGCTTTCCGGCCGCGCAGCAGAGTCACCGCAGGAGCGCGTCGCCAGCGGTCACTGAAACACCTCCAGGTTCGTCGATCGGCGGCAGGATCCGCCGGATCCGCGCATACGCCGCGGATCACATCGGCGACCCGGAGCAGCACACCGAGCCGGGGATGATGCGGCGGCGAGGCGATCCCGATCTCGCACGGCGACACGATCTCGCTCAGCGAGAACCGCGTGCCGCCGGGATGCCGTTGGCCCCACGCCAGCTGCGGCACGATCGAATATCCGGATCGGTGCCGGAGACGTGGCTGGCGTACCGCGGCGCGAGCAGGCACAGCACCAGGATCGCCGCGGACGCCATGACCCGGGTAGTGCCGAGCCGGGTCCGGAGGCCGCGTCGCCGCGGTCCGCCGCCGGACTCCGGTTCCGCTCGCGTCGCGTAGGCCTGGGGCTCGGTCACCTGGCCGTCCCCCCTCGGATTTCACCGTTCCTGTCGGCAAAAGCTAGAGAAGCTTCGCGTTTTCCGGCAAGAAGACCGGCGTCGCCTTCGCTAAGACGGCCTCATCGGCTGGTCGATGCGGCCCTGGCCGGAATACTTTCCGGTACGCGCCGGGCGTCACCCCGACGACCTGGCCGAACTGGGAACGGAAGTTGCTCGTCGTCGGAAATCCGGTCTGCGCGGCGATCCGGTCGACGGTGTGGTCGGTCGTTTCGAGCAGCTCCTGTGCCTGGCGGATGCGCACGCCGGCGACCCACTGCAGGGGGCTTTGGCCGGTTTCGTCCTTGAAACGCCTGGTGAGCGTGCGCACGCTCAGCCCGGCCGCGGCGGCGATGTCCGCGAGCGCGAGGCCCCGGTACGCGTTGTCCTCGATCCACGGCAGGACCTGGTCGAGCGTGGTCGGCCGGCTGGGCGCGCGGTTGCGGACGATGTATTGCGCTTGTCCGCCGGGCCGGTGCAACGGCGCGACGGCAAGACGGGCGGCGTCGGCCGCGACAACGGTTCCGTAATCGTTCCGGACGATGTGCAGGCACAGATCGATTCCGGCGACAGCACCTGCGGAAGTGAGGATTTTCCCGTTGTCGGTGTAAAGCACATCGGGATTCACCTGGACGGCCGGGTATTTCCGCTTGAATTCGTCGGCGGCGAGCCAATGCGTCGTCGCGTCCAGGCCGTCGAGCAAAGCTGCTTCGGCGAGGGTGAATGCGCCGACGCAGATCGACGCGATTCGCGTACCTCGATCCGCGGCGGTTCGCAATGCTGCCAGGACCGCGGGCGGTGCCGGTGCCAGCGGGTTCTCCCGTCCGGGCACCACGATGAGGTCGGCGCGCTGGAGGGCGTCCAGGTCGTCGTCGACTGTCAGCCGCAATGGGCCCGCCTCGATGTCGCGCTCCGGACCGGCGACGAGCGTCCGGTACCCCGGGCGGCCGTCCGGGAGCCGGACGCGTCCGAAGGTCTCGATCGGGGTGGCCAGATCGAAGGGGATCGCGTCCGGGAGGGCGAGCACCACTGTGGTGTACATCCCTGAAGGGTAAGGCATCTCCCGGAGTGGCCAGATACCGGTGAAAGCTGTCCAGATAGCCATTGTGGAGATCATCTCCATTGGCTTTCGATGGACGAAAGCGTCCATCGAAAGGAACCACCCATGCTGCGGGCCCAGTTCGTGCTCTTCGACGGGTTCGACCCGCTCGACGTCGTCGCTCCGTACGAAGTGCTGTCGGCGAGCGGTGAACTCGCCGTCGAACTCGTGAGCGCGGAGGCCCCCGGAGTCGTGCGCTCCGGCGTCCCCGGCCTCGCCCTCACCGCGACCGCCGCGTTCGACCCGGACATGCCCGGCTATGTGCTCGTCCCCGGAGCCGCCGGCCCGATGGACGGCGATCCCGATGCGGGCGTCGAGACCATCCCTGTGCTGCTGTCGCGCTTCGCTTCCGGGGAGGCGATGCCGTTGATGCGTCGCGCGTTCGACAACCCGGACAGCACAATCGTGACCATCTGCGGGGGTTCGCTCGCGCTGGCGATGGCGGGTTTGCTCGAAGGCCGCACCGCGACGACGCATCTGCTCGGCGTCGACCAGCTCGGCACCACCGGCGCGAACGCCGTCCGCGCCCGCGTCGTGGACGACGGCGACCTCATCAGCGGCGGTGGCGTCACTTCCGGTCTCGACGTGGCTCTCTACGTGCTGGAGCGCGATTTTGGTTCGCGCACCGCGCATGCCGTCGAGCAGCTTTTCGCATACGAACGTCGCGGCACCACCTGGAAAGAAGACGGCGTACTTCAGGACAGCGCGAGCGGTTTCGGTGAAACCGCGTGAACGCTTTCCTGCTGTCAATTCACGTATTAGCGGCCATTCTCGCCATCGGTCCGGTCGCGGTCGCCGCGAGCATGTTCCCGAGCGCCGCCCGGCTCGCCTCCGACGATCCGGAGAAGGCCGCGACGCTGCAGGTCCTGCACCGGACCACCCGAGTCTACGCGGTGATCGGAGTGCTGGTCCCGGTCTTCGGTCTCGCGACTGGTGCGCGGATGGGGGTGCTCGGGGACACCTGGCTGATTGTCTCGCTGATTCTGACCGCCGCCGCTGCCGCGATCCTGGTCGGGTTGATCCTTCCCGGGCAGAAACGCGTCGTCGGCGCGCTCGGTTCCGATCAACCGGTGACTGTTCGCTTGGGAATGCCGACCGGAATGTTCAACCTGCTCTGGGCGGCGGTCGTCGTGCTGATGATCTACCGTCCCGGTTCGACGACGGGGGTGGGGTGGTGAACCCGCGCCGGGTTCTGGAAATCATTGGTGCGGTGGAATTGGCGACGCTCGTGCTGATGCTGGGGAACGTCGTGACTGTGCACCAGCCGGAGGTATCGCGCGTGCTGGGTCCGGTGCACGGAGTGGCTTATCCGGCAACGGTGATCGCCGCGGTGCTGGTGCTGGGCGGCCGGCACCGGGGGTGGCTGCTGGCTTTGGTTCCCGGAATCGGCGGACTTTTGGCGGCTCGGGCGGCGTCTCCGCCTAGTCCGCGTCGCGAAGATCAGGCATGTCCCTGAGCTGCCTCCGCGAGGTGATCCCGAGCTTCCGGAAGATATTCCGCAGATGGGCATCCACCGTCCGGGGACTGAGGAACAGCCGAGTAGCCACCTCCTTCGACGTGGCTCCCGCGGCGACCTCGCGCGCGATGTGCATCTCCTGCATGGTCAACCGGTCATAGGTATGCGCGGAACGGCTGCGCGCCACCTCCCCGGTCGCACGCAGCTCATCAGCCGCACGTCGGGCGAACGCCTCCAAGCCGATCTTCGACAGCTGCTCATGCGCCGCCCGTAACTGCTCGCGCGCGTCGCGGCGACGGCCCGCGCGGCGCAGCCATTCCCCGTACCGCAGATGCGCCCGCGCGATCTGTACGGAAAGCGGGCTGTCCGTCAGATACGAGAGCGCCGCGACGTACTCGTCTTCCGCGTCGTTGACCATCGCCCGCGCGCTCGCCGCGATGCCGAGTGCGAAGTTGGTGCCCGCGGGTTCCGTGCGCTCGACCACCGCATCCAGCGCAGACCGGGCGATGGCGTCTTCCCCGCACCGCACGGCGGCTTCGATTTGCTCGGGCAGCGCGATGCCGGTGAGAAAGAGGTCGCCGCTCGCGATCGCGTGGGTTGCGGCTTCGAGCGCGGCCGGGTACTCGCCGAGGCCGTTGTGCAGCACGGCCATCGCCCAGTGCGCGTTCGCGGTCAGCTGGCCGGTGCGTCGGCTCGTCGCCTCGGCGAACAGGCCGAGCACTTCCTGCCTGCGCCCGCGCATCGCCGCCAGGTGCACTCGCGGGTAGAGCTGCGGCGGGTCGCCGAGAGCGTCGGCGATGGCTTCTTCCTCGGCGATCGCGGCCATCGCCTGGCCGAAGTTCCCGGTGAGCACCGCGTAGACCGCGGCCTGCGACAGGCCGAGCCGGACGGTCATCGGCGATCCGGTCGCCTGCCCGGTCCGCGTCAGCCAGTCGACGATCGTCCGGTGCAGGCCGAGGTCCCACAGTTCGCCCGCGAGCACGGTGGCCAGGGCGGGCGTGCGGGTCCAGCCCTGGTCGTCGCCGGTGAGGGCCTCCCGGATCGCGGGCACCCCGGCGCGGTGGCCTTCGGCGGTCAACCGCACGAGTGCGGTGAGGAGGTCCGGCGGCCCGGCCGGGGGCGCGGCGGCGAGCACCCGGTCCAGCACTCCGGCGGCCCTTCCGACGACGAGCCCCATCTCCAAGGCGGCCACCAAGAACTCGCGCGACCGTTCGGGATCGCGGCCGGCGAGCTGCTGCGCGGCCCGCAGCATGATCTCTGGACCGCGAACCGCCCCGTCCGGGCCCTGGACGAAGGCGATCTGCCCGCGCAGCAGGTCGACGGAGGCGCGCTGCGGGACCGCCAACGTCGAGGCGTCGATGCTGGTCAGAAGCTCGGCGGCGGCGTCGGTCCGGCCTGCCGCGAGCGTTGCCCGCGCGGCGGCGAGCGTGCGTTCGACCTGCTTGCCGTGGTCGAGCGACAGCGCGGCGGCCCGTTCGAGGAACGCGGCGGCGGCCGCTACCCCGCCGCGGGCCTGCGCGCGGGACGCCGACACCTCCAGCTCAGCCGCGACCTCCTCGTCCGGCCCGGCGGTCGCTTGCGCACGATGCCACGCACGGCGGTCGCCAGCGGTGTCCGGGTCGGTCGAATCGGCCAACGCCCGGTGTGCGGCTTGCCGCTGTTTTGGCTCAGCCGCGCGGTAAGCGGCCGAGCGCGCCAGCGGATGACAGAACCGCGCGCGGGTGTCGAACTGGATCAGCCCGGACGCTTCGGCGGCGGCGCTCGCGGCGGGCACGTCGAGGTCCAGCCGCCGGGCGGCCGCCCACAGCAAGCCCGGGTCTCCGGTGGGGTCCGCGCTGGCGAGAATCAGCAGCTCCCGCGCGTCCGGGGACAGGCAGGCCATGCGAGAGAGAAAACTCCGCTCGATCCGGCTCGCGATCGGCGACGGCGTCGGCAGCGCGAAACCGCCTGCTTTCGGCAGCTCGATCAGGGCCAGCGGGTTGCCGCGAGCCTCGGCGAGCAGGCGATCGCGCACCCGCTCGTCCAGCGTCCCGGTCTTCTCCTTGGCCAGCAGGTCGCGGGCGTGCGCGTCGCTGAGGCCGCCGACGGTCAGCCCGGGCAGCTCGTCCAGCCCGGGGACCGGTTCCTGGTCGCGGGCGGCGAAGACCATCGCGATCGGCTCCGCCGAGATGCGCCTGGCCAGGAACGTCAACGCGCGTGCCGAGGCGGCGTCCAGCCAGTGCGCGTCGTCGATCACGCACAGCAACGGACGTTCCGCCGCGGCCGTGGCCAGCAGTTCGAGGGCCGCGAGACCGGCGCGGAACGGGTCCGGCGCGCCTTCGGCCAGGCCGAACGCGACCAGGAGGGAATCGCGGCAGGGCGTCGAGAGGGTGCCGAGGTGCGCCAGGACGGGAACGCACAGCTGGTGCAGCGCGGCGAACGGCATTTCGCCCTCGTACTCCGACCCGGACGCCCGGATGCGCTGACACCCTTCCGCCGCCTGCTCGACGTGGTCCAGCAGCGCGCTCTTGCCGATGCCCGCCTCGCCGCGCAGGACGAGCACCCCGCCCTCGCCCCGCTCCGCCGCCCGGACCAGCGCGAGGAGGCGGTCGATCTCGTCGCGCCGGCCGATGAGGGAGGACGTGGTGGGCATAGGCGAAACCTTAGGGGCAGGCGAGGTAGGCGATTGTCACCGACGCGAGCGGCGGGGTGTCCGGGCGATGGTGGTGACAGGCCACCGGAGGAAAGGAAGTTCCACAATGGACACAGTGCTCGTCACCGGCGCGACCGGAACCGTCGGGTCCGCGCTGATCCCCGCTCTGCAGGACCGCGGCAGCACCGTCCGCGCCATGACCAGGGGCCGTCCCGTCGACGGCGTGGAGACCGTGATCGCGGACCTGCGCGACCCGGCCTCGATCGCGGTGGCGCTGAAGGGGGTCGACGCGGTCTTCCTCAACAGCCCCTCCGCTCCCGATGCCGCTGAGCTGCAGATCCAGTTCGCGAACCTGGCCCGCGACGCCGGCGTCCACCGGCTCGTGCTGCTCTCCCAGTACGCCGCCCGCGCCGATTCGCCGGTGCGCTTCCTGCGCTGGCACGCCGAGGTCGAGGCACACGTCGAGAAGCTCGGGATCGACTACACCGTGCTCCGGCCCAACCTCTACCTGCAGGCGCTGCTCAACTTCTCCGCCACCGTCGCGCGAGGATTCATCGCCGCGCCCATCGGCGACGCGGCGGTCAGCGCCATCGACACCCGAGACATCTCCGCCGCCGCCGCTGCCGCGCTGACCGCCGACGGACACTCCGGCCGCACCTACACCCTCACCGGTCCGCGCGCGGTGACGCACGCCCAGATCGCCGACGCGCTCTCCGCCGCCACCGGACGGGACATCGCCTTCCACGACGCACCCGCCGGCCAGTTCGCCGCCGCGCTCGCCGGCTTGCTCCCGTCGTGGCAGATCGGCGGCCTGGTCGAGGACTACGCCCACTACGCCCGCGGCGAGGCCGCCGAGGTGCACACCGCCGTCGCCGACCTCACCGGACGCCCCGCCCGTGACCTCACCGATTTCGCGCTCGACTACTCCGCCGCGTTCGCGGCCCGCTGAAAGGGAAATTCCGATGATCTACCACAGCATTCGCTTCACGCTCAAGCCCGAGGTCACCGCCGGGGAGAAGACTGCTACCGCCGCGAAGATGCGCGAACTGTTCGACCGCATCCCGGCGGTCAAGGCACGCGTCGTCGGCCCTGACTTCGGCGGGAAGTACGAATTGGGCGCGGTCCTGGTGATCGAGGACATCGAAGGGTACGCGGAGTACATGAACCATCCGGCGCACCTCGAACTGGACCGGGTGGGGCTGCCGCTGGTCGAGCGGTTCATGTCGTCCGACATCACCGACGACCCGGACCCGGAGATCGGCGCGAAGATCGCCGAGGTCCACCGGAGCCGGTTCGCGAACGTGCCGGACATCGCGGAACTCATCTCCGGGCTCGCCGAGTACACCGGCAGCGCGGCGCCGGGGCGGCACGCCAGCTGACGGTTCACCCGCCCCCAGTTTTCAGGTTCGTGAGGGTTCTCCTCACGTCCGTCGGCGGGGCCGCGGCGGTGGCCGTCCAGCAGAGACCGGGGTCAGCGGATCGCGGTGAGGAGCGTGACCGCTCCCGCCGCGATCAGCGCGGCGGCGAATCCCGTTCCGCCGCCGAGGTTGGCGATCGTGCTGAACACCGCGACCCCGCCGCCCGCGCCGATGGCGAAACCCACTTCCTGCGTCGCCCCGGCCGCTCCAGCGTGTTCGGCGGTCGCGGCTTCGAACAGCGCGGTGGTCGCCAAGGTGCCGATCGCGCCATAGCCGAACCCGACCAGTGCAACCGGAGCCACCGTGTGACTCAACGGGATCGCCGCGAGTCCGACAGCTTGGATCACCAACGCGATGGAGGTGGATGTCCGGCTGCGCAGCCAGTTCACACTGAACGGCGCGACCAGTCCGCCGACCGCGGTGGCCACGGCTTGCGGAGCGAGCGCGAAACCCGCCTCGATGGGCGTTTGCCCTTGGGTGTGCTGAAGTTCGAGGTTGACGAGATAGAGGCAGGCCGCGGCCGTCGCGGCGGAAACGACGATCCGCGCGAAGGCCGAGGTGAAACCCGGCCGCAGAAAAAGCCGGACCTGCAACAACGGTTGCCGAAGCCGAAGTTGCCTGCGCACGAACATCATCCCGGCAAGCACGCCCGCCGCAGTGCACACCACCCCGCGCAACGGTGCGACGGTGCTTTCCTGCAGCCCGTACACAATCCCGCCGATCGCCGCCACTGACCACAGCAGACTCGGGATCTCCCATCCGGCCGCCGCCTGTCCGACCGATTCGGGCAGCAACCACACCGCCAACGCGATCGTGAGCACCGCGAGCGGCACCAGGGCGAGGAAAACCCAGCGCCAGCCCGGCCCTTCGGTCAGCAGTCCGCCGACGACCGGCCCCAGCGCGTTGCCCGCTCCCAGCACGGTGACCCACATGCCGTTGGCGAACGCGAGATCCCGCCCGGAAAAGAGCGACCCGATCGTGCCGACCACCCCGGCCAGAATCACCGCACTGGCCACCCCGAGCAACCCGCGGCACACGATGAGCAACGCCGAACCGGCAGCGGCCGCGGCCACCGCGTTCAGCACGGCCGACGCGCTCACCCCGAGCAGCAGCACGCGTTTCCGCCCGTACCGGTCGCCGGCCCGAGCCGCCCCGACCATAGCGACCGCCAGCGCGAGCGGGTACCCGTCGACGATCCACGCCCGCGCCGGCGCGGACACCCGCAGTTCGTCCGCGATCCGCGGCAGCGCCGTGGTGACCATGCCGAGGGCGAGACTTCCGCCGAGGACTCCGGCCAGCAACGGAATCAGAACGAGCCCGCGCCGTGGCTCCACCCGGGTCGACGCCATGCGACGATCCTGTCCTGACACCCCCGCAATCGACAAGTACGGACGTCACGGTCTGGTACTAACCAAACGGATAGTGAGGAGGCCGGATGCGCCCGCAAACGGAAAAGGCCGTGCGAGCGTGGCGAACGAGCTGCGCCGCCGAAATCACGACGATGGTGCTGGGCGGCGCGTGGAAGCCGAGCATCCTGCACGCACTGGCCAAGCACGGCGTGCTGCGCTTCGGGGAACTTTCGCGGCTGCTGCCAGATCTCACCGACCGCGTCCTGACCCGCCAGCTCCGCGAACTGGAAGCCGACGGCCTGCTGCGCCGCGTGGTGTACCCGCAGGTGCCGCCGAAGGTGGAATACAGCCTGACGGAATGGGGCGAAAACGCGCAGGAGGTCCTGAATGTCATGGCGGTGTGGGGCCGTTCCTACGCTTCGTCCGTCGACGAGCGGCGGTAGCTTCTCCGTACGATCATGAGCATGAGCGAGCCGAACGACCTGCCGAGCAACTGGGGCCGCTGGGGTGCCGACGACGAACTCGGCACCCTGAACCTGATCACCGACGAGGTCCGCGAACGCGCCGCGCGCGAGGTGCGCACCGGCCGCTCGGTGTCCCTGGCGGTGCCGATCCAGCCGGCTCCGGTGCTCAGCGGCCCCTTCCCGCCGCGGACCGCCGAAGAATCGCCGGTCCAGCAGCTGATGCTGTACACCGGAAGCCCCGCGATCGCGTACGCGGACGCCCTGACCGTGACGAACCACCACCCCCTGTCCACGCACCTGGACGCGCTCGCGCACATCCCGCAGGACGGACAGGTGTATCCCGGCCGCCCGGCGAACGAGAGCGTCACGATGGGCGGCGTCGTGCACGGATCGACCACGGCATTCGCCGAAGGCATCGTGACCAGGGGAATCCTGCTGGATTTCGGCGCCGACGGCCCGGTGCCCGCCGACCGCGCGCTCACCGCGCAGGACCTCGAAGCCGCGGAGGAACGTTTCAACGTCCACGTCGAACCCGGAGACGCCCTCGTCGCGCGGTTCGGCTGGGTGCAGACCCGATACAGCGGCAACCCCATGCCCGGCATGAGCCTGGACGCGACGCGGTGGATGCACGACCGAGGGGTGTCCTTGTACGCCGGGGATCTCTCGGATGCCTACCCGCCCGTGTGCTCCCCGCCCGCGATGCACGGAGTGGCTCTCCCTCGGCTGGGGATGCCGTTGATCGACGCAGTGGACGCCGACGAATTGGCGTCGGTTTGCGCTGAGCTCGGGCGGTACAGCTTCCTGTTCGTGGCTGCTCCGCCTCGGATCCTCGGGCTGACGGGGGTGCCGGTCAATCCGGTCGCGGTCTGGTGAGCGGTCGCGTGGCGCCCTGCCGGCCGGGATTGAGCGGCTGGAAGGGCAGTCTTACCCGCACGGCCGGCTTTGCTCCGCACCGGCGGGCAGCAGGGTCCTCTCGGCCGGAGTGAAGACCCGGTCTCGTGTCAAGCGCCAGCTCTCCGTTCTCGACGGCCCGGTGCAGCGATTGGTCGCCGAGTTTGATGTCGGTGACCAGTCTGTGGCCGGGCCAGTGCCACACCGGGAAGTCGAGGGTGGCTTACCCGAACAGGTAGTCGCGGTCGATGCCGTGCAGAGCGTTCATCGACGCCGGCAGCGTCCGGTTCGCGTTCAGGCCGAGGAGGACTACGCCGCTCTCCAGTCCGTTGACCATGGCCGCGAAGGAACCGGTGGGGTCGATGGCCGGGGTGCCCCGGGAACGTCTCGATCGCTTTCCGACCTGCACGGGGCTGCCGGGGCGTCCCGCTGATCCGGACGATGGCCGCGGCGAGCGGATCGGCGCTCATGGCGACGGCGCGGTCCACTCCATGCTGACCGTGAAGTTCGCTTCGCCTGCGGTTTTGGCGCTCGCCAGGTTCGCCTCGCCGGTGACCCTGATGCCGAACTGCGGACTGACCTTGGACGGTTGCCACTCCATCGCCCGGAACTCGGCGAGCACGGCCTCGGCGGCGGGCCGGACGCGCTGGAGCGCCTCCTGGACCGACTCGGACGCCTGCTCGATCGACGCACCGCCGCCGACCGGCTGCTTTCCTCCAGCGGCCGGATCGGTCTCGAAAAGAATGGCGTCGCCGCCGTCGACCGGCATGCTGACCCCTTGCGTCATGACCTCGGTATCCCCTCGGGCCCGCGATCACTTCGTCCCGGTCAGTCAATCACAACGGCCGGGCCGGGGAGGGCGGAATCGGAGAATCCGGAGAGGTCGCGCGGGAATGCCGGTCGAAACGATGAAGCAGGACGCCGAATCCCAGCGTGACAACGACCGGTGCGGCGTAAAGAACGAGCGGCAGAACCGGGTAGACATCCAGGTATCCGAGCAGGCGCGCGGCGACTGGGACGACGATAAGCGGCGCAAGAAGGATCAACGCCGCACGGCGACCGCTTCGGACGCGAAGGCGGCAGGCGGCGAAGACACCGGCCACGAGCACTGCCAGTTGCACCAATTGGGCGAGCGGCAGATGCATGCCCCGGACGGTCGTCGTAAGCCCAAGCAGCACAACGACTGTGCAAGTGAGGACGGACAGTCGCAGTCGGCCCAGCAGAGCCAAGCCATGGCGTGGCCCCGGGGACGCGGTCATCGCGAGTGCCGCGAAAACGCTGAGCAGCACCCAGCCCGGAGCCATATCCACCGACCAATGGCGGGCGGGGTCGAGAAGTGCGACAGTGATCAGGGCGGCATTAGCCACCCACGCCAGGATCACCGAGGCACGACGCATGCCGCACACGCCGAGCACCACGGCGGCCAGCCAGCCCGACCACACCGGGACGTCGGCGAGCGCTCCGAACCACATCCGCAAGCCCGCACTGTCCAGCCGGGCCACGCTCCGGATCTCGCGGACTGTGGAGGCGGCTCCGGTCAGCAGCAGCACCGGTGCCAGCAGGCTGACTATCGCCAAAGTGTCTCGCCGGGAGTGCTTGCTCAAAGCGTGTCGCCAGTGGACTTGGGCGGCACCCCAGACGAGGTCAAGCGTCTCGGCAACCCCTGGCTTGCTTCGGTTTCCGGCACCGTCGAGCAATACCCCCAGCATTTCTTCGCCGTGCGCGGCTCGGTGCGCGAGCGGGTACAAAGCCAGCAGCCGCCGGTAGCGTCGCTTGAGGTCGCTCACGCCAATCCTCCCGCATCGCGGAGCTGAAGCCGTTGTTCGGCGGCAGTCGTGTGGCGTTGCCGTCGCTGGACTTCCGCGGCCAGTCGCGCGGCGCCTGGTTCGGTCAGGCGGTAGTAGCGGCGCAGCCTGCTGTCCACGACCTCTTCGCGATCCACTTCCACCCAGCCCTCCGCGTGAAGCCGGTCCAGCGCGGCGTACAACGTGCCGGCTCGCAGCTTGACTTGGCCGTCGGAGATCGTTTCGACATCGCGCAGCACGCCGTAGCCGTGCTGCGGCTGGGCGGCAAGCGCGGTGAGGACCAGGAAGGTCGGCTCGCGCAGAGCACCGTCATTCATGAGAGAAGCATATACCTATGAACTGTATATTGCGACCGAATCGGCGGCATCTCGGCCGAACAGCGTTCGGCGAACGAACGCTCCGCGATAAGGTGCACCGGTGGACCCCAAAGAACGGCGCGCGGCACGGCACCAGCCACCGAAATCCGGAACCGGCCCGAAACCCCGGCGGCGCACCGTTCCGATCACCGTCGAGCAGGTCGTCGAGGCCGCGTTGGAGATCATCGCCACCGAGGGGTACGAGGCGTTGTCCATGCGCCGCGTGGCCGACGCGCTGAACACCGGTCCCGCCTCGCTCTACGCGCACGTGGTCAACAAGACCGATCTCGACGAGCTGCTCATCGCACGGCTGTGCGCGAAAATCGTCCTGCCGAAGCCGGCCGCCGCGAACTGGCGCGAGCAGATTCGCGACGTGTGCGTCCAGCTGCGCGATCTGTACCTGGCCTACCCCGGGATATCCGGCGCGGCGTTCGCGGTGGCGCCCACCGACCTCGACACCGCGCGGCTCAACGAGGGGATGCTGGCGATCCTGCGGAACGGCGGCGTCCCGGCGCAGGCCGCGGCGTGGGGGGTGGATTCCCTGCTGCTCTACGTGGCTGCCTACTGCCTTGAGACGTCGATCGTGCACCGGCGGGTGGAGGAGAAGGACGCCGTATGGGTCGTCGGACGGGACGAGATGCGGCGGCGGCTCGCTTCGCTGCCCGCCGAGGAATTTCCGTACACCGCGAGCCATGCCGCCGAGTTGACGGCCGGCGAGGGCCATGACCGGTTCGACTTCACGCTTGAGGTGATGATCGACGGTCTGGCGCGTCGCTAGGCGATTGCCGCTGCCGTTGACCTTCGCGGGTTCGTTCCCGCCCTCGCCGGGCGCGCTTGCCCAAGCCGCCGAAGCACCTTGCGGGCCGGGCAGACTTTGCCGAGACGGCCGATCCGGGGCCGATCGGGCATTTCGTCGATCCCGGGAGCCGCCTGGCTCACCTCCCTGGCAGGGGAAATCAGATTCCCTCAAGGGTCCTTCACAGACCTGCGGCAGCCAGCGGTTCGGGCTGCCCGGCTTAGGCGTCCGGCGCGGGGAACCGGTCCGCGAGGGTGCACCCCGCGTTGACAGGAACACTGTTCGTTGATAGAACAGTGTTCGTGGAAGCAGAGACAGAGCGGCCGGTGGCGCAGACCGCCCACGGCCGGGTGCGCGGCGGGACCGAGGGAACCCTCGCGGTCTTCCGCGGCATCCCCTTCGCCGCGGCACCCGTGGGCGAGCTGCGCTTCGCGGCGCCTCAGCCGCCTCGTTCCTGGGAGAACGTCCTCGACGCCGAGGACTTCGGGCCGATCCCGGCCCAGGCGGAAGTGCCGTCGTCCGCGGTCGCGCCGCCGCCGAATCCGTTCGACGACGGGCGCGGCTGTCTCACCGCGAATGTCTGGACCGCCGAGCTGTCCGGCAACCGTCCGGTCATGGTGTGGATTTACGGCGGTGGCTACCTCGCGGGCAGTGCGGCCGATCCCGGATACGACGGGGCGGTCCTCGCCGGAGAGGGCGTCGTCGTGGTGACCTTCAACTACCGCGTCGGCGTCGAAGGCTTCGGGCAGCTCGCCGGGGCTCCGGCGAATCGCGGGCTGCTGGACCAGGTCGCGGCGCTCGAATGGGTCCGGGAAAACGTGGCCGCGTTCGGCGGCGATCCCCGCCAGGTCACGGTGTTCGGCCAGTCCGCGGGCGCGGGCGGGGTCGCCGCGTTGCTCGCGATGCCGAGTGCGGCAGGACTGTTCCGTCGGGCGATCGCGCAGAGTGTGCCGGGCACGTTCGTCTCCCCGGAGCTGGCGGCGGATGTCATGGCCACGATCGCGGCGAGTGCCGGGACCACGGCCACCGTCGAGGGGCTCCGCGATCTCTCGCTGGTCGCGGCGGTGGACGCGCTTGACCTGCGCGAGCACGCCGACCGCTGGGGCGCCTTCGCGTACGGGGTGACGCCGTTCTCGCCGGTGGTCGACGGTGACGTTCTTCCTGCCACGCCTTGGCAAGCGCTCCGCGACGGAGCTTCCCGGGACGTCGAACTGATCGTCGGGCACACCCGCGACGAGTTCCGGAAGATGCTCGCCGGGCGCGGACTGCTCGGGCGGGTCACCGAGGAAATGACCGCGGACGCGCTCGTCGCGTTGGCACCGGAGGGCTACCGCGCGGCTTTCCCGGAGGCGACGCCGGAGCAGCTCTACGAGACGCTCCATTCCGACTGGCTGTTCCGCATGCCCTCGGCGAACCTCGCCCGGGAGCACACCGGCCGCTCGTACCTGTACGAGTTCGTCCTCGAAGCCCCCGGATCCGGCGGGGTGCTGGGCGCTTGCCACGGCGTCGACGTCGCGCTGACCTTCGGCAACCTGACCGGGCCGTTGGCCGAGAAAATGCTGGGGCCGCCGCCGCCGAATGCCGAACTCGCCGCACTCTCGGCGGCGATGAGGGCGGCGTGGACCGGCTTCGCGCGCGGCGAGGGCCCCGGATGGGGCGAATTCGACGCCGCGGGGACGACCTGGGTGATCGGCGCCGACCCGATCGTGCGGTCCTATCCGGAGCAGCTGTCGGCGAACCTGTGGGCGGGCCACGATTTCCCGTGCCTGCCTCTGCGATCCCCGGCCTCGGGCCGAGAAAGGACGACCTCGTGAAATCGGTCCGGTTCAGCACCTTCGGCGGCCCGGAAGTCCTCGACCTCGTCGACGTCCCGGATCCGCATCCGGGCCCCGGCGAGGTCCGGATCTCGGTGCGCGCCGCGGGAATCAACGCGAGCGACTGGAAGAAACGCCAGGGCCTGATGGACCAGGAACTCCCGCAGACCCTGGGACACGAGGCGGCGGGCGTCGTGGACGAACTCGGCGAGGGGGTCACGGATGCCGCGATCGGTGACCGCGTGTTCGGATTCTCCGCTTCCGGTGGCGCACAAGCGGAATTGACCGTGTTGTCCTGCTACGCGCCCATCCCGCCGTCGCTCAGTTTCGCCGAGGCGGCCGCATTGCCCGCCGCGGCGGAGACGGCCGCGCGTGCGCTCGACCAGCTCGGTGTCGAGCGTGGCGCCACGGTGCTCGTCAACGGTGCTTCCGGCAGCGTCGGCGGTGCCGCGGTTCAGCTTGCCGCGGCTCGGGGCGCACGGCCAATCGGCACGGGAAGCCCTGCCACACATGACTTTCTGCGCTCGCTCGGTGCCGAAGCCGTTGCCTACGGACCGGGTATGGCAGACCGGGTCCGCGCGCTCGCACCCGACGGTGTCGACCTGGCGCTGGACGTCGCCGGAAGCGGCGTCCTGCCGGAGCTGATCCAGCTCGCGGGCGGTCCGGAGCACGTCATCACCATCGCCGACTTCGCCGGTGCCGAGCAGTACGGCGTGCGCTTCAGCCGCGGCGACGGCGGGCACGCGCTTTATGTCCTGGCCCAGCTCGGCGAACTGGTCGAAGCCGGAAAATTCACCCTGCCGGTCGGGCGGACCTTCCCGCTGGCCGACGTCGCGGAAGCGCACCGGGTCGGCGAATCGGGCCGCGTGCGCGGAAAACTCGTCCTGCTGCCCGGCTGACGGGCCAACTCAACCGAGAGAACTTCATGACTTCTGACCCCTCGCCGACCGGGATCGCCCCGTCGGCTCCCCGAAGCGCGCCCGGAAACGCCGTGCGCCACCAGCATCGCTGGCTGACGCTCGTCGTGCTGAGCCTCGCCCAGCTGATGGACATCCTCGATTCCACGATCGTCAACATCGCCCTGCCGAGCGCACAGCACGACCTCGGGTTCCCCGCCGACTACCGGCAATGGGTGCTCACCGGCTACGCGCTCGCGTTCGGCAGCCTCCTGCTTCTCGGCGGAAGGCTCGCTGACTACTTCGGACGGAAGCGGCTGTTCCTCGTCGGCGTCGGCGGGTTCGCGGTCGCCTCCGCCGTCGGCGGCGCCGCCGGGAATTTCGCGACCCTGCTGGCCGCGCGAATCGGTCAGGGCGCGTTCGCCGCGCTGCTCGCGCCGGCCGCGTTGTCCTTGCTGTCCATCACCTTCGCCGACGACGCCAAGGAACGCGGCCGTGCGTTCGGCGTCTTCGGCGCGATCTCCGGTGCCGGCGGAGCCGTGGGATTGCTGCTCGGCGGCGTCCTCACGCAGGGCCTGTCGTGGCGGTGGTGCCTCTACGTCAACCTGATCATCGCCGCGATCGCGTTCGCCGGCGGGCTGATCCTCCTCCACGACGGCGATCGGCCGCAGCGGGCAAGGCTCGACGTCGCGGGCACCGCCGCGGTGGTGCTCGGTCTGATCGGGATCGTCTTCGGCCTCGGCACCGCGGAACGGAACGGCTGGCACGACCTCCGGACACTCGGGCCGGTGCTCGCGGGCGGCGCGCTCATCGCCGCGTTCGTGGTCGTCGAACGCCGCACCGCCCATCCGCTGCTGCCGCTGCGGGTGCTCCTCGACCGGGTCCGCGGAGCCGCGTACCTGACCTTGGGCATCACCGGGACCGGGATGTTCGCGATCTTCCTGTTTCTCACCTTCTATCTCGCGAACACGCTGGGGTTCGGCCCGCTGCAGACCGGGGTGGCGTTCCTGCCGATGATCGGCCTGGTCATGGTGGGAGCGGTGTTCTCCGGGGCGGTGCTCCTGCCGCGCTGGGGACCTCGGCCGATCGTTCCGTCCGGCTGTCTGCTCGCCGCCGCCGGCATGGTCATCCTCACCGGAATCGGCGCGGACTCGAGTTACGCCGCGAACATCCTGCCCGCCCTGCTCGTCACCGGGATCGGCTTCGGATTCATCTTCGGCCCGGTGCAGAACGCCGCGACCAGCGGTGTCCAGCCGCACGACGCCGGGGTGGCGTCCGCGATGGTGACGACGGCCCAGCAGATCGGCGGGTCGATCGGAACCGCGGTGTTCAGCTCGCTCACGACGTCCGCGATCGCCGGATACCTGGCCGCGCATCCAGCGACCGGGACCCTTGCCGAGGCGACCTTCGCCGGATACCGCCTGGTGTTCTGGATCGCGGCGGCAGTCTTCCTCGGCAGCGCGCTGCTGGCCGCGCTGCTGTTCCGCAGCGGTCCCTTGCCGTTGCCCGCTGACCCGGCGGCCTGAGCCGCGAACGCTAGCCTGGTCCTATGGCAGACACCCGTCCTGGAGGCCGTACCGCTCGTACGCGCGCCGCGGTGCACAACGCCGTGCGCGAGTTGTTCGCCGAGGGACGCGATCAGCCGTCGGTGCGGGAAGTGTCCGAACGGTCCGGTGTGCACGAGGTGACGATCTACCGGCGGTGGGGCCGGATCGAATCGCTCGTTCTCGACGTCGCCGTCACGCAGCTCAACGAGGAAGCCCCGTTCCCGGACAGCGGCGATCTGCGCCGCGACCTGCTCGACTGGGCGCACGCGGTCGCCGGGCAGGTGAAGACGCGCGAGGGGTTCGCGTTGTTCCGCGCGCTGGCCGCGGCGACCTCCCCGCTCGGGGGCGGGCAGGGCGAGCAGCCCGCCGCCGATGCGGCCGGGTATCTGCGGCAGCGGACCGCGCAGTTGCAGCGGGCACTGGACCGGGTCGCGGAGGCGGGCGGCAAGCCGCCGACGGTGGCGCATGTCTTCGATGTGGTGCTCGCGCCGATCTACCTGCGGGCGATCTTCGGTTACGAGCCTCCGGACACCGAGCTGGAGGCGTTGGTGGACCGGGCCCTCGCCACTGCCTGAACACCGGTGCTTCGCCACTCCGGCACAGCTCTCGGTGAGGGGCTCCTTGCGGGAATCTGATTCCCGCAAGGAGCCCTTCACGGACGTCTGAGGGCTGCTGGAAAAATCTAAGTGCAGGATCTCTTGCATTAGTGGCCATCCCTTCGCATACTTCTCGTTAGTGCAAGTTTTCTAACGTTAAGAGCGGAGTCCTCATGGCCAGCGCACACCCGCTTCGCGATCGGATCGCCGTCGTCACCGGAGCCAGTTCCGGGATCGGGGCGCAGATCGCCCGCGAACTCGGCTCCGCCGGGGCGCGGATCGCCCTGGTGGGACGGGATTCCCAGCGGCTCGCGGCGGTCGCCGGGGAGCTGACGGCGATGGGCGCGGAGGCCGAGCCGATCGTCGCCGACCTCGTCGCCGCGTCCGGTCCGCAGGAGGTCGTGGACCGGACGCTCGCCCGGTTCGGCGGCATCGACGTGCTCGTCCACGCGGCCGGAGTCTTCCTGCCGACACCGTTCGCCGACACCACCGACGAGTTGCTCGACGCGCAGTGGGCGACCAACGTCCGGGCACCGTTCCGGCTGACCCGCACGGCCGCCGGGCATCTCAAAGACGGCAGCAGCGTCATCTTCGTCTCCTCCATCTGCGGGCACGTCGGATTCCCGAACTCCAGCGCCTACTGCGCGACCAAGGGCGCGGTGGAACTGCTGGTCAAGTCACTGACCGCCGAGTTCGCCCCGCAGGGCATCCGGGTGAACGCCGTCGCCCCCGGCAACGTCCGCACCAGCATCAACGCGCACCTGCTCGCGGATTCCGGCTACGAGCGCCAGATGCTCGACTCCACCCCGGCGGGACGCGTCGGCGAGGTCGGCGACATCGCACCCGCCGTCGCGTTCCTTGCTTCCCCGGCCGCGTCCTACATCCACGGCGCCAGCCTGCTGATCGACGGCGGCTGGGTCGCGTCGTGAAGCCCGGCTTCGGCGAACTCGTGACCGCGAGCGGACTCGACGCGGTCATCGAACCGCTCGACGAAGCTTCTGTGCTTGGCGCGCTTGGAGAACTGCACGGGTTGTCCGGCCGGCTGGAGCGGATCGCGTCGGAGAAGGACGAGACGTTCGTGTTGCACGCGGCGGATGCGCGCTATCTGGTCAAGGTGAGCGGCGAAGCGCGCGAGGACCTGGCATTGCAGACGGCGGTGTTGCGGCATCTTGAGCGCGCCGCACCCGAACTGCCGGTTCCTGTGGTGAAGTCCGGTGTGGACGGTGTGGATCTGCACGAGGTCGCAAGTGGACGGTCGTTGCGGGTCCTCTCGTTCTTGCCGGGGGAGCCGCTGGCCGAGCGCGCGGCGGCCCCGGAGCCGTTCGGGCGCTGGCACGGGCAGCTCACCCGTGCGCTCGCCGGCTTCCGCGGCGGGAACCGGACCTTGCTCTGGGACCTGCGCTACCTCAGCGCGCTCGACACCGCGAACGGGCTCGCGCAAGAGGTCCTGGCGGAGTTCGCCTCCCGGGTCCGTCCGGGCGAACTGGAAACCCAGCTGGTGCACAACGACATGAGCCCGCACAACATCCTCGTCGGCGCGAGCGGGGAACTGGCCGGGATCCTCGACTTCGGCGACGTGCTCAGCACCGCCGTGGTTTTCGACCTCGCCATCGCGTTGTCCAATCTCCTCGACGCGGACGCGCCGGACCTGTGGGCGGCCCCGCTCGGGTGGCTGCGTGGTTACCTCCAGGTCAGACCGATCGTCGAAGAAGAACTGGCGCTGCTTCCGTTGCTGGCAGTCGCGAGACTGGTGCAGCGCGCACTGATTTCTTCCTGGCGGGCTCGACGGGACCCGGCCCGCGCGGAGTACGTCCGCTCGCACGCTTCCCGTGACTGGGTCACCGCTCGCGCCGGGTACGCCGGCCTCGGCGCGGCAGCCGAACGAGTGCTGGAGGTGCGGCGATGACCCGGCCGGAAATGGTCAACGGCTTCACCGGCGAGCATCTTTCCGCTCAACCACAGCACATTCGCGAGCTGATCGCCCGGCGCGCGAACGTGCTCGGCCCGGGTTATCAGCTGTTCTACACCAACCCGGTCGAAGTCAGCCGGGGCTCGGGCGTGCATCTTTACGATCCCGCGGGCAACGAGTACCTCGACGCCTACAACAACGTCGTCTCGCTCGGCCACTGCCACCCGGCCGTCGTCGAGGCGGTGACCAGGCAGTTGTCGACGCTCACCACGAACACCCGTTACCTGCAAGCAGATCTGCTCGACTTCTCCGAACGGCTGCTCGCGACCTTCCCGGCGGAACTCGACCGGGTCACCTACACCTGCACCGGTTCGGAAGCGAACGACCTGGCGTTGAGAATCGCACGGGCGCACACCGGAAACACCGGGATCATCGTCACGCGCAACGCGTATCACGGCGTGACCGCTGAAGTCGCCGCGTTCTCTCCCTCTCTCGGGCCAACGTCGCCGCTGGGGCCGCACGTGCGCACGATCAGCGCGCCGGATCCGTTGCGGCACGACAACGTGACGGACCTGCTGCGCAACGAGATCCGGGCAGTCATCGAAGATCTCCAACGGCACGGCTTCGGTGTTTGCGCGCTAGTCGTGGACAGCATCTTCTCCTCCGACGGAGTGCAGCCGTTCCCGACCGATCTGCTGGGCGTCCTCGCGGCTGAGGTCCGCGCGGCAGGCGGCGTCTACCTCGCCGACGAAGTCCAAGCCGGATTCGGCCGCACCGGGGCCGGATGGTGGGGATTCGGCAGACATGCCGTCGTGCCCGACCTGGTGACGCTGGGCAAGCCGATGGGCAACGGGATTCCGGTGGCCGCGGCCGTGCTGCGGCACGAGATCGGCCGGGAATTCGGTCAGAAAGTCCGTTACTTCAACACTTTCGGCGGCAGCAACGTGCCGATCGCCGCGGCCTCGGCGGTGCTCGGCGCCATCGAGGGCGAAGGACTTATCGACAACGCCCGGGAGATCGGCGCCCACCTGTTGCGCGGTTTCACCGAAATCGTCGAGAGCAATTCCTGCCTCGCTGAAGTGCGCGGCACCGGACTGTTCCTCGGCATCGAGGTCACCGCACCGGAAAGCACCGAACCGGACCGGGGGATCGCCCAGTCCCTTGTGGACGATCTGCGCGAGAACTTTGTGCTGGTGTCGGCGTCCGGACCGCACGGCAACGTCGTCAAAATCCGGCCGCCGCTGGTGTTCTCCGCCGCCGACGCCGCACTGCTGCTCGACCGCTTCGCCGACGCGGCCGCCCGAGTCCTGTCCCGGAGACGCGCATGACCGCACCGACGATCGACCTGAACGCCGACGCCGGCGAAAGCTTCGGCCGCTGGACCCTCGGCGACGACGACGCCCTCTTCCAGCACATCACGACCGCCAACATCGCGTGCGGTTACCACGCCGGCGACCCGGCGACCATGCGTTCGTCGCTGATCCGCGCCCGGAACGCCGGGATCGCCGCCGGTGCCCACCCCGGCTACCCGGACCTGCTCGGATTCGGCCGCCGCGCGCTGCCTGCGACCGATTCCGACGTGGTCGACTACATCCTCTACCAGGTCGGTGCGCTCGCCGGATTCGCCGCGGCCGAGGAAGTGCCGCTCACGCACGTCAAACCGCACGGCGCGCTGATGGGCCGGATCTGCCGTTCGCCCGGGCTGGCGGTCACGGTCGCGCGAGCCCTCCAGTCCGTTCTGCCCGGGGCGCCGCTGATGTTCGCGCCGACCGAGGCGTTGCGCGCGGTGGTCGAGGCCGGGTTGCCGGTCATCCCGGAGAACGCCGCCGACCTCGGCTTCGACCAGGACGGCATCAACATCGTCGAACCGGTTCCGCAGGCCAAGGCGCCGGCGACGGTAGCCGACCGGGCACTGGAGATGGCACGCGGCACAGTCCGGACGGTCGAGGGCACGGTGATTCCGATGCCGGTGCGCTCGGTGTGCGTGCATGGCGATCGGCCGAACGCGGTGACGGTCGCGAAGGCCGTGCGCCGTCGCCTGGAGGCGGCCGGGTTCGTGGTGCGTGCGGCATGAGCTACCAGTTCTTCGCCGACGGCGCGCGGGCCAGTTTCGGCGGCGACGAGTTCCTCTTCGTCGAGGTCTGCGAAAGCATGGATCTCGCCCAGGCGATGCGCATTCAGGCGATCACCGGCGAGCTTTCCCGGCGCGAGCTGCCCGGAATCCTCGACGTCGCCCCGGCCAACGCCAGCTACCTCGTGCGCCTGGACCCGGATGTGCTGCATCCGCGCGAACTGGTGCGGGCGCTCGCGCGGCTGCACGAACGGTTCGAGGACGCGGGATCGGTCGCGCTGGACACCGAGATCGTGGAAATCCCGGTCTGGTACGGGGATCCGGAGACCGAACGGGTCTGCCTGAAGTTCCGCGACCGGCACCAGTCGGCGGGGGAGACCGACCTCGCGTACACCGCGCGAGTCAACGGGCTGACCTCGGTGGAGGATCTCGTAGCCGCGCATTCGTCGGCGCCTTTCATCGTCACGTTCCCGTGTTTCAAGCCGGGCAACACCGAATGCGTCCAACTCGTGCCGCGCGAACGGCAGCTCCAGGTCCCGAAGTACCTGCGACCGCGGACCGAGACCCCAGCGCGGGCGGTCGCGCACGGCGGCGCTTTCACCGTCGTCTATCCGACCGCGGGCGTCGGCGGCTACCAGTTGCTGGGCCGATCCCCGGTGCCGGTCGCCGACCTCGCGCAGCGGACCCCGGGGTTCGAGACGTCGAAAGTGCTCGCCACGATCTCCACGCTGCTGAGCTTCCGCCCTGTCCCGGGCGAGGAGTACGCGCAGCTGCACACCGATTCCCGCGAAGGCCGCTACCGATACCGCCGCGCGCCGGTCCGGTTCGCGCTCGCCGAGTTCCTCGCCGACCCGGTCGGCTATCCGCCTAGGTTAGCGGCGGCGTTGCCATGCTGACCGTTCTCGCCACGGGCGCGCGCACGCTCGTGCAAGATCTCGGTCGCGCCGGGCAGTACGCCCTCGGGCTGCCGCCGTCCGGTGCGCTCGACCAGTATTCGCACCGCTGCGCCAATCTGCTGGTCGGCAACGACGAAACCGCCGCGACGCTGGAAGTCACGATGATCGGCCCGGAACTGCGCTTCACCGAACCGGCGACCGTGGCGGTCACCGGCGGCGAAGCCGAGATCAGCATCGACGGCACGCGCGCCGAAGGCTGGCAGACGCTGTCCGTAGAAGCTGGTCAGGTACTGCGGATCGGCACACTGCGCACCGGCTGCCACGCCTATGTCGCGGTGCGCGGCGGGATCGCGACGGAGCCGTTCCTCGGCAGCCGGTCCGCCTATCAGAGTTCGGCGATCGGCGGTCCGCTCGCCACCGGCGGCACCCTGCCGATCGGTGACGCGACCGACGGGTGCTGTCCCGGTGAGGGCAGCACCGTCGATCCCCGGTTGCGTCCCGCGCTCGGCGGACATCAGCAGTTGCGGCTGGTCGAAGGCCTGTGCCGGTACCGCTTCACCGACGAGAGCGTCCGCGAGTTCTTCTCCTCGGCGTTCACTGTCTCCGCCGAATCCGACCGCACCGGACGGAGGCTGCTCGGCCCGGCGCTGCGGTTCGTGGACCGCGAAGCCCCGTTCGGCGCGGGCGACAACCCCAGCAACGTGGTCGATCTCGGGTACCCGGTCGGATCGGTGCAGGTGCCCGGCGGCGAGGAGGCCATCTGCCTGCTGCGCGACGCGGTGACCGGCGGCGGTTACGCCACGATCGGCACCGTCGTCAGCGCCGACCTCGACGTGCTCGCCCAGCTCAAAGCACCGGACACGGTCCGTTTCGTGCCGGTGTCGCTCGATCAAGCAGTCGCCGCCCGCCGCGAGAGCCGCCACCGGCTCGACCACGTGCGGCGCGGGCTGCGGCTGCTCTCCCTGTACTGACCTCCGGCAGCACCCGGCCGTCCCCGGAGGACGGCGCGAACGCCCGTTCGCCAGCGCCGCTCGTACCCGCCCCGCTCCGAGGAGCCCCGCCATGACCACGCCCGCACTCGCCGGCACCACGCGGAAATCCGCTTCGCCGTGGACCGTCCGGACCCTGCTCGTCCTGCTCGTGCTCGACCTGACCTACCTCGTCAACGCGATGGACCGGCAGGTGTTCGCCATCCTGCTGCCGGACATCAAGCAGACCTACCTGCTCACCGGCAACCAGGCCGGGACGCTGTCGACGATCTTCACCCTCGGCATGGGGCTGGCCGGCATCCCGGCGGGGTACCTGGCCGACCGGATCGGCCGCAAACGGGTGATCGTCGCGAGCCTGCTGCTGTTCTCGATCACCTGCGCACTCCAGGCGACGGCGCACGGGCTGGTCGACCTGACCGCGTGGCGGATCCTGTCCGGCGTCGGCGAAGGCGCGCAGAACGCGGCGCTCTACGCGGCGGTCGGCGCGTACTTCCAGCGCAATCGCGCGGTCGCGATCGGGTCGATCAACGCGGCGTTCGGGCTCGGCGCGTTCGCCGGTCCGCTGTGGGGCGGGGCATTGCTGTCCTCGACCGGTGACTGGCGTGTTCCGCTGCTGGTGTTCGGCGGGCTCGGCCTGGTGATTCTCGTGGTCATGCTGTTCACGGTGCCGCGGTCGGTGACGGAAACCGGACGCCAGGAGGCACCCCGTGCGACGCCGGCCGCGAGCGGCGAGATCCGGTTCTTCAACCGCCGGGTCGTCTGCTGCGCCATCGCCACCGCCGCCGCCGGCTTCGCGATCTACGGCTATCTCGGGCTGTATCCGACCTATCTCCGCGAGGCGCACGGCTACTCCGGCGGCCAGCTCTCGGTCGCCGCGGGCATGTTCGGGCTCGGCGCGCTCACGTCGGTCTTCTGCGGCATGTTCGCCGACCGGCTCGACCAGCGGCTGGTCAACGTCGCCGGGTTCGCCGCGATCGCCGCGTGCGGAGCGGGGATTTTCGCCTTCGCCGACGCTTACCCCGCGCAGCTCGTGCTTTCCCTGGTGCTCGGGATCGCGTTCACCGGGATCGTTTACACCAACACGAACGCGCTCATGCAGCGTTCGGTGCCCGCCGCGAAGGCCGGACGGGCGAGCGGACTGTTCGTCGCGGCCATGTATCTCCCGGCGAGTGTGTCCGGCTATTTCTTCGCGGCCGTCAAGTCCGGTCTGGGCTGGCACGCCGCCGGAGTCATCCAGTTGTGCGCGATCCCGGTCGCCGGCCTCGTCGCGATGGCCGCGATGGGAAAACCGCGCGACTGACCACGAAGGACAGAGAGGAAATCCATGACACAGCACTATGAACCGTACTCCGAAGTACGCGACGGCATGCGGGTCGACTGGGACGTCCGGCTCGCCATGAGCGACGGCGTGACGCTCGCCGCGGACATTTTCCGGCCGGACGACGACCAGCCGCATCCGGTGCTGCTCGCGGCCAGTCCGTACGGCAAGGGGCTCTCGTTCGCCGAAGGATTCCCGACGCAGTTCTCCGCTCTGGTGCGCGACCATCCCGAGGTGGTGGCCACTTCGACGGGCGCGTATCAGGTCTGGGAGTATCCGGACCCGCAGCGGTGGGTCCCGGAAGGCTACGTGTGCGTGCGGATCGACGTGCGCGGCACCGGCGGCAGCGAAGGATCGATCGATTTCTTCTCGCCGCGGGAAGCCCAAGATCTCTACGAGGCGATCGAATGGGCCGGCGTGCGGGATTGGAGCAACGGCAACGTCGGCATGCTCGGCATCTCCTACCTCGCGACCAATCAGTGGCTGGCCGCCGCGCTCTCCCCGCCGCACCTCAAGGCGATTTGCCCGTGGGAGGGTGCGTCCGACTATTTCCGCGAATACACCCACCACGGCGGGATCCCGACGGAATTCATGCCCAGCTGGGCGCCGAACCAGGTGCTGCGCATCCAGCACGGCCGCGCCGACGCGCCGGTCAACCCGAACACCGGCCGCCGCGTTTCCGGGAAACCCGTGCGCACCGGGGAAGAGCTGGCGGCGGCCGCGATCTCGATCTCCGACGTGCTGCTCGAACGACCCGTCGTCGACAACTACTACCGGGACCGGACCGCGGTGCTGGAGAAGATCACCGTGCCAGTGCTGTCCGCCTCGAACTGGGGCGGCATGGGTCTGCATTCGCGCGGCAATTTCGAGGGCTTCCAGCGGGTTTCGTCCGAGCAGAAGTGGCTGGAGGTGCACGGGCTGGAACACTGGACGGAGTTCTACACCGACTACGGCCTCGACGTGCAGCGCCGGTTCTTCGACCATTTCCTCAATGGCGCGGACAACGAGTGGGAGGCTCAGCCGCCAGTCCAGCTGCAGGTCCGGACGCCGGACAGCTTTTTCCCGCGCCACGAAAGGGAATGGCCGCTCGCGCGTACGGAATGGACCTCGCTGAATCTCGATCTCGGCACTGGTGCGCTGACCGGCCACGCTCCGGCCGGCAGGCAGCAAGCGGAGTTCGCCGCGCGGTCGGAAGGGCTCCTGTTCACCTTGCCGCCCGCTTCGCACGAGGTGGAATACACCGGTCCGGCGGCGCTGAAACTGTTTGTTTCGTCGACGACCGAAGACGCCGATCTTTTCGTGACGGTACACCTGTTCGATCCCGAAGGCGTCGAAGTGCTTTTCCCGACCGCGTTCGAACCGCACGGTCCGGTCGGTCAAGGCTGGTTGCGGCTGTCGCAGCGCGAACTCGATCCGGAACTGTCGCGGCCGTACCGTCCTTGGCAGCGGCACACCGCGGTCTCGCCGCTGGCGCCGGGGGAGGTGTACGAGGCGGACGTGGAGATCTGGCCGTTCTCGATCGTGGTTCCGGCCGGATACGCCCTCGGAGTGTCCGTGCGCGGGCAGGATTACGAACACCGCCTGCCCGGCCCGCACGAGCTGACCTACGGCCGTGAAGTGCGCGGCAGCGGTGCGTACTGGCACGAACTCCCCGGCGACCGCGACCGGGCGGCGTATGACGGGCGGACTACCTTGCACAGCACCGAAAACCAGCGGCCGCAGTTGCTGTTGCCCAGGATTCCGGGAGCCTGACCGCGCACTTCCCGGACCGGCGTCATCCACCGAACCCGCGGAACCGCCGGTCCAGCGAAGCACCAGACGCCGCCCGCGCCGGGCGGCGTCTGGTCGCGGAGATTCCCGGACAGCCGGGTTGACCGGATGCACGGTCCGCCGGGGTGGCCCGCGGCATAGACTGGGCGGCGTGACCGGCCAAGCGCTGCTGGCTTTCCTTCGCGAGCTGCGGGCGACCACCGCGTGGACGGTGGCCGCCGACGACGCCTCGGTGCGATGGCGGCTCAGCGGGTTGACGTGGCAGGCCACGGTGCTCGTCGACCGGCGCTGGCTCGGGGTGGAGTTCGAGGCACGGGACCCGGCGACCGGCAAACTCGTCACATATGACATCGACACCGATCTGTACGACATCTCGCAGGAGGGCCAGCGCGAGTTCGCCGCGGAGATCGAACGCGACATCATCGAGTTTCTCGGCAACCTGCGGAAGGGCTCGATGCTGCGCGGCACCGGCGGTGTGCTCGTCTTTCCGCTCGACGGTTCGTGGATCCGCGTCGTCCGCGGGCGGTTCCTGACCAGCGCGTCCGCGCACGCCGATCTGGCCGTGGCCCGGGGCAATGGCGACTACGTCGTGGTTCGGTGACGGCGCTACTGGTACTTCACGGGGTCGCCGTCGTCCAGCGGAGCGAGCCCGGTGTCGCGGAAGATCTGCAGCTCGCTGCCCAGGCTGAAGACGACCTGCGCGTCCGCGAGCAGCAGGATCCGGCTCATCACCGCGCGCTCGCCTTCGCCGGTGAAAAGCACGCGCAGGTAAAAGTGGATCGACGGTGATGAGCCGCCCTTCTCGCCAGAACACGGCCGTGCTGTTGCGGTCCAGCGCCGGGTACGTGGTGTAGTAATCGCGCGACAGCGGTCCGTCGAACAGCGTGTCGTTCTCGGCCAGGCCACGGAATCGCGAACGCAATCGGCGAATGTTTTCGGATTCGGGACCGCGAATGCCGCCGTTCCGATCGATCGGCAGCAAAGCGTGGCTGGGCCACTGTCGCACGGCCGTTCCGGCGCGGTCGTGCCGCGTGGTGCGGAAGATTCCGTAGCCCTGCCTGCCGATCAGGAATCCGCCAGGCACCCCGATGGCGCAGCGGCTGCGCGGGCCTGGGCGAGCACGGTCCCGTCGGCAGCGCCGAGGAAGAAGGTCACACCGATCCTGCTGCCGTCGTCGGCGAAACCGGCTGCGATGCGGTCCGCGGAGATCAGCAACTGCCAGTGCGCCACGGCGAGCGTCCCGGGCTCCAGTGGCGAGTCCGGGTCGGTGTCCTCCGGTTTCAGCGAGCCGAGCGGGGATGGTGACGCGCGTCCCGGCGGGCGATCCGCACTGTCTCGTTGACGCTGACCAGCGGCGGGTACGCATCGCTGTCAGCCCGGTGCTGCCACGCCCCGGAGCTGGCCGGGCACGCGATCGGTGAACAGTTCTCGCGCAACCGGCCCGATTCCCGCTATCATTTCCGGGCTTACCTCGACCTGCCGAGGTCTGGTCAATCCGGCTGGAAAGCGGCGAAATGCGGTACGGCCGAAAGAATGAGCAGCGGTGCGCCGAACGGCCGGGCGGGCTAATCCCTTTTGCCGAGAATGGAGCGGGTGATCAGCTGTCATGAGAAAAGCTGTTGTCGCACTGGTGTGTGTTCTTGCCCTGCTGGGAGCGGGTTCCGTCGCGAACGCCGACCCGGCGCCGTCGAGCACGGTGAGCGTCGCCCCGGCCAGTGTCGCGCCGGGCGCGGCCGTGACCTTCTCGGTCACCCTGTCGAACGCGGACGCCGACCCGCTGAAAGGCGGAAAGCTGGGCCTCGGCGTGGCGAACGGCGCGATCAATCAACTCTTCGACGTCAGCACCTGCGCGCTGTGCTACCAGGCCGGAAACACCATTCGCTACGACGTGGGCGACGTCCCGGTCAACGGCAGCAAAACCTTCACCTTCTCCATCGGGGTTTTCGCCAACGCGCAGCACGGCCAGTATGTGATTGAGCACCAGTTCGTCGGCGACAATTACTCGTACGAGACGCTGGAAGGCCCGACGGTCACCGTCTCCTGACAGCGAGCGGAGGTCCGTGAGGGGTGCCCTGAGGGAATCGGATTCCCTGAGAGGGTGTTGTGGAACCTGGGTGGTTAGTTGTTGGTGTCTTCTGCTAGGCGGCGTGCTGCTTCGGTTTCGATGGGGCCGCGGGGTTCGATGTGTTCGTCGGCGAGGCGGGCGGCCATCAGCCGGATCATGGCGAATTGGATCATGGCTTCGGCGTGGGCGGTTTTGCGTTCGTAGTCGCGGGTCAAGCGTCTGCACCTCGTGAGCCAGCCGAAGGTTCGTTCCACCACCCACCTGCGGGGCAGCACCTGAAAGCCTGCCACATCGGCGTTGCGGGGCACCGCCACGATCTCGATGTCCTCGTTCTCGCGGGCCCGGTTCACGAGGGTGGCGTCTTTGGAGTTGACGTAGCCGCCGTCCGCCCACACCGGCCGGAGCCGGGGAAAGACCCGCCGGATCCCGGTCAGGACCCGGCGGGCCCCGGGCCGGTCCCGCGCCGACGCCGACGACACGGCCACGCCCAGCAGCAGCCCGAGCGTGTCGACCAGCACATGCCGTTTGCGGCCCCGCACGCGTTTCCCCGCGTCGTAGCCGATCCGCTCGCCGCCCTCGCAGGTTTTCACCGACTGGGAGTCCAGCACCGCGGCCGAGGGCCGCGGGTCGCGGCCGTCGCGTGCGCGGACCCGCCCGCGCAGCACGTCGTGGACCCGGCCCCAGGTGCCGTCCGCGGTCCACGCGGCGAACACCCGATACGCCGTGGTCCACGGCACGAGCCGCCACGCGCACCCGCTGACCAGCACGTAGCTGATCGTGTCGATCACCAGCCGACGCGAATGCACCGGCGGCCGCCCGCAGGCTCGGATGCCTGCGCGGCAGCAGCGGCTCGACCACCGCCCACTGCGCATCGGTCAACGACGAGCCATACACCGGCTCGCACACACAGACACACACCCGACCCGATGATCACCATCACCACGCCGCTACCACAGCCGACACACCGCACCCACCACCAGGTTCCACAACACCCTCTCAGGGTTCCCCTCACGGACTCGGCGGGAGAGGGGATTACGCGGCGGTGCCCTCGATGTGCGCCTTCAGCAGTTCCAGCCCGGGCTGGATGCGGGCCGAGTCCTCCACCGGGTGCGGACCGGCCGGTTCGGTGGGCGGGACCAGTCGCTCGAACAGGCGGCAGAACAGGGTCGTCCCGTCGCCGAGATCGAAGGTGGTGAAGGTGGCGATCGCGTGCATCGCCGGCGCCAGGGTTCCGTCGTCGAGCACGTCGCGGCCGACCACCGTCCACAGTTTGCCCGGGACCCGCGCGACGACGGTGTACAGCTTCGGCTTTTCGTTCAGGTCCGGCACAATGGTTTCGAGCAGCACGTCGCCGAGCTTCGCGGGGACGTCCGCCGTGCCGCGCCGGACTTCGGTTCCGGACGCCATCGGCAGCCACTTCGGCAGGTTCGACCAGGTGGTCGCCCAGTCGTAGACCTCCTGCGCCGGGCGGTCGACCACGATGCGGTTTTCGACGAAGCGGATGTTCAGGTTGTCCGGGATCTGCGGAACGTACAGTGCGGTGGACATGATTTTTCTCCTTTTCGGGGTTATTCGGGGGAATGCTGTCCGGTCATGAGCGCGCCGAGGTCGTCCGGTTCGAGGAACGACGGCGGCGGGGGCGGGCCCCAGCTGAACAAGCCCTGTGCGCCTTCGAAAACCTCCGGCGTCCAGATCTCGTCCTCGGGGATGCAGTCCATGTCGGCGTAGTACTCGCTGAAGTTGCCCGCCGGGTCTTTGAGGTACCAGAAGAAATTGGAACCCGCGTGATGGCGGCCGAGTCCCCAGACGTGCCGGTCGGGATGGCCGCTCAGCATCGCCGCGGCGCCGCGGCCGACGTCGTCGATGTCGTCGACCTGCCACGACGTGTGGTGCAGGAAGTTCACCGGCGCGGCGAGCGCCAGCACGTTGTGGTGATCGACCGAGCAGCGCATGAAGGCGCCCTTGTTCCCGATGTAGTCGCTGACTTTGAAGCCGAGCGCCTCGGTGAAAAAGCGCATGGTGGCGTCGAGATCGGTGGTGCCCACGACGCAGTGGCCGAGTTTCTTCGGGCGAATCGGGTGCTCGCGCAGCACACCGGGCGCGCGGCCGGACCGTTCGATGCGGCCGGGTCCGTTGTACGGCGTGGCCAAGACCGGTCGCTGGGTGATCCGCGGCGAAATCTCGACCCGGACGGTGAATCCGGAGACCGGCTCGATCGCACAGACCGCGGTGCCGGTCTCGGTGCAGACGACGCCGAGCCGGTTCAGGCGCGCCGCGGTCCGCGCGAGGTCGTCGGCGTCGTCGACTCCCACGCCGAGTTCGAGCAGCTGCCGGTAGGGCGCGTGCCGGACGCGCAGCTGCTCGCCGCCTTCGAGGGTGGTGAAGGATCCGTCGCCGACGTGGGTAAGTCCGAAATCGGCGTAGTAGGCAATGGTTTCCGCGACGTTCGGCACGCCCATCGTGACCCGGGTCAGCCGGTGCATCCCCATGTCAGGCCTCCGGTTCCGCGACGAAGGTCTGCCGCATTTCGCCGAGGCCGCCGATCCGGCTGACCAGCTCTTGCCCGGCCCGCAGGAATCGTTGCGGCGTGCGGCCGACGCCCACTCCGGAGGGCGTCCCGGTGAACACGAGATCGCCCGGATACAGGGTGATCGTCCGGGACAGCGCGGAGATCAGCTTCCCGACCGGGAAGATCAGCTCGCGGGTCCGGCTGTCCTGCACGGTCTCGCCGTCGACCGCGCACGACAGCGCCAGGTCGTCCCGGTCCGCCAGTTCGTCCGGCGTGACCAGCCACGGCCCGACCGGGGCGAAGTCCGGGAAGGACTTGCCGAGGCTGAACTGCGGGGCCGGGCCGGCCAGCTGCGAGACGCGTTCGGAGAGGTCCTGCCCGATCGTCACCCCGGCGATGTGCTCCCACGCTTCGGCTTCCTCGACGCGGTGGGCGGTCCGGCCGACGACCGCGACGAGTTCCACCTCCCAGTCGACGTTGCCTCCCGGCGGCAGGACGACCTCGGCGTCGGGACCGGTCAGCGAGGAAACGAACTTGGTGAACACCGGCGGAAGGCCGTCGGGAGCGGCGAAACCGGACTCCGCGGCGTGCGCGTCGTAGTTGAGCCCGATCGCGACGATCTGCCGCGGGGCGGGGGAGGGCGGACCCAGCTGGGCACGGGTGAAGGCGACGTCGGGTTCGGCGGTGAGCTTTCTCGCCCAAGCCTGGAATTCGGGCCAGTTCCGGTAAACGGAGCCGAGGCCGAAGAGGCCGCCGGATGCCTTGGCGACGTCGATTCCCTTGTCCGCTGCGGTCAGCAGGACGGCCCGGCCGTCCACATTGGCCAGTTTCACGGTTTTCTCTTTTCTAGGAGCAGAGCGTCAGATTGGTCCGGACGGTGAGGGGGAGACTGACGACGAGGCCGGTCCCCTCGGCCCGGGTGCGCGGGCCGGGTGATCCCGTCCCGGCGGACTCGGCGGCGAGCACGTCGTCGCGGAACAGTTTCCAAGGCCGGTCGACGTTGCCGATCCGCAGCGTCACGTCGGCCGGTTTCCCGGCCACCCGGCGCAAAGTCAGTGCCAGCAACGGCTTTTCCCGGTCGTACCAGGCACGGAGAACCTCGGCCGTGCCCTCGATCGCGGTCACGCCGGGCTCGCGGAAGTGTTCCGCGGTCCACGGGTGGTGGTACATCTTCCACAGCCCGTCCGGGACGTTCAGCCGGGCGTTGCCGGTCAGCCGGTCCGTGAGGATCATGGTGCCGTTCTCGTCGAACGACCAGTCCTCGCGCGGGTAGAACAGGCCGCCGTTCTCCCGGGCCGGGTTCAGGTAGGCGTCGGCGTAGCCGAGCCTGCCGCGCAGGTTCTCCTGGTCGCCGGCCGTCCGGTTCGCCGACGCGGCGGGCGGCCAGAAAAGCACGCAGGGCCTCCGGGGTGTCGCGTTCCGGATAGACCGTTACGTCAAGGGCCTGTACGCGATTCCCGAGTTCGTCGAGCGCCCGGTCGATCCGAGCCGAGGCCGGCGGGCACACGGTCTGGCAATGCGTAATGCCGAAAAGACGAGCAGGTATTTTCCGAAATAGGACCGTTCGGTGACCGCGGTGCCGGAATCGTCGATCAGCCGGAAACTTCCGCCGACTGTCGGAACCGGGCGCGTAATCGTCGCGGAACCGGAACCGGCAGGGGTGCGGCAGGAGGAATTCATTTCCATGACGCACACGCTAGGAGGCGTGGCCATGCCCGTCCAATACCGCGTTGGCGCTCGACTATGTCGGTGGGGCATAGCCGGTGATCGCCGCCCGGATGTCGGCCGCCACCTCGTCCAGTTTTCGCATCATGAGCAGCATCGTCGGGGTGAGCTGCCTGCCCGCGGGCAGCGTGACGCCGACCGATTCCACGATGCCCAGGTCGATCGGCAGCGCGGCCAGCTCCGGTTCGGTCTCGGCGACCAGCTGCGGCATCACNCGGCATCACGACCAGGGTGTCGGTCTCCCGCGCGATCGCGCGCACGGCCAGGAACGAACCGCATTCGATGCGGTTGGCCGGGGTCGAGAGGCCGCGGCTCAGGAGATGTTCCTCCAGCTGCCGTCGCTGCGGGTTGTCGGCGGGCGGCAGCGACCAGAGCTCGCCGATCAGGTCGGCGATCGTGAGTCCCGGCCGCCGGTGCGCGGGATGCTGGCTGCGCGCGACCACGCGCGCGGGCTCGTAGTAGAGGTGGTGCTGGCGCAGCCGGTCGTTGCTCGCTGGTTCGAGCGTGCCGACGACCAGGTCGACGTCGCCCGCGAGCAGCGCTTCGTACAGCGCTTCCGGGCCGCCGTGCCGGATGATGACGGTGAGGTCTGGCGCGACCGCTTTCACTCGCGCGACCGCGCGGGGCAGCAACACGCTCGCCCCGGCGAGGAAAGTCCCGATCGTGACGGTGCCGGCGTGGCCGTCGGCCAGCTCTTCGAGATGCCGCCCGGCCTGGCGGAGTTCGGCGAGCACTGCCCGGGCGTGGTCGACGAAGACCTCGCCGAACAGCGTCGCCGTCATCCCGCGCGGGCCGCGTTCGAACAGTTCGACCTTGAGGATCGACTCGAGTTCGCGCAGCCCGCGGGTCAGCACCGGCTGGGTGACGTGCAGCCGTTCGCCCGCGGCGACCAGCGAGCCCTGTTCGGCGATCGCCACGACGTAGCGCAGATGGCGCAGCTTGAGCCTGCCGTCGACGAGATCGGTCATCGGGCACGCTCGGCTGGTCGCATGCGCTCGATTCTGCCGGTCCGCTCAGTGGTGGCCGCCCGCCGGCACGACGAAACTGACGGTTTTGCTGTCCAGGACCTGGTGCGTCGGGTCGGCCAGCCCGATCCACACCTTGTGCGGGCCGGGCGGCAGCGCCTGGATGATCAGCGGTTCCCCGCTCCCGTCGGCCCAGTGCCATGGCGCGTCGTCGACCGTGACGTGGATGTGGCCGATGCGCGGGGAGACCTCGAGTGCGGCCGGGCCGTAGACCGGGACGATGCGCAGGTTTTCCGCCCGGTAGCGCAGGACGACCAGGCCCTTCGCGAGCTGCTCCGGCAAGGGCGCGTCGACGGCGAGCGCGGGCGGTGGCTGGGACGGCAGCGGTACGACGGGGGCGGGCGGCCACCCCGGGGCCGCGGCGGGAGGAGGGGCAGAGGCGACCGGAGGCGCGGCGGAGGCGGAGCACGCGGTCGCCAGCAAAACGACTGAACCGAGGATCGCGGTGCGAAGAAAATGCGGCATGGAAAGAAACCTAGGCGGCTGTTGATCATTTTCGCGTATGTCAGGTGACCGCATCGCGGTAAGTCGTGCGGGAAGTGCCGTGCGTGCCGCTGGGGTCGGCACGCACGGCACAGGTCAGCGGCAGCGGTAGCTGGACGCGACGGCGGGGTCGCCGTAGCCCTTGTACCGCGAGACCCGCGGGTACGCGCACAGGTCGCGGGTTTGCTTCCCGTCCGCGGTCGCGGCCGCCAAGGCGGCCGGGGCCTTGCCGTGCTCGACCCAGTCGACCAGCGCGCCGAGCGGGTTCGCGGGCGTCGCGCCCGTCCCGCCGCCGCAGTGTTCGACGCCGGGGGCCAGGAACAGCCGGTAGAAGTCGTTCACCCGGTGGGAGCCGCCCATCGCCCGTTCGACCTCGGCGCGGTAGCGCAGCGTGCCGCCGGGCGGGATGAGCTGGTCGTCCGTGCCGACGAAGGTCAGCAGCTTGCCGCCGGTCCGGTGGAAGGCCGACAGGTCCGGGTCGGCGGTGCCGATGACGTCGTCGTACTCCCGCACCGACTGGCGGAACACCTGGGCGAACTGGGCGTAGCTGAGCTTCGAGACGTCGAAACCTGCCTGTTTGGCGACGAACGACTGGACCCAGCTGACCGCGACCGGGAACCCGGTGGCGTACGGGCTGTCGCCGGTTCCGGCCAGCCAGGTGAAATCGGCGCCCTTCGGGAGGCCGTCCCACAGCTTCCGGCCGCGTTCGTCGGCCGGCCCGGCCCAGATCTTGCGCATGACGTCGGCGTCCTTGGCGGTGACGGCGATTTCCTCGCCGTCGCAGCTGACCGTCGTGCCGATCAGCGAACGCGGGTCGTAGCTGCATTCGTCCGGCCGGTCGACGATGCCGTTTTCGACGCCGTCGTCCGCGTCGCACGCCTTGACCGCGGCCTGCCGGAACGCGGTGAAGACACAGGCGCTCGGAAAGTCGTGCTCCTGGTTCATCACGACCTGCGGCCAGAGCGTCGCGACCGCGAACTGCGTCCAGTGGACCGCGGGCGCGTTCGCCAGGACGCCGTCGAAGTCGCCGGGGTAGTTCTGCGCCTCGGAGTAGCCCTGGCGGCCGCCGGTCGAGCAGCCGTTCCAGTACGAATAGGTCACCGGCCGGTGGTAGAACCGCTGGGTGACGTCCTTGCCGAGCAGCGCGGCCTCGTGCACCGATCGGGTGGCGAAGTTTGTCAGCAGCGGCCGGTTGACCTTGCCGGGCGCGGTCAGCGCCCACGAGGTGTCGAGTTCGGTCAGGACGCCGGCGTCGGTGGTCACGCCCGCGTAGCCGTCCTTGGCGGCCTTGGCCAGCGGAGCGCCGAAGTTCCCGGCGGCGTACGCGCTTCCGCCGACCGCCTGGAGCCGTCCGGTCCAGCCCGTCTGCGGCAGGGCCACCCCGACCTTGACGTGGTCATTGGCCCCGAAATGGGTGAGCGTGACGGTGATTTCGCAGTAGCCGGGCTGGGGTTCGGCCCGCACCGATTCGATCTTCGCGCCGCTGGGCGCGGTGACCGGCACAGTGGCGCAGGCGGTGGTTTCGGCCGCGGCGGCGCTGGGCGCGAGCTGGGTGACGGTGGCCGCCAGCAGCGCCGCGAGCGGCAACGCCGAGAGAAGTGTTCGGGTGCGTCTCATCGCTTTCCTTTGTGGAGGGTCGCTTTCGTCTGAAGCTAAGACAGTCGCCGCACCCCTCGCGCCCGTCGGACGACGCCGTTGACGTACGTCGTCTCCCGGTATCGTCAGGGATCATGACGCTGCGCGGACGGGACGCCGAGCTCAAGGAGCTGACCGAGCTGGTGGACGGCCCGGCAGGACGCGTCGGCGTCCTCATCCGGGGCGAGGCGGGCATCGGGAAGTCCGCGCTGGCCGCCGCGGCGGCCGCGGCGGCGTCGGTCGCGGGGACGCGGGTGCTGCGGACGACCGGCGCCGTGGCCGAACAAGACCTCGCGTACGCCGGGCTGCACCAGCTTCTGCACCCCATTCGCGCAGGTGTGGCCGGGTTGCCCGGGCCGCAACGGACGGCGCTGGAGACCGCGCTCGGGCTCGCGGACGGACCGGAACCCAGCGCTTACCTGGTCGGGCTCGCCGCGCTGACGCTGCTGGCCGACAGCGCCGCCGCGAAACCGGTGCTGGTTGTCGCCGAGGACGTCCACTGGCTCGATCGCGCCAGCGCGGACGTCCTGGCTTTCCTCGCCCGGCGGATCGAGACCGAACCGGTCGCCCTGCTCGCGACGCTCCGGGACGGCTCCGGTCCGCTGCTGGACGCCGGGCTCTCCCTGATGCCGCTCGATCGCCTTCCCGACGACGCCGCCGCGGAGCTGCTGGACTCGGTCGCGCCCCGGCTCGACCCGATGGTCCGTACCCGGCTGCTCGCCGAGTCCGCGGGCCATCCGCTCGCGCTGACCGAGCTTCCGGCGGCGGTGGCTGACCTCGACGTGCTCGATCCGGTCCTGCCGCTGACCGAACGGCTTGCGCGGACCTTCGCCTCCCGGGTCGCGACGCTGCCGGAACCCACCCGTGCCGCGCTGCTGGTCGCGGCGCTCAACGAGACCGGGTCGATCGCCGAAACCCTTGCCGCGACGGGGGTCCTGCTCGGCGCACCGGTCGAACCCGAGATGCTGAGCCCCGCTGTCGACGCTCGGCTGGTCGAGTTCGCGGTCGGTTGCCTCACCTTCCGGCATCCGCTGATGCGGTCGGCCATCCCCGCCGCGGCGACGCTCAGCGACCGCCGGCGGGCGCAGCTCGCGCTGGCCGAGACGGTCCGCGAACAGCCGGATCGGCGCGCCTGGCACCAAGCGCGGGCAGCCGCCGGTCCGGACGAAACCGTGGCCGCGGCCTTGGAATCGGCCGCCGGCCGAGCGAGGCGGCGAGGCGGGGCGGACGCGGCGATCGCGGCTCTGGAGCAGGCCGCGCAGCTCAGCGAAGACCCGGACGCGCGAGCGGATCGGTGGCTGCGAGCCGCCGAATTGGCAGTCGTGTCCGGTCGCCGCGAGACCGCCGAACGGCTGGTGCGCGAAGCCAGGAACGGGCCGCTTTCCGCGCGCCGGAGGGCCACCGCGAGCCAGTTGCTCAGCGGTTTCGAGGACGGCGTCCGCGAGGATCCCGCCCGGATCGGGGAGCTGGCGGCACTCGCCGAATCCGTCGCCGCCGACGGGCAGGACGACGCCGCGATGCGAATCCTGTGGGGCGCGGCGATGCGGTGCTTCTGGGCCGAACCCGGCGCGACGGCCCGCCGGACGCTCCTGGACGTCGCTGACGAGCTGCCCATTCCGGACGACGACCCGCGCCTGATCGCGGTCGCCGCGTACGTCGCGCCGTTCGAGCGAGGCGCCGCAGTGCTGGAACAGCTTCGGGTGCTCGTGGGCGCGACCGGGGCGGATCCGGAAACCGACCGGTACCTGGGCAGTGCGTCCTTGCAGGTAGGCGCTTTCGACCTGGCTGCCCGCTTCTCGACGGCCGCGGTGCCGGGCTTGCGGGCGCAGGGCAGGCTCGGGTTGTTGCCGCGGGCGTTGGCCGTCCAGGCGTGGAGCCGGGTCCGGCTTGGCGACCTGGCCGGGGCCGCGCCGTCCGCCGCGGAGGCCGTTCGGCTCGCGCGGGAGACCGGGCAGCCGTTCATGGGCGGGCTGGCGCTGGCGGTCCAGGCCGAGATCGCCGCGCTTCGCGGTGAGCACAAGCAGGCCACCGCCCTCGCCGACGAGGCCGAACGCGCCGGGCTCGCCGCCGGAGCGCGTCCGGTGCTGGCCACCGTCCAGCTCGCCCGCGGGCTCGTGGCGTTGAGCGAAGGCCGGTACGAGGACGCGTTCGCCGACCTGCGCCGGTTGCTCGACCCCGCCGATCCGGCTTACCAGCTGGCCCTGCGCGCGTACTGCGTCGCGGAGCTGACCGACGCCGCCGTCCGGGCGGGGCAAGCGGACGCGATGCGGGAAATCCTGGCTGAGCTGGAGCGGCTGGGCGCCGCGACTCCGGCGCCGGCGTTGCACATCGGACTCCGGTACGCGCGGGCCGTGCTAGCTGCCAAGAAAACCGCCGAAGACCTGTTCGCGGAGGCTTTGCGGGCGGACCTGAGCGGTTGGCCTGCCGAACGCGGCCGGGTCCACCTGGCCTTCGGCGAGTGGTTGCGCAGGCAGCGCCGCGTCGTGGAATCGCGGGCGCACCTGCGTACCGCACGGGAGACTTTCGACGCGCTCGGCCTGACGGCGTGGGCCGAGCGGGCGCGGCGCGAGTTGCGCAGCGCGGGGGAGTCGAGCCCGAACCGGAGCCCAGACGCCCGCGACAAGCTGACGCCGCACGAGCTGAGCATCGCGCAGCTGGCCGCCGAAGGGCTGACGAACCGCGAGATCGGGCAGCGGCTCTATCTTTCGCACCGGACCGTCGGGACCCATCTGCACCGGATTTTCCCGAAGCTCGGCGTGAGCTCCCGCGCTGAACTGGCCGACGCGGTGAAGACACTCGGCGGCTGACTTACCTCGGTTGCGTCATCCGACGGGCGCGGGCGGCGGCCGGGCTGCTTAGCGTCGAGGCCGTCCCACGGTCTTGCCCCAGGAGTTCAGATGATCAGCAGGAGACGATTCACCCAGGTGTTCGCGGCCGGGGTGGCGGCGACCTCGCTCGCCGCCTGCTCCTCGCCGCCCGCGGCCCCCGATTTACGGGCGGGTTCGGGCGAGCACACCTCGCTGGGCACGATCAAGCACGCCGACGCCGGTGTCGTGAGCATGGCGTACGCCGAATTCGGCCCGGCGGACGGCAAGCCGGTGATCCTCCTGCACGGCTGGCCGTATGACGCCCACAGCTACGCCGATGTCGCGCCCTTGCTTGCCGCGCAAGGGTTCCGGGTGCTCGTCCCGTTCCTGCGCGGGTTCGGTCCGACGGTGTTCAAGTCCGCCGAGACGGTTCGCAACGGGCAGCAGACGGCCATCGCACTCGACGTCGTCGCGCTGATGGACACGGTGAAAATCGGCAAAGCGATCCTCGGCGGATACGACTGGGGTTCCCGGACGGCCGCGGTGATCGCGGCGCTGTGGCCCGAGCGGTGCCAGGCGGTCGTCCCGGTCAGCGGGTACATCGTCGCCGACCTCAAGACGAACCTCCAGCCGCTGCCCCCGGCCGCCGAACTGGGCTGGTGGTACCAGTACTACTTCGCGACCGAGCGCGGCCGCGCGGGTTACGCGGCGAACCGGCACGACTTCGCCAAGCTGATCTGGAAGACCGCTTCGCCGACCTGGCATTTCGACGACGCGACCTACAACCGCAGCGCCGCGGCGTTCGACAACCCGGACCACGTCGCGATCGTCATCCACAACTACCGCTGGCGGCTCAGTCTCGCCCCCGGCGAACCGCAGTACGAGGCGCACGAACAGAAACTCGCCGCGGGCGCGACCATCGGCGTCCCGGCGATCACGCTGGCCAGCGACTTCGACGGTGCGGCCAAGGACGGCAGGGGCTACCGCGCCAGGTTCACCGGAAAGTACGAGCACCGAATCCTCGACGGCATCGGGCACAACGTGCCGCAGGAGGCGCCGCGGCCGTTCGTGCGGGCGATCGCGGACGCGGCCAAGCTCTGAGGATTCATCGAGGTTTGATCGAAAGCGAATACGGTGCGCACGCCTCTCGCCGGGAACCCGGCGACCGCCGAGCTGAGGAGTGCGATGAGACGCAAAGCTTTCGGAGCCGTCGCGGTGGCCGTGGCGGCCGCCTTGACCGGCCTGGCCGGCCCGGCTTCGGCGGAGACCCCCGCCGAAATCCTCCAAGCGGGAGCCCAGGCCGGCGTCAGCGCGGGATACCCCGGCGTGATCGGACTCGTCCGGAACGGCGAAAGCACGCAGTACATCCACGCCGGGTACGGAAACCTCACCACCAAGACCCCGGCGGACCCGAAAGCGCAGTTCCGGATCGGCAGCGACACCAAGGCGTTCACCGCGGCGGTCCTGCTGCGATTGGAAGCCGAAGGCAGGCTCTCCCTCGACGACACCGTCGCCCGCTGGCTGCCCGGCGCGGTGAACGGCAACGGGAACGACGGAACCAAGATCACCGTCCGGCAGGTGCTGCACCAAACCTCCGGGCTGCCGGACTACGCGGGCGACTCGCGGTTCCTCGACTCCTACGTCGCGAACACCAATCCGCGCCAGGCGTGGCCGTCGCAGACGCTGGTGGACATCGCGACGTCGCATCCCTCCTTGAGCGCGCCGGGCGCGGCGTTCCACTACTCGAACACCAACTACGTCCTCGCCGGCATGGTGATCAAGGCGGTGACCGGGAACGAACCGGCCGCCGAGATCCAGCGGCGGGTCTTCGAGCCGCTCGGGCTGGGCAACACCTCGTTCCCGGCCGCCGACCCCGGCCTGAGCGGCAATCACCTGAACGGCTACTACATCTCGCTCGGCGTGTTCTACAACGACTTCACCGTCTCGAATGTGCAGGCGTTCGGCACCGCGGGCGCCATTGTGTCCACAGAGGACGATCTGGCGACGTTCGAACGCGCGCTGTTGAGCGGAAAGCTCCTGCCGCCGCAGCAGCAGACCGAGCTGAAGACGACGGTGCCGGCCGACACCGCGGGCAACCGGTACGGGCTGGGAATCGGCCTGTCGCCGACGGCCTGCGGACTGGCGTGGAATCACAGCGGCGGCGTGCTCGGGTACTACAACCTGTGGCTGACCAGCGACGACGGCAGCAAGCAGGTGCTGGTCGCGGCCAACGAGAACCATCTGGCCGGAGCGGCGACCCGAGGCCAGACCACGCTCGGCAACGCCGCGCTGAAGTCCTACTGCGCTTCCTAGCCCCTCCGCTGGTCGGTGAGGGCCACCCTCAGGGAATCAGATTCCCTCAGGGTGGCCCTCACCGACAGTCCGCCGGGAGCGGGTGAGTTCCGGTCAGCGGCACCTGTCCCGCGGGGATTCCCAGCACCAGGGGGCCGCCGCGGATTTTCTCCAGCTCACCTCGTGACAGCGGCCGGTCACGGATGGTTCACTATGTTAGGAAGTTTTCCTAATGAAGGCTGGAGGTCGCCCGGTCATGTCATCCTCCCGTAGGCGTTTCGCTGTGGTCGGCGCCGCTCTGGCGCTCGCCGTACCGCTCGCGGTCAACTCCGCGCACGCGGAAACCGCCGATGCCGCCGCCAAGTCCTATACGGCCGCGCAGGTGCTGGCCGGCGTCAAGAAGAACAGCACGGACGCGAACAAGGTCAATTCCAAACCGCACATCAACACCATGACGCGGGCCAAGAACGTCAACGTCTACCAGGTGGCGAAGGGCGTCTACGCCTACGGTTCCGGGCTGGCCGTCGACACCGACGGCAGCGACCCCGACCCCGATCCCGACCACCAGGGTTCGACGACTTTCAAGGACAGCAACGGAAAGTCGCTCGGCGCGCACCATGTGCCGTTCTACGTCCTCGGCGACGACTGCTACGACAAGAAGAGCCCTTGCCCGCATTTCTTCTACAAGGAACACGGCATCAAGGGCCGTCAGTTCGCGCTGATGTTCTACAAGAGCAAGGTGATCGGCGCGATCTTCGGCGACACGCAGACCGCGAACGACCAGGACACTTCGGACAACGACTCGCGAGAATTGGGCGAGGCGTCGGTGAAGGCGGCTTCGCTGCTCGGCATGAACAGCAGCGGCACTGACGGCGGCGTCGACAACGGCGTGACGGTGGTGATCTTCTCCGGTTCGGACTGGGTCGTGAACGGCACCAACTCCAACCTGAACGAGACTGCCCAGGGCATGGTCACCAAGGCGCTGGACAGCCTCGGCGCGAGCATGGGCATCTGATTTCGGCGCTGCGGAAGGTCCGTGAAGGGCACCTTGCGGGAATCAGATTCCCGCAAGGTGCCCTTCACGGACATCGGCCCGGCCTCAGCGCGTCCGCCGTTCGACGTGTTCCTTCAGTGTGTCCAGGTATTGCCGCGTTTCCCGGTCCGGCAGAGGCGGCAGCGTGAACGTCACGCGGTCCACTCCGGATTCGGCGTAGGCGGCGAGATCGGAGTCGAAGGCCGCTCCGCAGAGGGTGGTGCGGACATCGGCGCGGCCCTGATCGGCCAGCCAGGACGCTACCCGGCGCAGTTCCCCGACCGGGGTTTTCGCGCGGGGCATCCATTCGTCGCCGTAGCGGACGAGCCGGTCGAGCGCGGCCGGGCTTTCGCCGCCGATCGCGATGGGCGGATGCGGGCGTCGCACGGGTTTCGGCCAGGAGAAGACCGGGTCGAAGTCGACGTGCTCGCCGTGGAATTCGGCCTCGTCAGTGGTCCAGATCGCCTTGAGCGCGGCGATTTTCTCGTTCAGCAGCGGACCGCGGCGGCGCGGTTCGACGCCGTGGTCGCGCATTTCCTCCCGGTTCCAGCCGACTCCGACCCCGAAAAGGACTCGGCCGCCGGACAGGACGTCGAGCGTCGCGACTTCCTTGGCGGTCTGGAACACGTCGCGCTGGGCCAGCAAAGCGACGGCGGTGCCGAGGGTGAGCGTGGTCGTTGCCGCGGAAGCGATGGCGAGGGCGACGAACGGGTCGCAGGTGCGGTAGTACTCGCGCGGCAGTTCGCCGCCGCCGGACCAGGGCGTCTCCCGCTTGACCGGGATGTGCGAGTGCTCGGTGACGAGAAGCGTTTCGAAACCGCGCTCCTCCAGCGCACGGCCCAGCGCGTCCGGGCGGACGCTCTCGTCCGTCACGAAAGTGTTGACGCCGAACTTCATGCGTCCTCCTGCGGATAAGCGAGCGCGGGCCGTAATTTCTCGATCAGAGCGCCGACCGCGAGCACCGTCGAGTCCGCGTACCGGGGCCCGGCGATCTGGATGCCCGCCGGAAGACCGCGCGAGGTGAGTCCGATCGGGACGCTCAGCGCGGGTTGCCGCGACATGTTGAACGGGTAGGTGAAGGGAGTCCACTGCGGCCAGTCGGTCAGCCCGCTGCCCGGCGGCACGTCATGGCCCGCGGCGAAGGGTTCGATCGGCATGGTCGGCGTGATCAGGACGTCGAACCGGGTGTGGAATTCACCCATGGCGACGCCGAGTGCGGCGAGTGCGCTTTGCGCGTCGAGATAGTCGGCCGTCGAGTGCCGAGCGCCTCGTTCGATCAACCTTTGCAGACCTGGATCGAGCGGTGCCGTGCCGCCGTAGCGGCGGACGATGTGTGCGACGCCGACGGACCACAGCACGTCGAACGCGCTTGCCGGGTCCGGGAAATCGGGATCGACCTCCTCGATGTGCAAGCCCGTTCCGGCTAACGCGGCGACGGTGCCGGCGACGAGGGCCGCGATCTCCGGCTGCACGGTCACGCGGCCCAGCGCTGGCGAGAACGCGATTCGGACGGGATCGACTGGATCGCCGATCGCCGGCGTCCAGGAGGGATCGCGGTGGTCCCGGGCAGCCAGGAGATCGGTCAGCGCGGCGACGTCGGCGACCGAGCGGGCCATCGGTCCGGCGTGCGCCAGGGTGCCCAGGACGCTGGGCGGGTGCATCGGGATGCGCCCGTGCGTCGGCTTGAAGCCCACCACCCCGCAGAAGGCGGCCGGGATGCGGACCGAACCGGCCGCATCGGTGGCGACGGACACCGCGCCCATTCCGGCCCGGACGGCCACGCCGCTGCCGCCGCTCGACCCGCCCGCGGTCAGCGTCGGATCCCACGGGTTGCGGGTGATGCCGTCGATGAGATTGTCGGTGACGCCTTTCCAGCCGAGTTCGGAAGTCGTGGTCTTGCCGAGCAGGACCAGACCGTTCGTGCGGAGCGTTGCCGCGGCAGGGCTGTCAGCGTCCCATGGCTGCGCCGGATCGGTGCGACGCGAACCGCGCAGCGTGGGGAGGCCACGGGCCGGGAAGAGGTCCTTGATCGACGCGGGAACGCCGTCGAGCGGCCCTAGCGCGCGACCGTCGGCCCAGCGTTGTTCACTCAACACAGCTTGGTTGAGCGCGCCTTCGCGGTCGACGTAGGCGAAGGCGCGGAGGTCGTCGTGGGCGTCGATCGCCTGTAGCGCCGCCTTTGTCGCGTCTACCGGCGAGAGGTCGCCGGACGCGTAAGCGGCAGCGAGTTGTTCAGCCGTCCACTGGCTGAGATCCGAGGTCATCGGGCCTCCGGACGGGAAAGCGGTTCGGTGACGCGGCCGTACAACTCGGGCCTGCGGTCGCGGAAGATCGTCAGATACCGGCGCTGCGCTTTGAGATTCGCACCCAGCAGCACCGCTCGGACAGCGTCCTCTCGGTCGTCGTCCGAGCGCGCCAGGACATCGCCGCTCGGGCCCGCGACCGCGCTTCGACCGTAGAAGCGCTGTTCGTCGTCGGTGCCAGTTCGGTTGCAGCCCAAGAAGAAAACGGCGTTCTCCATCGCCCTCGTCGCGCACCGCGAGACGATGCTGTCCGACGGAACCTTCCCCGGCTGCACCGCCGAGGCCCACAGCGACACGACAATCTCCGCGCCCGCGAGGGTCTGCACCCGGGCCATTTCGGGAAACCGGACGTCGTAGCAAACGTTGAGCGCGAGCGTGCCGAGCGCAGTGGGGAACACGGAGATCACGTCACCGGGAACGTAGTATTCCTTCTCGTCACGGCACGGGTGCACCTTGTGCTGCACGCCGGTCACATCGCCGGACGGGTCGATCAGCACGGCACTGTTGTAGAGCACCTCTGGTATGTGCGGATGCCGTTGTGACATGCCAACCACGACGTGTGCACCACTCCGGCGGGCGGCTTCGCCCAGCGCCTCCGTCGTCGGGCCGGGCACCAGCTCCGACGCTGCGTAGAGGTGCTCGGCATAGGCGTCGTCGCGCGCGGAGCGGATGTAGCCGGTGGTGCTCAGTTCCGGGAAGACGACCAGCTCGGCTCCGTGCTCTGCTGCCTCGCGCTCGACGAACTCTGCCATCCTTTTGACGTTGCCAGGGCAGTCCAGCACCGTGGAACTGAACTGCACCAGCGAAACGCGTACCTCGTCCTTCATCGGTGGTTCTCCGGGTGCACGTCGCGCGCGAACTGAGGATTGCCCGCCAGCAGTCCGCCGTCGACGGGCAGCAGGCTGCCGGTGATGAACGAAGCTTCGTCCGAAGCCAGGAACAGCGCCGCGGACGCGATGTCGTCGGGCATGCCGACCTGGCCGAGCGGGTACCAGGTCGCGAGGCGGTCGAGCAGGTCCGGGTCGATTTTCTCCCGGTCCTTCCAGACGTCGGTGCGGAAGGTGCCGGGCACCAGCGCGTTCGCCCGGATCCCGAAGGGCGCGAACTCGACGGCCAGGTTGCGGGTCAGCGCTTCCACCCCGGCTTTCGCGGCGCTGTATCCGGCCGCACCGACGTGGGTGTGCGCGTTCACCGACGAGACGCTGACGATCACCCCGCGCCGCTGGTCGATCATCGTCGGGAGTACCTGTTGGGAGCAGCGGAAGGCACCCGTCAGCACGACGTCGAGGTCGCGGTTCCAGTCCTCGACGCGAGTGTCCAGAATGGATGCCGGATGGGAAGTGAAGGCGTTGTTGACCAGGACGTCGATGCGGCCATAGGCGAATCTGGTGGCTTCGGCCATGGACCGGACGTCCTCGTCGCTGCGGACGTCGGTCCGGACGGCCAGCGCTCGCCCGCCCTGTTCTTCCACCTCGGCGGCGGCCCGGCAGGCAGCCGCCTCGTCGCGGTCGGCCACCACCACGGCGGCGCCCTCGGCGGCGAAGCGGCGAACCAACGTCCGGCCCAGCCCGGAGCCACCGCCGCCGGTCACGATCACCACACGCTCTGCGAAACGCATTTCACCAACCCGTCAAGGTCCTTCGAGCAACGACATGCGGTCAGGGGAGTAGCGCTCGCCGGCGATCTGGTCGGCGGGCACCGCGTGTTCGATCGCCGCCACGTCGGCGGCGGACAGCGAGATCTCAACGGCCGCGACGTTCTCCTCCAGCCTGCTCCGTTTCTTCGTCCCCGGGATCGGCACGACGTCGCCGCCGTGGCTGTGTACCCACGCGAGCGCGAGCTGACCGGCCGTAACGCCCCGCTCCTCGGCGAGTTTTTCCAGCGCCCGCACGAACTCCAGGTTGCGTTCCAGATTCCCCTCGGCGAAGCGCGGCTGCGACGTCCGCCGGAAGTCGTCCTTCTCGAAGTCCCCGGCCGACCGGTAGCGTCCGGTGAGAATGCCGCGGCCCAGCGGCGAGTACGGCACGATCCCGATGCCCAGTTCCCGGCAGACCGGCACGACCTCGTCCTCGATCGTGCGCGACCACAGCGACCATTCGGTCTGCACCGAGGTGATCGGGTGCACGGCGTGCGCCCGGCGGATCGTCTCCGCGGACGCCTCCGAAAGCCCGATGTGCCGCACCTTCCCGGCCGCGACCAGCTCCGCCAGCGCTCCGGCCGTCTCCTCGATCTCGACCGCCGGATCGACCCGGTGCTGCTGGTAGAGGTCGATGTGGTCGACGCCGAGCCGGCGCAGGGACGCGTCGCACGCCTGCCGGACGTAGTCCGCGTCGCCGCGCACCGAGCGGGCCATCGAGTCGTCCTCGGCGCGGACGACGCCGAACTTGGTGGCCAGCACGACCTCGTCGCGGCGGCCGGCGATCGCCCGTCCGACCAGTTCCTCGTTGGCGCCGTAGCCGTACATGTCGGAGGTGTCCAGGAGCGTCACGCCGAGGTCGAGTGCGCGGTGCACGGTCGCGATCGACTCGGTTTCGTCGCCGCTGCCGTAGAAATCGCTCATTCCCATACAGCCGAGCCCTTGGGCGCCGACGTCGAGCTTGCCCAGATGCCGGGTGGGCATCGCCATGCTGTTTCTCCTTTGCTCAGACGGCCGGGTCGCGGGCGGGTTCGCCCGCCGCCACCGGTTCGTTGATGTCTTTCAGATGGGTTTCCGGCATCAGCAGTACCGCGCCGAACGTGATCGCGCAGACGACCGCCATGTAAATGGCCACCGGCACCGAGGACCCGGTCGCCGCGTACAGCGACGTGGCGATCAGCGGGGCGAACGCGCCGCCGATGACCGCGCCCAGCTGCACGCCCAGCGAGACGCCGGAATACCGGAGCCCGGTGGAGAACGCTTCGGCGAAGAAAGCGCCCTGCGGCCCGTACATCGTGGTGTGCAGCAGACCGAGGCCGACGATGAACGCGACGAGGATCAGGAAGGTCGACTTCGTGTTCAGCAGCGGCCAGAAGGCGAACGAAAAGGCGCAGAGCGATCCCGAACCCGCCAGCAGCATGGTGCGCCTGCCGATGCGGTCCGAGAGGGCGCCGGACACCGGGAGCAAGACCAGTTGAACGCCGGCCGCGACGAGCACGGCGAGCAGGACGGTGTCCTTCGACAGCCCCAAAATCGCGGAGTTCGTGCTGTAGGAAACCGCGAACGTCATGAACAGGTAGTAGGTCACGTTGATGCCGATGTAGGCGGCCGCGACCAACGCGATTTGCTTGTAGTGCACGCGAACCGCGCGCAGCACGGGGGAGCGTCCGGCGTCCGGCTTCTTGACCTGCTTGAGCCGGCGGAACGCGTCGGTGTCCTCAAGGCGCAGCTGCAGGTGGATGGCCAGCCAGACCAGCATTGCGCTCGCGAGGAACGGAACGCGCCAGCCCCATGCCTCGAACGCGGCGGGCGAGGTGAACCGGATAGCCGCGATGAACGCGAGATTGCCGAGAATGATGCCGCCCGGACCGCCCGCTTGGGCGAAGCTGGAGAAGAAGCCGCGTTTCCGGGGCGGCGCGCTTTCCATCGCGAGCAGCACGACGCCGCCGAGCTGTCCGCCGACCGCGATGCCTTGCAGGAAACGCAGCAGCACCAGCAGAATCGGCGCGGCGACCCCGATCACCGAATGCGTCGGCAGCAAGCCGATGAGGGTCGAGGCGAGCCCCATTCCGGCGAGCGCGCCGATCAGCGCCGTCTTGCGGCCGCGCACGTCGCCGATGTGGCCGAAGAGCACGCCGCCGAGCGGCCGGGCGATGAAACCGACCGCGAACGTCGCGAAGCTGAGCAGTGCGCTGGTCAGCGCGGTCTGCTCGGGGAAGAAGAGCTGGGGGAAGACCAGCGCCGCCGCGGTGCCGTAGATGAAGAAGTCGTAGTTCTCGATGCTCGAAGCCGAGAGTGCGGTCACCGCGACCTTGGCCAGCCTCGTTTCGGGTCGTGCCTGTGTGGGTTCCTGCGCCGGCGCCATTGCCCGCTCCTTCCGCCACCTTCGACGGCCGTTGGGAAACGTTTCATACAATGAAACGTGCGAACCACTACGTGATATGGATTGTCTACTCGCCCTGGTCACGCAGGTCAAGAGGGGTCTTGCCGCGGTCCGCGGTCCGATGCCACAGATCTAGGCGGCGCTGCGGGTGCGGTTCGAGCTGATCGCGGGCGTTGGCGAGGCAAGCGGGATGTGCTGTCCGGCATGCGGCCCCTGACGGACGCGAGCAAGCGTCACGAGGGCGGAACGCGTCAGGTCGCCTCGCGGAAGGCCGCCACGATCTCCTCCATCGACGCGCCGGGCCCGAAATGCCGGTGGACGCCCGCCGCCATCATGCGGTCGATCTCGGCGGGCNGTCGATGCCGCCGGCGAGCACCGGGGCCTCGGAGCCCTCCCGGCGCAGCCCCTCGACGGTCAGCGAAGCGAAGTGGCCCAGCCCGCCGCTGAGGCAGCTGAGCCCGACCGCGTCGGCGTCCTCCTGGACCGCGACCTGCACGATTGTCGCCGTGGCCACGCGTTTGCCCAGGTAGACGACCTCGAACCCGGCGTCGGCGAGGTGTTTGCCGATGAGCCGGACGCCGACGTCGTGGCCGTCGAGCCCGAGTTTCGCCAGCACGACGCGCTTCATCTCTCGAACCCTTCCCGGGTAGCGCCGACGATCTCGGCGGAGGTGGCGCCCGCCCGCAATGCCTCGATGCTGGACGGGACAAGGTTCTCGGTGCCCGCGGCCGCGGTCTCGACCGCCTTGAGCGCCCGGTCGACCAGCGCGGTGTCTCGGCGGCGTTTGTGCGCGGTGATCCGCTCGACGGCCTCTCGCTCGACTTTCGCGAAGTCGATCTCGCCCGAACTCTTGCCCGCGAACCACTCGGCGCGCGCCGTGGCATCGAATACGCCGTGGCCGACCATGAGCCGCTCGCCGGTCCTCAACTGTTCCTGACGGGCACCTCGGTTTTCGTCGATCCGCGCAGCGATATAGCCGTTCTCGATGGCTTCGAGCGGCCCACCGGCCTCGGTGAGCCGGTCGAGTTCGAGCCGGATCTTGCGCATCACCCGCTCGTCCACGTCGCGTAGTTTGGCGCTGCCCGCGAGCGGGTCGATCGTCGTCAACGTGCCGTGTTCGTACGCGACGACCTGCATCGTGCGCACGGCGAGCGCGGCGGCGTCGGCCGACGGGATGCGCAACGCCTCGTCGTAACCGGTCGCGCAGAGGTAATCGACGCCGCCGAGCATGGAACCGAGGACGCTGAGTGTCACGCGCGGGATGTTGACCAGCGGTTCGTCGGCGGATTCCAGCCCGTGCGCGTAACCCATGAGCTTCGCGACCGGCTGCTCGGCGACCGGAATGCCGTAGCGGTCGCGCAGTATCTCGCTCCACAGGATCCGCGCCGTGCGGAAAACCGAAGCCTCCACGAACAAATCGCTGCGCTCGTTGAGGAAGAACATCAGCTTCCCGGCGACGTCCGCGGGTTCGTAGCCGCGGCCGGCCAGCTCGTCCAGGTATGCGATGGCGTTGCCGAACGCGAAAGCCACCGCCAGCAGCGGGCCCGCGCCCGCGACGTCGTAATGGTTGGAGCAGACGGTCAGCGCCGCGCCCGGCATGTCCTCGTCGATGGCGAACGCGACGCAGTCGGCGGCGATCCGCAGCGCCTGCGCGGGCGAGTGGATCTCGGTGCCGCGTGCGGTGAATTCCTTGAGCGGATCGTTCTGCATCACCAGTTTCACGTGCCGCGCGTCCCGATCGGACAGAACACTGTGGACCATCCCGAGCGCGACGTGCCCGAGCGAGTTCTGCAGCATCCCGACGCTGTCGGCGGCCGTGAGGTCGAGCCGGGAGCAGATCGTGGCGAAGTCGTCGAGCGTCGCGCACGACACCCCGGCGCGGCCGACCTGAGCGTGCGACAGTTCGTGGTCGGGGTCGAAACCGAGCTGCGAGGGCAGGTCCGCGGCCAGCAGGAACGACTCCGCGCCCACCTCCTGGAGCACGGCGAGCCGTTCCGCGGTCATCGCGGGCGGGCCGAGCCCGGAGTAGACCATGAAACGCGGCCGGAACGGCCCTGGCTCGGCGATCCGGCTGTCGCTCCACGCCTTCAGCGCGGGTTCGGCCCTGGTCGGCTCGTAGCGCGCGCGGACCGGGACCCGGCCGTCGTTCGCCGTGGTGCTGTCGTCGCCGTCGTGGGGCACTGGACCTCCGTCTCGTTCAGTCCACCTCGGATGCTCCGGACACCGTCGCCGAGATCCGGGCCGCGACTTCGCGCACGTTCCGTTCGATCTCGGCGATTTTCGCCTTGCCGAGACGGCCTTCCGGTCCGATGACGCTCAGTGCCGCGAGCGCGAAGCCGTTCGCGTCCGTGATCGGCGCGGTGACGCCGACCGCGCCGACCGCCCGTTCGCCGTGGCTGTGCGCGACGCCCTCGGCCGCGATGCGCGTCAGCTGGGTGCGCAGGGTTTCGAGGTCGGTGATCGTGTTCGGCGTCGTGGGGTTGAGCGGAAGGTCCTTGAGCAGACGCTCGCGCTCGGACTCGGGCATGAACGCGAGCAGCGTCTTGCCCGCCGAACCGGTGTGGATGCCCTCGGACACGCCGACGCCCGCGATGTAGCGGATGAGGTGCGGGCTGGGGAGTTCCTTGACGCAGATGCGGGAGCGGCCGGCGCGCACGTGCACCGCGACGGTCTCCTCGGTCACGTCGCGCAGCTGTTCCAGCGCGTCGGTGGCCTCGAAGATGAAGCCCGCGTTGCCGTTCGAGATCGAGGACATCAGGTGGAAGCAGCCGGGGCCGAGCCCGTAGTGCCCGCTGGTCTGGTCCTGGACGACCATTCCCTTGGCGCGCAACGTGCTCAGCAGCCGGTAGGTCGTCGGCTTCGACAGCGAGACGACCTCGGCGACGTCACCGAGGGTCAGCGGGCTGTGCCCGAGCGCGAAGAGGATGTCGACCGCCCGGCTGACCGCGCGGACCGTGGAGCCGTCAGGGGTTTCAGTCACTGGCCACCTCTGCGTTCTCCTCGACTGAGGTCACCGTATCAACCAGCGAAACGCTCGGGCTCGAACCAGTAGCGCGGCGTCTCGCCGATCCGGACGCGCACCGCCATCCCCGCCTCGGGCTCGGCCCCCTCCGTCCGGACCTGGCCGAACACCATCGGCCCGCCGTCGTCGAGAGCGATCTGGCCGAGCGTGTACGGTGCGGGCAGCCCCGGCCGCGGGACGTGCACAGTCGTGTAGGTGAGCAACACGCCCGTCGCCGCGAAGGTGTGCTCGGCAGGTGCGGCTAGGCCGCATTTAGGACAGACAGCGCGTGCCGGGAACGATGTCGCGTCGCATTGTCCGCAACGGCTGCCGACGAGCGCGTGCCCGTTGTCGCGCGGCCGTTCTCCGGTCGCCGGAACCTGCAAGGCGGCGTTCAGTCCCATGGATCGGTCCTCTCCAGCAGATGCACGCAGGAGACGGCTGATTCGCCCTCCAGCCAGCCGCCGTTGTTATGGGCCAGGCCGATGCGCGGCTGCTGGGTCTGCCGTCCGGTGGCCTCGCCGCGCAACTGCCAGGTCAGCTCGGCGACCTGCGCCAACCCGGTGGCCCCCACCGCGTGCCCGCGCGAGGACAGGCCGCCGCTGGGATTGACCGGACGGGAGCCATCGATCTGGGTCGCGCCGCTGTCGAGCAGCGCCCCCGCGTCGCCCGGATTGCAGAAGCCGAGCTGTTCGTACGCGATGAGCTCGGCGGGCGCCATCGCGTCGTGCACCTCGGCGACGTTGACGTCCTCAGGCCCGAACCCCGCCTCTTCGTACGCCGCCGCCGCGCACAGTTCGGTCAGCGACGGCTCGCTCCCAGTGGTCGTATACCCGGTCGCCGCCTGCGCGGCTCTGATCCGGACAGCCGGCCTTTCGCTTGCTGGCACCGCACCACGCCGCGCCAGCACGACCGCCGCCGCACCGTCGCAGATGGAACTGCACATCAACAACGTCAACGGATCCGCGATCGGCCGCGACCCCAGCACCTCCTCCGGACTGACGGATTTCCGGTGCTGCGCATACGGATTGCGCTCGCCATTGGCGTGACTCTTCACCGAAACAGCAACCAAATCGTCCACCGTCAGCCTGCCCGCGGCGATGAGCCTGCGCAGCCGCATCCCGTAGACCGCCGTGAATTGCAACCCGATGCCGGACACCACGTCGAGGTCGCCCGCCGATTCCAACGCCGCGAGCGTCCGGGACCGGTCCGCCACGAACATTTTCTCCACGCCCGCGACCAGCACGACCTCCGCTGATCCGGCGCGTATCGCGAGAATGGCCTGACGTAACGCAGTCGACCCGCTCGCGCAAGCGTTCTCGACGTTCGTCACCGGCACCCGCTCGATCCCGATCTCTCGCATCACGGACTGACCGCGGATCATCTCCTGCCCCTGTAACAATCCCGCCATCGCGTTGGCCGCGTAAACCGCGTCGATGTCGCGTACCGCAAGCCCCGCGTCCACCAACGCGGACACACAGGCGACGCGGTTGAGATCCTTCAACGAGGAACTGGCATAGCGCCCGAAGGGATGCATCCCGACGCCGAGGATGTCGATGTTCATTCGAGCCCTCCGAGCAGCTTGTCCCGGAGTTCGGCCCGGTCGACCTTTCCGTACGGCGTGCGCGGAATGGCGTCCCAGATCTCCAGCCGCCGCGGCGTGCGAATCCCCAGCCGGGGCCGGACGAACTCGATCAACTCCTGGCTGGAGGCGGCCCGTGCGTCGCGCAACCGCACCACCGCCGTGACCGCGTCGCCCCACCGCGGGTCCGGCAGCCCCAGCACCACCGCCTCGCTCACCGCGGCGTGCGCCGACAATGCGTTCTCCACCTCACGAGGCGCGATGTTGTACCCGCCGGAATTGATCATTTCGTCGTTGCGTCCCTGTAGATGAACAAACCCGCGCTCATCGGCCCGGGCAAGATCCTTGGTGCGCAGCCACCCGTCGACCAGCACCGCCGCCGTCGCCTCGGGTTTGCGGTGATACCCGGTCATCACGTGCGATCCCCGAACGTAAACTTCCCCGATCTCCCCAGCCCGCGCCACCCGGCCGTCCTCGGTGCGCACCTCGACGGCCACCGACCGCCACGGTCTGCCCGCGGACTGCCTGGCCCGCGCGTCAAGATGGTCGGATTTGCCCAGGCAGGTGATCGTCATCGGCGCCTCGGACTGCCCGTAGTCCTGCACCAACGTCGGCCCGAACCGGTCGAGCGCGCGCTCCAGGACGGGCAACGCCACGCTGGAAGCGCCGTAGACGATCGTCTCGAACCCCCACTCGCCGCGCGCCGCGTCCAGCAATGGTTCGAGCATCGCCGGAACCGCTTTGAGCGTCCGGAAATGCCCCTCGCGGGAGCGCTGCCACACCTCGTCGGGATCGAACTTCGGCATGACATGCACGCCCGCGCCACTGATCAAATACGGCAACACGAAATACCCCGACGCGTGCGAAACGGCCTGGGTGAGCAGAATCATTTCCCCCTCGCGAACCGGTGCCAGCTCCAGCAGCAAGTTCAACGCCACCTCGCGCAACGCCCGGTGCGACAACACGACTCCCTTGGGCCGTCCAGTTGTCCCGGAGGTGTAGGAAATCCAGGCCGCCCCTTCCGGGTCACCGCCGCGCAACACCGGCTCGTTCTGTGCTTTCGCGATAAGATCCTCGAACGAGTGCTCAAAACCGGCGTCTTCCTCGAACGGAATCACCGCGATTCCGAACTCCTCGGCCAACGCGTGCGCCGCGGCCGCGAACCTCGGTGCGAAGAAGAGCGCTCTGAGCTCCGCATCCTCGGCGACGTAACGGAAATCCTCCAGATGCAGCCTCGCATTGAGCGCTACCCGAACCCGCCGCCCGAGTGCGAGAGCACAGTCGGTCTCGACGAATTCCGTGCGGTTGTCGGACAGGATCCCGACACTCGCGCCTTCCGGGATGCCGAGCGCGTCCATGGCATTGGCCAGCCGCTCCGCGCGATCGAGAAGCTCGCCGAACGTGCGCGCCGTAGGCCCGTCGTCGACCGCGGTGAGGCCCCGGTGCGCGGCCCCGGCCCGGCGGAGCAGGTAGGCGGTGTCGAGAACCATCCGAGCGGCCTCCCTCGCTGAAGGGTGTTTCATCTAGCGACAAGAACGTATTGTCTGGTGAAACGCCCTGTCAAGAGGGTGCCGCCGAGGATGTCCGCTTCCATGCTCTCCGGCTCGGCTGTCGTCGAAGATTGCGTCGTTTGCCGGTCTCCGGAGAAGATGCCTTATGACGACCACGACCACCGTCATCGTCGACCAGGACGGCGGTATCGACGATGCGCTTGCCCTCGTCCTCCTTGCCCGTGCTCCTGGCGTCGAGATCGTCGGCGTGGGTTCAGTGCACGGCAACGTGACCGCGACGGCCGCGGCCGACAACGGCTTGCGAGTGCTCGAGATCGCGGGTGATCATTCGACGCCGGTCGCGGTAGGGGCGTCGGAGCCGCTCGCCCGTCCTCTGCATCTCGCCCATCCTGAAGATCTCCTCCGCACAGCGGCGGGGTCGCCGAAGCGGAAGCCCGTCGGGGAGGAAACCGCCGCTGGGCAGCTAGTGCGTCTTGCCAGGGAAAACCCCGGGCGGGTCGATCTCCTGACTCTGGGCCCGCTCACCAATGTCGCGCTCGCGCTGGACGCCGAACCCGAGTTGCCCCGGCTGGTCCGACGCATGGTGTCGATGGCCGGCGCGTTCGAGGTGAAGGGCAACATCAGCGACTGCGCGGAAAGCAACGTGTGGCACGATCCCGAAGCGGCTGCCCGGGTCGTAGCGGCCGGGTTCGACCTGGCAGTGGTTCCCCTCGACCTGACCCGCAAGGCCACCGTCACCCGGCTGTGGCTCGAACATCTCGCCGCCGATCAAGACCGGCTGTGGGGCGGATGGCAGCGATGCTCCTTGCCATGCCAGGGAAGTTGCCGGCTTTCCCGCTGCATGATCCCGTGGCCGCCGCGATCCTGCTCGACCAGGAGATCGCCACGTTCCGCCGCGCGTCGGTCGCGGTCGAGCTCGGGGAGCGGCGGCGTGGCCAGACCCGGACTGCCGAGGCGGCGCACGAGGCGGCGGCAGCTGTCGCCGTCGTCGCTGATACCAGCGCCCTGCTTGACCAGTTAATGCACGCTTTGCTGCCTGGCCGTGCTTGATCCGGTGCCAGGGGAGTGTCTCGTGGAAATTTCTCGCCGAATTCCGCCTACTCGCCTCATGGGCGAGAGCGTACCCATGCTGAAGCCTTGACTTCCCTTTCGGCGGACGATTTGCGTGGTATTGCGCGACGTCGCCGGGAACGCCGAATTCGTCGCCGCTGAGTTCGATCGAGGTTCCCTCCGGGGGACTCCGTGACTTGCGCCGGGCGATGGTGGAGCACCCCTCGCTGGCAGGCAGCCAGGCCGCGCGGACGCTGGCCCGGGGCGTGGGTCTGGAGATCCCCTAGGAGTAGCGCGGCGTTCCGGCCGTAGCACGCTTGCCTCAACGACAGGGATGGCGAGGAAGCTCGACCAGTCCCGCCGGAACGCCCCGTTGGCAACCAGGGCGCTGCGGGAACTGTGCGACTTGATCACGCGAAGCGGATGAGTCGTGCGGCGAAGCAGCCGTTTGTGTCGCGGAACAATATTCTTTGGTGCTCCCCACAATCGCCCGACAATTGCGCTGGAAAACCCGCTGACGAAGATCGTTTCGTCTTGACGGGCCTTTCTCCCTCCAGTACACCAGACCTCGAACTCGCCTGGTCCGGAGGCGTTCGGGCAGGAGAAGAAATCCCAGAAAGGAACGCGTCGTGGCGAAAGCGGTGGGCATCGACCTGGGGACGACCAATTCGGTCATCGCGGTGCTGGAGGGCGGCCAGCCCGAGGTGATCGCCAACGCGGACGGGGCTCGGACGACCCCGTCGGTGGTCGCGTACACCGATCTGGCCGCGCGGCTGCGACACGGGCGCTTGCCGGAACTGGAGCGTCGCCTGGAAGGCGGGGAAGAACTGCTCGCCACGCGGCAGGCGGGCACCCGGTTGCTCCGCGAGGTCGTGACGGAGGAGGAGATCGCGGCGGTCGTGTCGCGGTGGACCGGCATTCCGGTCAGCCGGCTGCACGAGGGCGAGCGGGAGAAGCTGCTGCGCCTGGACGAGTTGCTGCACGAGCGCGTGATCGGGCAGGACGAGGCGGTGCAGCTGGTCGCGGACGCGATCATCCGGGCGCGGTCGCGGATCAAGGACCCGCGCCGTCCGATCGGGTCATTCCTGTTCCTGGGCCCGACCGGGGTCGGCAAGACCGAACTGGCGAAGGCGCTCGCCGCGGACCTGTTCGACACCGAGGACAACATCGTCCGGATCGACATGAGCGAGTACCAGGAACGGCACACGGTTTCGCGGCTCGTGGGCGCGCCGCCCGGGTATGTCGGCTACGACGAGGGCGGCCAGCTCACCGAGGCCGTGCGGCGGAAGCCGTATTCGGTGGTGCTGTTCGACGAGATCGAGAAGGCGCACGCGGACGTGTTCAACACGCTGCTGCAGGTGCTCGACGACGGACGGCTGACCGACTCGCGGGGCCGCACGGTCGACTTCCGCAACACCGTGATCATCATGACCTCGAACATCGGCGCGACCTTCCTGCTCGACGGGGTGAACGCCGAAGGAGAGATCACCGAGTCCGCGCGCGAGGAGGTGATGGGCGCGCTGCGCGGGCACTTCCGGCCGGAGTTCCTCAACCGGATCGACGACATCGTGCTGTTCAAGCCGTTGACGCTGCCGGAGATCGAACGGGTCGTCGAACTGATGCTGGGCGACCTGCGCAAGCGGCTCGCCGAGCAGAACATGACGCTGGAGGTGTCCGGCAAAGCGCTGCGTTTCATCGCGGAACAGGGTTTCGACCCGGTCTACGGCGCCCGGCCGCTGCGCCGGTTCCTCGCCCGCGAGGTCGAGACCCGGATCGGGCGCGCGCTGCTCGGCGGCGAGGCGCACGACAACACCGTCGTCGACGTCAGCCTCGACGACGGTGTGCTCTCCGTGACGTGCTGGGACCGCGAGGCGGCGGCGTGATCCGATGACCACTGGCGAGCTCGTCGCGTGGGTCCGGCAACGGCTGCCGCGACTGATCGACGACATCTGCGCGGCGGTGTGCGAGCGGATCGACCTCTACCGGGACGAGAAGATCGTGCCGCGCGCGGACCTGCACCGCTCGATCGCGGTCAACGTGCGGTTCCTCGTCGACGCGCTCGGCGGGACCGAAGACCCGGACCAGGGCGCACCGCGGGAGACCGGCAGCAGGCGCGCGCACCAGGGCGCGCCGCTGCCGGAGGTGCTGCAGGTGTACCGGATCGGCACCGCGATGGTGTGGGACCTGCTGGCCGCCCACGCCCGCGAGACCGGCGACACCGACGTGCTGATCGACGCGGCCGGTCTGCTCTGGCAGGTCACCGACGAACACGCGGTGCGCGTGACCGAGGCTTATCGGACAGCGAGCGCGGAGCTGCTCGTTGCCCAGCAACGGCGTCGCTCCGCGCTGGCCGAAGCCCTGTTCACCGGCCAGCGTCTCGCCGAAGCCGGGCCGTGGGAAGCCGGGCGGCTGCTCGGCCTGCCTCCCGAGGGCAAACTCGCCGTCGTCGCGGCCGAGACGCGCGGGCTGGCCGAGGAGAGCCTGGCCGGCATCGAAGGGCGGCTTGGGCAGCTCGGCATCGTGTCGGCGTGGCAGCTCACTCCGGTCTTGCAGGCCGGGCTGGTCTCGTTGCGCGACGAGCAATACCGCGCGGTGCTCACCGTGCTCACTGAGGTGGCGTTGACCCGCACCGGGGTCAGCCCGCTGTACACGTCGCTCGCCGACACCCCGCGCGCGCTGCACCTGGCGCGGACCGCGCTGGCCGGTGCCTCGCCCGAACGCGTCGAGGTCCGCGCATTCGATCCCAGCCCGCTGGCCGCGCTCGTCGCCCACGACCCCGACGAAGGCCGGCGGCTCGGCGACCAGGTCTTCGGCCCGGTTCTGGATCTGCCCGCCGACGAACGCGATGTGCTCTTGGAGACTCTCGAAGCCTATTTCTCCGGCGGCGGCTCCTCCGAACGCGCCGGACAGACCTTGCACTGCCACGCCAACACCGTCCGCTACCGGCTGCGGCGGATCCGGGAGCTCACCGACCGGTCACTGACCGACCCTCGCGACCTGGCGGAGCTGGTCACCGCGATGCAAGCACTGCGCGTCGACACTCAAGCCCACTCTCAACGGAATTGACCATGGACCAGATCACCGCGAAAACCCTCGGCACCCCGGCCGGCGGGCTCTTCGGCAACCCGTGGCCGCCGGACTTCCCGGCCGCCGGACAACGCGTCGCGATCTTCGCCTACGAAGTCACCGGGGTCGACGGCACCGGCCACAACATCCGTACCTACCACGTCGGCCCGGCCGAAACCGCCGCGCAAGGGCCGATCGGATCGAGCCGCGACGAGCCGCAAGGCGGCACCGTGGCCTGGCGCGGCTGCGGCACCGGCACGGTCACCTCGGTGTCGGCTCCGCCGGGCCGCGAGCGCACCTGCGAGGTAGCCCCGGACGAGGCGAGCCTGCTTTGACCACCCCGCAACCGGTTCTCGCCCCGCTGAGCGAAAGCGCGGTCTTCCTGACGCTGACGATCAATCCCGGCGGAGAGGCCGCCGTCGGTGACCTGGTGCCCGACCTCGCCGGGACGGCTCGCTCGGTGGCGTTCCCGCTGCCGGACGAACGCCTCACCTGGGTGACCGGCTTCGGTTCGCCAGCATGGGACCGGCTTTTCACTGGACCGCACCCCACCGGACTGCACCCCTTCCAGGAACTGACGGGTTCACGGCATCACGCGCCCGCCACCCCCGGCGACGTGTTCCTGCACATCTGGGCGACGCGGCACTACTCGTGCTTCGAACTGGCCCGGCGCGTGGTGAACCGGCTCGGCGACGCGGTCTCGGTGTATCACGCCACCACCGGGTTCCGGTACTTCGACCGGCGGGATCTGCTCGGCTACGTCGACGGCACGGAAAACCCCGCCGACGCCGCCGCGGCCCGCGCGGCGCTGATCAGCGACGGCCCGTTCGAGGGCGGGTCGTTCCTGATCGTGCAGAAATACCTCCACGACCTGGCCAAGTGGACGGCGATGCCGGTCGAGGAACGCGACCGGTCCCTCGGCAGGCACCTGGCCGACGACGTCGAAGACCCGGACGCGCGGAAGGCGCCGGATTCGCACGTCGCACGCACCACCATCGAGGACCCGGACGGCACCGAGCACAAGATCCTGCGCGACAACATGCCCTTCGGCTCCATCGACCGCGGCGAATACGGCACATACTTCTGCGGTTACGCGGCCGATCCGGCGGTGACCGGGAAAATGCTGGCACGGATGTTCGTCGCGGACCCGCCGGACCGCCTCCTCGACGTGTCGACCGCGGTCACCGGCAGCCTGTTCTTCGTGCCCACGGCCGATTTCCTCGACAGTCCGCCGGTGCGGCAGGACTGAGCCGATGGCGGACTGGAACGCCGGCGCCCTGGTGATTTTCGGGATCACCGGGGATCTCGCGGCGAAAATGACCCTTCCCGCGCTACCGGTTGGAGCAGCGCGGCGAACTGCGCTGTCCGGTCATCGGCGCCGCCACCGCGCAGCTGTCGCGGGCCGAGTTCACCGGACTGGCCCGCCGCTGCGTGGAGAAGGCCGTCGACGGCTTCGACGACGCGGTGTTCGCCCGGCTGGCCCGGCGGTTGTCCTACCTCCTACCTCAGCGGCGGAGCCACCGATCCCGGGCTGTACCAGGGACTCGCCGAACGCCTGACCGCCAGGCCGCTGTACTACCTGGCGCTGCCACCCTCGCTGTTCGCCACCGTCGTCGACCACCTGACCGCGGCGCCCGCGTGGCGCTGGAAAAACCGTTCGGCAGCGATCTGGCCTCAGCGCGGGAACTGCGCCGACGCCTGAACGAGGTCCTCGACGAGCGGCAGGTGTTCCTGGTCGACCATTCCTCGGCAAGGAACCGGTCACTGAGATCGAGTACCTGCGGTTCGCGAACCATGTGCTCGCCGAACTGTGGGACCGCGACAGCGTGGCCGCGATCCAGCTCACGATGGCCGAGAAACTGGACGTCGCCGGACGCGGACGGTTCTACGACCAGGTCGGGGCACTGCGCGACGTCGTGCAGAACCATCTGCCGCAACTGCTGGCGCTGGTGGCGATGGACGCGCTGGCGGACCTGCGCGCGAAGAAACTCGAGGTTTTCCGGGCGATCCCGGCGGTCGTGCCGGACGACTGCGTGCGCGGACAGTACGAGGGCTACCAGGGCGTGCACGGGGTGGCCGCCGGGTCGGACACCGAAACCTACGTGGCGCTCAAACCGGCGCTGGGCCGGGGTGCCGATCTTCCTGCGCGCGGGCAAATGCCTGCCCGCGAGCGCCACCCGAGGTCCGGCTGATCTTCAACCACACCCCGCGCCTGCGCTTCCTGCCCGACGCCGCACAGGTCGAGGCCAACCAGCTGGTCCTGCGGATCTCGCCGGACCCGGCGTCCCGGCTCTGGCTGTCTGGATTGGACAGTGCGCGGCAATGGCGTCCGGTGCGCCTGGACAGGACCTTCGAACGGGACCTTGGCACGCCGCGCTCGCCTTACGAACGCCTGCTGGCGGACGCCCTTGCCGGCGACGACCGGCTCTTCGCCTGGCAGGACGCGGTAGCGGAAAGCTGGCGAATTTTGCGGCCAGCACTGGCGTATCCCCGCCCGGCACGCTTGTCCGCTCCGGGAACCTGGGGACCGTCCGCCGCGGACGACCTGGTGGAGGAGAATCATGCGTGCCGTTCGACAGTACGAGCCGGGTCGTTTGGCCTGCGAGAAAGTCGCGACCCTGCACCCGGCCGCGGGGCAGCCCGGGATCGCGGTGCGGGCTTGCGCGGCGGAGCCCGTGCAGCCGCATACGCCGATCCCCGGACACGCGATGGCCGGATTCGCCCACCGGGTCGGAGAAGGAGTGCCGCGCCATTGGCGGGGCAGGCGAGTCGCCGTCTATTCAGGACAGGGCGGCGGCTATGCCGAACGAGCGGTCGAGACCGTGCATGAAATCCCCGGCACTCTGGAGTACCCCGCGGCCGCGATCATGATCGGGCCGGGACGCACCGCGATGGGGATCTTGGAGACGGCGCTGGTGCGCCCGCACGACGGGCTCCGGCAAGGGGAATCGGTTCGTTGCTGGCCCAAGCGGTCCGCAACGTCGGCGCGACTGCGATCGACGGCGCCGGACCCGGCGCGCCGAGGCCGACTGTGGTCTTGGACCGCCTCGACGACTCAGCTCTGGCAAACCTTCCCGGTGGCTTGCGGCACTTGGAGGACGCCGCACTCAGCGAGGCGGCGTTCCGCCGGATCGTCCCCGAAGTGAAGACCTTCTCCTTCGACGACCACGCCGCCGCGGAAGCCGAGCCGGGTTTCGCTGTGCTGGCCCCGTAGCCAGGCCGCGACGCACCCCGGGGCACTCGACATACCAGTCGGGAGGCGGAGAAGGCCGCAGGTCGGTCGGATCGCCCGGGCGCGCCACCCGCTGGATCTCCGGGCGGTCGTTGAGCGCGTCCTGCGCCTCGTTGACCCGCGCCGCGACCGCCGATTCGGGCGCGTCGCCGGACAGGTCGACCGCGGCGACAAGAAAAATCTTGTCCGCGCCCAGCCCATTCCCTGTGCGGGAAACTGACCCGCTCGATCGCCTCGTGCGCAAGCAGAACCCGCAATGCCCGGTTGCGGGCCAGCGGGGGTGACCCTCTCCCCGGTGGGGAAGTCCAGGGTGCGCGTAATGAGGAAGATCGCGACCGCGCCGAGCAGGAGCCCGGCCAGCATCGAGCCGAGCGCGTCCCAGCGGGCGTCGCCGGTCAGCTGGTGGGCCAGAATGCCCGACCCGGCGACCAGGAGGCCGACGAGCGCCGAAAGGTCCTCGGCGAACACCGCGCGCAGCACCGGATTCGAGGCGACGAGCACGGACCGCAACGGCCGGACGCGCCGCGCCGGGTCTGGCGCAGCGACACGCCCAGCACCGCGTAAGCCCAGGCGTACGAGGACGTTTCCTCCGGTGCGCGCAGCGACTGGATCCCGTGCCAGACCGGGACCGCCGCCCCGACGGCGAACAGCCCGGACGCCGCGAACATCGACCACACGTAGCCGCCCCGGCCGTAGCCGAGGGGAGGGGTCTGGTCCGGGCTCTTGCCCGCCTTGCGTTCGCCGACGAGCAGGAACACCCCGTTGCCGGTGTCCGCCCAGGAACGCGCCGTCTCGGCGAGCATCGCCGCCGAACCGGTGATCGCCGCCGCGATCAGCATGGTGGAACTCATCGCGACGAGGACGGTCGTCAGGCTCTCGCCCGCCTGGCTGGGCCGCTGTGCGGTCATGCTCGGTCCTTAGCGGGTGACGATCCCGGCGACCAGGTTGATCGTGGCGGCGAGGATCACCGTGCCGAACACGTACGACAGCAGCGTGTGCCGCAGCACGACCGCGCGGATCGTCGAGCTGGACACGCTGGTGTCGGACACCTGGTAGGTCATGCCGAGGTTGTAGCTGAAGTAGAAGAAGTCGCGATACGCGGGCGGATCGCCGGAATTGAAGTCGATCCCGGCGGAGGACGCCGCGTAGTACAGATCCGCGTACCGGGTGGCGTACATGAGATGCAGAGCCGCCCACACGAAGAACACCCCGCCCAGCGCGACCGCCGCGGCCACCGGCCCGGCCGACTGTCCCGACACCAGCAGCACCACGATGCCCGTCAAGCCGCAGAGCGCGGCAGCGACCACGATCAGTTCCTCAAGCGCCGGCCGGAGATCCTCCCGGCGCGCGTACCGGCGGGTCAGCTCCGCCGCCATCGGCCACAACGCAAGCCAGCCGGAGGCGACGAACACCGCCGCGGCCCCGGCGATCCCGGCCAGGATCCCCAGCGCCGCACCAGCCCCGAACCCCACCGCGGCCCCGGTCGCGGCTCCCGCCGCCGCCGTGATCCAGAGCCGGTGCGCCACCGATTCCAGGAAGCCGGAATTCATTTCGTCCCGGACCTGGCCAGTGCGGCACATTCGTTGAAATGGTCAATGCTGGGTGCCATGGCGGACACCGTACCCGGTTGACTGGTCCAGGGCAGGTCAGGATTTTGTTCCGCGAAACAAGGAAAATTGTCCGGCTCCACCGGAGCGCGGGCGCCGCGGCGGCCGGCGACACGGTCGCTGGCCGCATCGCTTGGCGCCTTGCCGCAGACGGCTGGCGAAGAACGACACGATCTCCCGGTCCGCGTCATCGAACTGATGTCGAGGTTGCGTCTTTCGGCGTCCTCGACGGAACTGAAGTGGACCGGCGCGAGCGGGACGACCGCGCGGATCCGCACCCCGGCGGGCTATTCGGGCGCGTGCTTGTCGGAGGCCTGCCACAGCTCCAGGCGGTTGTGGACCAGATGGGCGCGCGAGTAGCAGCCCTCGTCGCCGAACAGGTACGCGTTGATGGCGTTGGCGCTGATCGACACGACGATGAGGCCCCCGCTGGGCCGGCTTCTCGCCAAGGCAGTCGTAGCCGCGGAAATTCGGCAGCGATCACTGCCCAGGCAACTCGACCAGCTGCCGCGACGGCCACCGTGGCCAGCGCCAGCGCGGCGACGGCCGGGCGAAGGAAAGCCATGCCGCTCAGGGTGCCGAGCCGGGGGCACGGACTCGTGCGCGCCGGAGGAACGTGCCCACCCGCTGCCCGGCGAGTCCCGAATCACGGTTTCCGGGCTTGCTGCGGCTCCGCTTCCCGGCTTGTCGCGCGCGGGCCATAGCGGGTCTTGGCTTCAGCGATCAATTGACGCGCTTCACCGAGATGATTCCGCCAATCGTTCTCCGTGAAGGGAATCGCGCCCACTGGATAACTGGTACCACCGAGTTCCGCGGCAGTGTCGTACCAGCGACGATTGCTCTCCACCATCTGCTCGGCGGCAGCTCCGGTCGCCGCGTAGCGGAGTGCCGCGACGAGGAAGACCGTCGGCGCGTCCGGTACGCGGAAGAGGGGCGTGGTGAGCACGTCGGCGGGAACGGGATAGGTCAGGATCAGCCCGGAATCTCCCAGGTCGGCGCGGGTGAGGCCGGACATGATTCCGTCGAGGAAAGTGCCGGTGGCGTGGTCGGGCAGGAACAGATTGGCCCAGGGATGAGGCGCACGCCATTCGCCGGTGGTTTCGAGATAACCGACGGTTTCGTCGAGCCGGGCGGCGAACTCCGCATAACTGAGGTCTTCGGTCTTGTCCCGAGCCGCGTCGAAGCCGAGGCCGTCGAGCAAGGCGTCGTCCGGTTCCGCGGGCGGAGTGTGGAAAGCGGCGACGTCGAGCAGATGGAGCCAGCCCGCCTCGCCGGGAATGATCTGTCCTTGAAGAAAGTCGAACCGGCGCTCGCGGAGGAGTTTCCGTTGCTGCGCGCGCAGTTCGGCCGCGGTCGGGTAGTAAACCTTGATCCGCCGCACCCGGGCCGGCGCGGGAATGAGGGGAATGGTCGCGCGCACGATCACCCCGCATCGCCCGAACCCGGCGAGCACTGCTGCGAAAAGGTCCGGTGCTTCGGTCGGTGAACAGGTCCGCAGTACCCCGTCGCCGGTGACGACGTCGAGGGACAGCACGTTGTCGGTCTGCGCCCCGTACCGGTGACTCGTGCCGCCGATCCCGCCGACGGACAACGTCCCGCCGACGGAGAGGCCGAGGTAGTCGGTGAGGACGCGGGGCGTCAACCCGTGCCGGAGAGTGGCCGCCAGGAGTTCGGCCCACGTCGCACCGGCATCGACGACTACGCGGTCGTCGCTGATGTCGTGCACCGTACTGAGACCACTGAGGTCGAGCACGATGCCGGAAGCGGACTGGGCCTGGCCCATGCCGGTGTGGCCTTGTCCTCGTGGCGTGACGGAAAAACCGTGCTCCGCGGCGAAACGGAGGACCGCGCTGACATCTCGTGACGAGCTGACCCGGGCGACGGCCGACGGGGGGCGGGAGACGATCCCGCCGAAGTCGGCAGCGGCGTAGGCGATTTCCCGCGGGTCGGTGGACAGCGTGCCCTCGAACTGGAGTCCTGCGAAGGGTTGCTCGGGCATGCACTGCCTCCCGGTGTCCGTCCATTGAGCGCGCCGCATCGGCCACGGTAGCCCGGGGAACGCGGTTCCGGTTCCGCGGCCGAAGCGCGCGTGGTCAGGACACCGACTTGGCGGCGGAGGCGTCGACTCCGCGCGCCGCCACGACTTCGGCGCTGCCGTCGGCCAGCCGGTAACGCAGGCCGACCACAGCGGCCCGGCCGTCCGCGACCCGGTCGGCGAGCACGCGGGAGCGATCCAGCAGCAGGTCGACGGTGTGCTTGACGTGCTCAGCCAGAATCTCGTGCGGTTCGACCCGTCCCGCGGCCCGCGCGGCGAGGACGCTGGGTGTCACCTTCTCGACGACATCGCGGACATATCCGACCGGCGCGAGTCCGTCTTCGAGAGCCGCGCGCGCCGCGCCGACGGCACCGCACGAATCGTGGCCGAGGACGACGACGAGCGGGCAGTCCAGCAGGTCGACGCCGTACTCGATGCTGCCCAGGACCTCCCCGCCGATCACCTGGCCCGCGGTGCGCACGACGAACAGGTCGCCGAGGCCGCGGTCGAAGATGATCTCGGCGGCGAGACGCGAGTCGGAACACCCGAACAGGACCGCGAACGGATGCTGATTAGGCGCGATCGCCGCCCGGCGGGCAGCGTCCTGGTTGGGGTGCTCCGGGGCGCTGCTGACGAAGCGGTGGTTGCCTGCCATCAGCAGGTCGAACGCTTCCTGCGGAGTCGGCGGTGTCGTGTCGGCCATGGCCTCAGCCTAAACCGGCCGTGGTGGCGATCGGTGTTGCGATCGTCTCGCCGGGCGCAGGTTTCGACCGGGCCGGAGCGGGTCAGCGCCCCCGGCCGAGCGCGGCCCGTTTGACGAAGCCGACCGCGGCGGTCGCCAGGAACAGGACCGCGCCCACGACGACGAGCCAGAACAGGCCTTTGATCACCACCCCGAGCACGATGCACACCAGCCAGATCACCAGAAGCAGACCGAGCAGTGCCAGCATGGAGCCCTCCTGACCGTTCGCCGGGAAACCGCGGTTCTCCGGAGGGATACCCCAACGAGGCCGGGCTATGCGAAGGTCCGGGTGTTTGGCGGAGGCGGGTTTCGCGATCAGCCCCGCGATGGGGCGTCGTGCGAGACGCCGGCAGCGGCATGACCTGGCCGGCATCGTCCCCGGCCGCCCGTGGAAGGAGACCGGGGCCGACGCGGGCGTCGGGATGCCAGGAGCGGGCAAGTGGCGGGTGGGTGTCGCGGGCAGGCCCGGCTGGGTCCAGGCGGAAGCGGGGAACTACTGCCTGAGCAACGTCGAGGGAGGGCGGGGAACCCAGTTCAGCGGCCGGTCGGCCAAGAAGGACGTGCCGAAGCCCCGCGAATGCGACCGGTCCGTCCCGGACGCTCGGCCGGCGATCAGGAACAGCGCCAGGTGTAGGGGTGGTAGGTCCCGTCGGAGTCCGCGCGTGCCCCGGCCACCGTGCCGTCGTCGCCGATCCGGGACGGGAGGTCGCGCGTAATGTCGCCGAAGTTCGACACCCACGCGCCCTGCTGCCACACGCCGTAGCCGGTGCCGTTGGAGTCGTTGCCGCCGTGTGCCTCGTCGATCCGGCCGGTGATCAGGCCGTCCCGATTGATGTCGATCTGCGGGTTCCCGTTGGACAGGTTGTAGCTCGACTTGGGCAGTACGTGCGCCGCGCCCTGCTGGTCCCAGTAGACGCCGACCTTCTTGTCGTTGTACGTGGCGTCGCCGGCCACGCGCCCGTTGGAGAACGCCCTCCCGGCGGGAAAGCGCAGGCCCGGCAGCGTGCCGAGGCGGGTGATCGTGCCGGCTCGCCAGATCGCGAGACCGGAGTCGCGCAGCAGCAGCACCGAGCCGTCCTCGTCCACCGCCTGGGGCTGGGTGGGGTCCGGAGCCAGGCCGGGGAGCGCGGTGACGGTGCCCGGTTGCGCGGCGGGCCAGCGCACCACCGTGGTCAGGCCGCCGCTGTCGCCCCAGACGTATCCGGTGATGTCGCCCGCGTCGTTGATGCCGAGCGCGGCGGCCTTGGTGTTGTTCCCCAGCTTCGGCAGTTCCTCCAGCACGTCGCCCCGAGAGCGGAACGCCCTGCTCACGGAGACCCCCGGGAAGCTGACCCGCGCGGTGCCGACGATCGTGCCCGCGCGGTTCTCGCCGGCCACTTCGTAGCCGAGCCGGTCGCCGATCCCGGAGAAGACGGAGTACGCGCCGTTCTTCCAGGCGATCGGCCGCTGGCCGTCGGCGGTGTCGGCGACCCCGGCGAAGCCGCCCTGGTGGTCGGTCGCGGTCGGCAGCCCGCCCCGGCCCGGCACGGGAAGCGCCGTCGGCCGCCAGGTGCAGGCTGCCGCGGCGGACGCGGCCGAGGCCGGGACGAGCAAGGCCGCCGCGACCAGCAAGGCGCCGCCTAGTAACCGGTATCTGTGCACGTTTCCCTCCAAAAAGTGGCGGTGAACGCCACCAAGGATCTCGTTCACGGCCGTGGGAGGGGGCGATGATAGGGGTGCTTTCGCGTGATCAGGGGCACGATCGTGGTCTGTCGCCGAGTCCGGCGGCGTGGGCATGGTGCTCGTCAATCCGGCCCTGCTCGCCGCGGTGAACCACAAAGGACGGTCGAGTCCGGCACGTCGATGGCCACCCCGCACATCGCGAGCCTCGCCCGGACGCAGACGGTGACCCGCACCCTCGCCAACCTGAGCCGCCGATCCCGGTCGTGCCTCCCGGCGCGGAGCAGAAGTTCACCCGAACTACCGCCGCGGCCGGCAAAGTTCGGCGGAACCAGCGGCAGTCCAACGGTTTCCGTGCGGCCGGGATACTCCGCGACGGTCGACGGACCGGCTCCGGCGACGGAAACCGTCGCGCAACTGAAGCATCTCGCCGGTGCGACCTCCCCGCTGGTGCCCCGCGGCGAACGACCATGTCGCGACGTTCACCGTCACCGCGCCGCCGGGCACGACCGACCTGATCGCGCCGAGTTCTCTCGCCGGGTCCGGCAAAGTGCGCCGAGCGGTTCCTGCGACCTGTACGCAGACCCGGCGACCGAGTCGGTCCGCACTGCCCGCTGGAGCGGTTCCGAACCCTGCTGTCCTATTCGGACGGATCGTCGGTCGCTCCGGCCAGCACCCTCGTGCCGGTCACGACTTACCGAATTTTTCGTGAACTGCCTGAGGAATCGGGCGAATCGCGACGATTCGGTCTCCGTATTGCGTGCGGCCGCCTCGCTGTTAAGGTTAGGTATGCCTAACTTCTTGACGGGGCTTCGTCGACGTCCGGAACGGCGCCGGCGGGGCGTGGTCCTGCTGGCGGCGGTTCTGGCCGCTGGGGCGTGTTCGGCGCCGCAAGGGGCGGACTCGGGCGCTGTCAGACAGACGCTCACCGACGTGCTGGGGCGGAAGGTCGAAGTCCCGGTGCCGGCGAAGCGGATCCTGTTCGACGGAGCGCGGATGCTGTACACGACCGCCTTGCTGGACAAGGAGGATCCGCTGCGAGGGATCGTCGGGCTGCCGAACGACCTCGAACAGAACGACCCGGATTCGCTGCGGCAGTACCGGAAGAAGTTCCCCGGCATCGACAGGATCCAGCGCACCGGGCAGGTGTACGACGGGTCGTTCTCGGCGGAGGAGGCGATCCGGCTCCGGCCGGACGTGTTCGTCATCAGTGCGGCGAACTTCAAGGCGGCGCAGGATTCCGGGGTCGTGGACAAGCTCGGCCGGGTCGGCGTCCCGACCGTCGTGGTCGACTACTTCGAGAACCCCCTCGGGAACACGGTTGCGTCGGTGCGGCTGATGGGCGCGCTGACCGGCCGGATCGCCGAGGCGGACGCGTTCGCGTCGTATTACCAAACGGCCATGGATCGGGTCCGCTCGCGGCTCGCCGCCGCGCACCAGCCGCCGACACCGACCTTCCTGTGGCGCGCGCCGGGATACTTCGAATGCTGCTCCAGTTTCGCGAAGTCCAATCTCGCCGAGATCGTGACGTTCGCGGGCGGGACGAATCTGGCCGACGACGTGCTGAAAACGAAACAAGGGACGGTTTCCCCGGAGGCGATCCTGAGCCGCGACCCGGAGGTGATCATCGCCACCGGCGCGGACTGGGCGCCAGGGAGCCCGGCGAAGGCGGGCTCGTTCATTCCGCTCGGGTACGACGAGAAACCGGACGCGGCCAAGGCACAGCTGCGGTCGATTGTCGAGAAGCAGGCCGGATTCTCTCAACTGAAAGCGGTGAAGGACCACCGGACGTACGCGGCGTGGCACCACTTCTACGACTCGCCCTACAACTTCCTCGCCGTGGAGTGGTTCGCGAAGTGGCTTCATCCCGACCTGTTCCGGGACGTCGATCCGGACGCGACGATCCGTGAGCCGCACAAGAAATTCCTGCCGGTTCCGTACCAGGGCACGTTCTGGACGGAGCTGCCGTGACGGCTCAGGCCGAACTGGCGAGCCCGGAAGTCCGCGTCGCGGAGGTCGTCGGCGCGCACCGCGGCCGGGTCCGGCGCAAACGGCTGACCGTGACGGTGCTGGTGCTGGTGACCATCGCCGCGGCCGCGGCGGACGTCGCGGTCGGGAGCGAGGCCCTCGGGACCGGGGACACCGTGCGGGCGATCTTCACGCCATGGGACGCGCCGGTGATGGACACGGAGATCGTCTGGCACCTCAGGATGCCGATGACGGTATCTCGTCGTGCCGGGCTGGGTGCTGGGACTGTTCCTGGAAAAACACCCGCCGCCGGAAGTGCTGTCGCTGGCGCACACTCTGCTGTTCTTCGGGATCGCGCAGCAATACTTGAAGGGCGCGCAGAACGTCTGCGTCGGCCTGCTGCGCGGCCTGGGCAACACGAAAAGCGGCTTCCGCGCGACCCTGCTCGGCTATTGGGTGATCGGCATCCCCGTCATGGTGCTGTGCGGCTTCGGCCTGAGCCTTGCCGGGCCCGGAATCTGGCTCGGACTGTGCTTCGGCTTCGGCGCCACCGCGGTGCTGCTGCTCCGGAAGTTCTCCCGGGAACTGGCCAGCACCCCGGCGCTTTCGGCGGTTCCGGGAAGAACTTGAACGAAGACGAACGTGCCGAGCAGCGTGCGCATTAGTCGTCCAGCTTACCGAAACTTTGCCTTCGAAGGCTTCAGTCGAATGGCGATCGAATTTACAATTCGGTTATGTCGAAAGCGCGCGGGCACTCGCCGGCTGATCCGGTCCACCGGCCGGAAATGGCGTGTTCGCTGGAACGAGCGTTGGACCTCGTGGCCAACCGGTCGACGTGGCTTATTTTGCGCGAGATTTTTTTACGGTACGAACCGGTTCCTGAAACTGGTGGAAAAGACCGGACTGAGCACCCCGGTCGTGGCCGACCGGCTCCGGCGGATGACGGCGACCGGCCTGGTGCGAAAAGTGGCGTACCAGGATCCCGGTCGGCGGGCTCGGGAGAGCTATGTGTTCGAGCGGCCGGGCCTCGAATTGATGCCTGCGCTGTTCGCGCTGACGCAGTGGGGCGACCGGTACCTCTCCGATGCCGGAGGGCCGGTCGCGCCAGTGCACGCGGGCTGCGGTTCGGCGATCTGGGTCGTGCCCATGTGCGATGACGGGCACGTGGTGGAACCCGACGAGATCGGAGTCGCGCTCAGCCGGATGTTCGAACCTGAGGTGGTTTCCCGGCCGGGCTGACGGAGTTCGCCGGAAAGCTGTCAGTTCTTGAGATGCTGCCTGAGCACACGAAGCACGTCGCGGAGGCTTGCGGCCCGGCGTTGAGGTAAACACGTCGTCGCCGACGGCGTTCCGGACCGGCGAGGACAGCCTCCGCGCTGTCTGTCCTCGCCGGTCCGGTCGCTACCAGGTGACGGGCAGTTCGTGGAGCCCGTAGATCACGGCGTCGTACTTGAACTTCACTTCGTCCAGCGGGACGGCGAGGCGGAGGGTGGGTACGCGCCGCAGCAGGGCCGGGTAGACGACCTGCAGTTCGAGACGGGCCAGCGGCTGGCCGACGCAGTGGTGGGTGCCGCCGCCGAAGGCCTGGTGCCTGCGGGCGTTGCGGGTGAGGTCGAGCCGGTCGGGGTCGTCGAACACTTCGGGATCGCGGTTGGCGAGTTCGCCGAGCAGGATCACTCCGTCGCCGGCCGGGATGGTGCGGCCCGCCACTTCGATGTCCTCCAGGGCGGTGCGCCGCCGGCCCAAGTGGACGATCGACAGGTACCGCAGCAACTCCTCGACCGCGCCCGTCACCGCCCGCGGGTCGTCGGCGTCGCGCAGCAGCGCCAGCTGATCGGGGTGCTGCAGGAGGGCGAGGGTGCCGAGGCTGATCATGTTGGCGGTGGTTTCGTGGCCGCCGAGCAGCAGCAGGACGCCCATCGTCGCGGCTTCGCGCGCGGTGAGTTCGCCGACGCGGATCTGAGCGCCGAGTTTGGAGAGCAGGTCGTCGCCGGGTTCGGCGGTTTTCTTCGCCACGAGCTCGTCGAGGTAGCCGGCCAGCGCCGAGTGCGCCGCTCCGCGTTCGGTGCCGGTGGCGGTGGCCGAGACCATGATCTTGCTGTTGGCCTGGAAGAATTCGTGGTCGGCGTAGGGCACGCCGAGCATTTCGGAAATGACCAGCGAAGGCAGCGGCAAAGCCAATGCCTGGACGAGATCGGCTGGTGTGGGCCCGGCGAGCATCCGGTCGAGGAACTCGTCGGTCAGCCGCTGGATCGCGGGACGCATCGCCTCGACGCGTTTGACGGTGAAAGCACCGCTGATCATCCGGCGGAGGCGGGCGTGCTCGGGGTCGTCCATCCCGACGAAGCTCAGGTCGGTCCCGCCGCCGTGGCTGTGGGCGGGGTCGATGGGACTGGGGAAGTTGGGGGCGGCGAAATCGACGCTCAGCCGCGGGTCGGCGAGCAGCGTTTTCTGTTCCGCGTGCCCGGTCACCGCCCAGGGGGTCGAGCCTCCCCAGGAACGGACCTGGGTGACCGGTCCGCGGCCGGCGAGTGCCCGCAGTTCCGGCGACGGGTCGAACGGGCAGACCGCGGAGCGCGGCGGCGGGAATTCGGGGATGGTCTCGTCGACGTCGGTTCGAGCGGTCATCAAGCACTCCTGATCGAAGATGGGCCTGGCAGGAAGGATCGGCGCTTACCCGGCGTCGGCAGTTTCCCGGGGCAGGGTGTATCGGCCGGTCAGTTCGACCCGCCGGAGACGGGTCTGCCGCGGCATGTTCCAGCCGAGCACGCCTTCCGGCCCGTCGGATCCGGTGTAACGGACGACGAAGCGGCCTGCCCGCGGGTCTCCTTCGACGATCTCGGCCCGGGCGTCCGGCGAGATGATGCCGTGGATCTGGAGCCTGGCGTCGAACTGGTCGGTCCAAAAATGGGGAACGGGCCGGTAGGCTCGCCTGTTCCGAGGATGTCCGCGGCGACGGCGCGGGCCTGGTCGCCCGCGTTGGTCCGGTTTTCCAGGCGCAGCGAGCGCCCGAGCCCTTCGTGGTGCCAGCGGGCTACGTCGCCCGCTGCCCTGAAGCCATTCGGTGGCCGGACGGCAGCCGATCGCGACGATCACGACGGCGGCTTCCAGCTCTGTCCCGTCGCTGAGCCGCACTCCTGCGACCCGGCCGTCGCGGGTGTGGAGGGTGTCCGGCAGAACACCGCCCAGCAGCCGGACCCCGTTGCGACGGTGGAGTTCGGCGAGTTGCCCGGCGGCCAGCGCGCCGAGGTGCCGAGCCATCGGAACAGTCTGGGGGCCGACCAGGGTCACAGGCCGGCCGCGTTGCCGCGCGGTAGCGGCGGTCTCGGCGCCGAGCGCTCCGTCGCCGATCACCACCACCCGCCGCGCGGACAGCAGCTCAGTGCGCAGAACCGCGGCGTCGCCCAGCGTGCGAATCACATGCGTGCCGCGGACTTCGCGCCGGGCCGGCAGCAACGACGCGCCGACGCCGGTCGCGATCACGACCGCGTGCAGCACGCGCCCGGAAGCCGTGCTGACTTCCCGGCGCTCGGCGTTGAACGAGATCGCCGCGTCCCCGAGCACAAAGGCCGCGTCCAACGCGTCCAGCGCCTGCGCCGAGCGGAGTTGCGCGCGGGTCTCTTCCCATTGCCCGTTCAAGACCTGGTTGGACAGCGGCGGACGATCGCAGGGCAGTTCCGGTTCCGCTCCCAGCAACGTCAACGCGCCCTCATACCCCTTGCGGCGCAGGCCTTCCGCCGTAGCCAGACCAGCCGCTGAGGCGCCGACGACGAGGACGCTCCCGACGGGGCTCATGTGGTGTGGTCGAGGCGGATGCAGGCGGCCGGGCAGACCTCAGCGGCTTCGACGACCTGCTCGTGCAGGTCCGCGCCCGGCGCTTGTTCGAGCAGGAAGACGATGCCGTCGTCCTCACGCTGGTCGAAAACCTCAGGAGCGATCAGCACGCATGGACCCGCGCCGCAGCATTTGTCTTCTTCTATGGCGATCTTCATGGTTCCCCTTTCCGAACGCCAGCGGCCTGAGCACATCGGCGATGTCCGGCGCATGCGCCGGACGACGCCGATGCCCAAGCGTGCTCGGCTTCTTCGCTTCCGTGGCTTCTTGCGATGCGGGCCGTCCTGTGGGGCAGTTGAACGGATCGGCTACTCAGCGATGGCTGACCTCCGCGGTCAGCAACCCGGTCAGCGCGTCCTCGAGCGTTCTCGCGGTGTGTTTCCAGGCTGCGACGGGTCGGGCGGTCCCCTCGGCCAGCATTCGTTCGCGTTCGGCGCAGGTATGCGTGATCACATGGCGGGCCATTTCGCCGCGTTCGCGGCGAACTTGAGCGGATACCTTGTCTTTCAAGCAGTTTCCCAGCTCGCGCAGGGTGTGCTGAAGGCTGGGGCGGGTGAGCGAGTCGTCGGTGATCATGGCGCGCATCATCGGGTCGGTCAGCACCAGAACGGCGAACCGGGCGTGCCAGGACGGGACGCCAAGGGATTCCAGGTGCTCGGTGACCGGCCGCACCAGGCACCGGACCCAATCCCGCACGTCGTCGCTTGCGCCCGCCGCCGAGACGTGCCGCTGGCGGATGGCATCGATCGCTTTGCTGTGTTTGGTCATGATCTCGCGCACTAGCGTGGTTTTGCTGCCGAAGTGGTAGCTGACCACTGTGGTGTTGTTCTGCCCGGCCGCTTCGCCGATCTGCCTGTTGGACACGGCGGACAGCCCGTGCTGGGCGTAGAGCCGTTCTGCTGTTGCCATGATCGCCTGACGGGTGGCGGCAGAACGGGGCGTGGCGTCTTCGAGATTCGCGGATTTGTTCACCATGCGGGAATTTCCTCCTGTGAAGGCGCGTTCGGCATGCCCTCCTGGCGCTCGAGTTCACCGGTGCCGATGACTGGCCCGGGTACGGGCTTGCTGCTGAACGCGATGTCCCCGCCGGCGCTGCGAAGCCTCTCGCATCCGCTGCGCTTCGCGGCTGTCGTCGAGCGCTCGCGGTCAGTGAATTCCTGATGCACCGCGCCGGTTTGCTCGCTGGCACGCTTCGCCAAAATCAACGAGCCTGTTGACCGTCCTTGACCGGATCCCGTTCTCGTCCGGGCAAGCCGGGCATCGTGCGGATCAAGGACGCGAACGTCTCCTTGACGGCGAATCGCTTGCCGTCCAGGCGATGCCAATACTTGCGGCCTGAGGCGTTCGACGTCTTCTCCGCGCGGCCGCCGAAGGCGCGCCACCCGCTCCGCGGGACACCAGGAGGCATCCAGCGAGGCGGCCGGAGGTGCGATCGGCACAGTGAGGCACATGCTCGTCATGGTGCTTTCCTCCGCTCCGGCGCGACACCACCTCATCATGAATCATCAATTAAGTCAACTGAATGAAGATTCGCCGCCTTGGGGTGGTCGCTCCGGCTTCGACCTGCGCGGCGGCGAGGGCGTGCCGGCTGCCTCGGCCCGGCGGTTCGCGGTGCCTGACCGCTTCGCCGGAGGCGATCAGCGTCACGGGTTAGTTGTACAAGGCAAGCAATCTGCTACGTTGAAATAAGTCACTTGATTTAACTGCGATTTCGACGAGAGATGAGAGATCCAATGCCTGCTTCTGCTGGTCTTTCCTCCGCGCCCGAAGGGAAGCCCGGTGCGATCGTGGCGGTCCTGGCTCTGGCGGGGGTGGTCGTGTCGTTGATGCAGACCATGGTGATCCCGATCGTGCCGAAGCTGCCGGTGCTGTTGCACGCGACGGCGGCGGACACGACGTGGGCGGTGACGGCGACCCTGCTGGCCGCGGCCGTCGCGACGCCGACCGTCGGGCGCTTGGGCGACATGTACGGCAAGAGGCGAATGCTGCTGCTGAGCGTGCTGCTGCTGGTGTCGGGATCAGTGCTCGCGGCGGTGAGTTCGAGCCTCGTGCTCATGATCGCGGGCCGGGCATTGCAGGGGCTCGCGGCCGGAGTGATCCCGCTGGGGATCAGCATCATGCGCGACGAACTGCCTGCGGACCGGCTGGGCTCGGCGACCGCGTTGATGAGTGCCTCACTGGGCATCGGCGGTGCGCTCGGACTCCCGGCGGCGGCTCTGCTGGCGGAGAAGGCCGACTGGCACCTGCTGTTCTGGACCTCGGCCGGATTGGGCGTGGTGGTGTTCGCGTTCGTGGCGGCATTGGTGCCGGAATCGCGGGTGCGCGCGGGCGGCCGGTTCGACTTCGTGGGCGCTGTCGGGCTTTCGGCGGTGCTGGTGGCGTTGCTGCTTGCCGTCTCCAAGGGCTCGGACTGGGGCTGGGGCAGCGGCGTGACGCTCGGTTTGCTGCTCGGCGCGGTCGCAACGGCACTCTTGTGGGGGCGATGGGAGCTGCGCGTTCGGCAGCCTCTGGTCGACCTGCGCACCACCACGCGGAAGCAGGTGCTGCTGACCGACATCGCGTCGGCGGTGTTCGGGTTCGCGATGTTCGCGATGTCCTTGGTGCTGCCGCAGTTGCTGCAGCTGCCGGAAGCGACCGGATACGGACTCGGGCAGTCGCTGCTGACGGTCGGTCTGGTGATGGCGCCTAACGGGTTGGTGATGATGGCCGTCGCGCCGATCTCGGCGCGCGTTTCCGCGTCGCGGGGCCCGAAAGCGACGTTGATGCTCGGCGCGCTGGTCGTCGCCGCGGGGTACGGGCTGGCGATCGTGCTGATGTCCGCGGTGTGGCAGCTGGTGCTCGTGTCGTGCGTGATCGGCGCGGGGATCGGGCTTGCCTACGGCGCGATGCCCGCACTGGTGATGAGCGCGGTGCCGGTGTCGGAGACCGCGGCGGCCAACAGTCTCAACACATTGATGCGTTCGATTGGCACATCGGTTTCGAGCGCAGTGGCGGGGGTCGTCCTGGCTCAGCTGGTGATCTCAGTCGGTCCGGCGATTTTCCCGTCGCAGAACGCTTTCCGCGTCGTACTGGCGATCGGGGCCGGTGCGGCACTGGTCGCGCTCGCGGTGGCGTATTTCATCCCCGGCGGCCGCGGCGCCGTGACGGCAGCGGTTCGCGCCGAGCAGCCCGAGGCGAGCGGCTCGCCGAGTCGCTGAGGCGGGATCCGCTGATCAGGCAATCATTTTTCTCGAAGCGAGGGAGTGTTGTGGACACTGGACTGGCCGGCAAGGTCGTGATCGTCACCGGGGCCACCGCCAACATCGGCCGCGGCATCGCACTGGCTTTCGCGGCCGAAGGCGCGAAGGTCGTCGTCGTGGGAAGGGACCACGATGCCGGGAAACGGGTGACCGCCCTGGCCCTGGAGACCGGTGCCGCCGGTGCGATGTGGCACGCGGCCGATGTCACCGAGCGCGACGCTGTCGCCGGAATGGTGTCCAGAACCGTCAGCGAGTTCGGCGTGGTCGACGTGCTCATCAACAACGTCGGAGGGAATTCCCCGATGACCCCGTTCGCGGGATCCACGCCGGAGCAATGGCGGGCGGATCTGGACGTCAACCTCATCAGCACGCTCTTGTGCACTCATCAGGTCCTGCCGCACATGCTCGAACGCGAGTACGGCCGCATTGTCAACATCGGGTCCATGGCCGCGCTGATCGGCGATCCGCACCTGGCGGTGTACTCGGCGGCGAAGGGCGCGGTACATTCCTTCACCCGCGTTCTCGCGCTCGAGACGGGCGGCAGCGGCATCACGGTCAACGCGATCGCCCCTTACGGCACGCTCCCGCAGGATCCGGCCGCGGAGACGAGCAGCGGCAGCCGGTTTCATCCTGGCACTGGCATGTTCGGGCCGCGGCTGCGGGCGGGCAGCGGCGTCCACGAAGGGTTCCGCCGTTCCACCGCGCTGACGCGTGATTTCGCCCGTCCCGCCGAGATCGGCGCCGCCGCGGTCTACCTGTCCTCGGAACACGCCGCGTTCATCACTGGCCAGGTGCTGCCGGTCGAAGGAGGCGTCTCGCTGACGTGAGGGCCGGCCGGGTGCGCACGGGCCGCTTCCTCTGCCGAACCGTGCGCATCAACGACGGCCAGACAACGAAAAGCGCAGGGGCGAGTGCCGAAACGACTGAAGATCTGCTGAGGAGGAGCGCGCAGACTGGGATTCTCCCGCGAAGACGAGATCGCGATCGTGTTCTGTGGTCGAAGAAGAGCCTGGCAAGCGGGGTGCCGATGGCGACCGTGCTGTTCCCCGCAACTGCAGTGGGGCTTACTGTGCTGCCGTTGATGCTGTTCCAGCAGATCCAGCTCATGGTATGCGCTTGGATGGCGCGCCGCTACGCGAATCGGCGTGCGCGCACGGCTGAACAGCGAGTCATTCGGATAGTCCTCGACGTCGCTGTGTGACAGCGGGCGCGGCGTGTCGTAGGCGTTGCGGTACCGGTGAAAACGCGGATCTTCGGCAAGAACGTTGGCTCGGCCAAAGATCGGCTTCGCCGGAGCCTCTTGTTGATGGTGCGGCTGGGACTCGCGAACCTGATCAGACGTGGCAAGTTCGCGTGTGTATCTCGGCAGACAGGAGCTACTGAGACACATGCGTTCATCCGCCGAGCACGCGAGACGACTCCGGCAGCGCTTTGATCCGTTCTCGCGCGCCCGAGGAACCGGCCCTGGGGCCGACCGATGCGCGACGGACTCGCCGGGCCCGAACGTCGTGCGGGACGGCAGCCGGTCCCGTATCAGGAACTCATCTGCAGCCTCCGTGCGCCGCGCTGAACCAGCGTGTGCTCGACGATCAGTCGTCAGACGTCGCCTTCGCTGCACGCGGCGGCCGAACAGCCGTGGCACGCGTTTGCGAGGGAACAGGCTGCCGCCCCTCTGCTGGCGAAGCGCGCGCGGTGCCGTTTGCCAGCAAGCAACGTCGTCGGCTCAAACTAACTAGGACGTTCACGTCGCGCTCTCGGCGATGCCGGTATCGCGAGGTCGGCGCCGCTGCGGGGAGGCGAAGGACGTCCACGCCGAGATCCTGCGGTCGTGGTCGTTGAGCCGTCTGGAACCCGCGAAGTGAAATCTGAGTGAGCGTAGTTGCTGGCGGAAGAACGCTCCGATATTCGGGTAGAGTTTCTACATCGACGTAGTTTTTGGAGGCGGGATGAGCCCTCTGCCCGATACGAAGGGCCCTGGTCGCGAGCTTCGGCACTGTCGAGGCGTCCGAGCCGGGTTCTGCCGCGGCCATCGGCGCGCTTTTGCCGGCAACTCTGATCGTCGGGAGGACAGGTGACAGCAGAAGATCGCGTGCGCTGTTCCGACGCTGAACGCGAAGAAGCGGTTCGGGCGTTGCAGAACGCTGCGGCGCAAGGGCGGCTTACCTTGGCCGAGACCGACGAGCGGACTGCGGCGGTCTATTCCGCGCGGTATCGGGACCAGCTGCGGGGCGCGCTCGCGGAGCTGCCCGCGCCGGAGTCGCGACGGGAGCGGGCGCCGGCCGGATGGATGCCGGTACTGGTTATGTCGGGCTGGCAACTCCTTTCGGACTTGGCTCTGCTGGCCGGAAGCGCCGGGGTGCCCGCGAATCGTCGGCGCCGGGTGGTGCTCGCCGCGCTCACGGCAGCGGGGTTGTTGTTCGTGGTGCTGCTCGCGGTGCACGGCATCGCGGGTGAAGGGCACGAGCTCGAGCGGCATTGAGCCGATCGCAGCCTCTCCGGGGCGGGGTCAGGCTTCGCGGTGCAGTCCGGCGGCGAATCGGCGCAGCAGCAGTGCCGCGGTCGCGGTCAGACCGGTCGCGAGGCCGATCCAGACGCCCGTGGCTCCCCAGCCGGCCGGCACTCCGAGCAGAAACGCGACTGGCAGGCCGATCGCCCAGTATCCGATGAGGGAGATGCGGAAGCTGCCGCGTGTGTCGTCCAAGCCGCGCAGCAGGCCGACGCCGATGTTCTGGGCGGAGTCAGCGAACTGCAGGACCGCGGCGACAGCCAACAACGGGATCGCCGCCGACACAGTGCTGCTTTCGGCGGTGAAAAGCTGCAGAAGGCGAGTAGGCGCGGCGAGGTAGACAGCCGCGATCGCCGCAGCGAGCACAGTGCCGGACGCCAGTGCGGTCCGCGCGACCTTCGCCGCAGTCGCGCGGTCAGCGTGCGCGCGGTGACGGCTGACGAGGATCGACGCACCGTGCGAGATGCCCACCGAGACCTGGAAAACGATGTAGACCAACTGGTTCACCACGGTGTGCGCGGCGAGCGCCGCAGGGCCGAAGCTGCCGATGAGCAGTGCGACGACGGAGAAAAAACCGGCTTCGGAGCCGTAGGTGGCGGCGATGGGCACTCCGAGCGACAGCAGGCGGCGGACGGCCGGTTGCCCCGAGGGGCCGCGTCCTCGCTTCAGAGACAGCACCGGCGCGAGGATGGGGTCGCGTCGGGCCGCGAGCAGGAGTGCGGCGAAGGACAGCAAATGCACGATCGAGGTGGCGAGACCGATCCCGGGCAAGCCCAGGGCGGCCAGGCCGGCTCCGCCGGTGACAAACGCCCAGTCGAGTCCGGCGTTCAGGGCGACGGACCCGATCGTGATCCACACCAGTGCTTGGGGCCGGCGCATGCCGACGGTGAACTGGCGGATCACCTGGAACCAGAGGCAAGGAACGAGCCCGGGGGCCAGCGCGGCCAGCACTGGGCGGGCGCCCGCGAGGACGCCGGGATCCTGACCGAACCAGGACAACGCATAGCCGAGGGAGAGCATCACCGCGCCGCCGAGGACGCCGGCGGCGGTGGCGACAACGAAGCCCGCCCGCACTGCCGAGGTGATCGTTGCCTGCGCGGAGCGCGGGTCGCCCGCAGCCTCGGCTCTCGCCTCCGCTGTCGCGACCTGGTTGCCGACGGCGGTGACGAGGCCCACGCCCATGGTCCTCAGCTGGTTGAACAGCACGACCGCGAGCCCGCCCGCGGCCAGGGCTTCGGTGCCGAGCAGCCCCATCATCACGGTGTCAGTGGTGGTCAGCGCGACCTGGGCCAGTTGGGTGAGAACGATGGGCGTGGCGAGCGCGGCGAGTTGCCTGCCCGCCGATCCGTGCGCGGAGAAAGTCAACGGCGCGGGCTCCGCCCGATGGCGGCAAAGCCCGGAAGGGCGCGACTGTCGATCGAGGTCTCGTCGAACACCGCCCCACGATATATTCCGGTCGCGTGTGCGCTTCCGGTAGTTGCGGCTCAGCGGCTAGAAGCGCGCGGCTTCGGAGAGTTCGACAGCACCATAGCTGTATGCGGCGATGATTGCCGTGCTGATCCTGTGGGGTTCCAGAAGTCGGTTCACGTGTCCGACTTGCGGAAACAGACACGTGGCGGGCAGGGCGTGATCGCCGGTCGTGACGTTGCGTTTTGTTGTATCTGATCTTCCTCCGGCTGGTGGGTCTGCTGGTGTTGCTCGGTCGCTCGTCGGCGTGGAAGGACGTCGAGTTGCTGGTGCTTCGCCACGAGGTGGCCGTGCTGCGCAGAGGAAACCCGAAGCCGCGCCTGGACTGGGCCGACCGGGCGGTGATTGCTGAGTTGGTCCGCCTACTGCCCACGGGGTTGCGGCTGCGCCGGTTGGTCACCCCGGCCACGATCCTGCGCTGGCACCGGCGTCTGGTCGCCGGAAAGTGGACAGGATCCAGGGTGAGCTGCTGATGCCTTGGTCACCGGGTCGGTTCTTCGACGATCCGGCGGGTCCTGAAGCGGGCGCGGATGCCTCCCGCGCCGGACCGCCAGAACGACACGACCTGGCGGCAGTTTCTGCGCACGCAGGCATCGACGATGCTGGCCTGCGACTTCTTCCATGTCGACTGCGCGCTCACCCTGAAGCGGATCTACGTGTTGTTCGTGGTGGAGGTCGGCAGCCGTTACGTCCATGTTCTCGGCACGACCACCCACCCGGACGGCGGGTGGACCACGCAGCAGATCCGCAACCTTGTGATGGACCTCGGTGATCGGGCCGCGCACCGCGGCCGCCGTCAGCAGGTGCAGCGCGAATCTGGCGCTGGGCCAGATGATGGACGTGGAGCGGGCGTACGACACCGAACTCGACGCCGAGGACTACGTGGCGATGGTGGTCAAGAAGACCGGCGAGCTGTTCGTGCTCAGCTGTGTCCTCGGTGCCGGAAGTGCTGGCCGCGACAGCTCGTTCGTCACCGCGGTCGCGGCGTTCGCCACGGAGATCGGCGTGTGCTTCCAGATCCAAGACGACTGCAAGGACTTCCTGCCCGGCGATTCGGGGAAACCCGCGGGCACAGACCACAAACTCGGCCTCTACGGGCTGCCGACGCTGCACGCCTTGCGCGTCCGTCCCGCCGAGCTTGAGCCGTTGCTGCTCGCCCCGGAAATGGACGCGACCGCGGTGCGGCGAATCCGCGAGCTGGTCGTCGCGTCCGGCGGCCTGGACCACGCGATCGGCGAAGCCCGCCGCCATCGGGAGTCAGCGTTCGCGGCACTTCGCCCGTTCGAACACGAGGCCGCCGGAAAGAGGCTGCGGGAGGTGACCGACGCGGTATGGATGTTCTCGTGAAGGGGGCCGGCCCGGCAGGCTGCACCGCGGCGCGGCTCCTCGCCGCGTCCGGCTTCGACGTCCTGCTGGTGGAGCGGCCCAGGACCGGACCTGACCACCAGATGGTGGTCGAACAGCCCGTGGCACCTGCTTCCGCCGCGGGGACGAGCCGCCTGCTGCTTTCGTTCGGCGGTGAAGCGCCGCGGGACTTCGGCCGCTCAAACATGGTCATCTGCTCATATCGCACGCTGGTCGAGTCGTTGCGGGAAGCCGCGGTAGCCGCCGGTGCCGTCATCGCCACCGCAGTGCCCGACGAAGACATACCCGGGCTGGTGGTCGACGCGACCGGTGCGCCGCCGCACAGCGAGCGGCCGGGACACGGGTGGACAGTCACCGGAACCTGGCGGAACTGCTCCGTCGAAGGCACTGTGGTTACCCACCTGACCCAACCGGACGACGAGAACCCACGGGCGGCCCCTGTGGTCGTCCGCGTGGTTCCGGTTTCGGGCGCACCCGGGACGGCGACGGTGTCCGTGACCACCATGTCGTCCCGGCCGCTCGCCGGAGACCGCATCGAGTCCGCCGTGCGCTCGGCTGACCCGCGGATGGCCGCAGCGGTCGCGGTCAGTCCGTTGACGGTCTATCCGGTCAACGCAGGTTTCGCGCCGGAGAACGCGATCCGAGACGGTGCTCTTGCAGCAGGCGAGGCGGCAGGACTAGTCAACCCGTTCACCGGCGACGGGATCTCCTACGCGATTCGCAGCGCGGAGATCGCAGCTGAGGCGGTCGCTCGCCATCGAAAAGATCCGTCGCGGGTCAGCGATGCCTACCAGGCAGGGCTCCGGGCTTCCTTCGTCGGCTACTTCCACACCGCCCGGCACGCGATCCGGCACTACCACCTGGCCTGGCGAATCCTGTCGAGTTCGGCGTCCTCGGAGCATCCGTTCTTCCGGCAGAGCCATCGTGCGGTCCTTTTCGGCGGCGCGATGGCACACGACGCTCTCCGGGCTCGGCGAGAACCGGCCGATCCTGTGCGCCTGTACCTCGCCCCGTTCACCATGGCCTGCAATGAAGTGGCTGTCCGCAGGATCGGTGACGAATGGCCGCTGTTAGCGATGCACACGCTTGGCGGCCGCGATGGTCTTCACCGGGGCATCCGGCCCTCTGCGTTGTTCGCAGGCGCGTTGATGGCGGCGGGCGACCATCCCGATGTGCGCCAGGCGCCAGTGGCCGCTGCGATCGAACTGGCCCTTCTTGGCGCACTCGCGCACAGCGTTCCGGCCGGGGAGGCGAGCGCTCCGTGCCGTGGCGTGGACTGGCGTTATGCCTCCTCGGTGATGGCCGCGGACTACCTGCTGGCGACAGCGACCGACGTCCTGACCACTGCGCGACCAGACCTGTCCGCGGCTTTCGCGGCCTGGCTGGCCTCGCTCGTCGCGCTTCGGGCGGAACACAAGGCGGAGGCGCTGTTCGAGACTTTCTTCGAATTCCCGGCTCGCCTCGGCACTTATGCGGCGGGCTCGGATGACGCGACAGCCGACGTATTGCGCCGGTTCGGACGCACGTGCGGCAGGCTTTTCCTCCTTGCCGAGGACCGGGCGTTGCTGCTTGAGCGGCAAGGAAGGCTGGACACCACATTGACCGGCGCGTTAGCCGCGCGCCTCACCGGGTTGCCAGTTCGATTCGGACGGTTGAGCGAGAACGAGATGCGGGCCCGGAGAAACGTTCTGGCGGAAAAACTCGATGAGACCATCGCGGGAGAACTCCGTGCGGTCGACGAGTCGGTCGCGAAGGCGGTGCCGGCGCGATGCGAGCGAGTGCTGCGCTATTTCGCGCGTTCGCTCGCCAATCCGGTCCCCGGTGCGGACGAGGAGGCGGCGCGGTGAACCGGCTGGGACCGATCTTGCTGGCAGTGCTGCTGCTCGTGGGCGGATGTGTCGATCTGCCCGGCGAAGCGGGTCCGCCACCTGCGTCGCGCCTGCTCGCCGGCACGTTCCGGCTAGCCCGTGATCCCGAAAGCCCAGCCGCGATATGGACGCGCCAGAACGCTGGTGGCAAGTCGCCAGCCTTCGAACCGATCCAGCGCGACATCGCCTACACCCCAGTCGCCCACCGATTCACCGCGGCTGACGTGGACCTGAGCCAGCACGTCCGCGACTACCTGGCCCAGGCGGCGAAACAACGTTGGATGCCGATGCTCGTCGCGGCGTTCACCGAGCCTGGTGTTTGTCCCGCCGAGCGTTCGCCCGCCGTCGGCGACCTCGCGCGCGGCCTCGGCGACGGCAAAGCGATCGTGGTGCTCGAGCCCCGCCTGCTGGGCGGACAATGCGCGGACACCGCGGGTGTCACCCGCTACCTGAACGCGTCGGTGCGGCAACTCCGCGCTGAGGCACCCAACGCGTTCGTGTTCTTGGACGTGTCAGCAGGTGGAACGGTGGATGAGCAGCGTGCGTGGTTGATTTCTTCCGGGGTAGCGCAGGCCGCCGGCGTCACCTTCGGCGTCGGCGACTACACGCCGGCCGCACAGCTGGCCGGGCCCGCCCGGAAACTCCACGACGCCCTTGCCGCCGCGACCGGCCGAAGCGACTATTTCCTGCTGGCTGACAGCTCCCGCAACGGTGCCGTCGTCACCGGGACCTGCAATCCCGCCGGTGCCCGGATCGGGCCGGACTCGGTGCTGTCCGACCAGCCGGGCGCACTTCAGCAAGCCTGGCTCACCGTCCCAGGGGTCTCCGACGGCCCCTGCGGAGCCGCGCCCGCCTCGCGAGCGGGCGAATTCGTCCCGGATCTGGCTCGCCAGCTGACCGGGTAGTCCGCCCACACCACGAATTGGGGGAGACGATCATGAAACGCACCACGAAGAGACCGCTGCTGGCCGGAATGGTCACTGCCGGACTGCTGTGTTCCACGCTGGTGACGACCAGCGCGACCGCTCAAGGTTCCCCGCACAAGACCGCCGTGCCGAGCATCGGACCGGCACTCGCGACGATGCTGCAGCACCAGAAAGCCGCCCCCGCGAAGAGCCGTGCGGCGATCACCTCGTCCGCCAACGATCTGACCGGCGACGGGATCGACGACGTCATCGCGAGAGACCGCGTCACCACCCGGCTGGACGTCTTCGCGGGAAGCGGAAGCCTCAACGGTGCCGCCACCCTCGCCGGTCCCACCCAGATCCGGGCATCGACTCCGGACCGGGTGTGGTTCGGCCAAGGCGACCTCAACGGAGACGGCCGCAACGACGTCGCGAGCATCGACAGCGCCGGCGTGATGTACGCCGCGTACAACCAGGGCACCGTTGCCGGGGCGCCCCAGCTCAGCGCCGACGCGTCGTTCATCTCAGGCTTCACCCCGGGTTCGCCGATCTGCTTGGCGGACTTCGTCGGCAGCGACCCGAAAAACCCGCTCGAGCCGGACGGCCGCGCCGACATCATCATCAAGAACGCCAGCACGAAGGCGATCGACCTCTACGTCAACGACGGAATGGTCAACGGCAAGCCGTCCTACAGCTACCGCGGTCAGCTGCTGACCGCCGCGGACTACGTGACCGGCATCCAGCTGGCCGATCTGACTGGCGACTACTTCAAGGACATCCTCATCACGATGTCCGACGGAACCCTGTGGATGCTCGACCTCTTCGCCGACGTCGACTCCAGCGGGAAGCCCGTCGCCAAATGGTTCAAAATCATCGGGTCGGGAATGAACACGGCCGACCACATCCTGTTCCCCGACTTCAACCACGATGACTACCCCGACTTCGCCGCCCGGCTCACCGCGTCCGGCGAGTTGCGGGGAGTCCTCCACTCCGGAGTGTGGAACCCGGCGAAGCCCGAAACGGTGTTCAACGCCGCCACCGGCCAGCTGATCAAATCCGGTTGGTCGAACTACGACTGGGTGTTCTGACGCAGCGCTGTGGTGCGCCCCATCGGGGCGCACCACAGCACGGTTCCCAGACGGGAGGCATGGGGTGCGTCGGTATGGCGGGGTTCGAAACCTGCAAGATCGACAGGCCTCGGCAGCCGAAGCTCACCAGCGTCGAGCGAATCCGCCGTCCTAACTGCAGCAGGAGGAACCCGACGCCGGCCACGTGCTGCTTGCGTTCCACTTATGCGGTAACGGCCCACGTTCCTAGCTGCCTCATCGCCTGCGGTTCTGACTCTGCACGACAGATCCGTCAGCGTGTCCAGGCGGAAGGCGCCGCCTGTCGCGCGCCGACGGCCAGCAGACTCGGTTCGCTGGCGTCAGGGAGCGGGTGACGACGAGCACCTCGTCGTCAGCGGCCGGCCGGCACCCGGCGACGGGGAGGCCGTGACGTTCACGGCGTAGGCTGAAAGCGGGGTGCGTCGGTCTTCGCCCTGAGAGAGTGTTTCGAAACCCGCGTGGTCAGTCGCTGAATCCGTGTNACAGCTAACGCCCGGCCACGCCGCCGGGTTTCGAAACACCCTCTGAGGCTTTGTACAGCTGGGGAGCGCTCTTTCCCCGGTCGCGGCGGCGGTCCTGCACAACGCGTCGTCGGTCGCGGTGGTCGGCAACAGCTCACGTCTGATCCGCCACCGGCTCTGAGCAAGGTTCGTTCCGGCGGATGCGCAGGGCCGGATCGGTGCCGGTCGCGGTCTGACCGACCGCCTGGCCCGTTCGGCGCCTCTGCGCCCAGTCGGCGCGGTCCAGTGCGTACCTGTTCTCCGGCCAGCCGACCCGCTCGCGGCGACCCGCCAGCCATGCCAGGCCAGATCGAGCGTGGTGCCCTCGTCGAGTCACTGGTGTCTTCGACGAGGGTCGGATTGGCTCGGGTGCCCCAGATTTCCGCGTTGCCGCGGTGCCGGCGGTAGAGCTGTTCCCAGAATCTTTTCGGTCTCCGCCCGTCGAAGCCGGGCTTGTCCGGGGCTCCGATGTCACGCGTCGTTCCTTCCGGCGGTTCGTGCCGGGGGCTGTGCGGCCCTGCTGGCGTTCCGGCCGGGTTTTCTTGCCAGCCCGGCGAGCGGGTCGGTCGTGGTGAACGTTCTCTGTTCAACCCGGGATCCCGTGCCGGTGCCGGGGAAGCACCGGCTGGCCGGTGTTCCGCGAACCGCCTCGGACCCGGAACGATCCGCGACTTTCGTCTTCCTACCGACGACGGTGGTTCCGCCGGGGGACGCCGGGACATCGTGCTGGGTGCCGGGCCCGCGCATCAGGGGTCCCGGCGTTCCCTGACCGTTCCTACTACCAAGCGGCAACGAAGCCGCTGATTGCGAGCGATCATGCGCAAGGTGCTTTCGACCGCGCTCGGGATTTTCGCGGCCGCTCTCGTGGCGGCCGCTCCCGCAGCCGCGCAGGCCCCGCAAACCCCGGGTGCCCAGCCCCACATCATCGGCGGGACGACCGCGTCCGAGACCTACAGCTTCATGGTCTCGCTGAGCAACGGCTGCGGCGGCAGCCTGGTCGCGCCACAGTGGATCGTGACCGCCAACCACTGCGGCAGCGCGTCGCAAGGCCGCGTCGGTTCCGTCAACAAGAACTCCGGCGGCGAAGTCGGCCGCATCGACCGCCGGATCACCAAGCCTGGCACGGACCTCACGCTGATGCACCTTTCTTCGGCGGTGCGAGCCGCCCCGGTGCCGATGGCGACGAGCAACCCGCCCGCGAACACGACCGCCCGGTTGCTGGGCTGGGGCTGCACGAGCTGGCCGAGCTGCGGCACTCCGGCCACGCTGCGGCAGATCGATCTGCGGGTGCTGCCCAGCAGTTCCTGCTACGCGGGCGGCGGCGGTGCGGGAGACGTGTGCGTTTCCGGGGACCGCGCGCATTCCGCTTGCCATGGCGACTCCGGCGGTCCGGCGATCGTGGGCACGGCCGGAAAGTGGACGTTGGTCGGCGAAACGCACGGCCCTGGCGACAACAACGGCGAGTGCGCGACGAGCACCCTTTACACCGGGATCGCCCAGCACCTGAGCTGGATCCGGCAGCAGATCGGATCGTGACGAACCGGCCCGGCGCGTAGCGGTTCCTCCGCCGCGCTCCGCGCCGGGCCGGCTGATCACCGCTGAGGCGGTGTCAACGGAGTGTCCCCGAGGCACTTCCGTTGGCACCGCCCTTGAGCCGAGCAAGTGTGATTCGTTCCGCGGTCGGCAGAGGGCGAAGCACCTCGCGGGAGCTTGCCGATCTCGGTCGCTGTCGCGCCCGCTCACGATCCCCGCGCGCTCAAGCCGTCGACGAGAACGGTACTGCGGCCGAGAAACCAGCCGAGCCGCACGTCCACAGGGCACTAGGACAAACCTTGGTTCCGGTGCTGAGCCGTCATCGCGGCAGGAGAGGCGAACGTCGCGCGAATCAAGTCGTGGAGGATGCCTCGACGACGCAACAGCAGAGACAGTCTCGGGTGCTGATCTTGGCCCAGCCGGCGAACAGCGTTGGGCTGCAGGTATCAGGCGAGCTTGCCGGTGTCGTTCTCGGGCAGCTTGTCCGCGTCGCGGCGCTGTGTCGAGCGCTTCGCGGGCTGGGACAGCTGTGCTGTTTCGTGCCAGAACAGACTCGCTGTCGTCGTCGGGCCGAGTGTGCGTCGCAATCGTTGGCCTCTCTTCGCCTGTCGCGCGGCTACCGGCTGAAATGGGAGCGGGGCACCGGGAAGATCCCCGATGCCCCGCTCCGTGCGGTCCCGCGCTCCGTCAGACGGTGTGCGGGGCGTGCGCGACGGTGTTCCAGCCCGCGGCGATGACGCCGGCGTTGCCGCCGTTGCCCGCTTCGCCGGAGTTGCCGCCGGTGGTGCTGCTGGTGTTGCCCGCGTCACCGGTCGAGCCGGTGGCGCCGGTGTCGCCCGAGTCGCCCGAGGTCACCGCGGTGTGCGACGTCGTGCGCTCGTGCTTCCAGCCGTCGTGATGGCGGCCCTGGTGCTCGTGCCCCCGGGCCGAGGCGACGGCCGTGTTGCCGCCGGTGGAGCCGGAGTTGCCCGAGTCGCCGGAGTTCCCGGTGACGGCGTTGTTGTGGCTGGTGGCGTTTCCGGCGTTGCCGGAATCGCCGCCGTTGCCACCCTTCGCGGTGCCGGTCACGGAGCCAAGGGCCCCGACGATCCCGCCGCGCGCGGAGCGCCCGCCGCCGTGCGATCCGGCGGTGTTCTTGCCGGAGGACGCCGCGGTCCCGGAGCCGCCGTTTCCGGCGTTGCCGGAGTTGCCGCCGGTGGTGGTGCTGGTGTTCGAGGCGTTCCCGGTTGAGCCGGTCGCGCCGGTGTTCCCGGAGTTGCCCGAGGTCACCGAGGTGCTGCACTTGGCCAGGACACAGACGCCGTAGGCGCTGTTGTGCCCGGTGGAACCGGAGTTGCCCGAGTTGCCGGAGTTCCCGCTGACCGCGTTGTTGCCGCTGGTCGCGTTCCCGCCGTTGCCCGAGTCGCCGCCGTTGCCGCCGGCGCCGGTCGCCGATGTCGTGCCGGCCACCGCCGAGTGCAGCGTGCCGCCGAGCCCGCCCAGCGAGCCCGGGTTCCCGGTGTCCGCACTGGCCACCGCGCCGCCCAGCAGGACGAACCCGCCGGAGATGAACGCGGCGGTCAGGCCGCGTCGTACGTACTTGTGCATGAACTTCCCTTTCCTTGCCGTCTGTCCTTGATGGATTTCTGGGGGCGGAAAGGGAATGTCAGCTCGGATGGTCGTTTCCGTAGAAGACCAGCCAGTACGGCGACGCACGCCAGCCCGGCGGAGCCCGCCAGGCCCGGTCCGTGCCGGGCGCGGCGAAACCGGACTCGGTCACGGCGAACTCGCTGCCGTGTGCGCTCCCGGCGCTCGCCGATACCGCCCCGACCGTGCCGGAGAGGTCCGCGGGCATCCCACCGCCACCGGTACCGGGCTCCGGACCGGCGACGCCGGCGTCGGCCGAACCGATGTGTCCAGCGGCGTGCCGGACGGCGGACGTCACGGCAGGATGCTGTGCGACCGGCCGCGTGAACGCAGCTGACGTACTGGGCACCGCGGGCGCTGCCGGCGGGGAACTCACGTCGCCGCGTGGTGCGGACGCCGTAGGCGTTCCGTCGGCAGGATGTCCGCTCACCGCGGGAGCGGCATGCTCGCCACCGACCGCCCGAGCCGCGGGTGCGGTCACCGGGGCCGTGGCGTGCCCGACCGGCGAGGTGACCGGCGATACTGCGTGCAGCACCGGCTGGGTCACCGGCCCTACGGCCGACAGCACCGGCTCCGCCGCGTGCAGCACCGGACGGGTCAGCGGTGCGACCACGGGCTCGAGCCCGCTTGTCGCCGCCTTGACCGCTGGCGCTGCCTGTGACGACACGAGATGCGCGGTGTCCATGACCGGTTTGAGTGCCGGTCCGGCGGGCTTGAGCACCTCGTGCACGGTGTTGCCCACCCGGTCGAGCAGACCGGGCCGATCCGGCGGTGGCGAACCCTCGGACGCGTCCGCCGCGCCCGATACGGCCAGAGCCAGCAGGGTGAACCCGAACAACGCACCGGTCACCACGAGCAGCCGCAGCAAGAGCGGCTGCCCGGCCGGCGAGTCATCCGTCAGAGAAGTATTCATCCATCTCACCCCCCCCTCTGGTGTGAACTTCACTGTCAGTCGTATTTCGGCGCGGCCGGCGTCATCGGATTGGGTGTGAGCGGAAGTTTTTCTTTTCCCTCAAACGAGTTTGCTACCTCGGAGTAGCGGGTATCCCGCGCGGGTTTTCGCCGCGGGCCGCTCGGAGGTTTGACCAATCCGCGCTGGGCCCAGCCTCGAATGCGCACGGTCCACAAAGGATCCGTCCTCGTGCGGATGCGCCGTACGTGTGCGGGAGGGGAGGAGTTCGCCCGTGTTCGGCAAACGCTGTGCCGCTTCGGCGAGGCGACCGGCATGACCGGCCTCGCCGCGGGGACCGCGCACGCTGCGCAGGTCGCGGAAACAAGACTTGTCTGGAGGCGGCGGGGATTCTCGCGGTGGATGCCTGCCACGCGGGCAACATCCGCAGCGCGCTCTACCAGCGCGGCGAAGGCGCAGCCGCCATCAAGCGGCATCGCCTGCAGCCGTTCCCCGGTCAAGTCCTCGACATCGTCTGCCTCACCGCCAAAGCCGCCGCCTCCGGCGGCTTCTTTCCCAAAGGAGGCAATGGCACTGTCAACACCAGCGTCGGGTGCCGCAGTTTCTTCCAGCGATCGACAGGCACTCGCGTTCCCGGCTCTCGGCGTCGCGCGGCCGCGGCGCTCATGCGGCCTCAGGAGGGATGATCTCGACGGTCCCGTCCGCGGTCCCGGTGACGTAGCGAATGCCGGTGGCGGAGTCGATGGCGACGGTGTTGGGCTGGCGCACGGTGGGGATGGTGGCGAACACGCGCGGAACAGTTCCGGCGAGCGTGATGCCGACCAGTTGGTTCTTCGCGGTCAGGGTCACCCACAGCTGGTCGTGTCGCGCGTCGTAGGCCACGCCGTAGGGCGTTCCGGGCAGATCAAGCCTGCCCAGTGGGTGCGCGGGCGCTGCGGGGTCGAAGGTCAGCACTGCGCCGCCACGGGTGTCGATCACCGCGAAGCGGCCGCGGCGGTCGGCGACCACGTGGGTCGGCCCGGCACCGGCGGGCAGTCGCGCGACGCGGGTCAACGCGGCGGCGTCGTAGACGCTCAGATCGTTCTGGCGGACATCGACGAGGCCGACCAGATCGCCGGCCGCCGCGAGCCCGGCGGGCTGGGTGACGTCGGTGAAGGTGTGCACCAGCTTGCCGTCCTGGGTGACCGCGACGCTGCGGCCGTTCTCGTTGGCGGCGAACACCCGGCCGTTCGCCGCGCGGGTGGCGTCGTGCGGCGAACGGCCGGTGGCGATCTCCCCGGTGATCCGGCCGTCCGGGAGCGCGACGGTCAGCAGCCGGTTCGAGTTCTCGTCCGGGACCAGGACCGGCCCGCCGGGCGCCGCGAGCTGCAGGTGCCGCAGGTGCCCGCGCAGTGCGACCGTGGTGGTGACCTGGCCAGTGGCTGTGTCGAGCAGCGCGAGCCGGTCGGGGTCTCGGATCCCGACTGCGACGCGGTGGCTGGGGCTGTCGGCGACGATGCCCTCCGGCTGCGGCCCCACCCTGACGATCGTGCCGGCGGGCGCCGCGCCCAGCGGGGGCGATACGGCGGGCTCGGCGGCGGGCGGCAGCCGCGGCTGCGCTGGTCCGCCGGTCGACGGGGACGGCCCGCAGGCCGTGGCCAGCACCATGATCGAGAACAGTGCGCATCGTCGTCGCATGTCCGCTCACGGTAGAGGTTTCCCGGCTGCCGGTCGCGATGCGTAAGAACATCGTAAGCGGGTAGTCAGATGATTCGGACGGGCAATTCGGAAGGGCGGGACGCATGAGCGCACTCGAGGTACGGGCACCCGTGCGGGCGGCGCGCTGGCTGAAGACCCGGATGCTGGCCGCGGACGGGACGATCACCGTCGTGCTGGAAGGCCGGTTGATCGGCTCAGGTGTCGACACGCTGGTGGCCGAACTCGCCGAAGCGCTCGAATTATGTTGCGGCGTAGTGATTGTGGAGGCGACTGCCTGCCGGTGCGACGGCGACACCCTCGCCTCTGCCCTCGGCGACGCCGCAGTAGCGGCCCGGCGCGCCCGTTGCGGTCTACGGGTCGTCACCGCGGATATCGACGTCGCGATCGCCTTGGACGGGGCGGGGATCAGCCGAACGGTGCGAACCTGAACACGCGATTCGTGCCGAGGGGCAAAGCGCAGTCTTTCCCGCAGTTCGACGGTAGTCGGCTCCCGCCGCTTGTCGTTGTCCCGCCGACCCGAGCCGTCAGGCACGACGGAGTCGGCGCGGTTGCCGCATGTTCGCGGTAGTTCTTCTTCGACGGCCTGCGGCGAACCCGAACAACCCGCCGGCAATCTCCAGCACCCGGAGCAAACCGGGTGCTTTCCCCGAACGTGTTCACCGGCCCCGGAGCAGCGGCGCAGGGCGCTGCGTTGTGCGGTGAACCAGCGGGCAAACCACGCAAACAGGTCATGAACCGCCAAGCCGAGAGCGCACCGCCACCGATACCGGCCATGCCGTCGCCTGCCGGCGGGTGACAATCTCGCCAGCCCCGGAGGGTTTCTTCACTTGATCAGAGGCGGCCGGCCAATCCAGACCGGCGTGGGCTCCGAATGCGAATAGTCCGAGAACGATCCGTCCCGCTGTCGGGAGCCGGCGGCGGGTACGCCCGCACCTTCGCGCGCGGGCGGGAAGGAGTTCATCCGTGTTTGGCAAGCGTTATGCCGCGTCGATGATCAACCGGAGCGCGGAGAACGATCAGGACCGCCGCCGTTTCCTGCGGGCGGCCGGGATGACCGGACTCGGGGTGGTGGGGGCCGGCGCGCTCGGCGGCCTGACCGCGGGCACCGCGTCGGCGTCGGCCCGCTCGGCCGCGCCGATGGCCGAAACCGCGGAAGCCGCCCAGGTGAGCGACGGCGCGGTGCTCAACTTCGCGCTCAATCTGGAATACCTCGAAGCGGAGTTCTATTTGCACGCGGTCACCGGCCGCGGGCTGCCGGATTCCCTGGCCACCGGCACCGGCGCCCAGGGCGGGGTGACCGGAGGCCGCGCCGTGCGGTTCGAGTCCCGGACCGTGCGCCAGTACGCCCAGGAGATCGCCGGCGACGAGAAGGACCATGTCCAGTTCCTGCGCAGCGCCCTCGGCGGGGCCGCGGTGTCCCGGCCTCAGATCGACCTCCAGTCCAGTTTCACCGCCGCCGCGCAAGCCGCGGGCCTGGTGAAGAAGGGCCACAGCTTCGACGCCTTCGCCTGCGAGGAGAATTTCCTGCTCGCCGCGTACCTGTTCGAGGACGTCGGCGTGACCGCCTACAAGGGCGCTGCCCCGCTGATCACCAACAAGACCTACCTCGAAGCCGCCGCTGGCATCCTCGCGGTCGAGGCCTATCACGCCGGCAACATCCGCAGCCAGCTCTACGACCGGCGTGACGGCCTGCTCGGCACCGGACTGTTCAGCCACGACCTGCGCGAAGCCTCGGTCAAACTCTCCGACGCCCGCGACAGCCTCGACGGCCCGACCGACGACGACCAGGGCGTCATCGACGACCGCGGCAACGCCAACATCGTCCCGGCCGACGCCAACGGCATCGCCTACAGCCGCAGCCCCGGCCAAGTCCTCAACATCGTCTACCTCACCAGCAAAGCCGCCACCTCCGGCGGATTCTTCCCCAAGGGCGTCAACGGCGAAGTGAACACCAGCGCCGCCCACTGATCCCGCAGACCCCGGCACCGGACACCGCTGCCGTCCTCCGTGTCTTCTTGGCCCTTCGGCGCGGCGGATTCCGGTGCCAGGCCCGCGTTCTACGGGCTTTGGCTGATCGTCCTGACACACGAGGCCTTCGTTCCGCGGAAAATGGCTCACCGGCCAGATCGAGGCAGAACACCTGGACGCGGATGTCGCCATGCGACAGTTCGGCGAGTACAGGAGCGAGCAAGCTCGGACCGCGACCGGCGAGGTGCACCTGAGCTGCTGGTGGTTTGCTCGGAGCGCGTCCTTGATTCGATCCTGGTTCACGAGCGCGGAATGGCAGGATCGCCGGCCCTTGCCGAAGACTCTCCTCGGCGTCGGATTGGTCGTCGCGGGGGAACCTGTCGTCGAGGCCGCGCTCGTCGGCACCGGCCCGCCGCCTCGTCGCCTACCAGCTGTCACTGCTCCAACGCGCGGTTTTCCGGTGCCGCGACAACGGTTCGGTGGTTGACGAATTGTCCGGGGACGATCGCATAGCGGGTTTCTGGTGCTGCACCCGAATACGGGGTCCGACCGGCCGCGCGGTGCGCATTCGACGTTCTCAAGGGTCGTTCGACGCCTCTGGGCGACTCGGGCCACAGAATCTCCTACGGGTCAGTGCGGGTAGGCATACGGGCATTACGTAATCCGCCCCGCGCGGGGGACAGCGATGTGCGGCTCGGCGTGAAAGACCGGTCGTTAAAGGGATCTGAGGTTCGGCGCAAGGTGAGTAGGATGCGAAGCGGACGGCCGGTTGTGCCGACCGCGAATTTCTTGGTGAGCGGAGTCCAGGACGCCGAACACGAGACGCTGTTGGATGCGCTCCGCGGGCATTCCCCGGCGGTGCTGGTCGAGGGCGCGGCAGGCACCAGGCGAGGCGGCGTGCCGTGCGTTGATCGGACCACAGCCAGTCGCGTTTCTTGAAGGACGCATACAGGGCGGCGGAAAGAATGACGATGACCAGCGTGGACGTCCAGAACCCGGCTGTGGTCTGAAAACCTGTGGGGTCCCAGAAGTCGGTTCGTGGATCTGACCTGCGGTGCTGGGCGCGTTCGATGGGCAGGGCATGATCGCCAGCCATGGCGCTGCGTTTGCTCTATCTGATCTTCCTCCGGCTGGTGGGTCTGCTGGTGTCGCTTGGGCGCTCGTCGGCGTCGAAGGATGTCGAGTTGCTGGTGTTACGCCATGAGGTGGCTGTGCTGCGCCGAGGTAACCCGAAACCTCGTCTGGACTGGGCTGATCGGACGGTGATCGCTGCGTTGGTTCGGCTGCTGCCCAAGACGCTGCGAACACACCGGCTAGTCACCCCGGCCACGATCCTGCGCTGGCACCGTCGCCTGGTCGCCGCGAAGTGGACCTACCCACACCGAGCCGGCCGTCCGCCTGTCGACGAGGCGATCACCGGGCTGGTCGAACGGATGGCCACCGAGAACCACCACTGGGGCAACAAGAGGATTCAAGGCGAGCTGCTGAAGCTTGGTCATCGGGTCGGTGCGTCGACGATCCGGCGGATCCTGAAGCGGGCACGCGTACCTCCCGCGCCGGACCGGCGTACCGACACGTCCTGGCGGCGGTTCCTACGCACGCAGGCGGCGACGATGCTGGCATGCGACTTCTTCCACGTCGACTGTGCGTTCACCCTGAAGCGGATCTATGTGTTCTTCGTGCTGGAGGTCGGCAGCCGCTACGTGCACGTCCTGGGCATGACCACGAATCCGGACGGGGGGGGGGGCGGACTACGCAGCAGATCCGCAACCTGGTGATGGATCTCGGTGATCGAGCCGACGAGTTCAGGTTTCTTGTCCGCGACCGGGCTGGCCAGTTCACTGCGTCGTTCGACACTGTCCTGGCCGGCGTGGGCATCGAGGCGGTAAAGATTCCTCCGCGTTGCCCGCGGGCGAACGGCTACGCCGAGCGGTTCGTGCTCACGGTCAGGACCGAGCTCACTGATCGTGTGTTGATCGTGGGTGAGCGGCATCTGCGGGCCGTGTTGGCCGAGTACGTCCGGCATTACAACGGTCGACGGCCGCATCGTTCCCGCGAGCTTCGCCCACCTCGGCCGACCCACCCCGTGGCGAACCTCGGCTCTCAGCGGATCAAGCGACAACAGCTCTTCGGAGGTCTGATCAGCGAGTACGAACGGGCCGCGTAAAGCTACTGGTCAGGACCGGTGACTGACTTTTGGAACCCCACAGGGTACCAGGCACGCCTTTGTTCGCACGACTGCCTCACTCCAGGAATTCGAGAGCAGGATCGAGCCAGCGCTCCTTGACCTGAGCCGAGTTGACGAGAAGGAATTCCCTTCCCGCCCCGCTGAGCAGTTGCCCGTCGTAGCTTCCTGTCCGGCGAACTGGGACTCCGAAGCCGAGCAGCTGGGTTCGGACCCGTGCTGACACTGGGAGCACGTCGTCGACGAGACGCCATGCCCTGCGGCGAATTTTGGCCCAGGGACCGGGAAACACCTCCGAGCGTTGCAGTGCCTGAAGAAGAGCCGTGCGCGGATAGTGCGCGCTGTTCAGCAAATGCGCCGCGACTCTCCTGAACCGACCTTCGCGGGCCTCCCGATCGGGGACCACGGCGAAGGAGGGGAGCGGAAGTCCATGAACCCGGGCGAGTGTCAGCAGCCGGGCGAGTTCCGGCACCAGCTTCAGCTCGCACGCATACTCGCGTGCAAGCCGGAACTCCTTCTCGGCGTCGGTGCCCAGGAGGAGAACTGCCGCGTCGACCATGTCCTTGGGCGAGAAGCCGCCTTCAAGCCCCTCCGCTGCGATGCTCGTCAAGTGTTCGGGGGGCACGCCCGATCTCCCTCCGAGCAGGGACTGTGCCGATGTCACCGGCGAACCCGTGTGTGTAGAGATCGATGGCGAGCGGCAACTCGAACTCACAGTCCCTCGCGGCGACGACAGTCGCTATGACGCAGTGCTCGCCGAATGCACCTCCCGCGCGAGCTGGGTAGCGGATCACCGCCTGCACCGCGGCCTTCCACTGATCTCGCAAGACTTCGGCGATCAGCCACAGCGAATCGACGTCGGTGACCACCAGGTCGAGATCCATCATCGTGCGGACGAGCGGCGACGGATACCGATCCGCCACCGCGTGTCCTTTGATCGCGTACGCCCCGGGTACCACCTCGACCACGGTGTCACGCACGGTACGTAACAGCTGCGTCCGCCGGCGGGCTTCGTCGATTTCATGGGCGAGGTGGTCGGGCAGCGTCGTGCGAGTGGCCACGGCGCTGAGCCAGGTCGGGACGAACGACGGGGCCCGTTTGCGGAGGTCCCGGAGCGTTTCGGACACCTCCGAGGACGGTGCGGGCAGCCAGGATTCGACGAGGTCGACGATATGGCCGGGCTCCAGCTTCAAGCGTCCGCACCTCCGCTCAGCGGCACCGCCCAGTAGCTTTCGGCACGATGCCAACCCGCTGCGAGCAGTCGCGCGGTGACCGCTTCGGAATGCGGATTGTCCCCTACGACGTGGCCGCGCAAGGCGTGGCCCGCCGAGCGTGCCCGCCCGACAGCGGCCGAGGCGAGGAGCCCGCCGGCGGCGGTGCCCCGCCACTCCCGCAGGACGAACTGGTCGAAGAGTTCGAGCTGTGGGGCACCGGTCAGCTCGTCCTCGTCTGTGACGACGGTCGCGTGCCCGGCGAACGTGTCCCGGTGGTAAGCCGTGAACACGGTGACGCCGTCGCTGTTCAGCAGCGATTCCACGAATTCGCCGACGTCCGGAACCGGAACGTCCGGCACCGTCGTCCGGTAGCCGAGTTCGAGCGCTTCGCGGAGCAAAGCGGCGACGGCGTCGTGGTTTTCCGGCCCGTAGGGCCGGAGCGTCCACTCTCCCGATTCCGTCACGGTGCGCACATCGGGACCGGCAACGATGTACTGGGTGGCTCGCTTGCCCACGAAGGTATCGGTCGGCTCGACCTCGGGCGGAAGACGCAAGACCAGGGTGCTGACCTTCTCGTCCCGTTCTCGCACTGCGTCGCGTACCTCGTTGAGCAGGGCCGGTTCCGACACCACCGGTGCAGTGTCCAGCGCGAGCAGGGCTTCCCGCCGGCCGCTGAGGGGCTCATCGCGGATCGAAAGGATCAGGCGGACGTCCCCAACCGCGAGGACCATCTTCTCGGCAGCGAACAGCCGGGCGCGAGTGCGAGGCAGCCCTCGCGAGGTCAGTTCGGACAGCATCCGGTCGACGCCGCCGGAGGTGCTCATGGTCATGACGACACCGCCACGTAGGTCTCCAGCACCCGATGCGCCGACTCCGCGACCATGTCGGCATCGATGGTTTTAAAGGCGGACTCCATACGCCGGACCGGCGATTCTCCGGGAAGTTCGTCGCACGCCCGTGCCCCGGTCAAGTAGGCGCGCGACACCGGGTCCTCGTTGTCGATCAGCACCGCTCCTCGGCACTGGGCGATCGCGAACTCGAACGCGCCTTCGGGCAGTCGCCCGCTGGCGACTTGGTCGAGGCAAGCGAAGATCGCCTTCTCGACTGCTGCCGCCTCTGCGGGCGTCGTTCCGGCCAGGACTCGCCACGCGCCGCAGTCTGAGAAAGCCGTGTTGATCGTCTGCAGTTGGTACGCGGCGCCGAGTTCCTTGCGCAAGCGCTCGTAGAGCAACGAGCCGGGTATCCCGCCGACGAGTGCCGCCAGCACTTCGTACGCGGGCTGTAACTGGTGCCGGCGAGACGCACCGGATCCGCCGACTGCGAGGCAGATGTAGTCCGTGTCCGCAGCTGGCCGGAAGCCCTCCACCCGTCGGCTTTCCTGCAGTCGAGGGGCCTTCCTCTTGTCCTGTGACGACGAGACTGACTGCGCGAGGCGGGACGCGGCCACGGCGTCTATCGCTTCCCCCATGAGCTCGTCAGGCCCGACAAGGGACGCCGCGATCGGCCGGGCGGTCAACCCCCGCCGGTGCCAAGAGAGCAGTTCGCGTGGGGTGAAATCCGGGAAATCGTCAGCGGTGCCCCCTACCGGCCGGCCAAGTTCGTGACCGTCGAAAAGCTGGGCGTAGAAGCGTTCCGTCGCGACGTCGGCGGGATCCGCTGCCGCGCTGAGCAGTTCTTGGAGGACGACCCGTCGTTCGGAAGCGCAGAGGTCGTCGGGAAAGGCGGGATCCGCGATCGCCCGGGTCAGCCGCAGTACACAGTCGATCGCCGAATCGGGTGGGTCCGTGCCCAGTAGACCACGGTCTCTTTGGTGGTCATGGCGTTGGCCTGGCCGCCGACTTCGCTGACCCAGTCGCAGAAGCTGCGCCGGCGACTGTCGGCAGGAGCACTCATTACGAGGTGCTCGAGCATGTGCGTGACGCCGATCCGGTCGCCAGGCTCGTCCCGGGACGACGATGGCACCGTCACGCAGACGGTGAAGCTGTCCAGACCGAGATCGCTGTCCGCCGTAACCCTGGCCTCGCCCAGGGTCTTCGCTGTGAACATGACCAGACCTTTCGGGTTCCGGAAGAAGGGGGCGCGCGGCCCCGCAGGGCCGCGCGCCCGGCGGGCTACTTGCCCTTGCCCTTCACAACCAGCTTCGGGCGAAGGTTGGCGATAGCGTTGCGCGACATTGTTTCCCTCCCTTCAATCGTGAAAGTTTCTCCGCCGGCAGGCGGAAACCACGTCCGCACCGAATCCGGTCGCACAATGGTGTGTGCTCCGATGAAGCAGGGAGCGATCCTGATTGGTGCTGGGAATGTCCGAGCGGGAGTCCGGCAGGATTCCGTGATCACCGCTTCGATGCGATGAACGCTAGCAGCGTCTCCGTTCTGGCGCAAGCATTGTTCAACAAGTTCAACCAAGTTTGACACTTTTGCCGCCTCGTGTGAATGTCGATCGCATTGGATTTTCGTCTTTTCCGGCGTGAAAGAATTCGCATTGGTTCGGCATTCGAGGGGGGATTTGTGTCGTCAGCGAGTCTGTTCGGAGCGAAAGCGTGGCTGGCCCTCAGCGGCGAGAACCCGGACCGGCGTGTGCTCGCTTCGTGCCGCGGCATCGGTCTCGTGCGGAGCGAGTACGTGGTCCGGCGGTGCGGCAAGGCCTGGCAGGACGCCTCCTGTGCGGCGGCCTTGCACGAATATCTCCGGTTGGTGGTCGACGCGGCCGGAACCCGACAGGTTTGGTATCGCTTCACCGATCTCGAAGCCCGCGACGTCAATGTCCTCCAGGCGAATGCCAATGTAGTCCACGACGACAATCCGCTGCTCGGAATGCGGGGAGCGCGACGGTACCGTCGATTCCCAGACGAGTTCACCGCTGAGTTGGACGCCGTCGCGGAGGTGGCGCACGGCGCGCCCAACCTGGGGTTTGTCGTCCCGTTCGTCCGCGACGCCGAGGAATTCGGCGAGGTGCTCTCCGTGATCCGCGGCAGAGGCATCGCGAACCCCGTCGGCGTGATGGTCGAGGTGCCTTCCGCGGCGCTCACGGTGGCGGACTTCCTGAGTGCCGGAGCCGGGTGCCTGCTGGTCGGCCTCAACGACCTGACCGGTCTGACCTTAGGGTCCGCTCGGAGCGACCCCAGGTTCAACTCGGCGCACAGTGCAGTCCGCGAGCTCATCACGCACATATGGCGCACCGCGAACGCGGAAAAGGTGGCGTGCCGCATCGCCGGCAACTACCCGGCCGCGACGGTCGCCAAGTTCACCGAGATCCCGCTTGAAGCCTGGACGGTGCACTACGCGGACTGGGCGCGGCTTGTCGACCCGGCGATCGGGGGTTATCGCGACCAGGACCTCATCCTGCGCTACCGGCACGCCAGTGACGCCAAGCTCGTGCGCTCCGGCGCGATGCACAGTTCGAACACCGTCGTTGCCGCCGGACTGCGGCTGGACGACGCCAGGTGAGACCTGCTCAGCCACTCCGACGATTCCCGAGGTGCCCATGCCTTCAGCCGACCACGCACTCGCTGTCCTGCTGCCCGACGCGGTGCGGCTCGGCCTCGTGCCCGCGCTCGGCGAAGAGCTCCAGGCACGAGGGTTCTTTCCGGTAGCGTGTCGGTCGCTCCAATTGGACGAGGAACACCTTTCGACGCTCTATGCCGGCACCCGATCGAAAACCTCCGAGTCCGGGCGCCAGTACGGAGTACTGCTCACCGCCCGGCTGGCTGCGATGGATTCGTCCCTGGCGGTCGTACTCGGCCGGCGGGACGGCCGCGACGCGAGCCGGACACTGCACGACGCGAAGGGCGCTAGCGTCCCATTCGAACGGGCGCCGGGAACTCTGCGCTGGCTGTCCCGCGTGTCCGGGCGCTGCCTGTCGCTCCTCCACACCCCGGACGACTTCGCAGAAGCCAGACGGGACATCGCCGCACTGTTTGCGCCGATGGGCATCGACGAAGTCGTGGCCATGGACCGTCGCCCGTCTTGGCGTGAGATCGCCGATCTGCGCGCCTACGTGCCGCCGGGTGACGAGAGCTCGCGCCACAGTGCCGTCGTCACTGCGATCCTCCGCCTCTCGGTCGCACTCACCGTCGACACCGCCCAATCTGTCGGCCTGGGCTTCCCGGAGGTCGCGGCACTGGCCCGGGATTTTCTCGCGGACGCACCGGCGACGGATCCGTTCGACGAGGCGAAGCGGTTCGCGTGCTTCTGCGACCAGGCGCGGGAGCGTGCGACCGCCGGCTACTCCCCAAGACCTTCTCCGGGGTCGTTCGGTCACCTGCTGACCGCGCTCGTTGATCCCCGCTGCCACTCCCTTCGCCTCGGTTTCGAACTCGTCCGCGCGATGGAGTCGGCGGGCTTCCGGCTGACCGACTTCGAACAGCAGAGATTGCTGACATCCCTGGCATTCCACCAATCCGAATATCTGAAGGAGCGCCTTCCGTGACAGTCACCTGGGATCCGAAAACCGTGGCCGGGGACTTCGCCGGCCGGATGGCCCTGGTATTCGAGCGCGATCTCCATCGAGCCGAGGCCGCCGAACTCGCCACGTCGATCGGTGCCGCATTGGCCGAGGAGGGGCCTTCGTCGAAGACCGGGCGCCGGTTGCTTCGCGAGTCCGGTGTCCGAGACACATGGAACCGCGTGTTCGCGGAGCAGCGATCCGCAGCGGTCGCTGCGGCGATCCGACCGCATGTACGCGGCCGCGTCGTCGATCTGCTGGCCGGCGACGCCACGGTCGCAGCAGCGCTGCGAGAACTCGGATGCCGGGATATCAGCTGCTGGGAACGCAGGGGAGCGTACCCGGAACCACCGCGGCTCCCCGTGTCGCCGTTCGAAGAGCTCCTGACCGTGCGGCCGGTCGCCGACACCGTCCTGATGGTCACGGTGCTGCACCACGAGAAATCCGCACCCGAACTGCTCGATCAGGCGCGCGAGCTGGGTGCTCGACGATGGGTCGTGGTCGAGAACTGCGTGAGCGAAACTGTGAGCGATCACCTGCACGAGTTCGCGGACATCTTCTTCAACACCTGCCTGAACGAGTTTGACGTCGACTGCACCACCGAACACCGGACGTTAGAGGCGTGGTGCGAACTGCTGGGCGGCCACGGGACAGTCGCACACGCCGGGGATCTGGGCCGGGTGCCCGGGATGCCGTTCCCCTACGAGCTCATCGTCGTGGACCTGTGATGCTCGGGCTCCCCGCCGAATGGTCCTACCTCAGGGATCTCACGAGCGCGTTGACAGACGAGGTCCGCGCCGCGAATGCCTGCCCGCACGTGAAAGCGTTCACCGACGATGCGAATCGGCTGACCGCGGCGGAGCCCGGTCGGCACAATTGGTATCCGGCGCTGGCCGCCTACACCAAACTGAAGCGCGCCTTCGGATCCTGGCTGGCCGGACGAGCTGAGGTAGCGGACAGCTACCTCACCATGGAGGAATTCTGGGACGCCGCCGCAGCCCAGCGGGCCGGCACATCCGGCGGGACCTTCTGGGACACCTACGAACACGGTGATCGACGGCGGCTCGAGCAGGTGTTCGCGGAGGCCTTCCGATCCGACAGTTCCGTGCTGGTGAACTCGGGGATGTCCGCTGTCCACGTCGCACTGTCCGCGGTGCTCCGGCCCGGTGACACTGTGATCGTCGACCGGCGGTCGTACTTCGAGACGGGCGAACTGCTGGACACCGTACTGGCCCCGGCCGGGATCACCGTCGTTCGCGTCGATCTATCGCAGCCGGATCAACTGGACACGGCCCTGCAACGGTACCAATGCGCGGCTGTGCTCGTCGAAACGGCGTTGAACGCGCCGGTATGCACCGTGCCGGTCTTCGGAGGCTCTCCGTCACCGGTGGTTGTCGTCGACAACTCGATCCTCAGCCACGCCGTCGACTTCCGCCAGCTTGCTCGGGCGACCTGCGCTGAGCGGCTGCTGGTCGTGGAAAGTGCGATCAAGTATGCGACACACGATTGCAGTGCGGGCGTCGTCTACGGCAGCGGCGAAACGATCGAAGCAGTCCGTGCGTATGCCAGGCGGACGGGGCAACAGCTCCAGTCCAAAGCGTTCCATTTCCTGCGCGCGGCGGAGATCCGGTCACTGGCAGCGCGAATGGCACTGCACGCCGAACGCAACCGGCGATTCGTCGAGTGTCTCGACGGGACGCGCCTGGAAATCGCGAACACTGACTTCGCGGCAGCCGGCCGCCTCGACGCGTTCGCCGGCTTGGCGCGTCAGACAGGGCCCGGCAGCCTGGTCTTCCTTCGCACGGCCGTCGAACCAGAACGCGATTACACCTCGATTGTGAACCAGTGGGCGGCCCGGTGCCGTGACCGTCGCCTGCGCTTGGACATCCGCGCCGGCTTTGGCTGGGACGTGACCAGCGCGCGCAGCTACCGCTCCGGCTTCCTCAACCAGCCGGACGCCCCGACTTTCATCAGGGTGAGCTTGGGGATCGGGCCGATGGAGGAGGTCGAGGAAACGGCTCAGGAACTGCTCGGTGTGGTCAGTACACTCGCTGCTCGAAACCGTTCCGCGCGTTGAATTCCGCGATGGCGGCCCGGGTCCTGGCCTTGGTCGCGGCCAGCAGCCCGAGATCGGGCAGGTCGTTCCACTGAGGGCCGAACACCTTCGGCAGGTCGGAATAATGCACGACGCACTCGTCGACCCCCAGCGTGCGGCAAGCAGAGATGAGCTCGGGGCTGAGGTATCCGGCGACGGCGAGCTCGGCGCCGATTCGCGAGGTTTCGCGCCTGGCCAGCTCGATCGCGCGAAGAAGCGGCGAAGCCGGCTCAACCGGGCCGCGCACTGACCGGGATCGAGCCAGCAGCAGCGACGACAGGTCGTTGCACCCGATGACCACCCGGCTGATCCCGGTGCCAAGGAGCCGGTCGAGCTCGACGAGCGCGGCTGGCGTCTCCAGCATCGTCGCGACCGGGGTACCCGATGCGTGGCGGTCGATCTCCGCTACTGCCCACTCGAGTTCTTCGGCGTAGGTGACGAACGGGATGATCACCCCGACGTCGGCTCCTGCCGCGCGGGCCGTCGCCACCCCTCTCAGCTCGGCCCTGAACGCTTCCGGGTAAGTGCGCGAACGGCGGATTCCGCGGAGACCGAGCAAGCGGTCTTCCTCGACGAGAACCGCTTCGACGCCCTCGAGCACATTGGCTTCCGCGGTGTCGACCTCCATCGTCCGGTACCACACGCGGCGTGGTGCCGCGGTCGCCGCGACGGCGCGCAAATACGGCTCCAGGAACTTGCGCACCGATTCTTGCGCTGGATAGCAGCCTTCCGCTCGGAATACATATTCGCCGCGGATGAGCCCGACGCCGTCGAAGTGTGCGGCCAATGTTTCGTCGAATCTTTCATAGCTCAGAGCAACCGTAAGCCTCACTGCTCTCCTTCGCAGGGTGACGGGCAAACCTGGACGACTGTTGCATGGCCGCGGAGGAGCCGTCAAGATCGACCGACGGAACGCCGGACTTCCGGATCGGGAAACAAAGGTGTCGATTGTGGCGAGCAATTCGTGTATCGAAATCCGCGGGCTCACCCGCACGTTCACGGGACGGGCGAAAACGGCGGACGGGACGAGGAAGGTTTCCGTGGCACTGGACGACGTCGCGCTGAGCGTCGGGTACGGCGAAGTACGTGGCCTTCTCGGGCCGAACGGCGCGGGCAAGACCACGTTGTGCAAGATCATCTCCACGATCCTGCTGCCCACGAGCGGGGAAGTCCGGGTGTGCGGGCACGACGTCGTGTCCGAAGCCCGTGCGGTCCGTGCCCGGATCGGGATCGTCTTCGGCGGCGACCGCGGCCTCTACGGACGGCTCACCGTCCGGCAGAACCTCCAGCACTGGGGTGCGCTGTACGGCCTGCGGGGCCAGGCGCTGAACACTCGGCTCGACGAGCTCATCGGCCGATTCGGCATGACCGCGCGGCAGCACGATCGGGTCGAAGGCTTCTCTCGGGGGATGAAGCAGCGGGTCCATCTGGCACGCGGCCTGATTGGCGACCCGCCGGTGGTGTTGCTCGACGAGCCGACCGACGGCATCGACCCCGTGGGCGCACGCGACTTTCGGACGCTCGTCGAGCAGCTCCGCCGGGCCGGCAAGACGATTCTCATCACGACGCACGACATGGCCGAGGCGGAGCAGGTCTGTGACCAGGTCTCGTTCATCGACAACGGCAGGCTCATCGCCACCGAACCGCCGTCCGCGTTGGGATCCCTCGTGTCCCGGTGCGAACGGGTGGATGCCTGGCAGGTTCCCCAGCAGGTGCGCGAGCGGATTTCCCGCCTGGCCGGGGTGCGCTTGGTCGAGGAGCTTCCCGACGGGTACTTGCGGTTCCACGCCGACGACCAGGCCACCGCGGGCGAGATCCTGCTGTCTCTCGTGCAGGCCGGCGTGACCAGGGTGCGCAACACCGTGCCTGATCTCGAAGAGGTCTACCTCCACCTCATCGGTGACCGCGGAATGAAGGTCCACTGATGCATGCGGCGCTGAACGGCGCAGTTTTCCAGCTTCGCCTGCTGCGACGATCACCAGGCGACCTGATGGCTCTAGCGACGACGCCGCTCATGACGGTGATCTTCCTGGCGATCGTGCACCACGGTGCGCGCCCGGACCTGGAGGCGAACGCAGTGCTGGCACCCGCGCTTATCGCGCTGTGGGGCATGTCGTTGCTCATCGCAGGCGACATGATCGACGTCGAACGGGAAAACGGCACACTCGAGGCGCTCATCGCCGCGCCAACCAGCCTCTGGCCTTTGCTGACCGGTCGCATCGCGGTCGTGACGTCGGTGAGCCTGCTAGGACTGGCGGAGTCGTGGTGCGTCGCGAAGTTCGCGTTCGGAGTGACACTCACCTTGGGTTCGCCCACGGTCTTCGTCTTCGCGCTGATCGCCACCGTCTTCGCCATGAGCGGCTGGGCCGGTGTCATGAGTTCGTTGTTCGTATTGTCCCGGTCGGCACGTATCTTCCAGAACTCGCTGAGTTTCCCGTTCTACATACTGGGGGGCGTCCTGGTGCCCGTCGCGCTGCTCCCCGGCTTCCTGCAACCGCTGAGTCACGCGGTGTTCCTTTCCTGGAGCTCTGATCTGCTCCGGGAAAGCCTGTTGTCCGAGGCGCCGCGGGCACCGTTGCTCCGGATCCTCGTGATCGTGCTGTTGGGTGCGGCCGGCGGTCTTCTCGGCCGAGGCCTGCTCGCGGTGGTGCTCAACCGTGCCCGGACAACCGGAACGATTTCGTTCGGAAGCTGAGGAGAAATGACGACTTTGATCTCCACTGCCGCGGCCTGGTTGCGGGTGGGCCGGGCGGGCTCGGCGAACGCCTTCGCGGACTTCAAGGCGATGTACACGCCTGTCACGTGGACTTGTGGCTGGTTGACTCGGATTTTGGCGCAGGTGGCCTTCTACGCGCTCATCGGCCGCCTGCTCGATTCTCGCGAGCAGCAGGAATACTTGCTCGTCGGCGCGGCGATGACCGTGCTGGTGACGGAACTGATGCTGGTCTGCGCGTCGACGGCGTGGGAACGGCGGGCCGGAACGCTCCCGCTCCTGATCGTGGCTCCGGTGAGCTGGGTGCCCGTCTTCCTGGGACGCAGCGTGCAGTGGATCCCGAGTTCGCTCGCGACTTCCTCGGTTTCGCTCTTCGTCCTCGGCCCGCTGTTCGGTGTGCGGTGGACAGTCTTGACCGGAGTGCTCGCGTTCGGCGCTCTGGTGGTGAGCTGCCTTTCCAGCTACCTCTTCGCGTTCGCCATGGCGGTCGTCGTGCTCAACCGCCCGGAGCTGCGCAACCTCATGGGTGCGGTCGTCTCGGCTGTCACCTCCGCCGTATGCGGGGCCGTCGTTCCGGTGGGCTTCTGGCCCTTGCCTGTGCGCTGGCTGGCTCATCTTCTGCCACCGACCTACGGACTCGATGCGCTCCGTCGGCTGGCCCGTGGCGAGGTCGGCGTTCCGCTCCTGGCGGACGCGGGACTCGCCGCAGGCAGCGGATTGGCTTGGTTGGGGGTAGGCGCTTTGTTGCTGAAGCTGTTCCTGGACTCAGGGCGGCGTGAGGGCACGCTGGAGTTTTCCTGAGTTCCGCAATCCGAGGGAGAGGGATTCGATGTATATCCTGGGCCATGTCGAGACAGCCACTCGGTCCGAAGTCGTGCGGAGCGTGGATCTCCGCGCGGGCGAGCGGGTGCTCGAGCTGATGTTGCCGGATATCCTGAACTGCCACGACTGGGCGTACGAGCACAGCTGGTACCGCCACGAGTCCGCTCGTGACCAGCTGATCGTCACGCACATGGTGGGTGACGCGGTCGTCCACTACGGGACCCGGTGGTCCGGGGAACGCCGGAGGCGCGGATGGGCGTATGTGCGGATGGGCCAAGTCGCCCGGCGGTACGAGACGTTCTGGACCACCGCTGAACAAGCGGGTTGGCGCCGCCCGGACGCCGGAGAGCGCGACAGCCGCCGCGGCTGGGCACACAGCCTGGTCGAATACGCCATCGACCAGTTGCTGGCAGACACCGGCGACTGGACCGAAGTCTTCGAAGCCTGCCGGGACGGCGCTCGTGCGACGCTCCGCGACCCGGACTGGGTTGATACGTACGTGCACCAGCACACGATTCCAGACAGTTCGCTGAGCCGTACTTTCCCCGGACTCTATCTGGGCGCTGTTTCCCGGGCGCGGCAGCCAGACGAGATCCATCTCCGTGGCCTAGCCCTCAAGTTCGGCCTGGTCGAGACGGACGAGGTGCTCGACTGGCTGCGCACCTGGATGCGAGACATCGTGTCCGGTATCGGCCGCGAGGAGATGGAGCGGGCGCTGGCCAGCATCACCGAGGTTGTGGCCGAACCGGACGCCTACGCCTATCCGACGTCGTTGAAGGCGGCTGCACGGATTCCCGACCCTGCGCGCGTTCTCTGACGCGGCAAGACGTCCGAGAAGAAGCTGGGGGCCTCCGCTTGTGCAACGGAGGCCCCCCAGCACTTGTTCTCTCTGCACCCCTCAGCGACCGGACGCGGACTGCTCGAAGGTTCGGGATTCGAGCAGTGCGGCAATGCGCCGCCAGGAGTTCACACAGCGTTGAGCCGCGTCGGCGATCGCGCGGGTGCAATGGGCGGGAATGCTCTCGACGAGTCGTTCCCAGTCATCGTCGTGGGAAGCGTGGGCGTCGAGCAACCGGAGGAGTACGCGACCGGACTCGCTCAACCGCAACGAGGGATCTCGTTTCAAGACAGCGACCAGGTCGTCGAAGGTCCCAGCCGCTCTCGCGGCGGACGACGGGTCGCCCCGGCCGAACATGCCCGGCGGTGCCAGCCAGCGAGGCTCGTCGTCGATCTTCCGGACCCTTGGCGGCAACGGGTCCTGGCCGTTGCGGAGTCGTTCGCGGACGTCCTTCGCAGTGCCGATGGCTATCCCGGCGGTCCGGGCGATCTCGCGCAGCGTCGCGTCCGGATTCCGCCCGAGGAACTCGGCGGCGCGCCGCCGTCCCAGCGCCGGATTGACCGGCCGTACCCGGCCGTCGTGTCCTACACGGCCGTTCGACCTCGGAATCTTCGAAGTCGAACGCGCGCGTATCGTGGCCACCGTCTTGTCGGAGACACCCGCCGTCGCCGCGATCGCCGCGTTCGACCAATGAGAATGGGTCTCGAGGATCCTGACCACGGCCGCAGTGCGGTCGGCTCGGCTCAGCGGCAGCCCATGGTGGGCGTTGCGGCGGACAGCCTCGATAAACGCCTCGTCCGAGTTCCCGTCGAAGAACACGACGCCGATCCGGTCCTGGTGGCGGAGTGCCGCTGCCTTGAGCCTGTGCATCCCGTCGACCACGCGCATCGTCGTCCGATGCACGACGATCGGAGGCAACGGGCGATCCAGCGCCGCGAGAGCGTGCACGTGCTCGTCGGATTCGCCTGCTAAGCGCGGCGAATCCGACGGCGTCAGCAGGTGCAGGGGAATCGAGACGGTGGTCGACGCCGGTGCCGGTTTCCGGGCCATGACTACCGTGAACTGCCCGTGCCGCATCGGGTCAGGTTCTCGGACGTGTGTCGTTTCGCTTCTTTCCGAATCCGTGTCAGACGGCTTGCCCATCATCGATTCATCCAGACCATGTAACCGCTCATCCTCCCCATGCACGGAAGCCGGACTCGGCGCGGGATCGCTGCACAACGCACGTTCCCGCGGCCGTCGTTCGGACGGATCGGGAGAACGTTGCCAGATCCCGCTACCGGTCCGGCACTCCGCAGCTACTCGACCAGGCCGAGCAGTCCGGTCGAGCGTTGTCTCAACGGAACTTCGGCGTGGAGAGGCATTTTGCACGGCAAGAGCCGTCGGCGGCACGCTTGACCCGGATCAGTGCGCGTTCTCAGCGTCGGCGGCGAAGCTGACCCACTCGGTCGTCGGAAGCCTTCGCGCCATACGGGTATCGTGCAGCCCACGATCATCCTGGAGCACCCGTTCCTCCGGATCTTGGCGACGTCGTCGCGCTTTTCCTCCTGCTCGCGCACATCGAGGACTGAACCTGGTCTCCGCGTTGCCGCATCCGGCGCGAACAACGCCGTGCGGACCTACGCGGCGTCGTAGTGGAAACCACACCTGAAACAGTCTCCCGCCTCGGCTCTGCCCAACGAGTCAAGGTGGAAACGAGCGTATGCTCGTTCGTGCATGTTCGCAGGGTAGGTGTCGAGCGCGTCACGCCAGTGCCGCTCGGCCGTCGCCATATCGCCGCGAGCGTAAGCGATATGGGCGAAACCCTCAAACGCACGCGCTATAAAGCGGGAAAACGAGTATTCGCGCGAATAGCTCATCGCCTGATCGAACACCTCGGAGGAACTAGCTGTCGCGCCCGAGGAAAACCATGCCTCGCCGATCGTGCTGAGAGCCTCGCATTCCACTCGCCGAAAAGCGAACCTCCTCGCCAACGCAAGGGCTTGCCTGCCGAAGTCGATGGAATCCTCCACCTTGCCTAGCGAGCGTCGCGTCGCACTCATGCCGACGAGTCCGAGGGCCTCGCCATGGCTGAAGCCGCCGCGCACGCTGTCCTCGTACACCCGCGAGAAGAGCTCGTCAGCCTTGTGGTGCTCCCTCCTGAAGTGGGCGATCGAGGCGATGTTCCACAGCGGGACAGCGGTCCCGCGGATCGAATTCGTCCGGCTGCGCTCCAGTTCCAGAGCTGCGTGCAGGTAGTCCAGAGCCTCGTCGAACCTGCCGAGGTCTCGGCATGCCACGCCGAGGTTGTTGCGGATGGTGCGCAACATGTCGATGTTCTTCAGCTGTGCCGCTTTCTCCTCGGCCGCGAGGTAAGCGTCGAGGGAAGCTTGCAGCCGGTCTTCATTCGAGAAGAGCGCACCCAGATTGGTCAACTGCTCCATGTGGACGGCCTCGTCCCCGCTCGCGCGGCTGAGACGCAGCGCCCTGTTCAAGTGCTGGTGCGCTTCGGCCGTCGAGCCGCGCTCCCGGTGCACGGCCGCCAATCCCTGCAGACAGATCGACTCGGCCAGCTCGCTGCCGTCCGAGCGCGCTGAGGCGACGCCCAGTTCGCACAACTTTCGCGAGTTACCGTCGTAGTTGCGGCTTCGCAGATACGGCTGGACCATGCAGGCGAGCTGCCACGCAGTCCGGTGCCAGTTTCGCTCGGCCGCAAACTGGGCCGATGACACGATATTGCCGAACTCGTATTCGAACCCGCCGGCCGATGTCGAGGCCTGCACCTCGGCGTCTGTCCAGAAGGCGGGTCGTTCCGCTTGCGGCATCCCTAATTCGATTCGGCTGAGCGGCTCGCAGTGAGCAAATGCGGCGTGCACGTAGTAGTCGAGAAGCGCGCGCTGCGCCAGGTCTCGGTCCTCACGGCTGTCGACGTCTACGCACAGTTCATGGGCGCAGTCACGAACAAGATCATGGAAGTAGTACCGCCCCGGCACATCCTGCCGGACCAAGTTGTCGTCCAGCAGTGCCTCGAGTGTCTCCTCCGCTTCTTCCGCGGAGATACCGGCGAGTGCGGCCGCCGCGTATTTGTCGAAATCAGCGCCGGGGTGCAGGCCAAGCATGCGGAAGACGCGCTTCCCCAACGGCCGGAGGTAGCGATAAGAGACCCGCAGCACGTCCGCGACGCTGCAGCCCTCGACTTCGAGAAACTTGCCGCGCCGCGCCTGCCCCTCCAGCCGAATTACCAAATCGGCGACGGTCCACGCGGGACGTTCGCGAAACCGGGAACCAGCGATGCGCAGCGCCAGCGGCAAGCGGCCGCAAAGACGCACCACGTTGGAGATCGCCTCCGCCTCGGCCTCCGTCCGCCGTTTCCCCGCGACCAGCCGGAACACCTCGATCGCGTCCGAATGGGGCAGCACGTCCAAGTCGATGGACGTCATTCCTTCCAGCGCGGCGAGCTTGCGGCGGCTGGTGATGACGACCAGGATGCCAGCCGTCCCCGGGAGCAGCGGGCGCACCTGCTCCACGTTGACTGCGTTGTCAAGAACGACAATCGCGCGTTTGCCGGCCATATGGGCCCGCCATCGGGCCACCCGCCCCTCCAGCGCCGGCGGCACCAGTTCGCCCGCGACACCGCTGTCCCGCAGGAGCGAATCCAGTGCTTCCGCAGGCGTCAGCGGTTCGACGCCGAGCGTGAAACCGTGGAGATCGATGAAGAACTGCCCGTCCGGGTAATCCGCCAGCACGCGGTGTGCGAGATGTACCGCGAGAGCCGTTTTGCCGACTCCGCCCATCCCGCCGATCGCGGAGATCGACAGCGCTGTCGGCGACGAGACTTCGATGTCCGCCAGAAGGTCGGTGAGCTCGTCCGACCGGCCGAAAAAGTCCCGAGTGTCGTTGGGCAGATAGCACTGTGCCGGCCGCTCGGCGGCCAGTGCTGAGGAGTGCGTGCCGGGCGCTTCGAGCGTTCTGATCTCGCCGTTGACCAGAACGCCGATATCTCGGGCTCCCTGCAGGATATCCGCGTGCAAGGCCCGCAACTGCGGGCCGGGATCAGCGCCGAGTTCTTCGGCGAGTTCGCGGCGCGCATGGTCGAACACCTCGAGCGCGTCCGCCTGCCAGCCTGCCTTGTAGAGCGCCAGCATGAGGTTGTAACGCAGAGACTCTCGCAACGGATACTGAGAGACCATCTCCCTCAGTTCGCCGACGACGGTGGCGAACTCGCCGGAAGCCAGCCGGAGCGCCGCCAAGCGCTCGCGAGCGACAAGCCGCCGCTCCTCCATGTTGGTCGCTATCGCGTCGATGGCAGGGCTCGTTATGCCGAGCAGGACCCGCCCCCGCCATAAAGCCAGCGCTTCTCTCAATTCGGCGACAGAGTTGTCGAGGCAGCCCATCGGGTCGATGCGTTCGACGTTCTTGATGCGATCGCTGAAAACGTGCAAATCGATCGCGCTGCGCTCGGCCTCGAGCAGGTACCCGGCAGGGCTTGTCGAAATCTGCAATCCAGGGTAGCCGGACAGTGTCCGGCGCACGCCGGCCACCGCGTTGTGAATCTGCTGGCGAACCGACTTGGGCGGCGCCTCCCAGAGTTCGTCAACGAGCCAGTCCACCGAGACGGTGCTGTTAACGTTCAGCAACAGGAGCGCAAGGAGCTTCTGCTGCCGCATGCCATTGATGGCTATCGCCTGTCCTGCGTGACGCACTTCGAGTGGCCCGAGTGCCAAGAATTCGACTGCCACTTTCCCCTCTCGCTCTACTGACCGCCTACCGAACGCACCCGCGAGCGCGAGTACCGGTACCGAGTCCAGCTCGCAAGCCTACCCACATGGTCGTCAACGTCGAACGGTTTCCGGCTGAGAACTGACAGGTTCGGCCCCGACGGCCGGTGCGAGATGTCCGGCCGCGCCCGCCCGCCGGCTTGTCCTGCACCGAGCGAGCCAGCAGCGAAGCCAGCTCGAACTGTACTGCACCGAGCGATGCGGTCCAGTTCCCATGATCAGCCAGATGGAGCAACCGCTCCGCATGGCGGCCCGGCCGACGTCGCAAGCGGCCGGACCGCAGCACCCATCGGCCTTCAGCGAAGGGGTAGCAGTTGGGTAGAGATCGAGTAGGCCGAGTGCTATAGGAAGTCGCTGATCACGCTCAGCGAGCGTGGTTAAACGAGGGAGGGAATTTCTATGAAGAGGTCTTTTCTTGCTGGCCTAGCGATCGCCGTCGCCGTCGCCTTCGCGTTCTTCTTCACCGCGTCGGGCTCCGCCAGTCCGAACTCGGATAGCAAACCCGCTGCCGTAGGTGTAGAGACGGTTTTGTGAGCTGATTCGACGGCACGCCGAATGCGGAGAAGATTAAGTCGCAATACCGCGCTGGACGCTAGCGGCAAGAGTTTCGTGGCTGCAGCGACCACCTTGCTTCTCACCTTGGTTTTCACTAGCCTCTCCGGAGCCGTCTCCGGCTCGTCGACGGGCTGGCTGAGCGAGCGACTTCACTCGTATTCACTATTGTGGCCACAAGGGTGGTCTTTCTTCACCGGACTTTCCCGTGACGACGTCTTTGTGGGATACAAAGTCATCGACGATACCACGAAGCCGAACGCAATCGGCTTCGTGGAACAGAGTCGCGCGAAGTTTACCGACCGTCTCGGCGGACTGGACCGGTCAGGCGACACACAGCAGTACGAGCTCACTCAACTGGCGAGCCTGGTTCCGGAGCAGTACTGGCAGGGCTGTCATGCGCAGACCCCTTCCAGTTGTCAGCCAGCCTTCGATGCCGGCCGCTACGTCCGCATGAAGAATTTCTCGAAAAACCGGACGTGGTGCGGCAAGATCGCGGTTTCAGCGGCCAGCCCTGCACGCGTCACACTGTCGACGCTGCGCGGTATCCCACGAGTCATCGACCGAATCGCTTTGGTAGACCTGCAATGCGGTGGTTGACCAGGGCGGCCCGGTCGACGCTGGATGCAGCCGGCCGTTACGACCCTCGAGGGCTTCCTCTTGCGATCGGCCGGACCCTGCTTGCGGTTGCCACGCTTACCGAACTGCTGTTTACCCCGACCGCTGGCCTTTTTGGAGATGTCTCCGGCAAGGACGGCGGCGCGCACTGCGACGGAATCAGGTCGCTTTCCCCCTGGTGCATCAGCAACCGCGTCACCGGCAGCTTCGGTGCCGCTGAAATCACGGCGGTCGTCGTCCTTGCCGTCGTTGCGTCCGGATACCGGCCTAAGTGGACTTGCGTTCCGCATTGGTACGTCTCATTCGGGCTCGCGGTCAGCATGTCCGTGCCCGATGGCGGAGACAGCGTCGCGAAGATCGCCACGTTGCTCGCGATCCCGCTGTGCCTCGGCGATGGCCGTCGCTGGCAGTGGACAGCACCTTCGAGGCCGCTCGCTCCGCCCTGGCGTGGGTTCGCGCTCGCCACAGTGATGACCGTTCGTCTGCAAATCTGCATCATCTACGCCAGCGTGACACTGTCGAAGCTGATGGACGAAGCCTGGTCGCACGGCAGCGCGATTTACTATGTATTCTTCGACCCGGTCAACGGCCTGCCGCCCAGCGCGCGGCGATCGCTCAGCCCGCTGCTGGAATCGCCTTGGATCATCGGTTCGCTCACCTGGTCGGTAATCGGCATTCAGCTGGTGCTGGCCGCATGTGCCCTCGGCACGCACAAAATGCGCGTGTTTTCCGTGGTCTTGGGCATCGCCCTGCACACTGCGATCATCGTTGTGATGGGGTTGCCCAGTTTCGGCCTGGTAATGATCGCCTTGCTGACGATCTCCCTCGCACAGTCGCACAGGCATCCCTCCTCGCTCGACGGCGACATCGCCATGACAGAGGGCAAGTGCACAGCTGAACAGAAATCATCCGCGATTCTACAGAAACTCACGGCAGGGCTTGATGACCTCTCACGCGATGGTCGAACCGATCGATCCGGCGAATTCAGACCGTCTGACGCTCGAGGATGTTTACGAGGTGATCGCGTCCAGCAGCCGACTCGACAATCCGGAAGCCCCAGTACTGACGTTCGACGAAGCCGTCGGCAGGCTCAAGAACCCGCAACCGGGTCTTGGCCAGGTCCTGCGCTGGGCAGTGCGTCGGGGCAACCACGTCGTCGGCCTCGCTTCCTCGTACTTCCCCGAGGCCGAGAACAGTCATCTGGGCCTCCTCGAGCTGACCGTGCACCCCCGGGCCCGCCGCGGCGGCATCGGAACGGCAGTCCTCCGCACGATAACGCCGGAGCTGCGGGTACGCGGACGCACAGTCGTGGAATGCTGGAACATCACCGAGGGGGGTGCCGGTGCGTCTTTCGGAACCGCGCGCGGCTTCGAAGCGGTCAGCACGACAGTGCTCCAGATGCTGTCGATCAGCACCGTCGACCGTTCCGTGTGGGAAGTCGAGCCACCGATCGGCTACCGACTGGTCTCCTGGTGCGGCCTCGCTCCGGACGAACTGCTGGCCTCCTACGCCGAGGCGCGGAGAGCGATCGCGGACAGCCCGTTCGGCCGTTCCGCATTCCGATTTCCGGCCTGGACCGCCGAGCGTGTCCGCGAGTCCGAAGCAGACCGCCGGCACCGCGAAATCGATCACCGCGTAGTCGCGATCGTGAGACAAGATTCCGACGAGGTCGTTGGCTTCACGGAGCTGCAGGTCTACCCGCATCGCAAGAACTTCGCCTACCAAGGCGACATCGCCGTGCTCGCCCAGCATCGCGGGCACTCGCTGGGTTTCTGCGCGAAGGCTGCCATGCTGCGGTGGCTGCAGACCGAGCGGCCCGAAGTCGAGCAAGTCATGACCTCGACGACAGCAGCGAACTCGTACATGGTCAACGTGAATCTCGCACTCGGCTACCGCAGCGCGCGCAGAATGGTCATTCTTGCTTGCGAGACCGAAAAACTGGCTCAGCTTCTTCGCGCATAGCCGAGCAGTCGAGCTCCGCCGCTGCGCTGGTGCTACACCTCGCCCGAATGGCATCGCCGGGAAAGTGACGCAATTTTTCCGTCCCGCTTGACGTTTTGTCGGGCCGGTGTAGGGATGTCGAGGGCTGCCAGCAGTCATCTGGAGATGAGGCACCAGGGGAAGGCGGCCTGGCAGGAAGCCAGGCCGCGTCCGGGTTCGAGAGTGAGGCGTTGGCCGTGTGCTGTCCACGCTCGGGCCGACGCTTCGACTATGACCGGTTCGTGGCCGAGCATGGCGAGAGCGCGGCAGATGTTGTCCCCGGAAATCCGGGTGACGGCGGCTTCCTGGGGCCGTTTGCTGACGATGACCGCGACGCGTATGAGTTTCCCCGTCCCTGTGGTGGTCAGCGTGTTCTGGGCGAGGTGAAAGGGATGGCTCGCTCGGCGTAGAAGCGGGTGAAGTCGTTCACCCGCACCGCGGCCGAGCGCTGGCTCTCCGGCGTGTCGCCGGAGGGGTTGTGGAAGACCAGGGCGCCGGGAGTGGCCGCGTGGACGAGGACGAGGTGACCGCTCTTGCTCGCGGGTGTTTCGCCGGGGCGGCGGATCTTCGGGCTGACCGAGGCCATGGCCCAGTGGCTTCCTGGACGGCGTGATGCAGTTCGTGGACGTCCAGCCGGGGCTCGACTCGCGAGTCGAGCGACCAGCGAGTGCGCGCGTAATCCACGAAAGGCGCGTAGATGAGTCCGTCGAGGCCGTCCGAGCTGCGCCGGTACCCGCCTGCGGCGAGAACCTCTCGGCCGAGGCCGATCGTGGTCGCGGATACGCCGTGCCAGGCGGCGAGGATGCCCTTCAAACACGCCATGCCGCAGGCGCGCCAGCTCCAGAAGGCGTACTCCTGCGGGCTGTCGGCTCCGGAGCCGGCCCGGCGCGGATCGTCCTCCACGGACATCTCGCCGCGAATTATGGGCCCCACCAATTTCGGAGATTCCCATTGCGCGAAGTACGGAACAGCGGTCGGCGGCGCGTCGAGTGTCATCGAGGCTCTCCCGCGGGTTCTTCGGAGGTGTTCGGAGCCTCGACTTGAGGATCACGCGAACGCGGCACCAGCAGCGCGGCCGCGGACGCGACAATTCCGCTGGCCAGCAGCACGACCCGGACGCCGGCGATTTCCGCCGCGAGGCCGCCGACCAGGGATCCGAACTGCATGGTTCCCCAGGTCAGCCAGCGGTACACGGCGTTGACGCTGCCGAACGGGGCCGTTCTCGGCCAGGGCGCTCAGGTCGGTGGCGAGAGCGCCTACGCGTTCGGTCTTCCAGCTGGTGAGCTCTTCGACGGAGTAGGCGCTTCCGGTCTCCGGACCCGTCGACACTCCCGTGGTGAGAGGTGCACAGCAGGATCAATTTGCGAAACGCGTGGCGGTCGTCGTCGGTCATCTGGTCGTCGTAGTGCAGGCCGTCCGGCCTCGCCGCGCGGATGTGGGCGATCCTGGCCGTGGCGACGGGGAGGTCGCCGTTCATCTTCATGACTGCTTGGGGCAGCCGCACGCGTAGCAACGGCCAAGGCTCAAGGCCAACAGCGCCTCTTTCGTCGGTGATCGCGTGGTCCAGGCAAGGGTTCAACTCTCGCCTTCGTCGCCAGGACACCTGACTCCAGGTGTACGGGTCGTTGCGGACTGTACGGCCCCCGACTGACAGTTTTGGGCGGGCGAGTCATCGTGGCTGGCGAGACCACCTTTCACTGATTTACTTATTGACATCCATCAAGGTCTTGAGCGACTATCGATGTCAATAAGTCAGGGAGGTGCACGTGCCTGATGGTGACTACATCGCCTGGCACGCGGCAGCGAAGTGGCGCAAACTTGCCAACCTGCTGAAGTCGGGTGCATCGGACATCGAGATCGAAGACAGCGCAGCTTCCGCTGTCGCCAAGACCATCCGAGCGTCCGGCGGGGTGCCTGACTTCGCAGCGGCTGCGCAACAGGTGTTCGCAGCCGTCGCCGTCGACTCTGCGGTGGTGGCCCGCCCCAAGCCGTCGGCGACCGTGGTCGACCGGATGCTGTCGGATTCGATCCAGGCACTTGCGGTCCGGTTGCAGAACTCGATGCAGTTGGTCTCTCCGGCCCAGGCCGCTCAGCTGCTGGCGCGCCAGATGATCGGCCGGATCGTGGCGGCTGGCATCGACCACGACGTGCCTGCTCTTGTCGGCAAGGGGCACTTCACGGCGGGGGAACTGCAGACTGCGCTGCGCAGGGTGGTTGACTCCACCCCTATGAAGGAGCTGGCGATCCGGTGGTTGGCGCATCCGACCGGCATCGGACTAAGGGCTCCGAACCGCAGAACCGCTGCCAAACCGCTCGACGAACTGCTCGGCACTGCTTTGGATGAGCTGTGAGCGCCGTCTCGCGAAGCGTTATCGCCTTTCGCTCGTCGTCTGACCGGGCGGCGAGACGCATCGAGTTCGGGGTGGACGCTCGGCTGGACGGACAAGGCGTCCCCGACGTGCTGTCCCGTCAACTTGACCCGCTCGCGGCGGACTTGCTGGAAGTCGCGGCCGCCGTTTACGCCGTCGACCGCAGCGTGGTCCGACCGCGCTACGCGGGGTTCGAACGCGGGGAAAACTGGGCGCGGCAGATCGACCTGACGATCCCGGTGCGCTGCCGGGAACGCTGGGAGTCCGTGCGGACCGACCTGGCGGAACTGCTCGCATGGCTTACCGACGACGAATGGTCCGTCTCGTTCAGCGAGTCGGATCGCGACAGGCTCACCGGAGGCCAGGGATACCTGGTGAGCACCTTGCCGGATGACATCGAGCCGGTGTTGTTCTCCGGCGGCCTCGACTCGTCCGCGGGGCTGGCTCTCCGCCTGGGCGGGCCGCCGCTGCTGCCGGTCAGCGTGCGCACGAACAACGACATGGCTGGGGTCCAGGAGCGCGTCCTGTCCCGACTCCGCGGCGTGTCCCGCGAGGTCCTGCCAGCGGCCAGTTTCCGGGTCAACCTCACCCAGTCCAGGACCCGAGCTCCTGGGGCGAAGCAGGAGAATTCCCAACGCTCGCGCGGTCTGCTCTTTCTCGCCGCGGGCATCGCGGTGGCGATCACGCTCGGAAAGGGACGGCTGTGGTTCCTCGAGAACGGGATCGGCGCGATCAACCTGCCCTACTTGCGGTCCCAGGTCGGATCGCAGGCGACGCGGTCCGCGCATCCGCGGACGGTGCAGGCGATGGCCCGGCTGGCCGGGACCCTCACCGGTCAGGATTTCGCAGTGGAAACGCCGTTGCTCGGCCTGACCAAGGCCGAGGCGGTGTCGGCTGTGCCGCCGGAATACGAGCACGCTATCGCGTGCAGCGTGTCCTGCGACACGGGATTCGCGTCCCGGATCAGCGGGCATCCGCCCTGCGGCACCTGCACCTCGTGCTTGCTGCGGCGGCAGGCGGTGACAGCTTCGCGGTATCCGAAACTCGACGAGGGGAAGCGATTCCGGCGGATTCCGGACCGGACGACGCCGGAGCTGGCCGCGATGCTGTGGCAGGCTTCCCGGATCGAGTCGCGGCTGGCCGAGCAGGATCCGTGGAGCGGCTTCGTGGAGGAGTTCCCGGAGATCGCCGGAGCTGCGGAGTTCGTGCCCCGGGACCGTCTGCTGAGGCTGTTCGGCGCCTACGTCCGCGAGTGGCCTAAGGTTTTGGCCTCGATGGACGTGCCGGTCGGAGACTGGTTCAGCGGGCAGGAATTGGCTTCGTGACGACGGGAAAGACGATGGAACAGACCGAATCGGCCCAGGCGCTCGCCTCGCGGATTCGGGGTGCCCGCGAGGCGGCGAACCTCACCCAGGCACAGGCGGCAGCCGAGCTGGGCGTGAGCAGGCCGACACTCATCGCGATGGAAAAGGGCACCCGGTCGGTCAGTCCGCCGGAACTGGTCAAACTCGCGAACGCCTATGGGCGCGACGTCGCCACCCTGCTGCGCCCGACCGCGCCGCCGGCGTCGATCCGAGCCAAGTTCCGTACGGCGTTCACCACCGGGCCCGACAAGAGCGAACAGCTCGAGACCGCCGTGTCCGAGCTGGAGGAACTGGCCGACAACTACGTCGATCTGCTGCGGCGATCCGGATCGAGACTGCCCGGCCGACAGCCCGCGAGCAGATCGCTGGACTATCTCGCGCCCGACCGTGCCGGCGAGGACCTCGCGACGGAGGAACGCAACCGGCTCGGGCTCGGCGACGGGCCGATCCAGCAGCTCCGGGAGATGCTCGAAGTCGAAGTCGGGCTCCGGGTGTTCTTCCTCGACCTGCCCTCGAAGATCGCCGGGCTGTTCATCTACGTCGATCCGCTCGGCGGTTGCGTCGGTGTCAACCGCAACCACCCAGCCGAACGACGGCGATGGACGATGGCGCACGAATACGCCCACTACCTCTCCTCGCGCGACCGCAGCGAAGTCACCCCGATCGGCGCACGGGGCAGGATCCCGGACACCGAACGGTTCGCCGAGGCCTTCGCCGGGAACTTTTTGATGCCCCGCAACGGCATTACCCGTCGTTTCCACGAACTCAGCCGGGACAACGGAGGAAAGCCGACTCCGGCGACCATCGTCCAGCTCGCGCACGCCTACCGGGTATCGGCTCAAGCGCTCTGCCTTCGCCTGGAAGACCTTGCGCTGGTGCGCCCGGCGACCTGGGATCGGCTGAAGGACAACAACTTCCAGCCGCGAGCCGCGGCGGAGCGACTGCGGTTGCCGAACCTTCCCGACAACGGCTCCCGGCTGCCGTATCACTACCGCACGCTTGCGACGCAGCTGTTCGTCGACGGAGACATCACCGAGTCGCAGTTCGCCCGCTATCTCGGGACCGACATCGTCGGCGCGCGTGAGGAGTTCGAGCGCTTGACCTCCACCACGGATGTAGGGGACGACGGAGAGATGCAGGTGCTCGACCTCCTCGACGGCGTGGAGTGATCCGTGCCGTCTCCGCTGTTGCTCGACGCTTGCATCGCGATCAACCTCGCGGCCACCGGACGCTCACGCGACATCGAGGAGGTGCTCGAGCTCAAGTACCTCATGGTGGTACCGGCCGCGAAGGAATGCGGCAGCATCGAACTCGCCGGCGACCTGCCGATCGTGCGGCGCGCGCACGGCGGAGGCGGGCAAGCCCTGGTGGCCGAGGTTCTCTGGCTGATCGAGGCGGAATACGACATGTACGTCGAACTGGCGGCGGACGTCGACGACGGCGAAGCCGCGACCGCCGCGACTGCACACCATCGGTCCATTTCCGCCGCGACCGATGATCGGAAAGCCCGTCGCGTCATGAAGAGCTTAGGTCTGGCCGAGCCGGTCGGCACCCCGGAGCTCCTCAGGGACTTCGAAGCTGCAGCCGGGCTTCCGCCCGAAGAAACAGGCGCGATGCTCAGAGACGTCCGGGACAGGGCTCGTTATGTTGCTCGCCGGAACGACCCCCTGCACGACTGGTGGGAAGACCGGCTTCAGCGCTGACGGCGCGAAGGCCCGCGACTGGCCCGGACCAGCTCCGCCTGCGGCCAGGGCCGATTCACTGGCATGGGCGTCGCTGTCTCGGCAGCTGTCTGGCGCGATCGCGCGTACTGGATGCTCCAAGAGGCCGAAGCCAAGACCCGGCTGTTCCGCACTCTCGGGAAACGCGGTCTGAGCTGATTTGGTACCGCATTTCCGACACGAGCAAAACTCTCGCGTGGTGCATTCTAGGAGGGTCGAGGCCTCGTCGGCCGCAGTTAGTCGGACGCGGCTTGCAGGAAATCGCTCAATCGGCCCGCCTTGTTGATCCAACCGCGTTTGCTGGCCTGTTTCCGCGAAATGAGGACGATTCCCGCGCGTTCGAACGCGGCCGCCAATGCGTACGGATGTCGCCGCGTGGACTGGGTGCAGCCGCTCGGCCAGCGCCCGCTGAATCCGTCCGGGCTCAGCAGGTGCGGAACTCGGTGCGTTCAGGCCAGCAGATCTCCGCGAAAGCACCCGTCCAACGGTCGCCGCGTGCCGGTCGACGGGCGCAGGGAGTCCGCTGCGGCGTGTTTTCCGGTCGGAGTCTGGTTCATCGGGATGATGTGCGTCTCGTCCAGCAGGGAGGCACGCCTGGCGACGACGACGGGAAAGTTGTTCCGGCTTTCCGGCCGAGGAGCTCGAAGCCAGCCTGCGGCCGTCTTCCCTTTGCCGAGCCTGATGCCTTCGAAACTGGAGTAGATGACGACCTCGCAGCCGTCGATGATCCCCCGGTAGGTTACGTCCGCGGCATGTTTTCCTCCGGACGGGCGCAAGCGCAGTGCGCGTGCCCACTGGGCTGCCGTGGCCGGGGCTCCGGGCCCGCACTCGACGGGCGGAAAGCCGATCACCTGACGGGAATTTCCTCGCTGCACTACGAGGGACTCGTAGTGCAGCGAGGGGTCGTTTTCCCTGGCGCGAGCGGTGATCGCACGTCGCAAGTTGGCGTCGCGTACTTCATGCAGCGGCTTGCGTCGCACCGGTACTCCTGGTTCGTTCCGTCGTCGTCAGGTTGACCAGGACATCTTGCCGTACCGGCCGATTACCCGATCGAGTTCCCCGGTTTTGCAGGAGCGGGCCGGCCCGGGCGAAGTGTTCGGGAACGCTGGGGCCCGATCGGTGAGGCGTCTTCCGTCCGCCCTGGTCGGCGAGACCGGCAACCTGATCATCGAGCTGGAGGACCTGTGGCCTCCACCGCCGCGCCGCGCGACGACCGGTTCGCGGCCGTCACCGACAATCTGACGGTCGGCGGGTTCTCATTCATTTGTGCTGGGCAGCGTGGGTTGTGGGTTGTGTGCGTTTCAGTAGTCGTTGGATCTCGGTGGCTTGTGGTGCTTCGAGGCGTCGGTAGATGTCCTGGGCCGATGGACGGGAGACCGCCAACTCGTCGGTTCCACGGTGCGGTGAGCGTGGTAGGGGTCGGTGACAGCCCTTGCCAAGGCCACGTTGGCACGCCTGTTCCAAGGTCGAAGCGGCGAGGTTCCGGTGTGTGGAATCGTGAGATGGACTCGCATGCCGCCGCCCCGCGACCATCGTCGTCGGACGGAGGAGTACGAGTCTTGACGAACTCGGTCCGCCCGCTGGTGGTGGCCGAATCCGAGCTGTCCGCGGCGGCCGCGGCTGCTGAACCCATCACCCAGAACAAGGAGTCCTGAGGCGTGGCCAATCTATTCCGGCTCTCGAAGCCCGTTCAGTGCAAGCCGCTCGACGAATGGGGCTGCGGGGTTCCAGAAGTCTGATCATGCATTCTGACCAGCGGCAATTGCTCTTTCGGCGGGTAGGGCATGATCGCCGGGCATGTCGCTGCGTCTGCTCTATCTGATCTTCCTCCGGCTGCTGGGTCTGTTGGTGTTGTTCGGTCGTTCGTCGGCGTCCAAGAACATCGAGTTGCTGGTGCTGCGCCACGAGGTCGCCGTACTGCGCCGAAGCAACCCGAAACCTCGCCTCGACTGGGCCGACCGGGCTGTGTTCGCCGCACTGGTCCGGCTGATGCCCAAGACGCTGCGAACACACCGGCTGGTCACCCCGGGAACGATCCTGCGCTGGCACCGTCGGCTGGTAGCCGCGAAGTGGACATATCCACACCGGCACGGGCGTCCACCCGTCGACGAAGGTATCGCCGGGCTGATCGAGCGGATGGCCACAGAAAACCACAGCTGGGGCTACAAGAGGATCCAGGGTGAGCTGCTCAAGCTTGGCCACCGGGTCGGGGCCTCGACGATACGGCGGATTCTGAAGCGTGCGCGTATACCTCCAGCGCCGGCCCGGCACACCGACACGTCCTGGCGGCAGTTCCTGCGCACGCAGGCCTCGACGATGCTGGCCTGCGACTTCTTCCACGTCGACTGCGCGTTCACCCTGAAGCGGATCTGCGTGTTCTTCGTACTGGAGGTCGGCAGCCGCTACGTCCACGTCCTCGGCACGACCACGAACCCGGACGGTAGATGGACCACGCAGCAGATCCGCAACCTCGTGGTGGCGCTCGGCGATCGAGTTGACGAGTTCAGCTTTCTCATCCGCGACCGGGCTGGCCAGTTCGCGGCCGCCTTCGATGCCGTCCTGGCGGACGTGGGCATCGAAACGATAAGGATTCCGCCGCGTTGTCCACGGGCCAACTGCTACGCCGAGCGGTTCGTGCTGACAGCCAGATCCGAACTCGCCGATCGTATGTTGATCCTCAACGAGCGGCATCTGCGGGCCGTGCTTGCCGAGTACGTCCGGCACTACAACGGTCGACGGCCGCACCGTTCTCGCCAGCTTCGCCCACCTCGGCCCACCTACCCCGCGGCAGACCTCAACGCTCAGCGGATCAAGCGACAGCGACTTCTCTGGGGCCTGATCAACGAATACGAACGAGCCGCGTAAAGCCGCTGGTGAGCGCCGGTGAGCGACTTTTGGAACCGCACACGTTGGTATGGACCCCGGAGCGGGTGCTGCAGTGGCAGCGGACAGGGGCGATCCCGTGCCCGGTGATGGTGTGGACCCCGGAGCAGACCGGTCGTTTCCTCGACGTCGCGATCAACCATCCCTTGTATCCGTTGTTCCATTTGATCGCGCACATCGGCTTGCGGCGGGGCGAGGCGTGCGGACTGCGGCGCTCGGAGATCGGGCTTGCCGCGGGTGAGGTGCGGATCTCGAACCAGATCGTGCAGTGGGGCTGGGAGACTGGCGAGTCGTCGCCGAAGACGGACGAGTCGGTGAACGCGGTCGCGATCGACCAGGACACGGCGTTGGTGCTCGCACAACATCTGGCCGTGCAGGACGCGGACCGGGCGCGTCTCGGGTCGCAGTGGAAAGAACACGACCTGGCCTTCACCCAGTGGGACGGCTCGCCGCTGCACCCGGCGCACGTCACGGACGTGTTCTACGAGCTGTCCCGTCAAGCGGGGCTCCCGCCGATCCGGCTGCACGACCTGCGCCACGGCGCGGCGACTCTCGCGCTCGCGGCGGGTGTCGAGATGAAGGTCGTGCAACGGATGCTGCGGCACTCCTCGATCACCGTCACGTCCGACACCTACACGACCGTCCTGCCTCAGGTGGCGTTCGCGGCGGCGGAAGCAACGGCGGCGATCATCCCGCGTCAGTCGGCGCGAAGTCTCGGGCTCGCCTCGGGCTCGCCAACGACCACAATGGACAGTCCAGAACCGGAAGAAACTCCTCCAGAAAACCAAAATCCCCAGGTCGATGAAACTCAAGACCTGGGGAGTGAGGGTGCGCCATGAGGGACTCGAACCCCGAACCCGCTGGTTAAGAGTCCACGGTCTGACCTGTCGGGCGGTGCCGAGTGATGTCGGACGAGGCCTTTTCGTCTGGTCGCAAGGTGCTTGCGGTGTCGTGGTGTGTCGGCCGGTGTTGTCGTGTGGCGGAGGTCTCGGGCTCGCCTCGGGCTCGCAAATGTCTGAGCTTCCCCCGGTTGTCCGGACACCTCATCTGAGGTGACCGCCGGTCACCAGGGAGGATGTTCTCGTGCCTGCACCACACCCGCCTGAGTTCCGTCAGCGTGCCGTCGAGCTGGCCCGGTTGGGCGACAAACCGGTCGCCGCGCTGGCGAAAGATCTGGGCATCAGCGAGTCCTGCCTGCGCAACTGGATGGCCCAGGCCGACACCGACGAGCACGGTTCGGCCACCCGGCTCTCCAGCGCGGAAAAGAAGGAACTGGCCGAGCTGCGCCGCAAAAACCGGCAGCTCGAACTGGAAAACGAGATCCTGAAACGGGCCGCCGCATACTTCGCGCGGGAGAACATCCTCCCAAAGTAACGTTCCCGCTGGTCCACGAACTCGCCGCTGACGGAATCGACGTCGCGGTGGCCTGCCGGGCCCTGAACGTGTCCCGTTCCGGGTATTACGACTGGCGCGATCGGCCGATACCCGAGCGCGACCGGGACAACGAGCTGCCGCTGAAACACATCGAGCAGATCCATATCGACGAACTGGACAAATTCGCCGACCCTGCTCAGGCACACGAATTCATTAACGAGATCAAAACCGTCTTCGGCGTCGACAACTGCGTGTTCCTGATCTCGGTGTCCGACGACGCGCTCGCCTCCTTCGAACTGCGCGGCATACCGGTCCGCGACGCCCTCGACAGCGCCTTCACCGCGATGATCACCGTGGACCCGTTCACCCTCGCCGAAGCCCACGACTGGCTCGACCACCGCCTCATCGGCCTGCCCAGCCCCTATGCGTGCCTGTGCTACGCCCTTTCGGCCGGGATCCCCCGGGAACTGGAGCGAGCCGCGGCCACGCTGCTGGACATCGAGCTGGACCACATGTCGGGCAGCGAAGCGTTCCCGGGCGGCATGTTCCGGTCGTACCCGCAGCTCGCGCACGTCACCCGCATGATCATCGCGGCCGACGTCGCGGCGAAACTACGTGCATTCACCTTCACCGTGCACCAGCATCCGCCGGGGGAATTGGCATCGCAGGTCATCGTCACCCTCAACACCGTCGGCGACCTCACCCATCCCGACGACAACGACCTGATCGAGCGGCTCGACGCACTGGCTGCGGCGTTGTGTGCACGCACCGAGGCCGCCGACGACGCCGAGCTTGTCCGGACCTGCCGCGAAGCCGCCGGATTCTGCCACCTGTGCGCCGCCATCCTGGAAATCTTCGACGACGACCTGGACGAGGCCACCTTGGACGCTCTGTCTGCCGAAGCCCTGCCGACACTCGCCGAGGCGCGTCGGGCGCTCGCAGTCGAACCCTTGCTCACCTGGTCGCTGGTCAACACCATTCGCGAACAGCGCGCCCAGTTGCGCGCTGACACTGCCTAGCCCTGCCAGACACCACGCCATCGGCGGACCGATCCCTCGGATGCGCTCCCACCGCGCAGCTGGCCTGGGACGCCGGGGAGCTCAGACACTCGTGGCCGGTCCGGCGGCTGATCGTGTCATTCGAGCTCGGCGACCAGTGCCCGCGGCTTGAGCCTGAGGAGAGGTTGTTCTTGTCCGCGTTTGCTGGCACCGCTGTCTCGAGCGGTGTTGCGTTGGCTTCGGCTTGTGGTCAGCTCGGATATCGTGCTGCGGTGGCATCACGACCTGGTGGGACGCCGTAATGTCCGTGAGAATGGGAATCGAGGACTCGAGGGCACGCTCCGCGCGCGAGAGGTCCGCGTACCTCCGTCTCCTAGTCAGTGATTACCGGCCGATCAGTTGAAGCGATCCGCGGAACCCGTCTCTCCCTCGCCGAGCGGCAACTGCCAGGTGACGACCGTCTCGCCGCCCACGCGGGCGTAGCCGCGAGCGCGTCATGGGCGGCGTGAAGGTGCCCGAACAGCAAGGAAAAGCGTTGGGTCAAGCTGGGTCGACGAAATCACACGAATGGCCTGACCCTCTTCCCCTGTTTGCCTAGGGGCCGGGCCTACAGTGAGGAGGCGGAACAGGAGCAGAAAGCGGCGGACCGTTCCTCGGTCAAGGAACAGCCCGCCGCCTGTGATTGCGGTGCTAGCCCTGCCAGTGCTGGTACAGGGTTGCGACTCCCATGCCGGCCAGCATTAGCAGGAACACCACGCGGCAACCCTGAGGGGGAGGTGAACCAGATGCGGTCACCGCCCCTTACTCCAAGACCAGCAGTGTCGACCGGCTTCTGAACGGCCGCTGGCAGGGCCGTCGTTGTCCGCGCGGCCCAACTCTCGCCCGAGCCCGAGGCATCTGCACCAGCCGCTGCAGCCAACTACCGGACGAGGCCGCCGTCTCAACCGTCTGTTTAGCCGCCGATGGTGAGCGAGATCGGCGCGTGCGCCCGATCGGCTGTCAGGTATTGGTCTCCGCGGTGGGAGATTGTCAGTACGTAGGACGGGAGTCCGTCGGGGACGTCGTTGACGGTGAATCCGAGTTGGCATCCGGTCACGACGTTGTGGTCGTAGACGTAGCTGGTTTGGGCGGTGCCGCTGGTGATCGAACCCGTTGCGATCACGTGGCCGGCCCCGTCGGACACCTTGACGGCTGTGCCTGGTGTGAGGTCGGAGTACCCGCCCGTTCCTTGGCAGTCGCTGTCCGCCGCTCCGGTGTCGTTCGTCCTCACATCCGATGAGTCGCTCTCGATCGTGAGGATGCCGGTCAGCATGAACGTCTTCGTGGGCGGTGCGATCAACGACGACGGGACCCCGAGCGACATGCCCGACGGTCGGGTGGCGACGTAAGTGACCGTCGCGGTGGACGCGAGGGCGAGCACCNGAGCACCGACGCGCTGACACCGGCGATGAGGCGGGTATTGGTCATCTCGTTCTCCAGTCGCTCGGACTGTTCTGGAGCAGTCGCACGGGACGCGGTGCGTGTTACGGGACCGATCCGCGAAGATCCGCCCTGTGCCGTCCGCCGTCGCGGCCCGGGATGAGCGGTCCCTCGGATCACCTGGACTACCGTGAGGAACGGTGGCCGTAACGCGCGTTCGGCCCGAGTACGCTCGTGAGTACGTGCGGTGCTTCGCCGACCCAGCCGCAATGGCGGTTGGTGCCTGCCTGAAGACGCCGGCGGTCCGGGGGTTTGGGCTTTGCGCCGTGTCGTGTGATGTTTCTGCTGTGGCCGCTCGTGATCTTGAGTCTTTGTCGTCGCGGGGTGGCAGTACCGGGACGTCGAGTAACGGTCGGTGATCCCGGAGGGGATGCCGTTCCTGGTTGACGATGATCTGTTGTTCGAGGACGGCCCGTCTGCGCCGCGGGTGGCGTCGGTGGTGAACGGTGGCTGGTGCTGGTCAGTGGGACGGTTGCCAGTTTCGGGACGGGATCCCGTTGATCGTCGCGCCGCCTTGGGCGAGGTCAGCCGCGCTGTTGTCGAGGAAAGCGAAGGGGAAGGGCAAGGACGGAGCGGTCAAGGTGTCCAGCGTGGCGAGCTGTTCCGCGGAGAGTGTCACGGTGAGGGATGCCAGGTTGTTCTCCAGTTGGTCGAGCGTCCGGCAGCCGATGATGGTCGCGGTCACTTCCGGGCGGTGGTTGACCCAGCCGAGAGCGACGGCGGGCATCGGAACCTGTTGCTCGGCAGCGATTTCGTGCAGTACGTCGAGCAGGGTGAAGGTGTTCTCGGTCAGCCGTGCGCGTGTGCTCGCCCAGTCCGCGCGGCCTGACTCGGCGGCACTGGTTCGGGTGTGTTTCCCGGACAGCGCTCCGCCAGCGAGCGGGCCCCATGGCGTCACGCCGATGCCCAGGGCCCGGGCAGCGCCGAACAGCTCGCCCTCGACGGTCCGCTGCAGCAGCGAGTACTCCACCTGGATCGCCGTGACCGGGGCCCAGCCCCGGGCTTCGGCGAGGCTCGCCGCGCGGGCGACGGCCCACGCGGGGGTGTCGGACAGGCCGTAGTAGCGGATTTTGCCTGCGGTGATGAGGTCCTGCAGGGTGCCGATTGTCTCCTCGATCGGTGTGTGCTGGTCGAAGTAGTGCTGCCAGTACAGGTCCACGTGATCGGTGCCCAGCCGGGTGAGTGACGCGTCGAGTTGCCGCAGGATCGCTTTGCGGCCGGTGCCGCCTCCGTTGGGGTCGCCGGGGTGCAGGTTGCCGGCGAACTTCGTGGCGAGCACCAGCCCTTCCCGCAGCGACGGGTTGGTCCGGAGGAACTTCGCGATGGTCTGTTCCGCACGGCCGCCCGCGTAGCCGTTGGCTGTGTCGAGGGTGTTTCCCCCGGCGTCGACGTAGCGGTGCAGCAGGCGCAGCGCGGTGTCTTGATCGCAGCCCCAGCCGGGCTCGTCGAAGGTCAGCGTGCCGAGGATCAGCGGGCTGATCCGAAGACCGGTCCGGCCGAGAGTGCGGTACGAAGCAAGGTTCATAACCCCAGCGTGCACCCGGCAACGTGTACGATGAATAGTCTGGCGTCCACGTTTTTCGCGCGAAAGTACAGATATGCTCGCCGACCGGCATCCCGACCCGCTGTCGCAGGTCCTCGCCCTCGCCGGGGCTCGCTGCCACCTCACCGGAAAGCTGTCGGCGAGTGGCCGGTGGGCGCTGCGCTTCCCGGCCCGCGGCCGGCTCAAGATCATCGCCGTACGGCGCGGGAGTTGCACCTTTACCTCCGGCGGGCAGTCAGGCGAATTGCGGTCCGGCGAGGCGATCGCGGTGAACGGGGCTCATCCCTTCGTCCTGCGCACCGATGCCGACGTGCTGCCGATCGATGCCGAAACGATGACGGTGCCCGACCATCGCATCGGAACAGCGGACGAATTCTCCGGCATAGGCGGAGAAGTGACGGTCGAACCGGGTGGTGAGGCACTGCTGGTGCAGGCATTGCCGCCGCTAATGCACATTTCGGCAGCGCACCCGCAGGCGTCGGCTCTCGACTGGCTGCTGCGGGAACTGGACACGGAAATGGGCCACGACCGGCCCGGTCGCAGCTTCACTCGGGATCAGCTCGCGCAGTTGCTCCTCGTCCATATCCTGCGTGCATACCTGGCGCAGCCGAACGCCCTGCCCGCAGGCCGGCTACGGATCCTCGCAGACCCGCGGCTGGCCCCGGCCGCGCAGGCCCTGCACGAGAACCCGGCCCACACGTGGCGGCTCGACGAACTCGCCCGCCTCGCCGCGATGTCCCGCACCGGTTTCGCCGCGCGATTCCGCGCCGTCGCCGGCGTCCCGCCACTTGCGTACCTGACTGAGTGGCGCATGCGGATCGCGGCATACGAACTCACCCACCACGACACACCAGTAGGCGCACTGTCAGCACAGCTCGGCTACACCTCGGAAAGCGCCTTCATCACAGCCTTCAAACGTGCCTTCGGCAGGACACCCCTGCAGCACCGGCACCAACACCACGACCTTCACCGGGCCGAACCCTTGGCGTAATCGCCGCGCAGGAGCACCATGTGTCGCGAACCTGGCTCTCCGAAATCGGCCATGCCAAACGCGACACGAACCCAACCGCACACGGAGATCGTTGCAAGAGCGGAAGCTGGTGCGGCAGACAGGGGCGCGTTCGATGATGACGTACCAGATCCCGACTTGAGCCAGGAGCCCTGGTGCGCCTCTGGTTCGGCACAAGCTCTGGTTCCAGGAACGATGGCTTCGTCTCGGCCTATGGCACAGGCAGCCGCCGGGACCGAGCGTGCTGCGCATCGTCGCTGCAGCCGCCTCTGCCGCCTCGGCTGGGTGTAGTTGATGCCGCAACGTCGGAAATGTTCGGCCACAGCGGCACACGCGGCCTCTGTGCGTGGGGGATTTCCGCGTTACAGCGCGTTTCGCTGCCGCTGACGTCCCGCGGCAGCGGAGAGGCTGTGCGCCGCCCGGATCCCGGGTGCGCGTGATTATTGCTGCTGTGAAGGGAAGAATGTGCTGAAGAAGGGTTTGCGTCCGCTTCGGGCGGTAGGTCTTGCCGGGGTCGTCGCCGCGGGGATCGTGGCGTGCTCCGCGTGCACGCCCAGTCACGCGACAGGGCAGCAACCCAGCAGCGGCAAGGCATCGGCCCCGGCCGCCGACAGTGCCGCGCTGTCGGTCGGAAGCTTCTCCACGCCGCTTCCGCGGACGGGCTCGTGCCGCCTCGGCAACCGCAACGGGCAACCGACGCCCGACCCGTCCTGCACCCCCGGAGCGGTGAATCCGCAAGTCTCCCAAGCGAATATCGCCAGCACGGTGTGCAAGAGCGGCTGGACCAAACCGTGCGGCCGCCCACCGGCAAGACCGGCCGCATGAAGGACACCACGGCGAAGGCGTACGTCCTGCCGTCCGGCGAAACCGGCGAATACGACCACCTCGTCTCCCTCGAACTCGGCGGCGCGCCTGACGACCCGCGCAACCTCTGGGTCGAGCCGGGGAAGATCCCCAACCCCAAGGACGCGGTCGAGAACAAGCTCAAAGACGCGGTCTGCAGTGGCCTGATCCCGCTCACCGCCGCGCAGGCCGCCGTCGCTCGCTCCTGGACCACCGCCTTCGACGACGCCGGACTCCGTGTCAGCGGCGGCAGCGCGTGCCTGCGTGCCGACCCCGGCCGGTGCACTCACGGCCAGCGCGGAGACAACACCGGCGAGCAGTCCCGGCCCGGCCGCGCTACGCGGTCCGTCGACGGCTGTTCGCGGACGAGCTTGATCGCCGGTCCGCGGACGGAGAACGCGCGGCAAGACGGTGGCGATGAACGAGTTCAGGCCGCGGCGGCCGGAGTGCCCGAACCCCGCACCCTGCTTCCTGTGGCCGCGGACCTCGATGAGAGGCGACGCCGGGCCTGAGTGGTGCCGATGCATTGGCCCCTCGGGGATCCAGGATCGACGGCTGGTGCCGGGGGAGGTGGCGCGGGTCGCTGCTCAATGCGACTCGCGGCTGACCTCTGAACCGCTCGAGCCCACGAGGAAGTCGAGGTCCGCGCCCGTGTCGGCCTGCGTGACGTGATCGATGTAGAGTCGCTCCCAGCCGCGTCGCGGGTTTGCGAACCCTGCGATCGTGCTGGCATTGGGGTGTCGCGCGGCCAGCTCCTCGTCGCTGAGTTCGACGTCGATGCGGCGGGCAGCGACGTCGAGGCTGATGACGTCACCTGTGCGCACGAGCGCGAGAGGGCCGCTGGCTGCTGCCTCGGGGGAGACGTGCAGAACGACTGTCCCTTAGGCGGTGCCGCTCTCACGGCTCGCTCTATTTTCTCAGCGGCCGTTTCATGTTGACTTCACCCGTGGGTGTGCTCAGTCTGTGCCCTAACCGAGGCGCGCGCCGAGTTCGGTGGCCGCGGCGACGACAGCGGCGCTGAGGAGGGCGAGTTTGGCGCCAGCCCGCCTCGCCGGGCCGGATACAGACAGCGCACCGCAGGCCACGCCCTGCCGGTTCCGTACCGTGGCGGCCACCGCGCAGAGGTCCCATTCGCTTTCTTCCATGTTGGTGGCGTAGCCGGTCTCTCTTACCTTCTCGAGTTCGGCCTCGAGTGCCCGGCGGGTGCTCACCGCGCGCTCAGTTCCGCCTCGCAGCCGGGCGCCCGGATAGCGGCGCCGCAGCTCTTCGCGGGAAAGCTCGGCGAGCAGAGCCTTCCCCGCGGCAGACGCGTGCGCCGGGCCTCGCTGCCCGGTACGCAGCCCGGCACGGATTACCTGCCGGCTCTCCACGCCTTCGACGAAGACGGTCTCCGTGCCTTCCAGCACGAGCAGATGCGCGGTTTCGGAGGTGTCGTCGACGAGCTTTTCCAGCAGGAGACGCGCTTCGTCGCGGAGGGCGCCTGCCCCGATCACGGCGATGCCGAGCCTGGCCAGGGCGGGCCCAGGTCCGTAGCTCTTGGTCTGGGCGTCCTGGCGGAGCAGGTCGCGAGCCTGCAGGGTGGTCAGCATCCGATGAGCGGTCGACCTGGCCACCCCGAGTTCGGCGGACACGTCGGCAACTCGCAACGACGGGTTATCCACCAGCATCAGCAGGATCCGCGCGGCGTTGTCGATCGCTTCCACCGGGTAGGCGGCCGGAACTGCCACAACCCCTCCATCTCGCCGTCGCCAGTTCGGCGTGGCTGTTCTGGTGATTGAACTGCATTTCGGCTGCCAGAATAGCCGGAGGCCCCCTCGGTGTCTCGGCGGATCTCGCGAGTCAGTCCGCAGCCGCCATTCCGTCGATGTGCCCGCCTTGTCGTGGTTCTGATGAGCAGAACATTTACTGTTCGGCAGAACATCGCCGTTGACGAGGCGCGAGATCATGCCTACCATGCAGAACATGATCTGTTCTGCAGAACACTGCCTTGAAGGAGCGGCGTGACGACTCCAGCGCCGTCCATCGCGGAACTCGGCCATGTCGGCCTGCGCTGTCACGACGTGAGCCGGCAGCTGGCGTTCTACGCCGGCGTGCTCGGACTGACGGTCACCGACCATGACGAACGGCTCGGCATCTGGTTCCTGTCCGCCCGGCCGGACACCGAGCATCACGAACTGCTCCTAGCCGAGGGCCGGGACGCGCCGGTCGGAGTCAAACTTATCCAGCAGGTGTCGTTCCGGTGCGCGCGCTTCGAGGACATTCTCGGCTTCCATCGACGTTTCCGGGAACACGACGTCCGGCTCGACATGATCGTCTCGCACGGCAATGCCATCGGCGTCTACTTCTACGACCCCGAGGGCAACCGGTGTGAGGTCTACTGGCAGACCGGGCTCGTGGCACGACAGCCCTTCGTCGAGCACATCGACATCGAGACCGATCCCGAGGAGCTTCTGGACGCCATCCGGACTTCGGTCGAGCGCCACGGCGCGACGGGTTTCACCGAGGAGAGTTACCGCGCCTGGACGCGTGAACAAGCGATGGCGGCCGATGCCGCCGAAACCAAGGAGGCAAGGCAGTGAAGTTCGTTCGCTACGCGGACGGGATGTCCGCACGCGTCGGCGTCGTGGACGGCGACCTGGTCCGGGTCGTGGACGGCGTGGCGGACCTGTTGCCTCTCATCGAGGCAGGCGAGGGCGAGTTGCTCGCGGCTGGACGGACCGCGCTGCGCAGCGGCACGGCCGTGCCGCTGCCGGACATCGTTGCCCTGTCGCCGATCGCGACGCCTCCGACAGTCCGCGACTTCTATGCTTTCGAACAGCATGTCCGGGCAGGCCGCGCCTGGCGGGGCCTCGAGATGGACCCGGACTGGTATGAGCTGCCCGTCTTCTACTTCTCCAATCCCTACGCCGTGACGGGCTGCGGGCCGGTGGCGATGACGCCGGGCGCGGAGCGTTTCGACTTCGAGTTGGAGGTCGCCGCGGTGGTGGGGCGCGGCGGCCGCGACCTGACCGCCAAGGACGCCGAACACGCCATCGCCGGTTACTGCGTGCTCAACGACTGGAGCGGCCGGGACGTTCAGCAGCGCGAGATGAAGCTGTCGATGGGACCGGTGAAAGGCAAGGACACCGCGACGAGCCTCGGCCCGTACTTCGTGACCCCGGACGAGATCGCCGATTTCCGCGAGGGCAACGGATATCGTCTCGAAATGTCCTGCACGGTCAACGATGCCCCCTACTCCCGCGCCGTGTGGTCAAACATCCACTGGTCGTTCGGCGAGATGATCGCCTACGCCTCCCGCGGTGCCGAAGTGCGGCCCGGCGATGTGATCGGCTCCGGCACCTGCGGAACCGGCTGCATCCTGGAACTGTCCCGCACTCACGGCTCGGCGGCCTACCCCTGGCTGCGGCCGGGCGACGAGGTCGTCGCGGCGGTCGAAGGTCTCGGCGAGCTGCGCAACACCGTCACCGAGGCGGTGCCGGTCGTTCCGTTGCGAGCCCGGGGCGCGACAGGGCAAGAGGGCGGAAGCCGACCGCGATTCGCCGGCGAAGCCGCGCGCTGATGGACGCTCCCGTATCGGCGGAGGACCCGGTCAAGCTCCGGGCCGCGCTGCTGCGTGCCATGCCGATGTCCCGGATGCTCGATTACGGCATGGACCACGGGGACGCCGTCCGCCTGGCCAACGCGGCCGTTTCGGAACCGTGGCACGAAGTCGCGGCTCGGCTGGCCGAGGCGCAGTCGGCCCGCGCGGAGGCGGCCGCCGGCCGCGGTGATGTCGAGACTGCGGCCGCGTGCTACCGCCGGGCAACAGCCTGCCTGATCTTCGCGCAGATGGCCTTCAACACCGACCGCCCGGCCAAACGCGCGCTCTACGCCCAGCTCATCCGGGCCTACGAGGCCGCGGCCGAACTCGACACCGAGTTGCGCGTGGAACGGCTGTCGATCCCGTTCCGGCAGAGCCACTGCACCGCCTGGTTCGTCAGCCGCACCGGCGATCGTCCTGGCCCCGCAGTGGTCATTGTCGGCGGGCAAAGCGGTTGGGGCCCGGCCTTTCACCAGCAGGCCGAAGCACTGGCCCGACGGGGACTGTCCGCTCTTCTGCTCGAGGCACCGGGCCAGGGTGATTCGCGCATGGCCGGCGGACTCCACCTCGACGGGAACGTCGACCGAGTTTTCAGCACTGTCCTCGACGCCGTGCGTGCCCGTACCGGCTACGACGGCCGGTTCGGGGTGTGGGGCAACAGCTTCGGCGGACTGCTCGCCGCCCGTGCCGCGGTGCACGACAGCCGTTTCGGCGCGTGCTGCGTCAACGGGGCCAGCGCGAAGCCGGAGCCGCTGCCGTTCCGGACTGCACGCGAACAATCGCGGGCGCTCCTGGGCGTCGACACCGACGACGAAGCCGCAGCCGTCTTCCGCACCCTGTGGCTCGACCCGGCGGCCGAGCGCACAAGCGCGGCGATGCTCGTGCTGCACGGCGGCAACGACCCGCTGGTCAGCCTCGACCAGCAGAAGGTGTTCCTCGACCTGTCGGCGCATCCCACCCTGCGGGTTTGGGACGACGGCGAGCACACCATGTACAACCACTCTGCCGAGCGCACGGAATTCGTCTGCGACTGGTTCCGCGCCCAGCTCGGCCGCACGTGACGCAGGCGATCACACATCCGACTCCCGACAAGATCATCGAGGTGGCCATGAAAGCGATCGCACTCCCGCGGCACGGCGGCGCGGACGACCTGGAACTCACGGAACAGCCGACACCGGCCGTCGCGCCCGGGGAGTTCCTCGTCCGGGTCAAGGCAGCCGGAGTGAACCCGGGCGACGAAAAGATCGCCGTCGGCACTCTCGACGGCATCATGGTGACCCACTTCCCTCTCATCCCGGGCTTCGAGATGTCCGGCGTCGTCGAGGCTCGCGGTTTCGGCGCCACCGAGTTCGAGATCGGCGACGAGGTGATCGGCTTCGTCGTCAAGGACTGGGCGCAGAACGGCACCTACGCCGAATTGGTTTCCGCCCCGGCCCGCACGCTGGCACGCAAGCCGGCGTCCTGGGACTGGCTGCACGCGGCCTGTCTGCCGCTGAACGGGCTGACGGCTTACCAAGCCATCAAACGCATCAACATCGGCGAGAACGACACCGTCCTGATCCACGGGGCCGCAGGCGGCGTCGGCACGCTCGCCGTGCAGATCGCCGCCGACCGGGGCGCAAACGTCATCGGCACCGCCAGCGAGCGCAACCACGACTACCTGCGCGAACTCGGCGCCACACCGGTCAGCTACGGAGAAGGACTGGCCGAGCGGGTGCGCGAACTGGCGCCGGCGGGCGTCGACGCGGCGCTCGACTTCTACGGCGGGGACGCGGTGGCCGTCTCGCGGAAGGTCTTGAAGTATCCCGCGCGGGTCGCCTCCGTGGCCGACATCACCGCTCCCGATCAGGGCGGCCAATTGGTGTGGGCACGCGCGAACGCCGACGAGCTGACGGAAGTGGCTGCGCTCGCCGAGTCCGGGAAGCTGTCCGTCCCGGTGAATCGCTCCTTCCCTCTGGAGCAGGCCGCCGACGCGTGGCGGATGCTCCACGCGGCCAGCCGCGCTCGCGGCCGGATCGTACTGGACATCGACGCCGCCTGAGGTGATCTTCCGACGCCTGCACGCCGCTGTGCAAGGGAAGGGTTGGGACACATGAAGCTTGCCGATGAACCCCGCGCGTCCACGGCCGCGCCGGACGCGGATGTCCTCGTCGTCGGGTACGGCCCGGTCGGCCAGACCCTCGCTGCGCTGCTGGGGTCGTCAGGGCACCGCGTGCTGGTGTGCGAACGCCGGGTCGGGCGCTACGAGACGCCTCGGGCCGGACACTTCGATCACGAAATCATGCGCGTCTTTCAATCTTTGGGCATCGCCGACGAGGTGCGGCGCATCGCCGAACCAGCGCGGGTATACGAATTCCTCGATCCCGACGGAGGCGTGATTTCCCGTCTGCCAAGGGGATGGAGCGCTCCCTCCGGCTGGGACGCCTCGTACCACTTCTACCAACCGGAACTCGAGGATGCACTGGACGCGGCGGTCCGCAGAGCGTCCACTGTGGACGTCCGGTTCGGCGCGGAGCTGGTCTGCCTGCGCCAGGAGGCCGACCACGTGGTGGCTACGCTGGCGGACGGACGCGTGGTCACCGCTCGCTACGCGGTCGGGGCGGACGGCGCCAACAGCGCGGTGCGGACGCTCTGCGAAACTCCGGCGAGAGAACTCGGGTTCCGGGGCGACTGGCTGGTCGTCGACGTCCGGCCAAGGCCTGGCGCCCCGGCCCTGGACATCCCGGACACCGGCCAGGTGCTCGACCCCGCGCGGCCGAACCACCTCGGCCGGGTGGCCGACCGGTACTTCCGCTGGGAGTTCATGCTCCTCGAGGACGACGATCCCGCCGAGATGGTGCAGCCCGAACGCGTCTGGGAACTGCTCAGGCCCTGGATCGGCCCGCACGAGGGGGAGGTGATCCGGCGGACGGTCTACCAGTTCCGGTCCATCGTGGCCGATACGTTCCGCCACCGGTCGGTGCTGCTCGCCGGCGACGCCGCCCACGTCATGCCGCCGTTCCTCGGACAAGGCATGAGTTCTGGCATCCGGGACGCCGCGACCCTCAGCTGGATGCTCGATCTCGTGCTGACCGGCGCCGCGGGTCCGGACCTGCTGGACTTGTACACGCTCTCGAGAAGGCCACAGGTCATCGCCTACATCGAAGAGTCGGTCCGGGTAGGGACCGTCGTCTGCGAGACCGACCCCGTTCGTGCTGCGCGGCATCGTGCGGAGATGCGGTCGGCGACCGAGCTTCCGCCGCCGTTCGAGCCGCCTGTCGGCGCAGGCTTCCAAGACGGACAACCGCTGGCCGGTCACTTGGCCGTACAGCCTTTTCTGCGTACGGGCAACGGGAAGACCGAGCGGTCCGACGACGTCCTCGGCAGCGGGTTCACTCTCTTCAGCTTGGTCGAACTGGACGCGGCGACGACCGAGGCCGTCTCGGAACTCGAGCGCGCGATCGGACTGCGGTCCGTGGTGGTCGGCGTCGAGGGGGTCCGGGAAGAGGGCGAGGCGCTGAGCGGCTGGCTCAAGGAATCCGGCGTCGTGGCCGTGCTGGTTCGCCCGGACTTCTATGTCTTCGGCACTGCTACCGGGCTCTCCGAGGTGGCGGATCTGCTCGCCGCACTTCGCTCGAGCCTGTCGCTGGCGTAACGGCGGCCGCCGACATCCCGGATCACGTGACATACGGAGGAATCTCATGCCGACGACGACCAACGGCATGCATTACGAGGAGCGGGGAAACGGACCGGACTCGATCGTTCTGCTGCCCGGACTCGGGTGCTCGCTCAACTGCTGGTCCGAGGTGGCACCCCTGCTCGACGGCTATCGCCTCGTTCTCATGGACCTGCCGGGCCACGCGGGCTCAGTCCACGCGCCCGCCGACGGATCAAGCCTCGCCCGGATCGCCGAACCGGTGATCGACGCTTGTGATCAGCTCGGCCTCGAACGCTTCGCCCTCGTCGGTCTCTCCTTCGGCGGCGCGCTCAGCGTGCGGATCGCTCTCGACCGGCCCGGTCAGGTGTCCGCGGTCATGGCGCTCATGCCGTGGAACGCGGGCGGTACCGAGGCGGGCGATCCAGTCATCGAAGGGTTCCACAAGTCCTTCCGTGACGTCGAAGCCATCACGCAGGCCATCGGGGCCATCTCGCTGGAGCCGAGCAAGACGACCGACGTCGTACACACGATGACCAGCGCGGTCACCGAGCAGTTCTGGCACAGCTGGCTCGGAACCGGCGGCGGTGCTTACACGAGCATGTTCGAGGAGTTGCCCGAGATCGCCGTGCCGACGTGCTACGTCATCGGCGGCAGAGACACCATCGCCCCGCAGGACAAGTTGATCGCCGACGTCCATGCGATGCCCGGAGGCCGGCTGGTCTTCCTGTCGGACGCAGGACATCTCGCCCCATACGAGTCTCCCGACCTCGTCGCCTGTGAGATCCGCGAGTTCGTCAGCCGCTACGCGAACACCCCGTCGCCGGCCACGGCCGACGAAGCCCCCCGGGGTTTTCGATGATCGCCGCGACCCCGAGTGCCGCTGATGGTTCGACGATGAGGCCGGCGTGCTCGTGGAGCATCCGCATACCGGTGACAATGGAGGCTTCCTGGACAAGTACCGCGTCATCTGCGACCTGAAGGAGGCCGGCCAGGGCAGCCGGAATGGGGTGTCGGCCAACGACGCCGTTGGCGATAGTGCCGGTCGAGTCTGTGCTGACGACACGCCGCTTGCGCCAGGATGTTGGGGTCAACCCCACCATGATTGTGTTGCTAGTGCGCGGCGATGTGGCCGTAGCCCTCTTGCGAGGACGGAACGCGTTAACCCAGCGCAGGCTTGCGCACGCGCGCCGGGTTCGCGAGCGCAAGCTCGAGACATCGCCGATGCGGTGCCGTTGTCGGCCGTGCCAAGGCCGGGACGTCCGCCGTGGTGAAAAATCACATGCAGGAGGCCTGCACCCTGGTGGGAGAAGTCGGCTCCGTCGCCCAGCGCGCCGGGGTCCGCGCGCTCGCGGTCTCGCACCTGACCGACTTCAGCGGGTACGTGGACACCGCCAAGCGGTCGAAACCGGCGGGGAACGGCTACGACGGCCAGGCAGCCATCGGGACAGGACCTGATGCGGATTCCGTGTACAAGTAAAGACCGCGATTCTGTATGCGGGCTGAGCACATGCCGGGGATGATGAGCAAGTTCGACGGTAGTCTGGCGTTCATCCCGTTCAGCGGCGGAAGGGTCGTCCAGTGTCCCGCGGTTCCATGTTGAGGAACCATTCGAACCAGGCTTGGGGCCGGTAGTCGCCGATGCCGAGTTTTCGGTTTTGGTCGGTGGCGGGGTCTTCGATGCCGTCGAGTCGTTTGCTGAACAGCGCGAGTATGTCGGTGTCTTGGAAGAGTATTTCGGTGAGCATGTTCCAGTTGTGGTCGTCCTTGTGCTCCGGCAGGTCCGCGTAGCGTCCGGTGAGGCTGGCCCAGTCGTCGTCGACGGCGGATTCCGCGTAGCGCAGGATGAGGTGCAGCGCCATTTCTTCGGCTGGGCAACGGGGTTCGGGCCAGTCGCCGGCGGCCAGGTCGCTGCTGAGGTCGTCGAAGGAGCGCGCGGCCTGTCGTCGCCAGACGACGTTCTGTCGCCAGGTGATCCGCGGGAATTCGTCGAACACCAACCAACTGCCGGCGTCGTCCGCGTGCTGGTCGCCGTGTTCGAGCACATCGTCGTAGGCATGGTCGGCGAGGAGACCGGCAGCAGTCCACAGGGCTGCTGCTGTTCGTGGTGTCACTTGGAAGCCGCTGCACTGGTCGCAGGTGTCCGCGCCGCAGGTGCACAGGGGGAAGAGTTCTGCGAACTGCGGCCAGACCGAGAGTGGTATGTCGTGTTCGTCGATCTCGATGGCGGACTCGGTGGCTTCGGCGAATTCGATGCCGGGGTGATCGTCGATCACCGCGCCGGAGTCGATGAACCATTGCACGGCGGCGACGGCGTCGCCGCGGATGTGGTCCTGCTCTTGCTGCCGGACCTGCGCGACAGTGAGGTCGCTGCCGGGCGAAACGGAGAACTGTGTTGTTTCGATGTCGGCGATGGCGGCTTGTTCGAGTGCGTTCTCGTCGGTGATGTCGACGATCGCTTCGACGGTGACTTTGACTCTGCGGCGGCGTCTGGGGGCGCTGGTTATTCGCCCAGGCTATCCCCGCGAGCAGCGTGTGGTGGTTGAAGAGACGGAGGCGCACGCTGGGGTGTCCGGCAAGGAGGTCGTGATGAGGCGAGCGGCGGTGTACAAGCGGTGCGGCTGCAAGACGCGAAGTGAAGCGGGTGGCGGGCGTTGTCCTCGGTTGGGGGAGCGGGGCCATGGGAGTTGGTATTTCTCGCTGGAGTTGCCGTGTGGCCGGGACGGTCGTCGGCATCGGGTGCGCCGCGGCGGTTTGCGGTCCCGTGCCGCTGCCGAGCAGGCCAGGGCGTATCTGCTGGGGGCGGATGTGGTTCCGGGGCGGGGTGCGGTGACGGTGGGGCAGTGGTTGGACATTTGGCTGGAGATGAGGCAGAGCTTGAGTTTCAACACGCGTCGGCTGTACACGCAGCAGGTGAACGACTATCTGAAGCCGTGTCTGGGGAGCGTGCCGTTGCGGTCATTGACGGTGGCGCGGGTTCAGGCGATGTTCGTCGGGCTCGTCCGGGCGAACGCGACGCGACAGCGGCCGTTGTCGCCGGCGACGTTCGTGAGGATCCGCGGCACGCTGCATGCGGCGTTGAACGGCGCGATCCGGGTCGGGTTGATCGAGCGAAATCCCGCGCATCTGGTGGAGTTGCCCTCGGGACGGCGGCCGCGCGCGGTGGTGTGGACGGATGCGCGGGTGGCGCATTGGCGAGCTACCGGGGAGCGTCCGCCGGTGGCGGTGTGGACGGCGAAACAGACGGCCGAATTCCTGGAGCATGCTCGCGGTCACCCGTTGTACGTGCTGTATCTGGCGGTGGCGTTGCTCGGGTTGCGGCGTGGTGAGGTGGCGGGGCTGCGGTGGTGCGATCTCGACCTCGACGCCGGAGTGGTGCAGGTGTCGCACCAGGTCCAGGACCGCGGTGGCCGCACGGTGGTGTGTCCGCCGAAGACCGAGGCGAGCGTGCGCACGGTGGCGTTGGATCATGGCCTGGCGGCGGCGTTGCGGGTGCTTCGGTCGCAGCGGCGGCACGGTGACGGTGGTGGGCCGGTCGGGTTCCTGTTCGCCAACCGGGACGGCGGGCCGTTGAGCCCGGGATATGTGACGCACACGTTCACGAGATTGTTGGTAGAGGCGGGTTTGCCGCCGGTCCGGTTGCACGATCTGCGGCATGGCGCGGCGAGCTTGTCGTTGGCTGCGGGCAACGATCTGAAGGTCGTGCAGGCGATGCTCGGGCACTCCAGCATTGTGCTCACCGCGGACACTTACACGAGCGTGCTGCCTTGTCTGGCTCACCGCGCTGCCGAGGCAACCGCGGCGCTGGTGTTGGAGGCCGCCCGCGACACCGCGATCGCGTTGCGAGAACGAGGGAGGAGAGAACAGCGCAGACGAGGAAAGGGACGCCGCAGCCGGGGAAGGGTGGCTAAGAAGCAACATCGACGGGTGCGGCCGCATTCGGCCCCACGCCGGTCCCACTCATGATCAAAGCCCACCGGCAAGATCCCCGTGATGAAGGAACCCTGCAGATGGGCTTCGATTCAGAACTGTGCGCCATCAGGGACTCGAACCCCGAACCCGCTGGTTAAGAGTCCACGGTTTGAGCTGTCGGGTGGTGTCGAGTGATGTCGGACAAGACCCTTTCGTGTGGTCGCGGGGCTTCGGCGGTGTCGTGGTGTGTCGGCTGCTGTCGTCGTGTGGCGGTGGTCTCGGGCTCGTCTCGGGCTCGCAAATGCCGGGTTGTGTCGCCGGCTCCGGCCCCGGCCTGGCATGCCGACACGACGTGGCGGCAGTTCCTGCGCAGGCCTCGACGATGCTGGCCTGCGACTTTTCCACGTCGACTGCGCGCTCCCCTCAAACGGACGTACGTGTTCTTCGTGCTGGAGGTCGGCAGCCGCTACGTCCGCATCCTCGGCACGACAACGAACCGGACGGCAGATGGATCACTCAGCAGACCCGCAAACTCGTGATGGATCCAGGCGATCGAGTCGACGAGTTCAGATTTCTTATCCGCGACCGGGCTGGCCAGTTCGCGGTCTCCTTCGATGCCGTCCTGGGAGATGTGGGTATCGAGGCGATACGGATTCCCGCCATGCTGTCCACGGGCGAACTGCTAAGTCGAGCGGTTCGTGCTCACACCCAGAACCGAACTCGCCGACCGTATGTTGATCCTCAACGAGGGGCATCTGCGAGCCGTGCTCGCCGAGTACGTCCCGGACTGCAACAGGCGCCGGCCGACCCACCCCGCGGTGAGACCGCAGCTCTCAGCGAATTGGGCGACGCTGGATTCCCGGAGGCCTGATCGACGAGTACGAGCGAGCCGCGTGAAACCGGTGGCACACTTTTGGAAACCCCACACCTTCCTTGGCATGGTGCAGGTGGTCAGCGGTCAACACGCCGCGCGCGAGACCGGCGCCCTCCTGACCGAGCGTCCACGGAATCGCTGGACTGGAACACAGCGGACACCTCGCCGGCCCCAAGCGGGACATCAGCGGCGACCGGCTCGTCCACAACCTCGTCACATCGGTCAGCGCTGGTTCCCGAATCACTGCTGAGCGCGGCTGTTTCCTGAATTGGGGACTTCATTCGACAACCGTGAACGCGCCCTCGCCCAGCAATACGAAGTCCTCCCGCACGAGCGGGCTTTCGCCGGCGAGCCCAGTCTTCACGGCGGCGGGTCTGCGGCGACGCGGCAGGTGCTGGATGCGGTGCTGGTTATGCGAAGCCATACGCCGTCAAACGGTTCGGCGTTTCCGACGGTGACTCCTGACCACACGGTGGTGGCCGGGTGGTCAGGAGCACGCGGAATGCCCCTGCGCGGCTTGGCACCCCGCCGCTTCGGTCCGAAACGGGCAACGACCCGCGCACTGGCTCGGTCGATCACCATCGTCTGGGACGGCTTTGGCTACTCGGTGTGCTCGACCATCACCGCCAAAGTCGTGTGCACCCACCGCCGAGCCCACCTTCCATCGCCGCGGCGATGGAAGGTGGCGACCCAGTCCTGCACGGTGCGCATCGTGATATCCAGCTCGGCTGACTTCGCCCGGTACGGTGCAGTCAGCGGCAGGCTCGGGTCGAACCCCCGGACGCGGCACCGTCGGCAGAGAGTTCGGCCGATCCCGCGAGCGGCAGGTCGCTTGTCAGGTGGGGGCCTGAGCGGCGGCGAACTTGTGCGCACCGCGGTGGTGTTTCAGAGTTGCTTCTCGCCGCCGTCGACGTAGATGTTGGCGCCGAGGATGAAGCTGCTCTGCTCCGAAGCGAGGAAGGCCACCGCGGCGGCGACCTCGTCCGCGGTTCCCATCCGTCCGATCGGAACCAGGGCCGCGAAGCCCGCCTTGGCCGCCTCGGCGTTCTCCTCGCCGACAATGCCGGCGATCCCGGGGGTGTCGATCGTGCCCGGCGAGATCGCGTTGACCCGGATGCCCCGCCCTTTGAGTTCGTTGGCCCAGGTCCGGGTGTAGGAGCGCAGGGCGGCCTTGGAGGCCGCGTAGGCCCCGAACGCCTCGACGCCGTCGTCGGCGCGGGTGGAGCAGTTCACGATCACCGAGGAGCCCTCGTTGAGCAGCGGCAGCGCCTTCTGCACGGTGAACAGCGTGCCCCTGACGTTGACGCCGAAAATCCGGTCGAAGTCCTCCTCGGTGCTCTGCTCGAGCGTCACGAACGATGCCGTCGCGGCGTTCGCGAACAGGGTGTCCACGCCCTTGCCCCTGGCGCGGACCTCGGCGTAGAGCCGGTCCAGGTCGGCAGGGTCCGAGATGTCGCCCGGCACCGCGGTGGCCGCGCCGATGACCTCGACGGCCGCGTCCAACTCCGCTTTGCGTCTGCCGGTGATGAAGACGTGCGCGCCCTCGGCGGCGAGGCGCTTGGCCACGGCGAGGCCGATCCCGCTGCTTCCGCCGGTCACGACCGCCGTCTTGTCCACGAACTGTCCCATGCTGCTGACCTCCAAATAGTTAAATACCGATCGGTACTGAATAAGACCCTACTCCGTTCAGTACCGATCGGTACCAAATGGGGTAGGTTCGACGGCGTGTCCGAACACGAGAAAGCCTCCGTCGGCCGGCGCAGGGGGTTTGACGCCGACAGGGCGCTCCGGCGTGCCCTCGTGGTTTCTGGGAGCAGGCCTGCGAAGGAGCCAGCCTCGCCGGCCTGACCGGCGCCATCGGTATCGGCCGCCGCCTGGCTGCCGGGGGTTCATTCCCCAGCCTGGCGGGCCGGATGCGCACCCGACCCCGGACTCACGCCTCGTCCGGGACCAGGACGATCTGCCCGGCGGCGACTCCGGACCGGGCGTAGCGGAGCGCGTCCGCGGACTGGGAGAGCGGGAAGGCCCTCGCGATGTGGGCGGTGAACTCTCCGCGTCGTACCTGTTCGAACACGGCATCGAGATCGTCGCGCAGTTCGGCGTGGAACTGGCGCGGATCTCGTCGGCGTCCGGCGAACATGGCGCCGTGGCGACCGTCGGGCAGCAGGCGTCCGGCCGTGATCCGGGCGAACAGCGTCGGCATCGGCGACCTGGCCTCGCCTCTGCCATCGTGACCGGACGACACGACGATGCCGCCCTTGCGCAGCAAGGACCAGGATTGCCCGATCGCTGGGCCGGCAAGGTGGCCGAACACGGCGCCGGCGCCGCGAGGCGCGATCGCGTGCACTGTTGCGGCGAGGTCGCCGTCGCGGTCGACCGGGACGGCGCCGAGTTCGCGCACGAAGGGGAGGTGGCGTTTCGGTGCCTCCCCGATGACCTCGGCTCCCGCCCGGCGGGCCATCTGGACGAGCAGCGATGCGACGCCGCCGTCGGCGCCCAGCACCACGACGACGTCGCCGGGTGCCAGAGCGGCCACCGCGAGCATTCTTCGCGCGATCACTCCGTTGGCCAGGACGGCCTCGGCCTCCTCAGCGCTGATCCCATCGGGAACGGGGACGAGGTCGGCCGTCGCGAGCACGACCCGGTCCGGCCAGCCGCCGACCCCGGTCAGCGCGGCGACGCGCTGACCGGGGCGGACCGGTGCTGCCTCCCGCTCACCGCCGGTCTCCATGACGGCCTCGACGACACCGACCACGTCGTAGCCGGGCTCGAAACGGAACGGGGACCGGTCGCATCGCCTGCCTTGCGGCAACGGCCACGCGGCAATGGAGACGCCGAAGGCTTCCGTGCGTACGAGCGCCTGACCCGGGCGGGGCTCCATCTCGGTCACGATGTCGTTCCTCTCGAGGAGTCAGCATTGGCGACGGAGGCGCCGCTGGCTGCGCAGGCACAAGGGCGAGGGCGAGCCGGCGTCGGTTCGCTCACCGGGAAACGCGAGTGGTCCCGGACGGACACTGAAATGTGCTGTCCGAGGCCCGGCCTAGGCCTGGTCGGTGCCGGAGAGCGCGCTGCTGCCGAGATTGACCGGCAAGGAGGCCACCATGGCCGTCACTTCGGGGTCGGTCTCGTAATGGCGTCGCTGCAGTTCGGCGACTTTGGCCTGGAAGCCGGGGTCCAGGTCGTCGGTGATGTCGAAGGACTCGAACTTGGCCATCAGGGGGAGGCCGGCGCGTTCGACGGCGGCGTGGGCGGGGTGGGTGAGGTACTCCCAGTAGGCATCGAGGTCCTCTAGGACGAACACGGCTCCGAAGTCCCAGTCGACGCCGATGTCCTGGCCGACGACACAGGACTTGACGACTGGGATCTCGCTGGCCGACCTCTGCATCATCTCGAGCGCTGCGCGTGCTTCCTCGGGGGAGACGCCGTCCTTCATCTTGACGCGGTTGCCGTGGTAGATCATGTGATTCTCTCCTGTCGGTCGTGATCGTTCCCGGCTCAGGAAGCCGGACGTCGGTTGCGGATTGCGGGCGTGGCGAGGCGGCGGCGTTCCAGGAAGGCCGCGACGGCGAACCCGCCGCCACCGGCGACGGCGAGGACCCAGAGCAGCGCCGGGACGCCCAGGAACAGCGCGGCCGTCGAGATGAGGGTGAGCCAGGTCCCCAGGCCGTAATGCAGGAGGTTGCGACGCGCGGCACCTTCGCCCAGGTAGAGGAGCCCGACGACGAATCCCGCGACGGTGGGCCACAGGATGTCCTGTAGCTGCGGCATGCCCAGGCTGGTGGTGAGGCCGGTGACGGCCAGGAATACCCCGACGAACGCACTGATCCACGAGATGCCGAGCAGTTGCCCGCTGCGGGCGTCGGGTGCGGGGGCGCCACGCCGGGCGCGGGTGGCGGCGATGCCGGCGTTGACGCTGCCGACCACCAGCCCGGTGCCGAGGACGGCCAAAGGCACCCACCCCGGCATCGCGACGAGCGGGTCGGGACCCTTGGACACCGCGGCGGTCCCGTGGCCGAGGATGTACGCGGCCGCGAAGCTGACGTAGGTGACGCGGCTGTCGACCTCTCCGGGGCTCCTGGCGATCGTGACGGCGGTGGTCTCGGGGGCGGCCGGTGCGGGCAGGCCGGTGCTGGTCATGGCGGTTGCCTCCGTGGCGGGGATGGGGCGGGGAAAGACGTGGTCGGGAGGGACTGATGAGCAACGGAGCCGGTCAGGGCCGCCCCGCCGCCGGCCGCAGGACGACCTTGCCGCGGACGGTCCCCGACTCGGCGTGCGCCATCGCGGCCGCGGCCTCGGTCAGCGGGAACTCGGCGGCGATCTGCGGGACGAGGACGCCGTCGACCACCAGCTTCAGCACCTGGGTGAGGTCCTCGTGCAGCCGTGTGCGGAACGTGCCGGGGCTCCGGCTCCGGCCCGCCCAGAAGTTGTAGAACGTCGCGCTCCGGCCGTTGGGCGCGGCCTGCCACAGCCCCAGCCGCGCGAACAGCTTCAGGAACGGCAGCTGGGAGTTGTTCCCGTCGTCTTTGGTCGCCGCCGTCCCGTACACCACCAGCGCTCCGCCGCGGCGCAGCAACTTCCATGAGTCCGCGAGCGTGACCCCGGCCATGTGGTCGAAAACCGCGTCGACGCCGTCCGGGGCGAGTTCGCGGATGCGTCGGTACATCTCGGGATCGCGGGAGGCGACCGGCGTCGCGCCCAGCTCGCGCACGGCGTCATGGTGGCGCGGCGCGGCTGTGCCGATCACGGTGATCCCCGCGTGGCGGGCCAGCTGCACGAGCGTGGACCCGACGCCACCGTTGGCGCCGAGCACGACGATCACCGACCCGGGACGCACCTTCGCCGAGCGGTGCAGCATCTGCCACGCGGTGATGCCGTTGACCACCACCGTCTCCGCGGCGGCCGGGTCCAGGCCGTCGGGCACCGCCACCAGGTCCGCGGCGTCGATCAGCTGGTGGCTCGCCCAGCCCCCGATCTTGGTGACGGCGGCGAACCGGGACCCGGTCAGGGCGGTGTCGACTCCCGGCCCGGTCGCGGTCACGGTGCCGACCACGTCGTATCCGGGGACGAAGGGGAACGCCGGCTGGTTGGGGTACTTCCCGCGCCGCATCTGCTGCTCGGCGAACGAGATCCCCGTCGCTTCCATCGCCAGGAGTACCTGGCCCGCGGCGGGTGCCGGGAACTCGCGGGTGCGGACCTGCAGACCGTCCGTCTCGACCTCGCCGGGCAGGACGATCTCGGTGACGGTCGTGGCCGCGTGCGCCGGGTGCCGGTGGTCTCCGGTGGCCTGGCCGTTGCTCTTCATCGTTGTCCTCGTCAATCAGGTGATCGAAGTGCGTCTGTCGTTGACGGAAACGATGTCGCGACGCGGGCAAGGGCCGCGTCCGGGAGAACTACGCAGGTACCGGGGTGCGTAGGCGCGCGGTCGCGCTGTGGAATGATTCCGCCTTGATCACCCGGTGAACGCGGATCGGATGTGTCGGACATGCAGCAGCTGGTCGGCCGGCTGGACGAGCTTGCCCGGATCGCGCGGCTGACCGGAGCGGCGGCCCGTGGCGAGGGCGGAGCCCTGCTGGTGCTCGGGGGCGCCGGTGCCGGCAAGTCGGTATTCGTCAACGCAGCGGTCGACGGGCTGGACGACTGGCTGGTGCTGCGAGCGACCGGCACCGAGTTCGAGAGCGACATCCCGTACGCCGGGGTGCACCAGCTCTGCGCGCCCGTCCTCGACCGGCGCGCCGACCTTCCGGAGCCGCAGCGCAGAGCGCTGGAAGCCGTGTTCGGCTTGTCCGCGGGACCCGGCTCGGCCGCGCCGGTGGACGTGATGCTGGCGGGGCTCGCGGTTCTGGGGCTGCTGGCGGACGCGGCAGGGGACCGGCCGGTGTGCTGCGTGGTGGACGACTCGCAGTGGCTGGACTCGGCGTCGATGCAGGTGCTGACGTTCGTCGCCCGCCGGATCGCGGCGGAGCCCGTCGCGGCCCTGTTCGTCGCGCGCGAGGCGGGCTCGGTCCCGGGTCTCGCGAGGCTGCCCCAGCTGTCGTTGCCGCGGTTGGGCGATCCGGCCGCGGCCGCGCTGCTGCGTGCGACGGCCCGGGCCGGACTGGACGAGGAGATCGTCGAGCGGATCGTGGCCGAGGCCGACGGCAACCCACTGGCCCTTGTCGAGTTCGCCCGGGATGCCGGGCCGCTCGGGCTGGGCGCCGCAGAGCACGCCGGACCACGCGATGATGTCGTCGAGTTGCTGGTGGAGCGGTATGTCGGGCGTCTCGACCGGTTGCCGCGATCGGCTCGGTCCGTGGTCGAGCTGGCCGCGGCGGAGCCGGTCGGCGACGTCGGCCTGCTGCGTCGTGCGGCGACCGGTCTCGGGCTCGATGCCGCCGATTTGGCCGTCGCGGAGGACGCCGGGCTCGTCGTCCTCGGACCCAGACTGCGGTTCCGTCACCCCCTGGTGCGGTCCGCGGCCTACGGGGGGACGAGCCCCGCGACGCGCCGGGTCGTCCACGCTGCTCTCGCGGAGGCGACGGACGCCGGGAGCGATCCCGATCGGCGCGCCTGGCACCGCGCCCACGCTGTCGTCGATGTCGACGAGGACGTCGCGGCGGAGCTGGAGGCATCGGCCGACCGGGCCGTGGTTCGCGGTGGCCACGCCGCGGCGGCGGCGATGCTCCAACGTGCCGCGCACATCACGCCCGAAACCCGGCGTCGGACGCAGCGACTGCTCCTGGCGGCCCGCGGGATGCTCCGGGCCGGTGAGCTGGCCGCCGCCCGGGACCTGATCGAGCAGGCCGAGCGGCGAACGACCGATCCGGCCGACCGCGCACAGGTGCGGTTGCTGCGCGCCTCCTCCGAGTATCTCACCGCGCGCAGCACGGAAGCCGCTGCCGCCCTCACCGAGGCGGCCGATGACCTCGATGTCGACGCTGCTCGCGAGACCTACCTGGAGGCCTTCTCCTCCTCGATGATTTTCGAGCGACGGCCCGGTCGTCTCCGGGGCCTGGCCAGGAGTATGCGGGCGCGAGCTCCGGACCGGGAACCACCACGGCCGGTCGACCTGCTCCTGGACGCGGAGCTCGACCAGATCCTGCTGCCCGTCGGGCAGGTGATCCCCGCGATGCGCCGCGCGGTGGCGGCGTTCGCCGAGGCGGCCGCGGCGGAGACCACAAGCCCGTGGTGGTTGGATTTCGCTTGCATGATGGCCTTGGACCTGTGTGACAGCGAGGCGATGAGCGCGTTGTCCTCCCGGCAAGTCGAGCTGGCCCGCCGCCAGGGTGCGGTGCCCGTGCTGGCGCAGGCGCTGCGGATGCACGCCATCGCCCAGGCCGCGCTCGGCCGGTTCGACGCGGCGGAGGCCGCCGTCGAGGAGGGACTGGCTATCGACGAGGCCACCGGGGTGATCAGTCTCGGATACGCCGAGCTGATCCTGTTCGCGTGGCGTGGCGACAGCGTCCGGTACGACGAACTGCGGGCGATGCTGGGTCGGCGCACCGGCCGCAGCGATCTGCTCAACGAGCCGTACGCCACCGCGGTGGTCCGCAACGGGCTTGGCGACTACGAGGCCGCCATCGAGGCGTGCGAGGTGGCACTCGAGCAGCGCAGCGTCGGCAACCACACCCTCTGGCAGATTGACCACGAGTTCGTCGAGGCCGCGGCCCGCGCCGGGCGGCCGGAGGCCGCCACCGGCTCGCTGGATCGGCTCGCGGCGATCGCCGCCGCGTGCCCCACCCCGTGGGCCGTCGGGGCGCACCTGCTCGCGCGGGCCCTGCTCGATGATGGCCCGTCCGCCGAGGCGCACTACCGGGAGGCGGTGGACGAACTGTCCCGCAGCGAGGTGCGCGTGTACTACGCGCGATCCCGGCTGCTCTACGGCGAGTGGCTGCGCCGGAATCGCCGGCGTGCCGAGGCCAGGGTCGAACTCCGCGCCGCCCACCAGCTCCTGACCGCCATCGGCGCGAACGCCTTCGCCGACCGGGCATCCCGCGAGCTGCTCGCCACCGGGGAGCGCGCCCGCGCCGCCAGCACCGATCCGCTCGGCGGCCTCACCGCTCAGGAGCGGATGATCGCCAGGAAGGTGGCGACCGGGGCGACGTCGAAGGAGGTGGCCGGAATGCTGTTCCTCAGCCCCCGCACTATCGAGACGCACCTGGGCAACATTTACCGCAAGCTCGGGATCGCCTCGCGCCGCCAGCTCCGGGACATGCCGCTGTGACACGCACGCGCTCCGGTCAGGCCCGTTCGGCAAGGTGAGCGCGACGCTCCACCACCACAGCCGTGCTCGTCGCGCGGGAGAAGGCAAGCGGAGTTGCTGCCAGCATGGCGAACCGGCCGACGACCGTGGCGGATGCCGCCACCGGGATGGTCCGGGCAGGCAATGGGGACGTGGGCTTGGTGATCTCCGGTCGGATCAGTGCGGGGGAGTGGTCGGCTCAGGCGTCGAGGGCGACCTGCGGTGCCTCGGGCCGCCGCCACGCGTACCAGCCGCGGCACAGGACGTAGGCCACGACCGTCGCCACTACGAGGAGCCCGTCGATCCATGCCGTCCGTACGGCGTAGGGCAGGTCGATGTAGGCGATGGCCTGCACGGTCACCAAGGTCTTGTGCAGCAAGAGCAGCTCCCACATGCCCCGCTGCGTGCGCGGCGCGACCGCGAGGAACGCCCACAGCCCCGCGAACACCAGGTATGCGGTCGTCCGCCAGAACTCCGTCAGCACGTACTCCGCGGGCGCGTCGCCGATGCGGGTGATGCCGTCCGCGAACGCGACGAGGGTGGAGGCCGCGCAGAGCGCCAGGAGGGTGCGTCCGATGCGGTCCGCCCACGAGGCGGGGCCAGCGGCCGTGTCGACGGCCTGGGCGGAAGGGGTGGCGAACATGGGAGGTCCTCTCCTGAGGAGAGCCTCCGGAGCGGAGACCCTCGTGCAATCGGTGTGGTCGAACTACGACCATCGTGCTGGTGGCGGAGGACGGCTCGCGTCCGTGAGACCTGCGTAGGAGCCGCCTGCGTACCAAGGGCATCTGGCGTGCGAGGACGTCGAGGTCGGTGCGGCGTGAGCTTGGCGAAGATGTCGCGAAGGTGGGCGTCTACCGAGCGCAGGCTGAGGAACAAGTGCGTGACCACCTCGTTCGATGTCGCCCGCCGCTACCTGGCGCGCGATATGCATCTCCTGCCTGGTCAGGCGGTCATAGGTGGGTTTGGAGCGGCCACGGCCACTTCCCCGGGTGAACGCTTCCAACCCGATCTCCGACAGCTTTGCGTGCGCGATACGCAGATGTTTCCTTGCGCCGCGACGGCGGTCTGTCGCGCGGTACCTCCCCGTGAGGTCGTAGGTCTGGAGGATCGCCACGGTCTCCTTGCTGCTCTTCACGTCGCGCTGCTTCGCCGCACGACGTCCTGGACTGTCCACAAGAGAGATACCTGGCCGTTCAGAGGAACCCAGTGGCCACCAGCGGGGTCCTATCCGGCCGTCTGTGGGGGAGTATTCAGGCTCTGGCAGCTATGCGACTGCTGGCGAGCGTTCTCGCGCCCGACGCTGCCTGCGCCGGCTGCGGTGACAGGTCAGAACGGGTTCACAGCCGATACCTGTCAGGCCCGGTGGCAGGGGTCAGAAGACGGTGATCTGCCTGCAGGCACGGCGATTCTTCTGCGGCAGCGAGAATGTTCGAAGCAGACCTTCGCCGAACAGGCCACTGGGCTCACCTCGCCGCACGCGCGACGGACTCCGCTGCTGCATGGAATGGTGGAGAAGATCGCGATGACGGTGGGCGGCCGACCGGGCCAGCGACTCACCCGCCAGCTGGCCGCGGAGGTTCGAGGTTTTTCAGATCGATCCTCGACGACCACGCTGAACCCGGAGATGCGTTGAGGGGCGAAGGATGACGAGCGGCGACGGCGGGCGACGAACCGGAAGTTCCTGTGTCGTTCGGCCAGCCACGTCCTCCGGAAGACCCTGGCGATCTGAGGTGCGACTTCTCGGAGCGACCCCGTTTCTGGGCCGCTCCGGGACACGCCTGGGACCAGCCGAAACCGCAGACCCTCCGCGAGAGTGTGCGGAGTTTTGTTCGCCGGTCAGCCGGGGGATTTCTGCCGTTTGACGAAACGCTTACGATCACAGGAATGCGTCCATGGTGATGGGCAGCGAGCGGATCCGGACGCCGGTCGCATGGAAGGCGGCGTTGGCGATCGCCGCCGCTGCCCCGACGATGCCGATCTCGCCGACGCCCTTGGCGCCCATCGGGTTGACATAGGGATCGTCCTCGTCGATCCATTCCACGTCGATTACGCCGATGTCGGCGGGCGAGGCGATGTGGTAGCTGGCGAAGTCGTGGTTGACTACGTGACCGAACCGCGGATCCACGACACTTTCCTCGTGCAGGGCCATGGACAACCCCCAGATCATGCCCCCGCACAGTTGCGAGCGGGCCAGTGCCGGGTTGATGATCCTGCCGGCCGCGAACACCCCGAGCAGCCGCGGAACCCGGATCTCCCCGGTGTCGGCGTGCACGGCGACTTCGGCGAACTGCGCGCCGTAAGAGTCCATTTCGAGCTTGCCGTCCCATGGGTTCTCGGTCCCGATGGCGTCGGCCTCGGCGCCGTCCTCCGCGTCATTGCCCCACTTGTCGCGGAAATGGCCGGCGGCCTCGACGATGGTTGATCCCCACGACGTGGTGCCGGATGAGCCCCCGCCCAGCGACCCGGGCGGAAGATCGGTGTCTCCGATAGCGACAGTCACCCTTTCGACGTCCGTTCCGAGGGCGTCCGCGGCGATTTGGGTAAGCACTGTGCGTGCGCCTTGCCCCATGTCGGCAGCACCGATCTCCACCAGGTAATGGCCTCGCTCGAAGCGGATGTTCGCGGTCGAACCGGGAAAGCGCTTGGTCGGGTATGTTGCCGCGGCGACCCCGGTGCCGTGCCACCATCCATCGCTCAGCCGGGACCGCGGCGCGGGGTCGCGCCCTGCCCAGCCGAAGCGCTCGGCGCCCTGGCGCAGGCAAGCCACCAGGCCGCGGCTGGAGAACGGGAGCCCGGACTCGGGGTGGACGGACGGCTCGTTGCGCACTCGTAGTTCGATGGGATCGAGGCTGAGTTCCAGCGCGAGCTCGTCCATGGCGCATTCGGCCGCGAAGCTGCCCGGAGCCTCGCCAGGGGCGCGCATGTAGGTTGGGACGCTGCGGTCCAGTGGCACGAGGCGGTGGCTCGTCCGCCGGTGCGGCGCGGCGTACATCGTGCGGCTGATCGCAGCGGCGGGCTCGGCGAATTCCCCCGAGCGTGCGCTGGTTGCCACGACGTCATGGGTGATCGCGACGAGCCTGCCGTCGGCGCTGGCGCCGAGGGCGAGGTGCTGGACGGTGGCGGGCCGGTAGCCGACGGTTTCGAACATTTCCCGGCGCGACAAGGCAAAGCACACCGATCGGCCGGGGACTTGCCGTGCCGCCAGAACCGCGAGGATCGTGCCCGCGTGCAGGAACCCCTTCGTGCCGAATCCGCCGCCGACATGCGACGACCGGACCGTCACCGCCTCGGGTTCCAGGCCGAAGACCTGCGCGATCGACCGCCGAGCCTCTCCGACACCTTGGCTGGACTCGTGCACCTCGACCCGGTTGCCGTCCCAGCGCGCCTTCGTGGTGTGCGGTTCCATCGGGCCGTGGTGCTCGACCGGAGTGGTGTAGGTCCGCCGTATCGTGACCGCAGCGTCGCTCAAGGCAGCAGTGGGGTCGCCAGCGGCGGAGCTGGCGGGAAACGCTGTGGGCAGTACGTTCGCCGTGTAGCCGTCGGAGGCGTGTTCGCTGAAGGCCGTGTGCTGCCTGGTCTCGGTGTAGGTCACGGTGACCAGGTCAGTGCCTTCTTGCGCGACCTCGAGACTTTCCGCCAGCACTGCGGCGATGTACTGGCCGCGGTACCGCACGTCGCGGTCCTGCAGCACGAAGAGTTCGGAATTATCCGTTTTGATCAGCGGCGGCCATCCGGATGCGGAGAGGCTGTCGTGGGTCAGTACGTCAACCACGCCGGGCAGTGCCAGCGCCGCCGACGTGTCGATGTGGGTGATCCGTCCACACGGGATGGTCGCCTGCACTGGGCGCAGATACAACGGTGGCCCGCTGGGTGAGGCGATGGGGGCCTCAGCGGCATAACGTGCGCTGCCCGTCACCTTGGCCGGGCCCTCAACCCGGCGGAGGGAGGTGCCCATGGCGTCGGCATCGATCGAGGTCACGACCCCTCCTTGGCGAGGCGGCGCAGTGTCGTGGTGACCGTGCCGATGAGCAGCGGAACTTTGAACCCGTTGCCGCCGAGCGGGCTTTCAAGGGGAACGGCGTCGGCGAGTTCGGCTTCGGCGGCCGCGCGGAAGGCCTCGTCGGTGGTAGCGCTGCCGCGGAGGGCAGCCTCGGCACGGGTGGCGCGCCAGGGCTTATGCGCAACGCCGCCGAACGCGAGGCGGACGTCGGTCACAGTCGGCCCGCCTGGGCCTTCGGCGACTTCGAGTGCGGCGGCGACCGAGATCAGCGCGAACGCGTACGACGCCCGGTCGCGCACCTTTCGATACGCCGAGCGGGTCGCCATCGGGATCGAGGGCAGGTCGATCGCGGTGATCAGTTCGCCGTGTTCAAGCACTGTGTCGCGGGTGGGGTCGTCTCCGGGCAGCCGATGGAACTCGGTGATCGGGATGGTGCGCTTGCCGTTGGGGCCCAGGATGTTTACCCGCGCATCGAGTGCTGCCAGCGCGACAGCCATGTCTGAGGGATGGGTGGCGATGCAGTGTTCGGAGGCGCCGAGGATCGCCTGGTTTCTGGCCCATCCGCCGAGAGCCGAGCACGACTCGTCCAGCGAGCGTTTGGTGCATGGCGTCGTGTGGTCGGTGAAGTAGGGGCAGCGTGTGCGCTGCAGCAAGTTGCCACCGGAGGTGGCCATGTTGCGCAGCTGGCCGGACGCCCCGGCGAGCACGGCTTGCGCGAGCATCGGATAGCGGGCGCGGACCCGGCGGTCAGCGGCGAGGTCGCTGTTGCGCACACCCGCGCCGATCCGGATGCCGCCGTCAGCGAGGTCGGTGATCTCGCCGGACGTCACCCTCGTGACGTCGACGAGCGTGCTCGGTGTGCGGATCCCGAGCTTCAGGTGGTCGACCAGGTTCGTGCCGCCGGCCAGGAACGCGGCGTCCCCTTCGACGGCAACGGCGGCGACCGCATCGGCGGCGGTCTCCGGACGCACATACGCGAACGGCTTCACCGGACCTCACCCGCGGGCACGGCGACCGACTCGACGGCGGTGACGATATTCGGGTACGCGGAACAGCGGCACAGGTTGCCGCTCATCCGCTCCGCGATCTCGCCACGGCTGAGGCTGACCAGCCGGGTCAGGTCCTCGGTGACGGCGCTCGGCCAGCCGGCGCGCCACTCATCGAGCGCGCCGACGGCGCCGCAGATCTGCCCGGGCGTGCAATAGCCGCATTGGAAGGCGTCGTTGGCCAGGAAGGCTTCAGCGACCGGATGCACCTCACCCGGCGGCGCGAGACCGTCAGCCGTGGTGATCTCCGCGCGGTCGAGGGTTACGGCGAGGGTGAGACAGGACAGGACGCGCCGACCGTCGACGAGAATGGTGCAGGCGCCGCACTGGCCGTGGTCGCACCCCTTCTTGGGACTGATGACATCGAGGCGTTCGCGGAGCATGTCGAGCGCGGTGGTGCGGGTGTCGACAGTGAGTTGACGGCACCGCCCGTCGACGGTCAGGCATAGCGGACTATCCATAGTAGACCCTTCGCGGGACCGGTTGAGACGGTCGATGTCGTCGACTGGATGTCCTTTCCGGACATGGAAACCCGGCTGTGCTGGGACCCGGCCGGGCAGTGGTCACTCGGCAGCGACCACCAGTTCGGCCGTCACAGCGCAGCGTGAGCCGACAAGGGTCTGTGACAGCCAGCAGCGTCGCTCGAAACCTTGGAACGCGCGCTCGACCAGTTCGTTGTTCTGCTCGCCGAAGTCGGTGTGCAACCGCACGTGAATGCGGTCGACGTACCGCACGCCGCCGGGTTCCTTGGCGATGTTCGAGTCGATCACGGCTGAGAGCTGTCCCGCGAGCACCTGGATGCCTCGTGCTTCGACGCTGCGTGCGAAGGCGCCGACCATGCAGGACGCGACGGCCGAGATGAACACGTCGGTGGCCGTCGCGCGCGGCGTGAACTGACCCGGTGTGACCTGGTAGGTCTCCTCGTAGGAAGGCCGTACGCCGATGATCAGCGGTTCGACCTCGGGGATCGTCGCCTGGCGTTCGATGAAGGCGTTCGGCGGCTCGCCGACCACGTCGATTCGGTAGGCGCCGCCAGGTGTGTGCTGGGCAAGGCCCGCAGCGGCAGGCGGGGTTTCGGCTGTGTGGGTCATTGTTTTCCTCTCTCCTGTCTGGACACTGGTCACAGGGCAAATCCGCCATCGACCACGAAGTCGCCGCCGGTGATGTACGACGACGCCTCCGATGCGAGGAACGCGGCAAGCTGGGCGACCTCGTGTGGTTCACCGAGACGCCCCAGCGGAACCTTCGGCCGCCTCGCGTTCTCCTCCGCGGGGATGTCCTCACGCATGGGCGTGTTGATCAACCCGGGGTGGATCACGTTGACGCGAATGTTGTCCGGCGCGAACTCGGCGGCGGCGACCTTCGTCATGCCCTGTACAGCGAACTTCGTTGCCGTATAACCGATCAATCCCGGTAACGCGCGGAACACGGCCGCTGATGCCACGTTGACGATGCTGCCGCTCCCGGCTCGGCGCATCGGACCCGCAACCGCGCGCATCCCGAGGAGCACGCCTCGTTGATTGACGCGATAGATCTGGTCGAAGGTGTCGAGAGGCATCTCGTCCAGCGGCGCGGATCCGGTGATGGCCGCGTTGTTGACCAGGACGTCGATACCGCCGTGGCTCGCTTCGACCTCTGCGACCACCTTGGCCCAGGCTTGCTCGTCCGACACATCCAGCCTGCGGTACTCGGCCCGCTCGCCGAGCACCCTCACCACGGCATCGCCGGGGCCGTCGAGCACGTCGGTTACCACCACTCGCGCTCCCTCTCGGACGAATTGAGCGGCCGCGGCGGCACCCTGCCCCCGGGCCGCGCCCGTGATGATGGCGACCTTCCCGTCGAGGGAACCTTTTCCTCCTGCACTCGTCGTCACCCAGGTCACGCTAATGCAAGGGATCAAGCTCGTCAATAATTTGACGTTCACGACGATTCAAGCGGGAACCGGTAGTGGCATCCCTTCGGCACGATGGTGTCTAATCCTCTACACAACCGTAGTTCGAGGCGAGGCGGCCAGATGGGCGACGACAACAGGCTCAGGGCGGAGGACCTCCCCGTCGGCGAGCTCATCGACCTGGGCAGCCGCAGGGTGAGCCGTGCGGAGATCATCGAATTCGCTATGCAGTGGGATCCGCAGCCGTTCCACACTGACCCCGATTTCGCGCGGGGCACCGTGTTCGGCGACGTGATCGGCAGCGGCCTGCACACCCTGGCCGTCTTCCAGCGGCTCGCCGCGCTCAACTTGTACCGGTATTGGGCCCTCGTCGCCGGCCGGGCGGTCAGGAACGTCCAGCTCACGGCTCCGCTGCGGCCCGATACAACGGTCCGGGCGACTATTCGGGTGGATTCGGTCACGCCGCATCGGGGCGATCGTTCCCTGGTACGCAAGACCGGTCAGGTGTTACACGAGGATGCCGTCCTCATGACAGTCGAGTACGAGGCGTTTGTGCTGCGCCGCGGGTAACGCAGTGGACCCCGAGAGGTGAGTCGAATTTTCAACGGCTGATGCAGTGGCCTTATGCTGGAAGGTATGGCCAGTCAACCTCAGGCCGCGAGGAAATCGCGGAAGAAGTCGGCCGCCGCGCCGCCGGAAAACTCGTCAACGGGCTCGCGGCGCAAGCAGCTCATGGAGAACGATGTTCTCGAGCATGCGACCCGGCTGTTCGCGGAACGCGGTTTCAACGGCACGAGCCTTCAGGACGTCGCGGACGCGATGGGCCTGAAGCGTCCGGCGCTCTACTACTACTTCAAGAACAAGGACGATCTGCTCGACCGGCTCATCGCGGAGGCGACCAGTGAGCCTGCCCGCGATCTGAACCAGATCGCGGCCAGGTCGGACCTGGACGCGCCTGCCCGTCTGCACGCCGCGGCCCGGCACATGGTGCTCTGGGTGACGAGCAACCGCGATCGGTTCCTCCTGCTGGTCAAATCGGAGTCAGACCTGACTCCGGCGAGCGCCAGGAAGTTCAACGAGGGAAGGCGGGCCGCGCTCGACGCCGTGCGGTCGATCATCCAGGAGGGCATCGACTCCGGGCACTTCCGGCCGGTCGACGCGAAGGTCGCGGCGTTCGGTGTCTGGGGCATCTGCAATTGGGCCGCCTGGTGGCACCGGCCAGACGGCGGGATCCCGACCGAGGCTGTCGCGGATCAACTGGCCGAGATGGCGGTGGCTGGCGTGCAGCGGGCCGAGCGCCAAGAGAGCACCGTGGTCAGCCCGCGCACCGTGGTCGCCGCGCTGCGCGAGCAACTTGACCAGCTTGAAAAGGCGCTCAGCCGCAACGATTCCGTCTGATCGGTGCTAGCGCCCCGGAGCGAGAAGCGATCCCGCGCCAGGCACGGCGGGTACGACATCGAGCGCTCGCAGGATGCTGAAGGCGCCGGCCGTCGCCGCGCTGAGCACCGGAATGCCGAACTCGGCCTCGGCCTGCTCGATCAGGTCCAGAGACGGCATCTGGACGCAGGCGGAAAGCACCAGCGCGTCGACGCCGTCCAGGTTCAGCTCGCGCGCCGCCCGCAGCACTCGATCACCTTCGATGCAGCCCACCGCGCGGTTGTCCTCGACCTCCAACGCGCGGTAGTCGGCTGTCTGGATGCCTTCGTGTTCCAGGTAGCCCACGACTTTGCGGGCGAGAGGCACCAGGTACGGCGTGACCAGAGCGACGCGCCGGACGGAAAGTGCTTTCAGTGCTTCGATCAGGGCACCCGCGCTGGAGCGGACGAGCGCGGGCGAATCCCCGGTGGCGAGCTGCTCGGCGGTCAGCGATTCGACGCGGTGATGCTCACCCGGCGGTCCGGCCATCAGCGCGACCAGGCAGGCGTAGAGGATCACGTCGGGCCCGGCGTCGGCGATCTCCACGACGCAGCGTTCACGCTGGACGTTCATCGAGGCGAGGCCGACGGGGGTGACTTCCGTCATCCGCATCCTCGACGAGTGAAAGCTGAAGGTGACACCGGGCTGCCGGCGGAGGATGGCCGGAAGTTCCGTTTCCACCGTGATGTTCGAACTCGGGACGATGATTCCCACTCGGCGGTTCGGCATGGGTTCTCCTTGCTGTGTCAGTCGAAGCGTGCGGCGAGCCAGCGGCCGATCCGTTCGGCGGCGAGAGCCATGCCGGATGTCTCGCCCCGGTTCAGGGGCTGTCCGAAGTGGAGCCCCGGAATCCGGGCGTGCGTCTTGTCCGTCGCGCCGATGGCTCCGTGGATGGCTTTCGCGTCGCTGGGGAAGCACGCCTGGTCGCCGGTGAGTTCGACGAGCAACGTCGGCGAGGTGACGCCGGGGGCGTTGCGGATCAGGTCGGCGCGCGAGGTCGTGGCCGACCAGCTCGACAACCAGGCTTCGGGCGTGGTGACCCGGGTGAACCCGGGGAGCCGGTGGTTGGCCTTGTGGGGAAAGCGGCCGAACAGCGACCCGTAGGGACGATCATTGGGGTCCAGGGACAGATCGACCGACCGCGGCTCGGCGTCGGTGCGGTAGACCACCATCACCTTGGCGAGCTCGGCATCGGGACTCTCCAGGTGCTCGCGTGCCAGCCGGTCCAGCCGTTTGATGCGCTGGACCTGTGCCGCGCGATAGCGGGTAAGGAATTCCTGGTCGAAGGATGAACTTCCGGGAGGGGGCACAAAGCCGTTTTCGGGTGCGTAGAGATCGAGGGCCGCGTCGATCGAGCGCGGGTCGGACTCGTCGGTGACCGAAGGGTCGATCAGCCGCTGGAGCAGCACGCCCGGACCCGGATGCGGGGCGAGGAAGACGGCCGAGTGCGGAAGCGGCATTTCGGCCCCCGGAAGGTCGACCGGGCGACCGGAAGGTGTGGCAGCCAGTCGTTTCGCGGGTGACCTCGCCGCCTCCTGCTGGTAGAACGCGAACAGCGTCGCACCGCCCGAGTGCCCGACGGTCACGCGCGCCTCGTAGCCCCGCGAGACCAGGAACTGCTGACCCGCCGCGACGTCGAGCAGCGCCTGCTCGTGGACGAGGCTGATGTCGTTGTTGGGGGAGCGGGATGTCTGCGTCCATACCGCGTAACCACGACGCAGCAGTTCGGGAACGAGCAGGTGATGGGTCACGTCCTGGCGCGGGTGCATGAGCGAGGCCACGACGGGGGCGCCGCCTGCCGGAGCCCGCAGAATTCCGCTCACCCGCGCGCCGTCGTGGGTCTTCAGTTCGACGACCTCCGTGGCGACTTCGTCGCGCGATGGTGTGCCCGTCATCGGGTCTCCATCACCAGCTGGTCCTTGTCCCACTGGGAGACCCGGAACCCGGCGAGGCCGGAGAGGCAGCTGTACCAGACGGCGTGCCGGCAGCCCGTCGCTCGCCGGTCGATCGAGAACGGCTCGTCGCTGGTGACGGCGAAGTACGGGCCCACCTTGTGGACGATGGTCTTCGGGTCACTGTCCGCGATTTCGACCACCGGGCGGTTTTCGGGTATGTCCAAAATGAACACCGACGCCATCACGGCGCCGTTCGGCCGGCCGCGGGGACGGGCAGGGCCTGGTGCCAGGCCTCCGCTCGTTCGACGATCAGTTCCGCCTTGCGCTGCAGCAACAGGTCCAGCGAGGGCTCAGCTGCCTGCGCGACTTCCAGCAACGCGTCGACGGTCAGCGCCGCGTCCAGGTCCTCCTGGGGCGTCACCGGCCGAAGCGCGCGCGTCAGTTCGATGAGGTAACCGTTCGGGTCGTGGGTGTAGATGGATTCGATCGTCTCGTGCTGGACACGCATCTCGGTCGGCCAGTCGCTGTCGTCCAGGCGACGCTGGTACTCGTTGAGATCCGCCTCCGAATCGACGTGGATCGCCAGATGCCGTGAGGCGATGAAGAAGTCCGGCAGGCCGTCGTCGAACCGGGTGTAGGCGTCACCTCGGCTGCCTCGGTGCCCAGGATCGAAGCCGAAGTAGTAGAAGAACGCCAGCCGGTCGTTGTTGCCGATGTCGAAGAAGAAGTGGATGAAGTCGGGGTGACGCTCCCGGCCCCAGCCGGCCGCGCAGATGGAATGCACGACAGGGAACCCGAGGACGTCACGATAGAAGCGGATGGTCCTTGCCGGGTCGAGCGTCGGGAAGGCGGCATGGTCGACACCGCGTGCCAGATGTGGCAAGTCGTTCGACATGGTCGCTCCTTTCTGCCGGGCCTGCCAGGCGAAACGATGGCCCCAGAGCGGCAGGTGCCGAGCGAATTGTTGACGGTAACGATGAATAGTTTACAAGTATGAAGAATTGTGTCAAGGTGGTCGCGCCCGCATGCCGAGATGCGCGTGATCATGATCGAGAGGCACACATGTCGACTGACTCCTGGGCCGGACGATTTCCCCGCCACGACGCGGCGCTCGCCGCGACCTATATCGAGGCCGGCGCGTGGACAGAGCGGACCTTGATCCAGCGTTTCCGTGACGTGGCCCGGCGGCATCCGGATCGATCAGCCGTCATCGGCCCCGACATGTCGTTCACCTATGCCGAACTCGATGTGCGAAGTGACCAGGTCGCGACCGCCGTCCTCGAGGCCGGGCTCCGTCCCGGCGATGCGGTACTGCTCCAGGTGGACAACTCCGCCGAGGGCGTGCTGGGGTTCTACGCACTGCTGAAAGCCGGAGCGGTGCCCGTCGCCACCCTGGCGGCGCACCGGGCTCACGAGCTGCGGCACATCGGCGGCATCGTCGGTGCCCGCGGACACCTGATCGACACGGGCGTCAGCAACGGTGCACTAGCCGCCCTCTCGCATGAGGCCTCGTCGTATATTCCGGCTCTCGAGCACCGATTCTGCGTGAGCGGCGAAGCGCCGGGTTTCCTGCGGATCGCCGAGTTGGGCCTGTCGATCCCGGCCGGCGTCGCGCGGACGTCGGTCGACGAGGTCCAGTCGCGGATCGATCCCCGGTCGGTCGCGGTCTTCCAGCTCTCCGGGGGCACGACCGGGACGCCCAAGGTGATTCCCCGTTTGCATGCGGAGTATTGGAACAACGGGGTGGCGCTCGCGAGGACGCTCGGTCGTGACGAACGGTCGAGGGTCGCCCATGTGATGCCGTTCGTGCACAACGCCGGCGTGATCCACGCGTTGTTCGGCGCGCACGCGGTCGGCGGATGTTTTGTCGCGATGCCGTTCGGCCCGCCGGAGGAGTCGCTGGAGTTCCTGATCGAGCAAGGCGTCGACGATATGATGATCGCCGGCCCGATGATCCCGTGGGTCGATCATCCGCTATGGGAGAAACTCGCGGCGACCTTGCGCAAGGTCGCCTTCTCCGGCACGAAGCTCCCGTCGCGGATCTACGACCGGTGCACCTCGCTGGGACAGTGGATCGGTCAGAACTGGGGCATGGCCGAAGGCCCGTACATGACGACGGGCCTGGACGCGCCCGAGGCCGCCCGGCGCGACACGATCGGCAACGCGAACGACTCACTCGACTCGTTCCGGGTAGTCGACACCGCGACCGGGGAGGACTTGCCCGACGGAGAAGCCGGGCTGCTGCTGTATCGCGGGCCTTGCACGCTGGCCGGCTACGTCGACGCCCCCGAGCACAACGCGGTGACCTTCCGCGACGGCGGGTACCTCGACACCGGAGACCTCGCCCGCGTCGTCGTCCACGGCGGGGTCCGGTACGTCGTGTTCGAAGGCCGCGTCAAGGACCTGATCAGCCGAGGCGGGGAGAAGATCAACGCCGAGGAGATCGAGGAACTCCTGCTGCGGCACCCGCGAGTGCTGGAGGCGGCGGTGGTCGCCATGCCGGACGAGCGGCTCCNGCGGCTCGGCGAGCGGGCGTGTGCCTGCGTCGCGCTTGGCGAACCGGGCTCCACGCTGACCCTCGCTGAGGTCAAGGAGCACTTCGAGAAGCTGGGTGTCGCGAAGTTCAAGTGGCCGGAACGGCTCGAACTCGTGCTCGCGCTCCCGCGGACCAACACCCTCAAAATCGACAAGGTTCGGCTGCGGGCCGCTCTCGCCGAGGAAGATTCCCGATCCCTGTGACGAGTCAGCGGGTGCCTTCCCGCGATCGCCAGGCCGCCCCCGCGGTCCCCCACGAGGTGTGCGCGATCATGGCCCCGTCGACGACGATGTCCGCGCCGCTGATGAAGTCGGCGTCGGACGAAGCGAGGAACGCGATCGTGCCGGCCACGTCCTCCGGCCTGCCGAGCCGCCCCAGCGGAATGGCGTCGAGCGCCCGGGTCCGCGCCGCGCCGGCACTGAGGATCCCGGCATTGATGGGGGTTTCGATCACTCCGGGACTGACTGTGTTCACGGTGATCCGGTGGTGGGCGAACTCGACCGCGATTTCCCGCGACCACGCGAGAATCGCGCCTTTCGCCGCGGAGTACGCCGGCAGCTGGGCCCCGACATGCGCGGTGACCGAGCAGATGTTCACGATCTTGCCGCCGCCGCGAGAAATCATCCGCGGCAATGCCGCCTTCGTGGTGACGAAGTAGCTGTAGAGGCAATCGTCGATAGTTTCCCGCCATTCCGCGGAAGTGATGTCGTACATGGACTTTCGCGGAGCCCTGGCGACCGAATTGACGAGGACATCGATCCCGCCGAAGCTCTCGACTGTCCGCTCGGCGACTCGCATGACCTCCTCAAGCGATGTGGCGTCGGCTCGCAGGGCCAACCCGTGTCCGCCCGTGCGCTCGATCTCGTCCACCGTCGCGCCAGCCGCGGCGTCCCTGAGATCCACTGCTGCCACAACAGCGCCCTCTTCGGCGAGGCGGCGAGCAGCGGCCCGTCCGATTCCCGAGCCCGCACCCACCACCATCGCCACCTTGCCGTTCAGTCCTCGCATGGGGTCTCCTCACCGCTCGTGGGCCCGTCGAGCGCCGACGGTATCGGCAGCGGCACCAAGAATCAACACATGAGTCACCTGGTTGACTCAGTCGTAAAATCGACTTAGAGTGGCCGTTCCCACGATGACTCGTCATCTCTGGAGAGTCCGGATCCCGCGGAACTGAGGAGGGCACCATGAGCGAGCTGGCCGAGCCGACGTCGTCGCGGCCACCGACCTTGGCAGCCGGCAAAAACCGGCCGATGGAACGTCGAGCCGCGTTCGCCGCGTCGCTCGGCACCGTCCTCGAGTACTTCGATTTCGCGATCTTCGGGCTACTGGCGGCCACGGTGTTCCCGGTCGTCTTCTTCGGCGAGTTGCACGGTGCGGCGGCGCTGATGGCGTCATTCGCCACCTACGGGGTCGCCTTCGTGGCCCGGCCGCTCGGGAGCTTGGTCTTCGGTACGATCGGTGATCGGCACGGACGTCGAGGGGTGCTGGTCGCCACATTGCTGATCATGGGCCTCGCCACGACGGCGATGGGCCTGCTGCCGGGCTACGCCGCGATCGGTCTCGCCGCGCCCGCGGTCCTGATCGTGCTCCGGTTCGTCCAGGGGGTCGCCTCCGGCGGGGAGATCACCGGAGCGCAGCTCCTCGCGCTCGAACACGCGCCCGTCGAGCGCCGCGGGCGCGCGGGGTCCTTCGTCGCCATCGCTTCCCCGCTGGCCCAGGCGGCGGCAACGCTCATCCTCGCCGGCCTCACCGCCGGGCTGACCAAAGAAGCCTTTGTCAGCTGGGGATGGCGGATCCCGCTCGTCGCGAGCATCGTGCTGGTCGCGTTCGGCACCTGGGTCCGCACCGGCGTTCACGAAACCCCGGAGTTCGTCGCGGCTGAGAGAAAAACCGAGACACGGCCCAGCGCGTTTCAGGTCCTGCGCAGGTACCCTCGGACCATCCTGATCCTGCTGCTGAGCTACGCCGGCCCGGCGTGCATCTACCCGATGGTGACGACTTTCGGCGTCTCGTACATGACCTCGGCCGGTGGTCTCAAGCCGAGCACCGCCTTTGTTGTCTTCCTGATCGCCCAGCTCATCGCGATCGGCGCGGCGATTTTCGGCGGACGGCTCGCGGACCGCATCGGCCCGCGCAACGCGATGCTGGCCGCGCTGGTCGCGCTCGCAGTTTCTTTCCTCCCCCTGTTCCCGGTCGTCCATGCCGGCAACATCCCGCTCACCGCGCTCTGCATCACCGGTGTCGTAGGATCCATTATCGTCGCTTTGTCGGCGCAGGCGGCCTTCTTCGCCGACGCGTTCCCCGTGCGCATGCGGTACTCCGGATCGTCAATCGCGTACACCGTGACGAACTCAATCTTCGGCGGCTCGGCCGCCGTGGTCGCCACTGCGCTGCTCGCCACCGGTGGAGGCATTATCGCCGTAACGGTCTACGGAGCGGCACTCGTCATCGTGTCGTTCATCGCGGTCCTGGCGCGCCCAGCGCACCAGAAGCCGGAAGTCGAATAGGAGGTTTCCATGATCAAGATGATCGTATTCAACAAGAAGAAAAGGGAGCTTTCCCTCGAGCAGTACCGTGACTACTACGAGAACGTCCACGCGCCGCTGATCCGATCCCTCTTTCCCACTGTCGGCGCCTATCGCAGGAACTATGTCGATCGGGAGCGCACGGCCCTCACCGAGCGGAACGCCGACATGGCACGGGACCAGGACGAATTCGACTCCATCACCGAAGCGTTCTTCGAGGACTGGGAGGCCTTCGAAGCCTTCCGCAACAAGAACGCGGAACCCTCGGTACGTAAACGGATCGTGGCCGACGAGGTCAATTTCCTCGAGCCGTCCGCCATTCGCCGGTACATCGTGGTCCCCGACGGGGACTCCGCCTGGGGCTGAAGCCTTCGACGTCCTGCCACCAGCACATCATGGAAGCCGACGTGCTGGAGCATGCGAGTCCGCTGTTCGCCGGCACGAAAACGCGATACTAAGGAGTAAACCCCACCATGTCTTCTGTTGCGGGTCCCGGGATAGACACTGTTCGCAGATTGCTTCGCGAGCGGTTGCCGGCATCGGCGATCGTCACGGAACCGGCCGAGGTCGCCGCGCAGAGCCGTCTGTGGAATTCCCAGGTGAAGGCAATGCCCGCGGTGGTCGTGCACTGTCGCACGGTCGCCGATGTTCAGGCTGCGGTTCGTGCGGCCCGCTCGGCAGGCGTGCCGGTCTCGGTCCGCGGTGGCGGCCATGACTGGGCGGGTGGCGCCATCGTGGACGGTGGTGTGCTCATCGACCTGCGCGCGATGCGTCAGGTCGGCATCGAGGGCGACGTCGCCGCCGTAGCCGGCGGTGCGACCGTGAGCGACGTCCTCGACGCCGCGCGCCCGTACGGTTATGCGGCCGCCGTCGGCACCGTCAGCTCGGTCGGGTTCGCTGGGCTGACACTCGGCGGTGGCTACGGAACCCTGATCGGTGTTGTCGGGCTCGGTGTCGACAATCTGCTCTCCGCTCAGGTGGTTCTCGCCGACGGCCGGGTCGTCATCGCCGATCCACACCGGGAGCCGGAGCTGTTCTGGGCACTCCGCGGCGGTGGCGCGAACTTCGGCGTCGTGACGGAACTTCGCACGCGCCTGCATCCCATGGCCACCGTGACGACGGGCCTGATCGCCTTCCCGATGGACCAGGCACGATCGGTCCTGCGCGGCTGGCGAAGCCTCGTGGCTTCGGCGTGCGATGCGCTTGACGTGATGTTCGGGGTCATGACCACACCGGCCGGCAAGGTCGTTTTCACCAGTCCGACCTGGTCTGGTGATCCCGCACGGGGCGTCGAGCAGATGGACGCGGTGCGGGCACTCGGTGATCCGGTGATCGATGACGTGGGCCACCGTGCGCTCGCCGACGCCGTCCATTCGCTGGACGAGGTGTTCCCGTACGGCGGCAACTACCACCTCAGCTCGAGGACCCTTGCCGAGCTGACCGATGAGGCTATTGATTCGTTCATCGCGGCAGCCGAATCGATGCCGGCCACCTGTTGCCTGAACGTGCACCATTCGCACGGCGAGGCTACGCGCGTGCTTGCCACTGACACCGCATACCCGTACCGGGACGAGCATCTCGTGATCGAGATCCTCGGTGCGTGGCCGGACGGTGACGGCACGATCGAATCAGCGTGGGTGCACGACACCGAAAAGCGGCTCGAGGCCCACGCGATTCCCGGTGGCTGGGCGAACCTCATGGCACCGGGTGATCAACGTGTGCGGGACGCCTACGGAATCAACACCGAGCGACTCGCACAGGCCAAAGCCTCCTACGACCCCGAAGGAGTGTTCACCGCGATTCCGCTGCCGACCGCACCGGACACGACGAACACCTGAACGCCGCGCTCGCCTAGGGGGTCCCTAAGGTCCGAGGCAAAATTCGCATAACATCTGGTCAAGTGGGTCGTGAGTGACGATTCGGGGCCTGGTGGCGAGCCCGCCGCGGGGGCCCGGCACGCCCCGGCTGTCCATAAAGGACGCCGCCGAGACCAACGTGCCCGATGTGAGCGATCCGCGCGGTTCGGCGAGGGGTCGTGAGTGAATTCGACCAACACTCATTGTCGCTCACGGCCCCATGCAAAACGGGTGCCCCGTAGCGCGCGTCGCACTCACGCCCCCGGCTCGAACACCACGGTGAGGGCGGAACCGCTGTCCCTTCTCCGTCCGCGCGGCCCGGCGTCGAGTACACCTTTCACGCCTCGCGAATGCGCGGGACGGCCGTCACCGCGCCGGGGGCGTCGTCCTGTCACGCTGTACATGGCACCGCTCGTCGGCATCGTCGCCTTCCCGCCGACGATGCCGAGCTTCAGGACGTCGGCTGCGCCGCAATCGCCGACTCCGTCCAGAACTCCTGCGTTGCCAGACATCAAGATCGTCGTTCGCGCACCAAGATTTCGAGGTAGTTGTGCCCAGACCACATCCGCGCCCGGCAACGTTGCCTTCCCTGACCGGGCTGCGCTTCGTGGCCGCGCTGCTCGTGTTCGGCTTTCACGTCACCTTGTTCGACTCGCCGATCCCGCCGAACGAACCGGTGAACCCCTTCGCTGACGAAGACCTTGCCGGGGCGCTGGAGTTCCTGTTCAGCAAAGGCGGGTATCTAGGCGTCTCGTTCTTCTTCGTGCTCAGCGGTTTCGTGCTGACCTGGTCGGCTCCGCCCAGGGAGCGGATGCGCTCATTCTGGCGTCGGCGTATGGCGAAGATCTTCCCCAACCACCTGGTCATGTTCGTGCTGGCGATGACATTGTTCGCCGGAGCGGTCACCCCGCTGGCCACCTGGCTGCCCAACGTGTTCCTGCTGCACTCGTTCTTCCCAGCGGGCGATGTGTACATGAGCGTCAACTCGCCTGCTTGGACATTGTGCAGCGAGTTGCTCTTCTACCTGTTGTTCCCACTCCTGATCAGGCCGGTGCGGCGGCTCGCGCCGAACAACTTGTGGTGGTGCGCTGGAGCGATGATCGCAGGAATGGTCGCTGTTCAGGTTGTCAACCTGACGCTGATTCCATCGACCCCGCCCTCGCCGCTCGTTCCGGTGTCGGTGCTCCAGTTCTGGTTCGGCTACTTCTTTCCCGTGCCACGCCTTTTCGAGTTCGGTCTCGGGATGATCCTGGCTCGGATGGTGGTGCTCGGCCGAATGCCGCGAGTTCCCTTGTGGCTGGCAGTGTTGTCGGTTCCGGCCGGCTATGGCGCGGCGCTGGCGGCGCCCTTCGTCTGGGGCTTCGCCGTGGCCACCATTCTGCCGGTATCTCTCGTGATCGTGGCCTGCGCGACCGCGGAACTCGCTGACCGGCCGACTGGACTGCGCGGTCCGCGCGCCAGGTGGCTCGGCGAGATCTCGTTTGGTTTCTACATCAGCCAGGGTGTGGTTGTGTTTTACGGTCGTGGTTTGCTGCCGCCGCACCCCTTCGCTACGCCGGCCGGCGTGCTGGTCGTCGTGGGCCTGTTCGTGGCGACCCTGCTTGCGGGTTGGGCGCTCTACGCGCTCGTGGAACGCCCGGTCATGCGCCGCTGGGCCCGTCCCGGCCGTGGACTCGCCGGCACGCGATCTCCGTCCTTCGCCACCTGCGAACTTGACACGTGAGAACACGAACGGGGATGCGGAAAGATCAACGGCAGCCTGACACTCCAGTCGTGGCTCGTGATGGTCACGGGTCGGGGACCGGTTGCCGTTGGTAGCGGCCGGGGCTGACGCCGTAGTGGCGTTTGAAGGCGTGGGAGAACGCGAAAGGCGAGCTGTAGCCGACCTGTTGTGCGATGGCGGGAAGGGGCTGGTCGGTCGTTCGAAGCAGGCGGGCCGCGGTGATCATCCGCCACCAGGTCAGGTATGTCATCAGCGGTTGTCCGGTGAGCGCGGTGAACCGCCGGGCCAGAGTCGCGCGCGATAGGCCGACCTCGGCGGCCAGGTCCTCGATCCGCCATGGTGCGGCCAGGTTGGTGTGCAGTGCTTGCAGCGCGGCGGCGATCTCGCGATCGTGCAGCGCGCGCGGCCAGCCGGTTTGGGTGTTCTTGTCGAGCCAGGCGCGGACCAGGTAGGTGAGCAGGAGATCGAGCAGCCCGGAGATCACGGTGTCCCGGCCGGGGCGCTCGCCGGTCGCCTCGCTGGCGAGCAGGTCCAGGGCCGCGCGCAGTTCAGGGTGGCGTCCCAGTTGGGCGGGGACGTGGACGACCTCGGGAAGTTCCGCCAGCAGCGGATGTATTCGCGTGTGGTCGAGCCGGTACTTGCCGCACAGGAAATCGGTTTGGCCGTCAGGGTCGGCGACGGCCGTGTCGAACGGCACCGCACCCTCGGCGCGAGGCGAGTCGGACAGGACGTGTGTGCTGCCGCGCGGTATCAGGACGACATCGCCGGTGGCCAGTGGTGTGGGTGCTCCGTGTTCGGTGATCAGCCATCCGGTACCGCGCAAGAGCACGTGGAAACCGGCCCCGTCATAACGGTCGAACCGATAGCACCACGGCGAGTCCACGCGCAGCCGGTTCGATGAGGGTCGCCCGGCGCGCATCGCGGCGATCGCTTCGCTGAGGATATCCACAGCTCTCATCGTAACAGTCAATTGTGAGACGATTGCGCAAGATATCGGCTCTATCAAGCATTGGAAAACTCAGGAACTCGCCTTACGGTGGACGTATGCAGCGACTTCAATTGGGCGACGTCGAGGTCACGAAGGTGGTCGAGTGGGAGGGTGACATCGCGCCCGCGCGCGCGATCGTCCCGGACAGTCCGCCCGAGATCTGGCAGGACAACGCCTCCTGGCTCGCTCCGGATCATTGGAGCCCGGCGGACGATGCCTACCACGCCGCCGTCCAGACCTGGGTGCTGCGCAGCGAAGGCCGCGTCATTCTGGTCGACACCGGAGTCGGCAACGACCGGAACCGGCCGCAGATCCCGCTGTTCGACCACCTGGACACGGCCTTCCTGGATCGGCTCGCCGAAGCCGGCGTCCGGCCGGAGGACGTGGACGTCGTCGTCAACACGCACATCCACTACGACCACGTGGGCTGGAACACCACCCTCCGCAACGGCGAGTGGGCACCGACGTTCCCCAACGCGACTTACTTGATTCCGCGCACCGACCAGGAGTACTTCGATCCCCGCAACGCTCACCGCCGCCCGGTGCCGCGCGACAGGCAGGAGCAACGCCGCCAGGACGGCAGCTTCCTCGTCTACGCCGACAGCGTAGTGCCCGTTCTCGACCGAGCCGTGCTTTGGGAAGATGCTTACCGCATCGACGGCAACCTCAGCCTGGAACCTGCTCCCGGCCATACCCCCGGCTCCTCGATCCTCCGCTTGTCGTCGGGTTCGGACCGTGCCGTGTTCGTCGGAGACCTGGTGCACAGCCCGGTCCAGATCCTCGAACCGCGCTACAGCAGTTGCTTCTGCGAGGACCCCGAGCAGGCCGCGGTTACCCGCCGAAGCGTGCTCGAACGCGCCGCCGATACCGGTGAACTCGTTGTGCCCGCACACTTCGCCGGCGCGAGCGCGGCCGAGATCCGACGCGACGGCAGCCACTTCGCCGTCAGTCGATGGACGTTCCAGACGAACTGAACATAGGTACACCTCCGGTCATGCCGCGCAAAGCTCGTCGGCAGGCCTCTGGCGAGCTGAGGCACCCGGAACAGCATATCTTGTGCGAAAAAAGGATTACTGTCCCATGAATATTGTGTGGAAGGTTTTGGTTCGTGTTGTCGCGGCGTGTGGGTTGGCGGTTGCGGTGATGCCATCAGCTGCCGCGTCGACGGCCACACCGACGTCGACCGCGCCCGCACGTGTGTCGCACGGCGGGCTCACTCCGTTGGTCAATCTGGTGGCGGCGCGGATCCTGTTGGCGGACAAGGTGGCTGCCGCCAAGTTTGGCACGAGTACGCCCATTGAGGACCCGAAGCGAGAACGGCAGGTGCTCGATGATGCGGCCGCGCGTGCCGACGCGGTGGGGATCGACAAGCTGCGAACGGTCGAGTTTTTCCGCGCCCAGATCGAGCAAAGCAAGGTTGTGCAGCGCGGCCTGTATGGCCTCTGGACGCGGCATCCCGAGTTGGCGCCGACGCGGCGACCCGATCTGGGCAAAGAGGTGCGACCGGAATTGGACCGGATCACTGCCCAATTCATCGACCAGCTTGCGGCGACCGGGAAACTACGTCGCTCCACCACGGTTTGTGAGGTTTCGCTCGCAGCGGCAGAAGTCCAGGCGATCGTCGGCTATCACCTTGATTGGCTGCACACGCGGGCACTGCATGGGGCGACCTCGACGGTGTGCAACCGTTGTGCCGAGGAAAGAATCTTAGCGGAAATCTCAACTAATTTGCAGAACGCGAGGGGTATATCCGTATGCGAATGGTTCGCGTAATTACGTTTAGCTGTATAGTGTCGATGATTTTGGCTTGCATCAACATGGTCACCGGAACTACGACAACGGCAAGCGCGAGTCCGGACGACTTGCAAGGTCTCCGTCTTGCAACCTGGAACCTGCAGGGTGGATCGGCCGGCATCGACTCCAAGTGGACGGCCGGAGTCCTCCCGCTTCTAGCGGGCACCCGCGGTTACCTGCCTCATGACTTTGTGTTCGTACAGGAGGCGGGGCCGCAGCGAGGGACACATGCGACTGAAGTCGCGTCTAGTGGAAACTATCGAGTAATCCAGACCCTATTTCGGCTCACTCCCTCTGACCAATACGCATATATTTACTGGATGGAAGTTGACTTCAATGGACATCGAGTAAATACGGCAATAGTAACGAGGCGTGCCGTAGACAACGCGTTCATTGTTCCCGGCGAGCGAGGAAACCCGGCAAGCCGACCTGTTTTCGGCCTCCGAATCGGATCTACGGTGCTGTACTCGGTTCATTCGCTTTCTAGGACGAACGGCGCAGACGCCCCGGCTCTCCTGGAAAACATGAACGCAGCCGCCGGTGCGTCGCTTGACTGGTTGGCATTAGGCGACTTCAACCAGGATCCTACCAATTTGCAGCAAGCGATGGACAATCGCGGCGGCTCGGGGGGTCCTGTCGGACACATTGTGAATACCGGCCAAGCCACTCATCAGAACGGGGGTGAACTAGACTACGGAGTAACCAGCCTAGGTTTGTCCGGGTTTCTAGACGCCGAGCGGTTGGACAATCCGGCCGGATCCGACCATAATCCGGTCGAGTTCACCACTCTTCCGCAGCTGCCAGACTATGCAGAGGACGATCAGTATCGAGTGATGGGCCTCGGTGACTCCATTACCGCCGGTATCGGCGATTCAAATGGAACTGGGTACCGAGATGACTTCTTCAACGAGATGCATGAAGCTCCCAGCCATGCGGACGTTGACATGGTCGGTTCGCAAAAGCGCGGCGTAATGGATGACCCCGACAACGAGGGGCATCCAGGGTGGCGCATCGATGAGATCATGTCGATTGCCGATTGCACAGTAGGTCAGTATCAACCCAACGTTGTTACGCTGATGGCTGGAACTAATGATATTAATCAAAACTATGAGCTTGAGACAGCCCCGCAGCGCCTGAAAGAGTTAATCGAGCATGTGCAAAAAGACTCTCCGAAAGCCGTGGTTGTTGTCGCTAAGTTGACCCCCACGGGTAAAGCGGGCCTGCAGCCGAGGATCGACAAATTTAACGGCGAGCTTCCCAGAATCGTCTCTGAACTGCAGAATGATGGCAAACATGTCGTCCTGGTGGACACCAAGGACATCAATGTCGCTGAAGGTCTCCAGGGTGATGCCCATCCGGACGATGGGGGATACTCGAAGCTGGGTAGTGATTTTTATCGGGGTGTAGTAGAGGCCGCCAAAAAGCATTGGATTCAGGCTGCGGATCCGCAGAATCCCGGTGGGACCTGTCGGAACCCGGATGATTCTGCTGCTGGTCCGGGATGGCGGGCGCTCGGCGTGGTAGCGCCTGGGATGGGTAGCCCTGCGGGCCGTACTGAGCTAGCCGATGTTGACGGCGACGGACGAGACGACTACATCCGAATCCCAGAAAAGGGTACGCTACGCATTGCTGTAAACAGGAAAGCGGAACCAGGCAAGCCGCATTGGGTTGAAGTCCAGACGGATGTTGAGACCGCCGGGCATGCGGACGCAGAAGGTCTGCGGCTGGCGGACCTTGATGGAAATGGTCGAGCTGACTTTGTGCACACGTGGCGAGCGCCGGACGCGAAGGGTGGAACCCATAACGTCGAATTCAACTCTGGGCCGAACGGAGAGCAGAAACTGATAACGCGGCCGGTCGACGTCGCTACCGGAAAACTGTTCGACGACACTCCGCCAGAGGCCATCCGATTTGCTGACGTCGATGGGAATGGGTACGATGACTACCTGCGCGTCGGAGAAAACGGTTCGATCCACGCCTACTTTACACTTCCAACCAAGGACAATGTCCCGACCTGGGATCCCCATCTCAGCTGGGCGCCAGGAGTGTTCTACGGTTCGCGGGAAAAGCTGCGTATGGCTGACGTGGACGGAGATGGCAAGGCGGACTACCTGATGGTCGGAAACAAAGGGGCAGTCCACGCCTATCTGAATAAGGGCGGCCGAGGTATTGGCGGGTTCGAAGAGCACCGGTATTTCGTCAAAGAAACCGGGTATCCCGGAGTGAAATCGGCATTTCGCGACATTAGTGGCGACGGAAAAGCTGACTATATTGTTTTGTACAAGGGCGGCTCTGTCCGGTGCTGGCTCAACGAAGGAGGGAACCTGTAGGGGCTGTGCCTTGCCGCCGTAACCATGGCAGGTCACGTTCCGCTTCTCGGCACGAGAAGGGATCTTGGTCAAAGCGCGGTTCAGTGCTGAAAGCCCTGCCATGCGGATCACGCTAGCCGGTAGGGGTTCCCGACCGGGCAGCGCCTCCTCGGGTATACGGCAGCTCACACCCAACTCGCAAATTCTGCCCTGACATTCGGCCGGACGAGACAAGACTGCTGAACCTGACGGCGACTACGCTCTAATCCGCCGACTTCCGGCCGGGTTCGTCGCCACTGTCGTCCGAGAATTCGGGAGCCGTCGCGTTAGCGGGTCGGCGAGTTCGATACCGATGGCGACAACGCCGAGCGCTTCGTGTTCGAGCAGGTAGATCTGGCGGATGTTGGCCAGTTGCTCAGCGTGGGTCGCGGTCGGATTGACAGAGGCGACGTCCTGGTGGCCGAGCATCGCCTCGAAGTCGGCGTACCGATAGGCCGGCCCGCAGCGAAACCTTGCTGCGGCCGCATCGGCTCGACCGTCGCGGTGTCGCTGGCTGCGGAGGCGTGCTTTGTGCCTCGACTGCCACCATGTCCGGCGACACGGACCTGGCCTCGAACGTGGAGCGAATCCCGACGACCACGTGTGCATGCCTCGCCCGCCGGTGCAGCAGCAGAATCTCGATCAGCAACTGGGTCCCGGCTTGGTTGCCGTGCTTGGCGCTGGCGGTCCGGCGTCGAGCAACGCCAGAACGGTCGCGTGATAGATCGCCTGAACTGTGGGAATGGTGTCCAGCCAGATCCTTTCGTTGGTGCCGTGCAACCCGACGTAGTCAACACCGAAGCTATAAAACTGACGGAGATGCTTGACACCGGGGCTTCCTGATCATAGGAGTTGCTGGTGAGCGAGCCCCGACTGGACCGCCAGGCGCGCAGNACGTGGCCATGCCCTGCCGGTATTTCGGGATCAGCCGCCAGGCCTACTACACCTGGCTGCGCCGTTACGAGACCGAGGGCGTGGACGGGCTGCGCGAGCGGTCCACGCGTCCGCGGACCAGCCCGAACGCCACCCGGGC
>NZ_LWSF01000005.1:583150-583776 GCF_001651785.1 Amycolatopsis sp. M39
GCGCGAGCGGTCCACGCGTCCGCGGACCAGCCCGAACGCCACCCGGGCGGAGGTCATCGAGAAGATCGTCCACCTGCGGAAGAACTACCACTTCGGGCCGCAGAAGATCCAGATGTACCTCCGCCGCTNCCGAACGCCACCCGGGCGGAGGTCATCGAGAAGATCGTCCACCTGCGAAAGAACTACCACTTCGGGCCGCAGAAGATCCAGATGTACCTCCGCCGCTACCACGACATCCCCATCAGCACGTCCGGAGTGTGGCGGATCCTGCACCGCCTCGATATGGGCCGGCTGCCCGCCTCGCAGCGCTACTAGCGGCACGACCGCCGCTGGAAACGCTACGAGAAGCAGCGACCGGGCCACCACGTGCAGGTCGACGTGAAATTCGTCGAGCCGCTGCCCAAGGCCGCAGCCGCCGGCNCGCCGCTGGAAACGCTACGAGAAGCAGCGACCGGGCCACCACGTGCAAGTCGACGTGAAATTCGTCGAGCCGCTGCCCAAGGCCGCAGCCGCCGGCGTGCCGATCAAGACCGGCGGCCGGAGCGGGAAGTTCTACCAGTACACGGCAATCGACGACTGCACCCGACTGCGCGTGCTCAAGATCTACCCGCGCAACAACCAGAAGA
>NZ_LWSF01000006.1:0-51899 GCF_001651785.1 Amycolatopsis sp. M39
CCACTCACGATCGCGGCTTGACTTCTAAGAACCTGAGATGTCTTTCTCCGGGGCGCCCGCGTCGGCGCCGAACTGCCTGAGCGTTTCTCGAGCGTCCAGATGTGCGCTGGCGATAAGGAGGTGGTGGACGGCGGAATGGGGGACTATCGCCGGGCGTCCGCGTCAACCGAATCTGAAGCTCACCGCCGTCGGCGCAGGACCGACCTCGGGAACAACCGTCCCCGCATCGACAGCGGTGCGGTGCGGCGCAGGCTGTCCCGCAGCTGCCCGAAAGCGGGCTCCAGCGTCGGGTCCGGGGTTGTCTCGTCGCTGTACCAGCTGCGTTCCACCGCGCCCAGCACGGTGCGCAACGCCTCCCTGCCCGAGTCGTCCAGACGGTGGCGTTCGGCGATCTTTCCGCCGGCCACCCGGACCGTGTCGCTGTCGGAGATCGGCAGGTCGCGGTCCGCGCACTCGGCTTTCAGCTCGCGCCAGGCCGCGTCGGCGGCGCCGGGGGAGTGTGTCGCGATCGTCTGGAGGCGGCGGCGGCGCATCAGGTCCCGGATCGCGGCGGGGCCACCGGTTGCCGCGAGCACCAGGACGACGAACGCGGCGAGCCACCACGACACCATTCCGGCCAGCAAACCGAGAGCGGCTACCAGCAGGACGGCTCCGGTCAGGGGCAGCCACAGCGCTGCCAGGCGTAGCCGGGTCGGGGCGGTGACTGGGTTTCTGACCAGGACATCGCCGTCGGGGGTGGATCCAGGCGGGACGCCGGACGGGGGCAGATCCGCGGCGGGCGGCGGGCGGCGGCGCAAGAAGTACGACGTCGCGACGGCCGCGGCGCCGAGGACGGCCAGCGTCAGAGCCAGCCAGGTCAGCCAGCTGTCGCCGGGAGTCGTGTCCACGGGGGCGGCGGGGGTGGCCTGGTCTTGGTTCTTGTCCGCCGACGCGCCGGTGGACGGGGCGGCGGAGCGCGAGGCCGTCGGGAGGTCGTCGGTGGCGTTGGGCTGCTGCGGGTTCTGGGTGTTCTGCTGGAGATACGGCGGGACGATGCCGCGGCCGTCGGCGAGCGGGGTCGGGTCGAAGCTGACCCAGCCCTTGTCGCCGAAGTACGCCTCGACCCACGCGTGCGCGTCCTGCGAGCTGATCGACTGGTAGTCGCCCTTGGAAACGCCGGGAGTGAAGCCGATCGCGACGCGCGCGGGGATGTGCGCGACCCGCAGCATCACCGCCATCGCCGACGCGTATTGCTCGCAGTAGCCCCGTTTTCCCTTGAGGATGAAGTCGGCGAGAGCGTCGGAGTCGGTGGCGTCCGCGGTCTTCGTGTCGTACACGAAACCGTTCTGCGCGCTGAAGTACTGCCACAGCGCGGTGGCCCGGTCGAAGTTGTTGGTCTTGCCCGCGGTGAGCTGGTCGGTCAGCGCCGTGACCCGCTTGTCGACCTGGCTGATCCGGGTGTAGAGACCGGGCACCTCGTCGGATTTCGGTGCGGTGTCCCGCAATTCCGCGGCCGTCGGCTCTTTCAGCGACGCGGTTTCCACGTAGGGCGGCGCGGGCTCGCTGCTCGTGGTGAACACCGAACCGCTGACCCGGTCGTACAGCCACTGCGGCGGCACGCCCCGGAGCGCGCGCGGGGCGCCGTAGACCGGCAGCCAGTTGTCGACCCAGCGCGTCGGCTGGATCTGGATCTGCCGCGACACCCCGGTGCCGTCGTCGCCGGGCGCGGCGGGCAGCGTGCTGTTCGCGAGCACGCCGGTCTGCGCCTGGCCGCCGGCGCGCAGGCCCCAGCCCTTGTTCGGGGTGTAGGTGTCCAAGGTGAACGCGCGCATCAGCCGCCGGTCCGGGCCGAGGCCGCGGACCTGGAACAGCTCGGTGTTCTGACCCTGGTCGAGCAGCCCGCGCAGCTGGGTGAACGGCGCGATGCCGAACCCGCCGGTCCCGTCGCCGTCGCCGCCCGGCCCAGAGCCGAACGGGATCTTGCCGACGGTCCCGACCATGGTGATCCCGCCGCCCAGCAGGCCGAGCACGATCGCCGAGCTGACCACCGCCACCGGGGCCTGCGCGAGCCGCAGCGTGCCGCCGGAGCCGGGCGCGTCGCGGTTGCGCCAGCGACGGTGCCGGTGGTTGCCGTCGAGGGCGAGCAGGCACGCGAAGGCTCCCGCGCCGAGCACGAACGTCCACCACGGCATCAGGTCGTCCGACAGCGCCGCGGGCACCGCGTACACGCAGAGCAGCACGAGCCCGGTCGCCGCAGGTGCTGCCGCGGCCACGGCGAGCGTGTCGACCAGCACCGCGACCAGGCCGACCGCGATCGTCACCAGGCACAGGATCGGCTGCGTGCTGTCGACCGGCGGGAGGCCGATCCGGATCTGGTCGGCCGCCGCGGTGAGCGTGGCCTGGAGTTCGCCGAAGGCGGTGGGGCCGGGGAAGATCGTGAGCACGCCTTGGGTCGTGAACGCCCCGGTGATGAGGAACAGCAGCACGAGCAGCTGCCCGAACCCGGCGACGACGGTCGGCGCGCGCAGCGATCGCAGCGCCAGCCCGGTGCCCGCGACCAGCACGACGGCCACGAAGACGTACCCGAACCAGGCCCAGCCGGCCACGACGCTGGTCAGCGACGTGGCCGCGCACAGCGTCGCGAGCCCGGCGGCGATCGGCGGCAGGACGCTGCTCCGCCACGCGGGCGGGGGATCGGTCGGCTGCGGCGTCGGGGTGTGCGGGATCGGCGGCGCGCCGGACGGGCGGGGAGCGGTGGTGGTCATCGGATCCCCCTGAGTGCTCGTGAGGGGCAATACCGGTTAGAACCGGGATTGCCGCTCACGACGGTGCTTGCCGGGCTCATCGCGTACCGCCGATCACCGTCGACCGGTGGGTGCCCGCGCGGCACAGCAGCCCCCACACCTCGGGCATCGGCGTCCGCGGACCGGCCACCACGACGCCCCAGCCCGCGCCGCGCAGCAGCTCCGCCGACTCCTCCGTCGCCGCGGCCAGGTGGTCCGGCGAGGCCGAACCCGCCCAGCTCGGCGTGTCCAGGAGAACGGCGAGGCTGCGGACCCCGCGAGCCCGGTACCGCGTCAGCTCGTGCACCGATTCCGCGCTCACCGTGCCCAGGATCGCGATCAGTTCCTGCCCTTCGGCCGGGTCGTGGCCGAGCGTCACGTCTCGCTGGTGCGCGGGCTGGAGCGCGGCCAGCGCGTCGAGCACCAGGTTGTCGTAGCCTTCCCCGCCGTCGGCGGGAGAGTCGGCCAGCGAGATGCCGTGTTCGGTCACCAGCCGGACCCGGTGGCCGGTCCGCCGCAGGTGCAGCGACACCGAAGCGGCGAACGACACCGCCCACTCCAGACTCGCCGACGGGCCGCTCCCGTGGTGCGCGGCCGCGCGGTGGTCCAGCAATACTGTCGTGCCGCCGCGCCAGGGGCGTTCCTCGATGCGGACCATGATCTCGTCGCGGCGCGCGGTCGACCGCCAGTGGACCTTCCGCATGTCGTCGCCGGTGCGGTAGTGCCGCACGATCACGTCCGGCTCGCCCTGCCCGGAATGCAGCCGGACGCTTCCGTCGTCTCCCGCCCCGGCCCCGGCGCCGCCGGGCAGCCCCCACAGCGGCACCGTGCGCGGCACGACGACCAGCCGCGAATGGCCGATCAGCTCCCGTTCGAATTCGCACAGCCCGAACGGGTCGGTGATCGTCGCGCGCAGCGGGCCGACCTGCTGGATCCCGCGCATGGCCGGGCGCAGCGGGTACCGCAGCAGCACGCGCCGGTCGTGCGGCAGCCGTTCGACCACGAACCGCGGGCGGGTGCCCAGCGCGTACGGCACGCCGTCCTCCAGCAGCACCTCGCCGCCGGGCAGCCGCCCGCTGCGCCACAGCTCCAGGTCGACCTCGCCGGCCGCGCCCGCCGCGACCCGGTCCGGGCGCAGGGAGCGCGCCGCGCCGAGCCGCAGCCGGGTCGCCGAAATGTAGACGGCGACCAGCAGCGGCAGGGCGACGACGAACACCGCGACCCGGAGCAGGTCGCGTTCGTTGAGCACCAGCGAGCACACCGCGGCCGCGATCCCGGCGGCGAGGAGGCAGCGGCCTCGGGTGGTGAGGCCGGAAAGCGCGCGCAGCATGCGGATTCCCTACTCGGGTAGCGGGACGCGCCTCAGCGGGCCGAGCCCTGGGGGACGGGGACGCGGTGCAGCACCGCGCGGACCACGTCGGTCGCCGAACGGCGGGCGGCGTGCGCCTCGGTGGTGAGCACCAGCCGATGCGCCAGCACGGGGACCGCGACCGTGTGCAGGTCGTCGGGCACCACGTAGTCGCGCCCGGACAGCGCGGCCTGCGCGCGGGCGGCCCGGACCAGGTGCAGCGTCGCGCGCGGCGAAGCGCCGAGCCGGATCTCCGGCACCTGCCGGGTCGCCGACACGACGTCGACGGCGTACCGGCGGACCTCCGGCGCGATGTGCACGCCGCGGACGGTTTCGATCAGCCGCTGCATCGTCTCGCCGTCGGACACCGGAGTCAGGTCCGCGAGCGGGTTGTGCCCGGAATGCTCGTCGACCATGGCCAGTTCGGCCTGCTGGTCGGGGTAGCCGATGGACACCCGCGCGGTGAACCGGTCGCGCTGGGCCTCGGGCAGCGCGTAGGTGCCCTCCATCTCGATCGGGTTCTGCGTCGCGATGACCATGAACGGCGCGCCGAGGGAGTAGGTGCTCGTGTCGACCGTGACCTGGTGCTCCTCCATGCACTCCAGCAGCGCGGACTGCGTCTTCGGCGAGGCCCGGTTGATCTCGTCGCCGACCACGATGTTCGCGAACACCGGGCCGGGCCGGAACTCGAACTCGCCGGTCTGCCGGTTGTAGATGGAAACGCCGGTGACGTCGCTGGGCAGCAGGTCGGGCGTGAACTGGACGCGGCTGACAGTGCAGTCGATCGAGCGCGCGAGCGCCTTCGCGAGCGAGGTCTTGCCGACGCCCGGCACGTCCTCGACGAGCAGGTGCCCCTCGGCGAGGAGGGTCACCAGCGCGATCCGGATGACGTCCGGCTTGCCGACGAGGACGCGTTCCACGTTCGCGGCGATCCGGCGCGCGGCGTCGTGCAGTTCGCCGAGCCCGGCCGCCGGGACCTGCGCCAGCCCGTCCGCGGACTCGACCGCCGGGTACGGCGGCTGCCCGGACCCGGAGCCGTGACCTCCGGCGGGGGAAGCGGACTGGATTCTCGACGTCACTCGACCTCCTGGTGGCGCAATAGCTGGACGGGAACCGGCGGGGATGCGCGCCTGTCCAGCGTTCTCCCCAGTGTGTCAAACCCGGGAGAACCGGGCGGCGGAACCCCGAGATCGTTTCATGGTGACGCCCAGCCACCTCGGTACTCCTTCTTACGGGTGATTATGAGGCATTTTCAGGTGATCCCGCTGACCGTGTGCACTGTCGTATGCTCCGAAACGAAGTCGCCCGACCACGGTTCGACGTCGGAAGAGGTGCATCCGCGCATGAGCGAGGCCGAGGCGGAACGGAAAGCCGGGCTCCCGGGACTGTCCGGCGGCCGGTTCGCGGTCACGCCCGAACTGGCGACCGCGACGTACGCGAAGCTCGGCGAACTGCAGGACGTCGTCGGCGAGATGGTCCGCGAGGCCGCGGTGCTCGGCCGGTCGGTGCCGCTCGGCGGCGGGTACGCCGGCGAGGTCGGCGCGTTCATGGCGAAATACGGCCTCGGCCGCGACGGCTCGGCGGTCGACCAGCTCACCGCGTTCGGGAAAGAAATCGCCGGGCTGAAGAAACGCATCGGCGGCGCGCTGGAGAAGTACCGCGACCAGGACGGCGAAGCCGCCGAAGGCGTGGACTGCACCGGTGGCTGACCGTTCCGCGGCGCGCGCCGCGCTCCTTTTTCTCCCGCTCGCCGGGCTCACGGTGCTCGTTTCGTGCGGCCGGATGCCCGGCATCTCACACGCCGCGCCCGCCGACGGAGGCCCGCCCGCGCCCGCGCCGCCGTCCTCCTCCGCTCCTTCGCTGGCCAAGCTCGATCCGTGCACACTGCTTTCGCCGCAGGACCGGTCGTCGGCCGGGCTCCCCGGGCAGGGCAAGCCGAAGACGATCGGCGAGGCGCGTGCCTGCGACTGGACGGTGCCCTCGACCTTCGGCGTCACCGTCACTCTCGACGAGACCAACGGACTGGCCAACCTCGACCTCTCCGGCGGCAAGCGCACCAAGAAGGACGTCGGCTCGCACCAGGCGGTGCAGGTGTCCGGCCGCCGCGGCACCTGCGCGGTGCTGCTCGACGTCGGCGGCGCGCGGAGCGTGCAGGTCGACGTGAACAACGCGAACTTCGCCGACTCGGACCTCGCCTGCTCGCGGGCGGGCGACGTGGCCGGGCTGGTCGAGCCGAAGCTGCCGTGAACCCCCCGTGCGAGGAGGAAAGTCGTGACCGACACCCCGGCTGAGTCCCCGGTCCCCGAGCCGACGGCCCGGTACGAAGCGTTCAGCCACGCGGCGCTGGCCGCGCAGGCGGTCAACGGCAACGACCCGGCCGCCGCCGGCGAGTCGGGCACGCGGTGGGCCGGGCTGTCGCAACGGCTTGAGGACTCGATCGGCGGGCTGGTCGCGTTGTCCGCGGGCAGCGAGGAAACCTGGCAGGGCGACGCCGGCGACGCGATGCGGAAAGTGCTCGGCACAGCGTCCGGCTGGCTGGCCGAAACCTCCGTGGTGTCGGCGAAAGTCGGGGAAGCCGTGCAGGGGCAGGCCGAGGTCGCCGCCCGGGCGCGCGCGGACATGCCCGCGCCGGTGGACTTCGACCCGGCGGCGATGATCCGCTCCGCCGCGGCGAGCGGGGACCTGGTGCGGCTGGCCGGGCTGTCGTCCGCCATGGACGAGCGGCGCGCCGAAGCCGAGGCCGCCCGGCAGAAGGCGATCGACGTCCTGCGCACCCGGGACACGGCGTTGCGCGGGCTGCTTCCCGAAGGCGAGTTCCCCGCGGTCCCGCCGCTCGGTGCGGGGCCGGCTTGATCAGCCTGTCGGCGTCCGCGTTCGACATCGTCTGGGCCGACCTCGGCCTCGACGCCCCGCCCGCGCCGCTGGCGGTGCGCAGCGTGGGGGAGACCGACGCCGACCGCTCCGCGATCCGCGCGGAGGTCTACCGGAACCTCGGCGAGCGCGGCCTCTTCGACGGCCGTCTCGACGCCGCACTGGAGAACAGCCTCCGCGTGCTGGCGTCCGCGGAACGGTATGTGGAGTGCGAGGCGCTCGCGGACATGACCGCGGACGAACCGTTCCGCGCGGTCGCCGCGATCCGCGGCCGCAACGCGGTGCTGGCCGTGCAGCCGGCGCGGACGATCGGCGTGCGCGGCATCGGGGAAAGCGAATTGGCCTCGGCGATCGTCGACGTGCTGCCGGAACTGTCGGCCGGACCCGGCTACGGCGTCCGGCTGCCCGCGGCGGGGAAACCGCCCGGCGGCGCACAGGGTGAGGAACTGCGGGCGATCCAGTCCCGGCCGGTGTACGCGGCGGGCCAGTTCACCGTCCACGTCCGCGACCGGGCGGGCAAACTGGCCAGGACCGGCGGGCTGACCTGGTTCGACACGGACGCCGGGGCCTATTCGGCGGTGTCCTCGCCGGGTCGCGGCGGGCAGGAATGGGTGACGGTGTCCCCTGTGGACAGTGCACGGCTGGCCGAGCGGGTCATGGAGCTGGCACCGCGCCGACCCGATGGGTCGTGAGCGGCGATGCCGGTTCTGACCGGCACCGCCGCTCACGACGTCGGTTACGGGGGCCGCTGATCACCGTCGACCGGCGTGCGCCCGCGCGACAGCGGTCCTCGCTCGGCCCGCCGCGGTTGTCTCGGCACCGTCGCGCCGGGTTCCGTCCGGCTGGCCGCGGCCAGTTCCCCACGCCGCCCCACCGGACTCGGCCCGCCTGCTCCCCTTGCTTCCACCGCGTGACCAGGCTGCGCTGCCCCGCCCCACCGCGCATCTCCCGGGGGTGGCGCCGACTCCCGCCACGCTCCTTCCAGACGCCACTGCGGCTCCCCGCCACCCCGCTGCGGCTCCCCGCCGGGCCCCGCTGCGCTGCCCCGTCCTGCTCCACCGCGCATCTCCCGGGGGTGGCACCGACTCCCACCACGCCCCCGCTGCGGCTCCCCGCACTGCTCCACCGTGGCGCCTCCCGAGAGTGGCGCCGACTCCCGCCACGCCCCCTCCGGGCCCCGCCGCGGCTCTCCGCAACGTCGCCCCGCCGGGCCCCGCCGCGGCTCCCCACCCTGCTCCACCCGCGGTCCCCACCAGCCCCCACCGGTTCCCCCACCGACCCCCACCACTGGTCCCCACGCTGCCGAAAGGCGGACGTTTCAGGCCTTCCGAGGTTGCGGGAGACCCCGGTGCGGGGGATCTTCGCCACGGTCCCCCCACCGCGCCCCCACCTGGACCCACCTCCGTGACCTGCGCAAACGCGCCACCCGACGGAGTGGCGCGGCCGCGAGACGCGTTGACTGTGGTGAAAAGTGGGGTACGGTGGTGCCCAGTGGGGCGGAAGGGAGCCCCCGAGCCGGAACCGGGCGGGGAGCCAACCGGATCCGGTAGGGAGGTGGAGGCCGGTGTTCCTCGGCACCCACACCCCGAAGCTGGACGACAAAGGGCGGCTCACACTGCCCGCGAAGTTCCGCGAAGCCTTGGCAGGCGGGCTGATGGTCACCAAGGGGCAGGACCACTGTCTCTTCGTCTTCCCCCGTGCCGAGTTCGAGCAGATGGCCAGGAAGGTCGCCGAAGCCCCGTTCACGAACGAGGCGGTGCGGGCCTACCAGCGCTACCTGTTCGCCGGGACGGACGAGCAACGTCCGGACGGGCAAGGGCGCGTCGCCATCGCGCCGGAGCTGCGCCGGTACGCGGGGCTCAACAAGGAGTGCGTGGTGATCGGCGCGATCACCCGGCTCGAGATCTGGGACGCCCAGGCGTGGCAGGGCTACCTGGACGAACACGAGGACAGCTACGCACAGGCTCGGGAGGAAGTTCTGCCGGGCGTCTTCTAGGAGACGCCCTGAGCGCACCTGCGTCGTCGGGGGACGTGGGTACGCCGTTCGACGCGGATGCCGTGAGGCCTCTGTCCGCTCTTTGACCCTGGCGCACCTTCCCCGGTGCCAGGTCAGCAAGCGGGCGGGCAGGGACCTGACGGCATCCGCCGCATCTTCCCCGGAACACACGCGGCAGAAAGGGGGAAGACATGGCGGGCGAAGCCGAGCACGTTCCGGTGCTGCTGGACCGCATCGTCGAGCTGTTCGCCCCCGCGCTGGCCGATCGCGACGCCGTGCTGGTCGACGCGACCGTCGGCCTCGGCGGCCATTCCGACGCGCTGCTGGCCGCGTTCCCCCGGCTCCGGCTGATCGGCCTCGACCGCGATCCCGCCGCGCTTGAGCGCTCCGCGGAGCGGCTCGCGCGGCACGGCGACCGCGTCGACCTGGTCCACACTGTCTACGACGGACTTCCCGAAGCGGTGTCCGGGCTGGGACTGTCCTCAGTGGAGGGCATCCTGTTCGACCTCGGCGTCTCGTCGATGCAGCTCGACCGCGCCGAACGCGGATTCGCCTATGCGCGGGACGCGCCGCTGGACATGCGGATGGACCCGACCACCGGGTTCACCGCGGCCGACGTGCTCAACACTTACGCGCCCGGCGAGCTGATCCGGATCCTGCGCGACTACGGCGAGGAACGCTTCGCGCAGCGGATCGTCCGCGCCGTGGTGGCGGAACGGGAGAAAGAGCCGTTCACCCGCAGCGGCAGGCTGGTCGAACTGCTCTACTCCGCGGTTCCGGCGGCGAGCAGGCGCACCGGCGGGCATCCGGCGAAGCGCACCTTCCAGGCGCTGCGGATCGAGGTCAACGGCGAGCTGGAAGTGCTGCGCCGGGCGATGCCCGCGGCGCTGGGCACGCTGGCGATGGACGGCCGGATCGTCGTCGAGTCCTATCAGTCCCTTGAGGACCGGCTGGTCAAGCAGGCACTCGCGGAACTGGCGAAATCCCGGACGCCGGAAGGGCTTCCGGTCGAACTGCCCGGGCACGGGCCGGAATTGAAGCTCCTCACCCGGGGAGCGGAGAAAGCCGGCGAGAGCGAGATCGAGCACAACCCGCGGGCCGCTTCGGTGCGGTTGCGCGCAGCACAACGGATCGGAGAGCCGCGATGACCGCACCCACGAAGTCCCGCCGCTCGTCGTCGACCGCTGCGGAGCGGGCACCGCGGAACACCGTCACCGAGGCCGACGCTCCGGCTCGGCGGCGCACGACGGCGGCCGAGCGCGCGTACGCCCGGCGGGCGCAGCGGGCCGACCTGCTGCGGCAGCGCGCGCCGAAAAAGCCGGTCGCGGAACCGGAAACCGTCGAAACGAAGACCGTGCGCACACGGCTCAAGCTGCGCTGGCCGCAATCGCGCGCGTCGTTCGTGCTCGTGATGATGGGGCTGCTGGCGGTCGGCGTCGCCGCGACGCTGTGGTTCACCACGCAGGCGATCGCCGATTCGTACCGGCTCGAAAAGCTGCGCACGGACAGCGCTTCGCTGATGGAGACGAAGGACCGGCTGGAGCGCGAGGTCGCGAAGGCCCAGTCCCCGGCGTCTCTCGCGCCCGCGGCCAAACAGCTGGGCATGGTGCCCGGCGGCGACCCGGCGCGCATCGTCGTCGGCAAGGACGGCAAGACGACCGTCGTCGGCGAACCGAAGAAGGCCGAGGCACCGCAGGACGACGCGGCCGCCCCGCCGTCGACCCCCGTCGCGCCGCCCGCGGAAGGCGGCATCGAAGGCGATCTGCCGGGCACCACGCCGGGCCTCGCCGGGGGAGGCCAGTGATGGCGGCGGGCGGCAGCAGCCGTTCCCGGGCGGCGGGCAGCGCGCGGCGGACTTACGCCGCGGGCACCCGCCGCGCGGTAGCGAAACGGGGCAACGGCGGACAGCGCAGCCGGTTCTCCGCGGTGCGCATCATGCTCGTCGTGCTGATGGTGGTGGCGGGCGCGAAACTGGTGCAGGTGCAGTGGTTCGAGGCCCCCGCGCTGTCGGCGGCGGCCGAACGGCAGCGCACCCTCACCATCGACATCCCGGCGCAGCGCGGATCCATTGTGGACCGCAATGGGGCGAAACTGGCGTTCAGCGTGGAAACCCGCACGCTGTCGGTGAACCTGCGGGCGCTGCACAAGTCGATGGACGAGTACGCGAAGAAGTACCCGGACAAGGGCCGCAACTTCGAAACCGAGGTGTCGGGAGCGGCGAAGCTGATCGCGCAGAAGCTCCCGCACCTGACGACGGAGGCCGAACAGCTGGCGCTGCTGCACAAACAGCAGTCCTTCACCTACCTTGTCGACAACGTCGAACCTTCGGTGGCCGACCAGATCGTCAAGAAGTACGCGTGGATCAGCGTGGAGAAGCGCGCCAAGCGCGAATACCCGGGCGACACGCTCGCGTCGAACATCGTCGGCATGGCGAACTGGCGGATGGAAGACGCCGACGTGTCGAAGCACAACCTGCACGGCGTGATCGGGCTGGAGAAATCGCGCGACGCGGACCTGGCCGGCACGCCCGGCCGCGAGATCGTGAACACCCAGAACGGCAACGACAATCTGTACCTGCCGGGCACCGAGCACGTGCTGAACGCCGCCGTCCCGGGCTCTGACCTCGAACTGACGATAGATTCCGACCTGCAGTTCGAGCTGCAGCGCCAGCTGAGCGACTACGCCGCGAAGGCCGGAGCCAAGGGCGGACAGGCGGTCATCATGGACGCGAAGACGTCCGAGGTGTACGCGCTGGCCGACGCGAGCACGTTCAACCCGAACGACCCGTCCACCATCAAGGACGACCTGCTCAACAACCGCCCGATCACCACGCCGTACGAGCCGGGTTCGGTGAACAAGGTGGTCACCGCGACCGCGGCGATCGACGACAAGATCGCCACGCCGACCTCGACGCTGGAGGTGCCGGGCTCGATCAAGATCGCCGACCGGACGGTGCACGACGCGTGGGTGCACGGCACGCAGACGTTCACCACCACCGGCGTCTTCGCGAAGTCCTCCAACGTCGGCACGCTGGAACTCGCGCAGCAGGTCGGCCCGGACCGGTATCTCGCGCTGCTGAAGAAATTCGGCATCGGGCAGAAGACCGGCATCGGCCTTCCCGGCGAAAGCTCCGGATACGTGCCGCCGCGCAAAGACTGGTCGGCGTCCACGTTCGGCAACCTGCCGATCGGGCAGGGCCTTTCGATGACCGTGGTGCAGATGGCCGGGATGTACCAGGCGATCGCGAACGACGGCCTGCGCGTCGAACCGCGGATCGTGAAGGCGAAGAAGAACCCGGACGGCACGGTCACGCCGGAAGCGCCGCCGAAGACCGAGCGCGTGGTGAGCCCGGAAACCGCGAAAACGGTGCGGGACATGCTGCGCGCGGTGGTGCAGAACGCGAAGAGCCCGAACGCGGGCACCGCGCCGTCGGCCGGGCTGGAGGGCTACCAGATCTCCGGCAAGACCGGCACCGGCCAGCAGATCGACCCGCGCACCAAGGCCTACAGCTCGAGCCTGGCGAACATCACCTTCGCCGGGATCCTGCCCGCCGACCACCCTCGGTTCGTCGTCGGCATCCGCCTCGACGCGCCGGACAGCACGCCCGCCGGGCATTCCGCGGGGCCGCTGTTCCACTCGATCGCGTCGTACCTGTCGCAGCGGTACCAGATTCCGCTGTCCGACGGTCCGTCGCCGGTGGTGCCGCTCGTCGTGGGCTGACCCGCCCGCTCTCCTGAACCGCCGGTCCGTGAGGGCCCCGCGTCGGGGGCGTTGCCAGCGGCACGCGGAGTTCCGTCGAAGGCCGCGGTGCGGCTTGGGCGGCGCACCGAATGCGGTGTTGGGCGTGCTCAACGCAACCAATGCGGCCTGGGGTGCGTTCGATGCGGCCAGCGCGGCGCCGGGGCCGCGCGAGGCGGCGGACGCGGCACCGGGAGCGGGCCGCGCGTGCGGGCGGCGCGGGCGATCGTCCACACGGGCCGGTGCATCGCGAGGGAAAGGGTTGCGCCGCAACGATCTTGACCGCTCCGCCTACCACACCCGCGGCGGGGGCGCGCGTTCGCCGTACCGCGTTGGGTCACCCGGATCCGGCCTCGGTAACCTCTCCGGCGTGTCCGTGTCCTCGTCCCAGCCCCGAAGCGGGCCCGCTGCCGCGTCGCTGCCGGACAGCCCGGTCAAGGCAGCCGCCGCCCCGCCCCGCCCGGCCCGGATCGACCCGGTCCCGCTGGCCACTCTGCTCGCCCGTGCGGGAGCCCGGCTCATCGCCGACCGTCCCGAGGCCGCCGACTTCACCGTCACCGGCACCACGCTGCGTGCGCAGCACGTGCTCCCCGGTGACCTGTTCGCCGGCCTCCCCGGAGCCCGCGCGCACGGAGCCGACTTCAGCGACCAGGCCCTCGCCGCCGGCGCCGCGGCCGTCCTGACCGACCCGAGCGGAGCCGACCGGCCCGCGCTGCGCGACGCGCCGGTGCCGGTCCTCGTGCACCCGGACCCGCGCGCCGCGCTCGGCGAGATCGCCGCGTGGATCTACGGCGAGCCGTCGCTGAGCCTGTCCGTCCTCGGCGTCACCGGCACCTCCGGCAAGACCACCACCTCCTATCTGGTCGACTCGGGCCTGCGCGCCGCCGGGCGCACCACCGGTCTGATCGGCACGGTCGAGACCCGCATCGCGGGCGAGCGCCTCGTCAGCGGGTTCACCACGCCGGAGGCTCCGGACCTGCAGGCGCTGCTCGCGGTGATGCTGGAACGCGGCGTCACGCACGTGCCGATGGAGGTGTCCAGCCACGCGCTGGCGCTCGGCCGGGTCAACGGCACCCGGTTCGCGGTGGGCGCGTTCACGAACCTGTCGCAGGACCACCTCGATTTCCACAAGGACATGGAGGAGTACTTCGCCGCCAAGTCCCTGCTGTTCGACGGCCGGTCGACCACCGAGGTCGTCGTGGCCGACAGCGCGTGGGGGCAGGCGCTGCTCACGCCGCAGACGGTGACCGTCTCGACCGAGGCCGGGGCCGACGCGCTGTGGCGGGCCGCCGACATCGAGGCGACCCCCGCGGGGGAGCAGACCTTCACGCTGCTCGGGCCGGACGGGCTCAGCCTCGCCGCGAAGATCCCGCTGCCGGGCACGTTCAACGTCGCCAACGCGGTGCTCGCCGCGGCGATCCTGGACAGCGCGGGCATCGACGCCGGCGACATCGTCGCGGGGCTCGCCGCGGTGGAGGTGCCTGGCCGGATGGAGCGGGTGTACCTCGGCCAGGAGTTCACCGCGGTGGTCGACTACGCGCACAAGCCGGCCGCGGTGGCGCAGGGCCTCGACGCCCTGCGCGCCCGCACCGACGGCCGCGTCATCACCGTGCTCGGCTGCGGCGGCGACCGCGACACCGCGAAGCGCCCGATGATGGGCGAGGCCGCGGTGCGCCGCAGCGATCTCCTGATCGTCACCGACGACAATCCGCGTTCGGAGGACCCGGCCGCGATCCGCGCCGCGATGATGGCCGGGGCCCGCGCGGTCGGGCCCGCGGCGGGCGGCGAGGNCGCGAGGCGATCGCGTCCGCGGTGTCGCTCGCCCGGCCGGGGGACATCGTCCTGATCGCAGGCAAGGGCCACGAGACCGGCCAGGAGGTCCAGGGTGTGGTGCACCCGTTCTCCGACCGGGACGAACTGGAGGCCGCCATCCGCAAGCGTCTCGAGGTGACCGCGTGATCGAGCTGAGCCTGGCCGAGATCGCCGACGTCGTCGGCGGCAGGCTGCACCGCACCGACGGATCCGCCGTCGTGACCGGCAGCGTCGAATTCGACACCCGCGAGCTCGGCCAGGGCGGGCTGTTCCTCGCGCTGCCCGGCGAACGCGTCGACGGGCACGATTTCGCCGCGAAGGCGGTCGAGGCCGGCGCGATCGGCGTGCTGGCCGCGCGGGAGGTCGACGCCCCGGCGATCGTCGTGCCGCCGCTGCCGCCGGGACAGGGCAACGCCGGGTCGGTAGCGCTGACCGGCGACACCGACGGCTCCGGAGTCGCCGTGCTCGCCGCGCTGGCCAAGCTCGCCCGGTACGTCGTCGAGCGGCTGGCGGCGGGCGGGCTGACCGTCATCGGCGTCACCGGCTCGTCCGGCAAGACCTCGACCAAGGACGTCATCGCGCAGCTGGTCGAGCCGATGGGCCCGACGGTCGCGCCGCCCGGGTCGTTCAACAGCGAGCTGGGCCATCCGTGGACCGCGCTGCGCGCCGACGCGTCGACCAGGTTCCTCGTGCTGGAGATGTCCGCGCGCGGGGCCGGGCACATCGCCGCGGCCGCCGAGACGACGCCGCCGCGGATCGGCGCGGTGCTCAACGTGGGCAGCGCGCACGTCGGCGAGTTCGGCTCGCGCGAGGGCATCGCGAAGGCCAAGGGCGAGCTGGTCGAGGCGCTGCCGGAAGACGGCCTGGCGGTGCTGAACCTCGACGATCCGCTGGTCGCCGCCATGGCGAGCCGCACGAAGGCCCGTGTCGTGGGGGTGGGGGAGTCGGCCGGGGCGCAGGTCAGGGCCGTCGACATCACGGTCGACGACGAGGCCCGCCCGTCCTTCCGGCTGAGCACGCCCGAGGGCGAGGCCCAGGTGACGCTGCCGCTGCACGGCGAGCACCACGTCGGCAACGCGCTGTCGGCCGCTGCCGTCGCGCGCGAACTGGGCGCGACCACCGGGGACATCGCGCAGCGGCTGTCGTCGCTGCAGCGGCGCTCGGAGCGCCGGATGGACGTCACGACCCGCGCGGACGGCGTCACGATCCTCAACGACTCGTACAACGCCAACCCGGAGTCGGTCCGGGCCGGGCTGAAGGCGCTGGCGTCGATGAGCCGCTCCGGCCGCCGCGCCTGGGCGGTGCTCGGCGTGATGGGCGAGCTGGGCGAGGACTCGGTGACCGCGCACGACTCGATCGGCCGGCTCGTGGTCCGGCTCAACATCGAGAAGCTCGTCGTGGTCGGCCAGGACGCGGCCGCCATGCACCAGGGCGCGCTGCAGGAGGGTTCCTGGGGCGAGGAGTCGGTGCTGGTACCCGATGTCGAGGCCGCGGTCGCCGTGCTGCATGATCAGCTCCGTTCCGGGGACGTGGTGCTGGTCAAGGCGTCCAAGGCCGCCGGTCTCTGGCGGGTGGCCGAAGCGCTGCTGGCCGATCCCGGGAACTCCCCCTCCTCGTCTTCCGAACGCTCGAACGGTGGTCACGCGTGATCAACATCATGATCGCGGCCGCGGCGGGTCTGCTGGTCTCGATCCTGCTCACGCCCTACCTCATCCGGGTCTTCTCGCGACAGGGCTTCGGCCAGGAGATCCGCGAGGAAGGCCCGCAGGGGCACAAGTCGAAGCGCGGCACCCCGACCATGGGCGGCGTCGCGATCATCATCGCGATGGTCGTCGGCTATTTCGTCGCGCACCTGATCACCTGGATCAGCAACTCGCGCTCGGCCGCGCCCTCGGCGTCGGGCCTGCTGGTGCTGATGCTCGCGGTCGGGCTCGGCGTGGTCGGCTTCCTCGACGACTTCATCAAGATCCGCAAGCAGCGCAACCTCGGGCTGAACAAGACCGCGAAGCTGGTCGGCCAGCTGGTGGTCACCATCCTGTTCGCGGTGCTGTCGCTGCAGTTCAAGGACGCGCAGGGGCTCACCCCGGCCTCGCAGAGCCTGTCCTACGTCCGCGACCTGGCGCTGATCACCTTCCCGTCGGTCGTGTTCGTGATCTTCTGCTACATCGTCATCTCCGGCTGGTCGAACGCGGTGAACTTCACCGACGGCCTGGACGGCCTGGCGGGCGGCGCGGCGGCGATGGTGCTCGCGACGTACGTGGTCATCTCGTTCTGGCAGGCCCGGCTTTCCTGCTCCACCCAGCCGCTCCCGGCCTGCTACGACGTGCGCGACCCGCTCGACCTCGCGGTCGTCGCGGCCGCGGCCACCGGGGCCTGCATCGGGTTCCTGTGGTGGAACGCCGCCCCGGCGAAGATCTTCATGGGCGACACCGGGTCGCTCGCCCTCGGCGGCCTCGTCGCCGGGCTGTCCATGACCACCCGCACCGAACTGCTCGCCATCGTCATCGGCGGCCTGTTCATGGTCGAGATGATCTCGGTGGTCACCCAGATCGCGGTCTTCCGCACGACGCGGCGGCGGCTGTTCCGGATGGCGCCCTTCCACCACCACTTCGAGCTGGCCGGGTGGGCGGAAACCACGGTGATCATCCGGTTCTGGCTGCTCTCGGCGATCTGCTGCATGTTCGGGCTCGGGCTGTTCTACAGCGAGCAGCTGAACTTCGGAGGCTGAGCCGTGCAGCTGGAGGGCACACACGTTCTCGTCGCGGGCGCGGGGGTCACCGGGAAATCGGTCGTTCCCGTGCTGCGCGAACTGGGCGCGCGAGTCACGGTCACCGACGGCAACGCCGACCGGCTCGCCGAGCTGAAGGACCTGGACGCCGAGCTGGTGCCCGGCCTGACCGAACCGCCCGCGGGCACCGCGCTCGTGGTGACCAGCCCGGGCTGGCGGCCGGCGTCTCCGCTGCTGGTCGCGGCGGCCGAGGCGGGCGTCGAGGTGATCGGCGACGTCGAGCTGGCCTGGCGGATCGGGCAGCTGCGCGAGCATCCGCCCGCATGGCTGGTCATCACCGGCACGAACGGCAAGACGACCACGGTCGGCATGCTGGAGTCGATCCTGCGCGCGGCCGGGGCCGACGCGGTGGCCTGCGGCAACGTCGGCTATCCGGTGCTCGACGCGGTCCGCGGCGGGCACCAGGTGCTGGCCGTCGAGCTGTCGAGCTTCCAGCTGCACTGGTCGTCCACGATCGCGCCGGACGCGTCGGTGGTGCTGAACCTCGCCGAGGACCACCTCGACTGGCACGGTTCGATGGCGGAGTACGCCGCCGCGAAGGGCCGTGTGCACGAGCGTTCGCGCGCCGTCGTGCACAACGTCGACGACCCGTGGTCCGCGCGGATCGCCGAGGACCACGCGCCGGACGGCGCCCGGCGGATCGGGTTCGTGCTCGACACCCCGCGCGCCGGGGAACTGGGCCTGGTCGAAGACCTGCTGGTGGACCGCGCGTTCGGGGCCGACCCGGAGACGAGCGCGGAGGAGCTGGCCGAGATCGCCGACGTCCGCCCCGCCGGACCGCACAACCTCGCGAACGCGCTCGCCGCGGCCGCGCTGGCCCGCGCGCACGGAGTCACGCCCGCGGCGGTGCGGAAGGGGCTGCGCGCGTACGAGCCCGCGCCGCACCGCGCGGTGGAGGTCGCCGAGATCGGCGGCGTCCGCTATGTCAACGACTCGAAGGCCACCAACCCGCACGCCGCGCTCGGTTCGCTGCTCGCGCACGAAAGCGTGGTCTGGATCGCGGGCGGGCAGCTCAAGGGCGCGTCGGTGGACGAGCTGGTCGCCGCGGTCGGCGGACGGCTGCGCGCCGCCGTGCTGCTGGGCCTCGATTCACCCGTGATCGAGGCCGCTCTCGCGCGACACGCGCCGGATGTCCCGGTCAACCGCCTCCTTCCGGGTGACGATGAGCCCATGACTGCGGCGGTGAATGCGGCCAGCGCCCTGGCTCGTCCTGGTGACGTGGTGCTGCTCGCGCCCGCCGCCGCCTCGCTGGACATGTTCCGCAGCTACGGAGAACGCGGCGACGCGTTCGAAGCCGCGGTGCGTGCGCTGGACGACGGCGCGGCGGGGGCGGCGGATGACGGTCGTTGACGGAGACAAGCCCCGGCCGCGCCGCGTCCGCAAGGAAAGCCCGTTCGTCGCGCTCCGCACCGCGCTGACCGCCTGGCTGTCCCGGCCGCTGGCGTCGTTCCACCTGGTCCTCGCGCTGACCGGCATCCTCACCGTGATCGGCGCGGTGATGGTGCTGTCCGCGTCGTCGGTGGCCTCCTACAACCCGAAGACCGGCAGCGGCGTGTACGCGCTGTTCTCCCGGCACCTGATGTTCGTCGCGCTCGGCGGGATCGTGTTCTGGGTCGGCCTGCGGGTGCGGCTCGAACGGGTCCGCCGGATGTCGGCGACGATGACGGTGGTCTGCCTCGGGCTGCTGCTGCTGGTGCTGACGCCGCTCGGGTCGACGGTGAACGGTTCGCAGGGCTGGTTCAAGCTCGGCGTGTTCACCTTCCAGCCGGTCGAGGCGGCGAAGGTGGCGCTGGCCTTCTGGGGCGCGCACATCCTGGTGATCAAGTACAACGTGCTGCACCAGTGGCGGCATCTGCTGGTCCCGGTGGTGCCGGTGGCGCTGCTGATGTTCGCGCTGGTGATGCTGCAGCCCGACCTCGGCGGCACGATCACCCTCGCGGTGGTGCTGCTCGGCCTGCTGTGGTTCGCCGGCGCGCCGAAACGGCTCTTCGGGGTGATCCTGGCCGGCGGCCTGAGCGGCGTGCTGGTGCTGGCGATCATCGCGCCCTACCGGCTCGCGCGGGTGATGTCGTTCCTGTCGCCGGACGCGGACACCTCGGCCGAGGGGTTCCAGGCGAACCAGGCCAAGCTGGCGCTCGCCGACGGCGGCCTGTTCGGCAAGGGGCTCGGGCAGGGCGCGTCGAACTGGGGCTACCTGCCGAACGTGCAGAACGACTTCATCTTCGCGCTGATCGGCGAGGAACTGGGCTTCGTGGGCTGCGCGGTCGTGCTGGCGCTGTTCGCCGGCGTGGCCGTGGTCGGCCTGCGCATCGCCACCCGCAACATCGACCCGTGGATCCGGATCGTCGCGGGCACGCTGACGGTGTTCCTCGTCGCGCAGGCGGCCATCAACATCGGCTACGTGGTCGGGCTGCTGCCGGTCACCGGCGTCACGCTGCCGCTGATCTCCTACGGCGGCACCTCGCTCGTGATCACCATGCTCATCATGGGCGTGCTGGCCAACGCCGCGCGGCACGAACCCGAGGCGGTGGCCGCGCTGCGCTCGCACGGGCCGGGTAAATTCGGACGCCTGCTGCGGCTGCCCGCGCCCGATCCGTACCGCCCGCCGTCCTCCCGCAAGGGAACGCGCGGCGCGGGGACCGGGACGAAGGCGGCCCGGCCGGCGCCGCGTGCGGCCCGGCCCGCACCGGCACAGGAACGCCGCCGGTCGGCGCGGCGGACTACAGCGAACCGCGGTGCCCGGAGCACCGCGAACCGGAGAGGTCATTGGTGAGCAAGCCCGTCAAGGGAACCGAGCGGTCGGCCGCGGGCCGGGCGCCGGTCGTCGTGGTCGCAGGCGGGGGCACCGCCGGGCACATCGAGCCCGCGCTCGCGCTGGCGGACGCGGTGAAGCGGCTGCGCCCGGACGCCGAGGTGATCGCCCTCGGCACGGAACGCGGCCTGGAGAACAAGCTCGTGCCCGCGCGCGGGTACCCGCTGGAGCTGATCCCGCCGGTGCCGATGCCGCGCAAGCCGACGCCGGAGCTGCTCCGGCTGCCGCTGAAGGTGCGCGACGCGGTCCGCCGCACCCGGGAGGTGCTCGACCGGGTGCACGCGGACGTCGTGGTCGGCTTCGGCGGTTACGTCGCGCTGCCGGCGTACCTCGCCGCGCGCGGCCGCACGCCGATCGTGGTGCACGAGGCGAACAAGTCGGCCGGGCTGGCCAACAAGGTCGGCGCCCGGTTCGCCTCCCGCGTCGCGGTCGCGGTGCCGGGCACGCCGCTGCCGAAGGCCGAGGTGGTCGGCATTCCGCTGCGCCGCTCGATCACGTCGCTGGACCGGGCCGCGCTGCGCGCCGAGGCACGCGAATTCTTCGAGCTGGACCCGGACGCGCCGACGCTGCTGGTGTTCGGCGGTTCGCAGGGCGCGGCGTCGATCAACTCCGCGATTTCCGGCGCGGCGAAGGACTTCGCCGAGGCGGGCGTCGGCGTGCTGCACGCGCACGGGCCGAAGAATTCCCTTGTGGTGCAAGAGTTTCCCGGACGCCCGCCGTATGTGCCGGTGCCGTATCTGGAGCGGATGGACCTGGCCTACGCCGCGGCGGACGCGGTGGTGTGCCGGTCCGGCGCGATGACCGCGGCCGAGGTGTCCGCGGTCGGGCTGCCCGCGGTGTTCGTCCCGCTGCCGCACGGCAACGGCGAGCAGGCGGTCAACGCCCAGCCCGCGGTCGACGCGGGCGCGGCGCTGATGGTCGCCGACGCCGACCTCACCGCGGAGAAGGTCGCCGAGCTGGTGATCCCGCTGGTGACCGACGCCGACCGGGTCGCCGCGATGAGCGCGGCCGCCGTCGGGCTCGGCCACCGCGAGGCCGACGAGACCCTCGCCCGCATCGTTTTGGAGGCCGCCGGTGCCTGACACGCCCGAACTGCCCGCGCGGCTGCGCCGGGCGCACCTGATCGGGATCGGCGGGGCCGGGATGTCCGGCATCGCGCGGATTCTGCTCGCCCGCGGCGCGGCCGTGTCCGGGTCGGACGCCAAGGAATCGCGCGCGCTGCTTTCCCTGCGCGCGCAGGGCGCCACGCTGTTCGTCGGCCAGACCGCGGACAACCTCGCGGAGCTGGCCGAACCGCCGTCGGCCGTCGTGGTGTCCACCGCGATCAAGGAGGCCAACCCGGAACTCGCCGCGGCCCGCGAACGCGGCATCCCGGTGCTGCACCGCGCGCAGGCGCTGGCCGGGCTGATGGCCGGGCACCGCGTCGCGTGCATCGCGGGAACGCACGGCAAGACGTCGACCACGTCGATGCTCACCGTGGCGCTGCAGAACTGCCGGATGGACCCGTCGTTCGCGATCGGCGGCGACCTCAACGAATCCGGGGCCAACGCCCACCACGGCGAGGGCGGCGTGTTCGTCGCCGAAGCCGACGAGAGCGACGGCTCCTTTCTCACCTACACGCCGTCGGTGGCGGTGGTGACGAACGTCGAGCCCGATCACCTCGACCACCACGGCACCGCCGAGGCGTACGTGAAGGTGTTCGGCGACTTCGTCGGCCAGATCGCGCCGGGCGGGCTGCTGATCGTGTGCGCCGACGACGAGGGCGCGGCCCGGCTCGGCGACGAGGCCGCCGCTGCCGGAGTGCGGGTGCGCCGGTACGGGCGTGCCGCTTCCGGCGAGGGCGACGTGCGCGTGCTCGACTACACGCCCGCGCCGGACGGCGGTGTCGTGCGGGTCGCGCTGGACGGCGAAGAACACGACCTGCGGGTCGCGGTGCCGGGCGAGCACATGGCGCTCAACGCGGTCGCCGCGCTGCTCGCCGGGCTCGAACTCGGCGCGCCGCTGGACGGCATGGCCGCCGGGCTCGCCGCGTTCGGCGGGGTGCGCCGCCGGTTCGAGTTCAAGGGCCGCGCGGGCGACGTCCGGGTGTACGACGACTACGCGCACCACCCGACCGAGGTGGCCGCGCAGCTGCGCGCGGTGCGCACGGCGGCGGGCAGCGGACGGGTCGTCGTCGTGTTCCAGCCGCATCTTTACTCGCGCACGCAGACTTTCGCCGCCGAGTTCGCCGAAGCGTTGTCGCTGGCCGACGAGGTCGTGGTGCTCGACGTGTTCGGCGCGCGCGAGGAGCCGGTGCCGGGCGTGAACGGCGCGCTGATCGCCGACCGGGTGACCGTTCCGGTGCATTACCAGCCCGCTTTCGACGTCGCCGCCGGTTTGGTCGCTGACCTCGTGCGTCCGGGCGATCTCGCGATCACCATGGGCGCGGGCGACGTGACGCAGCTGGGCCCGGAGATCCTGGCCGAGCTGGACCGGAGGGCCGGCCGACGATGACCGAGACCCGGCAGCAGCGCCGTCGCTCGCCCGCGCCTCGCGCGGGCGAGGAACAGCGTGCTGCCCTGGCCCGGGAACGACGCGGGAGGCGGACCGAGGAGGAACGCCGGCGCACTCGTGCCCGGACCTCCGCGCGTTCGGGCCGTTCGACGCGGGCTGCCGCGCGGAAGTCCCGGCCCACGCGCGGCAAGGAGATCCGCCGTCGCTGGGTGGCTCTGCTGACTGTGGTCACCCTGGTCGCGCTGGGGTATTTGCTGTTCTTCAGCTCGCTGCTCGCGGTGAAGACGGTCGAGGTGCAGGGCGCGAAAACGGTGTCGGCGGACCAGATCCGCGCGACCGCCGCAGTGCCGCCCGATCAGCCGATGCTGCGCGCGGACGTCGACGGGATCCGCGACCGGGTGGCCCAGATGCCGGGCATCGCGACCGTCGACGTGTCCCGGTCGTGGCCGACGACGCTGGAGATCGCGGTGACCGAACGGACCGCGATCGCGTTCTTCGACAGCGGTCCCGGCGGCGACGGGGTGCACCTGGTCGACGGCAGCGGGGTCGTGTTCAAGACGGTGAAGACCCGGCCGGTCGGGCTGCCCGAGCTGAAGCTGCCGAAAGTGTCGGTGGACGATCCGGTCACTCGCGCGGTGACCGCGGTGCTCGGGGTGCTGCCGGAGCAGTTGCTGAAGCAGACGAAGACGGTCACCGCGCAGACGCCGGCGAGTGTCGAGTTCACGCTGTCCACCGGCAAGACTGTGCGGTGGGGGAACGCGGAGAACACTGACCGCAAGGCGAAGGTGCTGGCTGCGTTGCTGACCCAGCAGGGGAAGATCTACGACGTTTCCGCGCCTGAGCTGCCGACCATCACCTCGTGAGTGGCGATGCCGGTGAGCGTCGGCATAGCTGTTCACGAGCCTTCCGTATGCCGTACGCTAGTCGAGTTCGTACGCCATACGAGAAGGTGGGGGCATGACAGTTCTGGTGACGGGTGCGACCGGCAACGTCGGGCGGCTGGTGGTTGACGAGCTGGTGGCTCGCGGGGTGCCGGTGCGGGCGTTGACGGTGGACCCGGAGCGGGCGGCATTGCCGGACGGGGTCGAGGTGGCGGTCGGGTCGCTGGCCAAGCCTTCGACGTTGCCTGCTGCGCTGGCCGGGGTCGAAGCGGTTTATCTGGCTCCTTACCCGCGGACTGTTTCGCGGTTTTGCGAACTGGCTTCGGCGGCTGGGATTCCGCGGGTGGTCGCGCTGTCCGGGTCCAGTGTGGGGGATACGCATCCGATGTCCAGCGGGCACGGGTTCGCCGCGGTCGAGGCCGCGGTGCGGGCTGGTGAATTCGACTGGACGTTTGTGCGGCCCGGGGCGTTTATGATCAATTCGTTGGGGTGGGCGGCTTCGATTCGGGAGCGGGGGGAGGTCCGGTCGGTTTATCCCCGGGCTACGCAGACGCCCGTTGATTTGGGGGATATCGCCGCGGTGGCTGCCCAGGTGCTGGCCGCGGAAGGGCATGGGGGGCGGACTTATGAAGTGAGCGGGCCGGAGGGGATTTCGCTGGAGGCGATGGCTGCGGCTATCGGGGGTGCGGTGGGGAAGGCGCTGCGGTTCGTGGAGTTGACCCCGGAGGAGCAGATTGCCGAGTGGGTCGGGGCCGGGTATCCGGAGGGGGTTGCTTCGTGGTTGCTGGAGAATTTCGCGGTGACTGATCGGGAGCCGCAGGTTCCTACTGGGGTGGTGGAGGAATTGCTGGGGCGGGACGGGGTTTCTTTTGCTGAGTGGGCCAAGGTTAATGGTGCGGCGTTTTCCTGAGGGGGTGGCTCGTCGCCCGGCGGCGACATTGCGCCCGGTGCTCGGTTAGGGCGCCCCGAAGCTGGGGTGTGACTACGGCGCGGGGGTGCTGGTCAGGGCGGAAAGCTTCCTTGACCAGCACCCCCGCGCCGTGTTTTGGCTTCGTATCAGGGGGTGGCTGCCTGGTTGGGCGGTGCACTGGCTGCGGATGCTTTAGCCAGCGGTTTCGATGAGGTCTAGGTCTCTGGTGCAGAAGCTGTGGTGTTCGAAGGTTTCGGTGAGCACGGTGCCTAGGCATTGGCGCACTGAGCGGCCTCTTGCGTAGGGCGGCCAGACGTTGTCGTCGGGTACTGGGGCTGGTGCTGTTAGCTGGGCGGTGGTGACGTTGTCCAGCCAGGCTTCTAGTTCGGCGGCTTGTGCGTCGCGCACGTTCGCGATTTCGTCTAGGGACGGATCTAGCGAGAGGTCTAGCCCGTGTGCTTCGCGGTAGGGCTCGACGGTGGGGCCGATGCCCATGGGCGTGAATTGCGACGTCGAGCCTAGGCAGCAGCGGCGGAACCAAGAGTCGTGGACGAAGACCAGGTGGCGCATTGTCTGCGCCGCGGACCATTCGTCGTTCACGCTGCGGCGTTCGATGCCTGGTGCGCGGCGGATTCGCTCGATCGTCGCGGTCCAGCCGGCACGGAGCCGGCGCGCTGCCTCGCGCAGGTCGGCGAGGTCCGCCGAGCGGATCAGCACTCGCACCGGATGGCGGCGGTCCAGTTCCGCCTCGACGTACTCGCTGACTTCGACGCCGTTCACCACGAGGTTGGAGACGAGCCCGTCGATCACGGCGTCCCGCATGACCACGCCGATCAGGCGCGCTCCGGTCAGATCGCACTCGCGGAACTCCGCGTCGTGCAGGTCCTCGTCGACATGTCTTTTCACGATCCGCATCGTAGGATCGAGCACCGACAAAACCGGCTCCGCGCGGCCGATCGCGGGTCGTGCGGGGGACCCTGGGGGAAGCAGAGCCCTCCGCACGACCGGCGGGGGTCAGGCCAGTGCGGCGTCCAGGGTGATGGTGGTGCCGGAGAGGGCCTTGGAGACCGGGCAGGTTTGTTCGGCGGCGGTGGCCAGCTCGGCGAACTGGTCCGCGGTCACGCCGTCCAGTTTCGCGCGCAGGGTGATGGCGATGCCGCTGATTTCGAAGCCGCCGCCGTCGGCCGGGCCGAGGGTCACCTCGGCGGAGACGTCGATGTACTCGGCTTCCAGTTTCCGGGACTCCAGCACGCCGGAGAGGTTCATCGCCAAGCAGCTGGAGTGGGCGGCGGCGATGAGTTCCTCGGGGCTGGTCCGGCCGTCCGGATCGCCTGCCCGGGTCGGGAAGGACACCTCGTAGGCGCCCAGGTTCGACGAGTCGAGGGTGACCTCGCCCTTGCCTTTCTGCAGTCCGCCGGTCCAGTGGGTGGTCGCGTCGCGGCTGGGCATCGCTGTCTCCTTCGAAACGGTGGGGGAACACTCCCCTGTTGAAGATAGTGCACAATTACATTGTGTGCAAGTTAAAACGCGGAAAGGGGTGGCCCGGTACGGCAGACTGCGAACGGTGACCGATGCTCCTGAACGTCCCGATCCGCCGATGGCGGGGGACGAGCGCGCCCAGCTCACCGGCTTCCTCGACTTCCTGCGCGCCAGCGTCGTGTGGAAATGCTCCGGGCTCACCGACGAGCAGGCCCGCCGAACGCAGGTGCCCAGCGAGCTGACCACGATCGCCGGGCTGCTGTGCCATCTCACGCTCGTGGAGAACTACTGGTTCCGGGTCGTGCTCGACGGGCAGCCGGACGCGTGGGCGGATCGGCTTGAGATCGATCGCGATGCCGAGTTCCGGCTCGCGCTGAAGCTGCCGATGACGCAGTTGATCGCCGACTACGAGGCGGAGGCCGAGCAGTGCCGGGCGGTCGTGGCGGCGCGGGGGTTCGACGACACGGTGCTGTTCAAGGGGGACAAGCCGCTCACGGTGCGTTGGGTTGTCACGCACATGATCGAGGAGACCGCGCGCCATCTCGGGCATCTTGACCTGTTGCGGGAGCTGACCGACGGTCTCACCGGGGAGTGAGCCCCGATCGCGCGCAGCTGGCCGGCGACCTCGAACCGCTGCGCGCGACCATGGCCTGGGAGTGCCCCGGGCGCATCGGCGAGCAAGCGCACGTGCCCGGCGAGCTGATGACCGCCGCCGGGAGGCCCGCAGCGGTTGGGCCGCGCGGCTGGTGACGGCCGGAACGGTGGTCGAGTGTCAGGTGAAGGAGACCTCGCGGCCGCACGAGTTGTCGCGGAAGCTCATCGGTCAGTGAACTTCTTCGGGGGCAGCGGGACGAATCCGCTGGTGCGGGCGATGTAGCCGGCGTAGCCGGGGCGGGTGTGCCGCATGCCGTTTTCCAGCATGGGCTTGCCGGTGCCGCGGGCGAGGGTGAAGGTCATCGCGACCGGGGACAGGATCGTCAACGCACCGGGCCACGTCGAGCAGGCCAGCAGGTAGAGGCCCCACCAGACGCAGGCGTCGCCGAAGTAGTTCGGGTGCCGGGTGTAGCGCCAGAGGCCGGTGTCGAGGACTTGGCCCCGGGTCGCCGGGTCCTCGCGGAACCGGCGCAGCTGCTCGTCGCCGACGGTTTCGAAGGCGAAGCCGACCAGCCAGACCGCCACGCCCAGCCAGGCGGTGACGCCGAAACCCGTGCCGGACATGGCGAACTGCACGGGCAGCGAGACGAACCACAGGACCACGGCCTGCATCAGGTAGGTCCGCACGAAGATCCGGACGCCGGGATTCGCGCCCGCGCGTTCGGCTATCTGCTGGTAACGCGGGTCTTCCGGCTTGCCGCGGTTGCGCAGGTGCAGGTGAACGGCCAGACGCACGCCCCAGACGACGGTGAGCGCGGCCGTCGTCAGGCGCAGGGCGAGCGGGCCCGTGCCGAAGGGGAACGAGACCACCGCGACGAGGGCGAAGCCCAGGCCCCAGAAGGTGTCGATGGTGTCGTAGCGGCGGCGCAGGCGGGCGATGCCGAAGGTCAGGGTCACCGCGACCAGGGTGACTCCGGCGGTGAGGGCGAGCAGCGCGATCATGCCCACTCCCTCGTCCACGGCAGGGCGGAGCGGCCGGTCGCGTCCGGTCGCACCGCGAGGATCTGGTCGACGCCCATGCGGTTCTCCTCGAAGGCGAGTGCACCACCTGCGAGGTAAAGCCGCCAGACCCGGGCTCCGGCCTCGCCGATCAGCGCGACGGCCTCGTCCCAGTGCTGCTCCAGCGTGTCTGCCCAGGCTCGCACAGTCGGGACGTAGTGCTCGCGCAACGCGTGCACGTCGCGGATTTCGAAGCCCGCGGTTTCAAGGTGGCCGAGGGTGCGGCTGAGCGGGCGCATGGTCATGTCGGGGGCGATGTAGCGCTCGATGAACGCGCCGCCGCCGGGTGCGACCGCTCCGCGCGACATTTGCTGCAGCAGCAGGCGGCCGGTGGGTTTGAGCATCCGGTGCAGCGTGGCGGCGTAGGCCGGGTAGTTCTCTTCGCCGACGTGTTCGCCCATCTCGATGGATGCTACGGCGTCGAAGGTCTCTCCGGCGAGTTCCCGGTAGTCCTGCCGCCGGACTTCGACGCGGTCGTCCAGGTCGTGCTGCGCAAGCCGGGTTTTGACGTGCTGCACCTGCTCGGCGGAGATGGTGACGCCGACGACCTGGACGCCGTGGTGCTTCGCCGCGTGCACGACCAGGGAACCCCAGCCGCAGCCGACGTCGAGCAGGCGCATGCCCGGCCGCAGGCCGAGTTTGCGGCAGATCAGCTCAAGTTTGTCGTGCTGGGCGCGAGCAAGACCAGCAGAGCCGGCGTCCTCGGACCAGTAGCCCGAGGAGTACGCCATCGAATCGTCCATCAGCAGCTGGTAGAAGGCGTTCGACAGGTCGTAGTGGTGCGAGATCGCGGAGCGGTCCCGGCCGAGGGTGTGCCGCTTCCCGCGCAGCCGGGCTTCTTCGGCGGGCGGCTTCGGCGGCAGGCCGAACACTCCGAGCCGGGCGGCCAGACGCACGGCCTCGCCGAAGTCTCGTGCGGACAGGTGCGGCCGGTAGGCCCAGGCCCGGCGGAAGCCCTCGGTGAGATCCCCCTCGACGTCCAGATCGCCCGAGACGTAAGCCCTGGCCAGGCCCAGTTCGCCAGGCGAGTACAGCAGCCAGCGCAGCGCGCGGCGGTTTTTCAGGACGACGGTCGGTCCGGCCGGTCCGGCCTGGTGCCCGTCCCAGGTGCGGACGGCGACCGGGAGCGGGCCGCCGAGGACGCGTTCGGCGAAGCCGGCGAGTCGGTGGGCTGCGGATTTCGGCATGCGAGGGGTTCGGAGCCGAGGATCGCCCGGATTGGCGCCAATCCGGCCCGGCCGCGGCGCCGAATGCCTTCCGTGCACCACACCACGGGACAACGCATCGCTGTCATCGGCAGCGGGGTCGCCGGCCTCACCGCCGCGTACCTGCTGCAGCGCCGCTACGAGGTTCTGCTGTTCGAAGCCGACGACCGGCTCGGCGGCCACGCCCACACCCACGACGTGCCGAGCGCGCACGGCGGGACCGTCGCCGTCGATACCGGGTTCCTCGTCCACAACGAGCGCACCTACCCGACGCTGCTGCGGCTGTTCGGCGAACTGGGCGTCCGCACCCGCGAGACCGAGATGTCGATGAGCATCCGTTGCGACGGCTGCGGCCTGCAGTACGCCGGGGCGAAGGGCGTGCGCGGGCTGTTCGCGCAACGGAGCAACGTCGCGTCCACGCGCTACCTGCGCATGCTGGCCGAGGTGAAGCGGTTCCACCGGCACGCCGGACGCCTGCTGGCCCGCCCCGACGCGGGCGACGTCCCGCTCGGCGCATTCCTCGCGATCGGCGGGTATTCGCGGTACTTCGTGGACCATTTCGTGCTGCCTCTCGTGTCCACGGTGTGGTCCGCCGATCGCACCGACACCATGCAGTATCCGGCGCGGTATCTGTTCGAATTCCTGCGCAATCACGGAATGCTCACCGTGCGGAATTCGCCGACCTGGCGGACGGTTGCCGGCGGTTCGCGGGAGTACGTCGAGCGGGCGGCCAAGCAGCTCACCGCAGTGCATCTGTCCACTCCAGTACGCGCGGTGCGGCGGACCGCGCGCGGCGTCGAGGTGCGCGACGATGCCGACACAGCACACCGGGTCGACCGCGTCGTGGTTGCGACGCATGCGGATCAAGCGTTGCGCATGCTGACGGATCCCACCGCGGCGGAACAGAAACTGCTCGGTGCTTTCCGCTACTCGCGCAACGAAGCTTGGCTGCACACTGATCCCGCCGTGCTGCCGACCGTGCCTGGTGCCCGGTCTTCCTGGAATTACCGGACGCCTGGCTGCGGGGCGGACATGCGCGCTGTCCAAGTCACCTACGACCTGAATCGCCTGATGGGCCTCGACGAAGCGACGACGTACGCCGTCACCCTCAACCCGAGCGTCGGCCTCGATTCGGACGCAGTGGTCGCGAAAATGTCCTACGAGCACCCGATCTACACGCCGGAATCGGTTGCCGCGCAGAGGAGCCTGGCGGAATTGAACGACGGTGTCCTCGCGTATGCCGGGGCTTATCAAGGCTGGGGATTCCACGAGGACGGCTGTTCTTCCGGCGTCCGCGCCGCGGCCAGTTTCGGGGTGAGCTGGTGACCGCTCTCTACGACGCCACCGTCGCGCACGTCCGCCGGGCCGACCCGCCGTACTCCTTCGCGCACCGGATGTACCTGTGGCGGACCGACCTCGACGACCTGCCGCGGCTGCCGTGGTGGCTCCGGCCGTTCGCGCGCTTCGACGGCCGCGACCACTTCAGCCGGGACGAGCCCGGCGACATCCGGTCCAAACTGGACGCTTGGCTCGCGCACCGCGGAGTGGACTTGCGCGGCGGACCGGTGACGATGCTCGCGTCGGCGCGCGTTCTCGGGTACGTGTTCAATCCGATCACGGTCTACTGGTGCCACACGCCGGACGGCGCGCTCGCCTGCGTGGTCGCCGAGGTGCACAACACCTACGGCGGACGGCACGCCTACCTGCTCCGGCCCGGCGGGGACCTCGGGGACCTCCGGGCGGACAAGGAGTTCTACGTGTCGCCGTTCCAGGAGATGGCGGGGGAGTACCGGATGCACCTGCCGCGGCCGGACACGCTGCTGGCGTTGACCGTCGTCCTCCAGCACGACGGAGACGCCGCGCTGACCGCTACGCTGCGAGGAGTCCGCCGTCCGGTCGGGATCCGCACGCTCGCGCGGTTCCTGCTGGGCAGGCCGCTGCAACCGCAGCGCGTCGCGGCGCTGATCCGCCGCCACGGGCTCGCGCTGTGGCGGCGCAAGGCCCCGCTCGCCGCCCGGACCGGACAGAACACGGCAGGAGCCCTCCATGGATGAGAGCGCACGCCCGGCGGACCGGCTCTCGGCGGTGCCCTCGACCGGTGCCGAGGACCTGATGGCGCTGGTCGCGAAGGGGGACGAACGCGCCTTCGAGCGGCTCTACGATCAGCTCGCCGGTCCCGTCTACGGGCTTGTCCGCCGCATCGTGCGAGACCCTGCGCAGTCCGAAGAGGTCGCGCAGGAGGTGCTCGTGGAGCTGTGGAAGACCGCGACGCGTTATTCGCCGGCGAAGGGCAGCGTCCTGAACTGGGCGATGACTCTCGCGCACCGCCGCGCGGTCGACCGGGTCCGGTCCGCCCGGGCGAGCACCGAACGGGAGCGCAAAGCGACCTTCGAAGCCGCGCGCGGGCGGCCGTTCGACGAGGTCGCCGAATCCGTCGCGACCCGGCTGGAACGTTCGCAGGTGCGGCGCTGCCTGAAGACGCTCACCGAACTGCAGCGGGAATCGGTCCTCCTGGCCTACTACCAGGGCTACACCTATCGCGAGGTCGCCGACGTGCTGGACACGCCGCAGGGGACGGTCAAGACGAGACTGCGCGACGGGTTGATCCGGCTGCGCGACTGCTTGGGGGTGACGGCGTGAGCAGCCCGGAGATGCACACGTTGGCCGGCGCGTACGCGCTCGACGCGCTGACGGAGGTCGAGCGGGCCCAGTTCCGCCGTCACCTCGAGCAGTGCGAGGCCTGCGCGCAGGAGGTGCGGGAACTGAGCGAGACCGCGGCCCGGCTCGGCGCGGCGATGGACGAGCAGCCGCCGTCCGGCCTCAAGGACCGGGTGCTGACGGAAATGCGCACGACGCGCCAGCTGCCGCCGCGGACCGGCGCCGCGGAACCGCGTCCGCGCGGACCGCGCCGCTGGCCGATGCTCATCGCCGCCGCGGCCGCGGTGATCGGGCTCGCCCTGGCCGGCGTGTTCGGCGGGATCGCGCTGCACACCAGCAGCCAGCTGAACAGCGCACAGTCCGAATTGGGCGCCGCGCGCGACCGCTACCTGCCGGTGGCCGAATTGCTCACCGCGCCCGACACGCGGACCGAGCACGTCACGTCGCCGCGCGGGGGCGGAGGCACGGTGGTCGTTTCGCGGAAGCTGGACCGCGTGATGTTCATGCAGTCCGGGCTGCCGCCGGTCCAGTCCGGGCAGGTGTACGAGGCCTGGCTGATGGGCCCGGACCTCGCGCCGCGCCCGGCTGGTCTGCTGCCCGGGGGACCGTCGGGTTCGCTGGTGGTGGCGGACGGCCTGGCTGGTGCGCAGCAGTTCGCGGTGAGCGTGGAGCAGGCCGGGGGATCGCCGTCGGGGAAGCCGTCGAGCGACGTCGTTCTGGTCACTTCCGTGCCCGCATAGCAGACCGCGCGCCCGGCCTCGCGGCGGGCTCCGGCCTTGCGCGCGGCTTCGCGTTGTGGCAAAACACCTTTGCCGCTCACGGCGTGGCTACTGGATTAGAGCTTGCGCGGCGCCTACCGTCCTGCCTTGACGCCGGTGGTTGACATAACTCTCACTCTCGGGTTGAGGTTGAGGGTTTCCGGCCCCGGCGGGCGGCATGTGCACATCACGATCAGGAAGGCGGACCCGATGACGCCCCCGCACAACTACCTTGCGGTGATCAAGGTCGTCGGCATCGGCGGCGGCGGCGTGAACGCCGTGAACCGGATGATCGAGGTCGGCCTCAAGGGTGTCGAGTTCATCGCGGTGAACACCGACGCGCAGGCACTGCTCATGTCCGACGCCGACGTCAAGCTCGACATCGGCCGGGAACTGACCCGCGGACTCGGCGCCGGAGCCGCCCCCGAGGTGGGGCAGAAGGCGGCCGAGGACCACCGCGAGGAGATCGAAGAGGTCATCAAGGGCGCCGACATGGTGTTCGTGACCGCGGGCGAGGGCGGCGGCACCGGCACCGGCGGCGCGCCGGTCGTCGCGCAGATCGCCCGCAAGCTCGGCGCGCTCACGATCGGCGTGGTGACCCGCCCGTTCACCTTCGAGGGCAAACGCCGCGGCAAGCAGGCCGAAGAGGGCATCCAGCAGCTGCGCAACGAGTGCGACACGCTGATCGTGATCCCGAACGACCGGCTGCTGCAGCTCGGCGACATCGGCGTGTCCCTGATGGACGCGTTCCGCTCCGCCGACGAGGTGCTGCTCTCCGGTGTCCAGGGCATCACCGACCTGATCACCACGCCGGGCCTGATCAACCTGGACTTCGCCGACGTCAAGAGCGTCATGTCCGGCGCGGGCTCCGCGCTGATGGGCATCGGCTCCGCGCGCGGCGAGGGACGGGCGATCCAGGCCGCGGAGAAGGCGATCAACTCGCCGCTGCTGGAAGCGTCGATGGACGGCGCGCACGGCGCGCTGCTGTCCATCGCGGGCGGATCGGACCTCGGGCTGTTCGAGATCAACGAGGCCGCGTCGCTCGTGCAGGAATCGGCGCACCCGGACGCGAACATCATCTTCGGCACGATCATCGACGACTCCCTCGGCGACGAGGTCCGCGTCACGGTGATCGCGGCCGGGTTCGACGCGGGCGCGCCCACCCACAAGAAACTCGACCCGCCCGCGTTCGGCGGCAAACAGGGCAACGGCACCGCGTCCGCCGCGGCGGGCCAGGTCGGCGGCGGTTCGGCCGCGCAGACCCCGCCGCAGACCGGGGCCACCCCGGTGCCCCCGGCGGGCAGCTCCGGCTACCCGGTGGCTCCGCCGCGGACTCCGCCGTCGGGCCTGCCGCAGCCGGGCACCGGCACCCCGCCGGGCGGCCTTCCCCAGCCGGGCGGCGGCTCGCGCGGCTATTCGCCGATCGGTTCCGGTTCCGCGTCGGGCGGTCTGCCGAGCCGCCCGACGACGGTGCACGACGACCCGACCGACGACGACGTGGACGTGCCGCCGTTCATGCGGCGGTAAGCAAGGACTCGCGAGCGACGGCCGTCCCGACACGTTCGGGGCGGCCGTTGCCGTGCCCGGGCCCTCGTGAGCGCTGGTGCCGGTTTTCACTGGGATCGCCACTTACGAGGCTTTGGGGTGCAGGGCTCGTGAGCGCTGGTGCCGGTTCTTGCCGGGATCGCCACTCGCGAGGGCCCGGCCACGACGCGTACTTGCGCGGGACAAGGCAGCTGCTGCGGTGGCCGCGGGGCATGGGCGCAGTGGGCAGAAGCGTGCGGCGGCCAGACCGGCCTCGTGAGCGCTGCTGCCGGTGAGAACCGGGATCGCCGCTCACGAGCCTCGCCCCCGGCGGCCGCCGCGGTTTTTGGCAGGATGACGGGGTGCGAGTACGACGAGTGGTCACGACCAGGGCGGGCGGGGCTTCCCGGCCGCCGTACGAGAGTTTCAACCTCGGCGACCATGTCGGCGACGACGCGGGCGACGTCTACGCCAACCGCAAGCGGCTGGCGACCGAACTCGGTCTCGCCGAGGACAAGCTGGCCTGGATGGAGCAGGTGCACGGCCGCACCGCGACCGTCGTGGACGGCACCGAGACCTCCGCCGCCGAAGCGACCGACGCGCTGGTGACCGATCGTCCGGGCGTCGCGCTCGTGGTGCTGGTCGCGGACTGCGTTCCGGTGCTCATGGCGGATCCGGAAGCGGGCGTCGTCGCCGCGGTGCACGCGGGCCGGGTCGGCGCGCGCGTCGGCGTGGTGCCTGCCGCGCTGGAGGCGATGCGCGAGCTCGGCGCCGAACCGGGCCGCGTCGAGGCGTTGCTCGGTCCGGCCATTTGCGGCGACTGCTACGAGGTCCCGGCCGCGATGGCCGCGGACGTCGAGAAACATCTGCCTGGCAGTTCCGGCACAACGCGCAAGGGCACGACCAGCCTGGACCTGCGGGCCGGGCTCTGGCAGCAGCTGGCCGACCTCGGCGTCGGCCGCGTCGGGGCGGATCCGCGGTGCACGGCGGAGGACAAGACGTTGTTCAGCTTCCGCCGCGACGGCACCACCGGCCGCATCGCCGGAATCACCTGGCTGGAAGAGGAGCAGGCGTGACCGAGGACCCGGCGGAGCAGCGGCGGGCGGAGCTGGCGGCGTCGCTGGCCGCGGTCGAGGAGCGCATCGCGAACGCCTGCGCGGAGGCCGGTCGTTCCCGCGACGAGGTGCGGTTGCTGGGCGTCACCAAGACCTTCCCGGCGACTGACGCCGCGGTGCTGACCGACCTCGGGCTGCTGAACCTCGCCGAAAACCGCGACCAGGAAGCGGGTCCGAAGGCGGCCGAGGTCGCCCAGCTGCGCCCGGAAGCCGCGCCGCGCTGGCACATGGTCGGGCGGCTGCAGCGGAACAAGGCGCGGTCGGTGGTGCGCTGGGCGGCCGAGGTCCAGTCGGTCGACTCGGCGCGGCTCGCCGACGCGCTCGCCCGCGCGGTCGCCGCCGCGCGGGAGGCGGGGGAGCGGACCGGACCGCTCGACGTCCTGGTCCAGGTGAGCCTCGACGGCGACGTCGCGCGCGGCGGGACCCGGCTCGAGGAGCTCGACGCCCTCGCCGACCGCATCGCCCACACGGGGGAGCTGCGACTGCGCGGCGTGATGGCTGTGGCCCCGTTGGGGGAGGACCCGGGCACTGCTTTTGCCCGCCTGTCCCGCGCGGCGGAAAGAGTCCGTGCCCGGTATCCGGAAGCGGCTGACGTCTCCGCCGGGATGAGCCATGATCTGGACCAGGCGATCCGGCACGGCTCCACGTGTGTGCGTGTCGGAACCGCGTTGCTCGGCGGGCGCGGTTTAGCCTCGCCGTAGGGAGTCCGCCCGGTGGTGACGTTTCGTGTCCGGCCGGGCGGGGCACAACGGTGCGGGAGCGGCAGAGGGCTAGGGAGAGGCTATGAGCGCGCTGCAGAAGCTGAAGGCCTACTTCGGGATGGTGCCCGCGGACGAAGACGGCTACGACGACGGGTACGACGACTACGACGACGGCTACGACCAGCCGCCGGCGCGGTCCCGGGCGCGCTACCGCGATGTCGAAGAGACTTACGGCGAACCGGCCGCTCGCGTGCGGTCGCGGTCGATGGCGGCCGAGCCGACGACGCACGGCGCGCTCGCCGTGGACCGCCAGCCGGAGCCGATCGCCCGGTTGCGCCCGGTCGCCGAACCGGTCGCCGCGCCGGTCCGGGACCCGCTCAGCCGGATCACCACGCTGCACCCGACGAGCTACATCGAGGCGCGGGCGATCGGCGAGCACTACCGCGAGGGCATTCCGGTGATCATCAACCTCACCGAGATGGAGAACGCGGACGCCAAGCGGATCGTGGACTTCGCGGCGGGACTGGCGTTCGCCGTGCGGGGGTCGATGGACAAGGTCACCAACAAGGTGTTCCTTCTCTCACCGCCCGATGTGGACGTGACCGCCGAGGACCGCAGGCGGATCGCCGAGGGCGGATTGTTCCTGCGCGGGTGAACGGGGGAGGACCGCTGGGCGCAGCCAGACGTGATTTTGTCGACTATGCCGCCCTCGGGGCGGCTGGTCGCGCCCCATCCGGCCGTCCCCCGCTAGAGTGGTCGCCGTGAATGCTGTGTGGCTTGCGATCTGGTACGTGCTGTTTGCCTTCTGGCTGCTGCTCACGGCCCGGATCGTGGTCGAGCTCGTGCGGACTTTCGCACGGGAATGGCGTCCCGCCGGAGGGGTTGCGGTGACGCTCGAGACCATCTACACAGTGACCGACCCGCCGGTGCGGTTGTTCCGCAGGATCATTCCGATGGTCCGGATCGGCGGCGTAGGACTGGACTTGTCGATTATGGTGCTGCTGTTGGTTGTGTTCTTCGCGATGCAACTGACACCCAGGTGATCGGGGAAAACCCGGGTGTGTCCTGCAGGCCATGGAGTGCGTGAGGTGATCTGATGTCGTTGACCCCCGCTGACGTGCATAACGTCGCGTTCAGCAAGCCGCCCATCGGCAAGAGGGGCTACAACGAGGACGAGGTGGACGCGTTCCTCGACCTGGTGGAGACCGAGCTTGCCCGGTTGATCGAGGACAACAACGAGCTGCGCCAGCAGGTCGAGCAGCTCGACTCCGAGCTCGAGTCGACCCGCTCGGAGCTCGAGAACGCGAAGGTCGCCGGCCCGCCGCCGGGCCGCGACCCCGAGCCGTCGCGGCGGCTCGCCCCGGTTCCGCCTCCCGCTTCGGCGATGGAGCAGACCCAGGCGCACTCGATGGTCCCCGACAGCGGCGAGCCGAACGTCCAGGCGGCCAAGGTGCTCGGCCTGGCCCAGGAAATGGCCGACCGGCTCACCGCCGAGGCGAAGACCGAGTCCGACGGGATGCTGGCGGAGGCGCGGACCAAGTCCGAGCAGCTGCTGTCCGACGCCCGGGCGAAGTCCGACTCGATGGTGAACGAGGCGCGCACCCGCGCCGAGACGATGCTGAACGACGCGCGCACGCGCGTCGAAACGCTGGAGCGCCAGGCGCGCGACAAGGCGACCACGCTGGAACGCGAGTCGCAGCGCAAGTACACCGAGACGATGAACAACCTGAACGCCGAAAAGGGCGCTTTGGGCAAGAAGATCGAAGAGCTCCGCACGATCGAGCGCGAATACCGCACCCGGTTGCGCGGCTTCCTCGAGTCCCAGCTGCGCGAGCTCGACGACCGCGGCTCCGCGGCCCCGGCGTCGGCGTCCTCCGGGTCGAGCCAGTCCTCGACCGGAAACAGCGGCCAGGGCTACTCGTTCGGCCCGCGCGCCGAGGCAGGCTGACCGACCGCCGCACGCACCCCGCCGGATGACCTTCCGACCCGGCGGGGTTTCGGCGTGTCCGGGTCCGGCACCGCCACGGTGGGGAACCGGCGGGGTACGCCGCGTGGGCGGGTCGCATCGGGAAACCGGGCGGCGCGTGTTGTAATTCAGCGTGCTCTACATCGTCCTCCTTCTGGTGCTGGCGGCTCTCGGGCTGCTCGTCACGGCGCTCATCACGGGCACCTCGCTGTGGGCCTGGGTTTCCATCGGCCTTTCCGTGCTCGCCGGGCTCCTTCTGCTCGTCGACTGGCTGCGCCGGCGCAAACGCGCGGACACCGGCTCGGACGAGGACTCCGAAGAGCCGGCCGACGCCGAGGACTCCGAGCCGGACTCGGATTCGGCGGAGAACAAGGACGAGGCGGCCCCGGCCGAAGCGGACGCCGAGCAGACCGCGCTGATCCCGGCGACGGGCGAGCTGGGCGATCCGGCGGACGTGCCGGAACCGGAGGTCGGGAAGCCCGCCGCGGAAGCCGGACCCCAGTCCGAGGCGAAGGCGGTGCGCGACACGCCGCCCGCCGTGGAGGAGACCGCGCCGGAGGACCTCGAGGTGGTCACGGAGCTTGAGGACGAGGTCGTGGTCGTCGACGAGTACCCGCGCTACCACCTGGTGGACTGCGGCTGGCTGTCCGGCCGCGACACGATCCCGATCGGCGTCGGCGAGGCGCGGCAGCTCGGGTTCACGCCGTGCGCGCGGTGCGGTCCGGACGCGGTGCTGGCCGCGGCGCATCGCTGACGCCCTCGTGCGTGGCGATCGCGGTGCTAACCGTGATCAGCACTCACGAGGCCCAGTACCCGCTCAAGCTCCGCGCTCCCGCTTTCGGTGAGCCGCACCGCTCGATGCGCCTTCGTGCGGCTTTGCAGCCACCCCGCGTCGAGAAACCGTCGCGTCACTGCTGCGCCCAGGGCTCCGGCCAGGTGATGGCGCTGCTCTGTCCAATCCAGACAGAACCGCAGCAGCGGACGACGGCTCTCCGCGGCCGCCTCGACATCCACGCCTAACGCGGCGAACACGTCGTCGGCGGCAGGGCCCAGCACGTACGGATGTTCTTGCAGCTGCGAGGAAATCCGGTCCCCGGCCCGCCGTCGCGTGGTCGGGTCACCATCCACAGTGGCCAGTGCGCCGCGGTCGAGCAGGGCCGCCGTGACGGTCACGCCGAGGCGTCCGGCGACGTGGTCGTAGCACAATCTCGCGGTGCGCAGGGCTTCCGCGCGGGTGCCCTCCCGCAGCGAGCGGACGGGGCGCGCGGGGGAGTGCCGGGCGAGCGCTTCCAGCAGCTCGGGGGCCGCGCCGGCGATGCGGTAGAACCGGTGCCTGCCGGATTTTTCCGCGGTCACCAGGCCCGCGGCCAGCAGTTTCGACAGGTGCGCGCTCACGCCCTGCGCGGTCAGGCCCGCTTCGCCGGCCAGCACGGACGCGGCCAGCGACCGGTCGTCCGCGAGGGCCATCAGCACGCGGACCCGCGCCGGATCGGCGAACAGGGCGGCGGTGCGCGCGATGTCGGCGTCTCCTTCCATGCCTCCAGCATGCTCCCGGCACACTTCCACCGCGACGGAAGCGTTCCCGGTGTCTGCTGGGCCCATGCGCACCGCGATCCTGTTCACCATGTGCGCCGGGATGTTCCTGGTGCAGCTCGACGTCACCGTCGTCAACGTCGCTCTCCCCACTCTCGGCGGCGAACTGCGCGCGAACGTTCCGCAGCTGCAGTGGGTGGTGGCCGGCTATTCGGTCGTGCTCGCCGCGTTGCTGCTGACCGGGGGAGCGCTCGGCGACGTGCTCGGGCACCGCGTCGTGGTGCTGACCGGGCTGGGCGTTTTCGGGGCTGCTTCGGCGGCGTGCGGGCTGGCGCGGTCGGCGGGCTGGCTGGTCGCGGCCCGGGCGGTGCAAGGGGCCGGGGCGGCGTTGGTGCTGCCGGGCACGATGGCGGTGATTGCCGGGACGTTCCCCGGCCGTGCGGAACGTGCCCGGGCACTGGGGGTCTGGGCCGGGATTTCGGCGCTCGCCTTGCCTGCCGGACCGTTGCTGGGCGGGATTCTCGTGCAGACGGCCGGATGGCGGCCGGTGTTCTGGCTGAACGTTCCGATCGTCGCCGCGGCGGCCGTCGCGACCCGGCGGCTGGTGCCGCCGGACGTCCGGAAACCGGGCCGCGTGGACGTTCCCGGGGCGGCGACCGCTGCGTTAGCGCTCGGCTCCGGGGTGTACGCGGTGATCGCGAAGACACCGTGGGCCGGGTTGCTCGCGGTGGCGGCGGCCGTGGCGTTCGTGGTGGTGGAACGGCGCGCTCCGGCACCGATGCTGCCGTTGCCGCTGCTGCGCTCGCGGCAGACGGCGGGCGCGAACCTGGTGTCCGCGGCGATGAACTTCGTCGGCCTGGGTTCGGTGCTGGTGTTCACGCTCTACTTGCAGGACGTGCTCGACGCGGACCCGATCGCCGCGGCCGCCGCGGTGCTGCCCATGTTCGTCCCGATGGCGCTGCTCGGCCCGGTTTCCGGACGGCTCACCGCGAGGTTCGGCTCGCGCCCGCAGATCGTGGCCGGGCTCCTGCTCGGCGTCGCGGCGATGCTGAACCTGCTGCGGATCGGCCCCGGCACCGGGTACTGGACGCTGCTGCCGACGCTGTTGGTGCTCAGCGCCGGGATGGGACTGCTGACCGCCGCCGTGGTGACTGCCGTGGTCGCCGACGCGCCTGGGGAGCGGGCGGGCATCGCGGGCGGGTTCAACAACGCGGCGCGACAGGCGGGCGGCGCGCTCGGCGTGGCGGTTTTCGGTGCGGTGGCGGGAGAACCGGCGGCGCACGCGTCGTTCGTGCACGGCCTGCACTTGCTGGGGCTCGGGTCGGCTGGGCTGTGGCTCGCGGCTGCGGTGCTCGCGGTGGTGACGGTGCACGGCCGGGGCAGGGCGAAAGCGAGTTGCGGCGACAGGTTAACCTGGAGTCAGCAAGGCGTCGATCCGGCCATCACCGGGGAGCCTCCGGAAGAACCGGGCGGTCGCCGCCCGCAGTAGAACCGGACGGGTGCGGCCCGTGACAGCCGTGCGACGAGTGGCCCGGGAGCAGTGCGCCGGGCAAGCGGGGTGGTACCGCGTGACGCGCGAGCGTCTCGTCCCCGTGTGGGTGGTCGCCGGCCGCCCGTACGAGCGACGAACGCAAGGAGCACCCGGATGTACCCCCAGGCTTCGCCGGGCGGAGAGACCACGGTCCCGTCCCAGCCGTCGTTCCCCGCGCTGGAGGAGAGCGTCCTCGCGTACTGGGAGAGCGACCGGACCTTCCAGGCGACCGTCGACGCCCGCCCCGAGGGCACGAACGGCGACAACGAGTACGTCTTCTACGACGGCCCGCCCTTCGCCAACGGCCTGCCGCACTACGGGCACCTGCTCACCGGGTACGTGAAGGACATCGTCCCGCGCTACCAGACGATGAAGGGCAAGCACGTCGAACGGCGGTTCGGCTGGGACACCCACGGCCTGCCCGCCGAACTCGAAGCGATGCGGCAGCTCGGGATCACCGAGACGACCGAGATCGAAGAGATGGGCATCGCGAAGTTCAACGAGGCCTCGCGCGAATCCGTGCTGCGCTACACCGACGAATGGCGCGACTACGTGACGCGCCAGGCCCGCTGGGTGGACTTCGACAACGACTACAAGACGCTCGACGTCACCTACATGGAGTCGGTGCTCTGGGCGTTCAAACGGTTGTGGGACAAGGGACTCGTCTACGAGGGCTACCGGGTCCTGCCCTACTGCTGGCGCGATGCGACGCCGCTGTCCAACCACGAGCTGGGCATGGACGCCGACGTCTACCGCAACCGGCAGGACCCGGCCGTCACGGTCGGATTCCGGCTGGAGGGCAACGACAACGACCTCGACGGCACGCACCTGCTGATCTGGACCACGACCCCGTGGACGCTGCCGGCCAACCTCGCGACCGCGGTGCACCCCGAGGTCGAGTACGTCGTGGTGGAGACCGAAACCCAGCCGGGCAAACGCTTCCTGCTCGGCGAGGCGCGGCTGGCCGCGTACGCCCGGGAACTCGGCGAGGAGCCGACGGTCGTCGCGCGCTACACCGGCGCGCAGCTGGCCGGGGCCCGGTACGCGCCGCCGTTCCCGTATTTCGCCGGGCTGGAGAACGGTCACCGCGTGCTGCTGGCGGACTTCGTCACCACCGAGGACGGCACCGGGATCGTGCACCTCGCGCCGTACGGCGCCGACGACAAGACGGCGACCGACGCGGCCGGGATCGTCCCGCCGACCCCGGTGGACGCGCACGGCAAGTTCGACGCCACTGTGCCGGACTACGCCGGGCAGCAGGTGTTCGACGCGAACCCGGACATCGTGAAGGACCTCAAGAACGGCACCGGCGGCGCGGCGGCGCAGGGCGCGGTGCTGCTGCGGCACGAGACCTACGACCACTCGTACCCGCACTGCTGGCGCTGCCGGAACCCGCTGATCTACAAGCCGGTGTCGTCGTGGTTCGTCGCGGTGACACAGTTCAAGGACCGGATGGTCGAGCTGAACCAGCAGATCACCTGGTACCCGGAGAACGTCAAGGACGGCCAGTTCGGCAAGTGGCTGGAGAACGCCATCGACTGGTCGATCTCCCGCAACCGCTACTTCGGCACGCCGATCCCGGTGTGGCGCTCGGACGACCCGGCCTACCCGCGCATCGACGTCTACGGCTCGCTGGACGAGCTGGAGGCCGACTTCGGCGTGCGGCTGGACAACCTGCACCGGCCCTACATCGACGAGCTGACCCGGCCGAACCCGGACGACCCGACCGGCAGGTCCACCATGCGCCGCGTGCCGGACGTGCTCGACGTGTGGTTCGACTCCGGGTCGATGCCCTACGCCCAGGTGCACTATCCGTTCGAGAACCGCGAATGGTTCGAGCACCACTACCCGAGCGACTTCATCGTCGAGTACATCGGGCAGACCCGCGGCTGGTTCTATCTGCTGCACGTGCTCGCGACCGCGCTGTTCGACCGGCCGGCGTTCCGCACCTGCGTGTCGCACGGCATCGTGCTCGGCTCCGACGGCCAGAAGATGTCGAAGTCGCTGCGGAACTACCCGGACGTCAACGAGGTCTTCGACCGCGACGGGTCCGACGCCATGCGGTGGTACCTCATGGCGAGCCCGATCCTGCGCGGCGGCAACCTCGTCGTGACCGACCGGGGGATCCGCGACGCGGTCCGCCAGGCCGTGCTGCCGCTGTGGAACTCGTACTACTTCCTCGCCCTGTACGCGAATGCCGAAGGCAAGCAGGGGCAGTGGCGCACGGATTCCACGCACCTGCTCGACCGGTACGTGCTGGCGAAGACGCACGAACTCGTCACCGACGTCGAGTCCGCGATGGACGGCTACGACATCGCGGGCGCGTGCCAGACCGTGCGGGACTTCCTCGAAGTGCTGACGAACTGGTACGTCCGCCGGTCGCGCGACCGGTTCTGGGCGGGCGAGCAGGACGCGATCGACACGCTGCACACGGTGCTGGAGGTGACCTGCCGGGTCATCGCGCCGCTGCTGCCGCTCACCACCGAAACGGTGTGGCGCGGGCTGACCGGCGGCCGTTCGGTGCACCTGGCCGACTGGCCGAACGCGCTCGACCTGCCCGCCGACGCCGCGCTGGTGACCGCGATGGACAAGGTGCGGCAGGTGGCGTCGTCGGCGCTGGCGCTGCGCAAGGCGAACAAGCTGCGGGTGCGGCTGCCGCTGGCGAAGCTCGTGGTCGCGGCCGAGGAGGTCGAACCGCTGCGCGGGTTCACCGAGATCCTCCGGGACGAGGTGAACGTGAAGTCGGTGGAGCTGACCACCGACGTCGCCGCGCACGGCTCGTTCGAGGTCGCGGTGAACGCGCGGGCGGCCGGTCCGCGGCTGGGCAAGGCCGTGCAGCAGGTGATCAAGGCGGTCAAGGCGGGCGACTGGACGACCAACGAGTCCGGCGCGGTCGTGGCGGCGGGCGTCGAACTGGCCGACGGCGAATACGACCGGCGGCTGGTGGCCGCGGGCGGCGGCGCGGCGGCCGAACTGCCCGGCGGGGCCGGCCTGGTCGTGCTGGACACCGAGGTCACCGAGGACCTGGCGAACGAGGGTTTGGCGCGCGACCTGGTCCGCGTGGTCCAGCAGGCCCGCCGCGAGGCCGGTCTCGACGTCGGCGACCGGATCTCGCTGACCGTGGACGCCATCGGCGAGGTGACGGCCGCGGTGCGCGAGCACGAGGAGTTCGTGGCGTCCGAGACGCTCGCGACGTCGGTGTCCTACGGCGAGGTGGCCGAGGGCTTCGACGGCACGGTCGGCGAGGGCGTGAAGGTGCGCGTGGCGGTCGCGAAGGCGTGATCTGACGCGGTCCCGCCCCTGAGTACGGGTGCCCCGGGCGCGCGGTCCCGCTGGGGTGAACGTCTGTGAGGGGAACTCTCAGGGAATCAGATTCCCTCAGGGTTCCCCTCACGTACCTCAGCGGGAGTGGGGAGAGCCGCGCCCAGCCGGGGACTGCGGACGGGCGGGCCTCGGCTCCGGTGCCCGGGCAAGCGTCTGCTAGGGATTCCCCATGACTTCAGAAGCCGCCGCCGAACCGGCCGCCGAGGGGCTGGCCGCCGGCTTGCGCCAGCGGCACCTCGCCATGCTCGCGATGGGCGGCGTGATCGGTTCGGGATTGTTCGTCAGCTCCGGCGTCGGGATCAAGCTCGCCGGGCCCGCCGTCGTGCTGTCCTTCGTGCTCGCCGGCACGCTCGCGATGCTGGTCATGCGCATGATGGCGGAAATGGCCGCCGCGATCCCGTCCAGCGGGTCCTTCTCGGTGCACGCCGAGCGCGCGTTCGGGCCGTGGGCCGGGTTCGCCATCGGCTGGCTGTACTGGGCCGCGCTCGTGGTCGTGCTCGCGGTCGAGGCCACCGCGGCCGCGATCATCGTCAACAGCTGGCTGCCCGGCGTTCCGCAGTGGGCGCTGGTCCTGCTCTTCATGGCCGTGCTGACCGCGGTCAACTTCACGGCGGTGTCCCGTTTCGGCGAACTCGAGTTCTGGCTGGCGCTGATCAAGGTCGTGGCGGTCGTGGCTTTCCTGGTCCTCGGCGTGCTCGCGTTCCTCGGCGTGCTCCCGGGAACGTCTTTCGCCGGAACGGCCAATCTCCTCGGCAACGGCGGGCTGCTGCCCCACGGATGGCAGGGCGTCGGCGCCGGTTTGCTCGCGGTGGTCTTCAGCTTCGGCGGCCTGGAAGTGGTGACCATCGCGGCCGCCGAGTCCGACGACCCCGCGCACGCTGTCGGCAAGGCGGTCCGCAACGCGGTCGTGCGGATTTCGGTGTTCTACATCGGTTCCATGCTGGTCATCGTCTCGCTGTTGCCGTGGCCGAGTGTCCAAACCGGACAGAGCCCGTTCGCCGCGGTGCTCGAACGGATCGGGATCCCGGCGACCGGGCAGATCATGAACGTGGTCGTGCTGTTCGCCTTGCTGTCCACGCTGAACACCAACATGTACGGCGCGGCCCGCATGGTGTACTCGCTGGCGCGCCGCGGCCACGCGCCGCGCGCACTGGCCAAAGTGGACCGCAACGGCGTGCCGAGCTTCGCCGTCGCCGCTTCGGTGCTCTTCGGGTTCGTTGCCGTGGCGCTGAACGCGCTCTGGCCGGACACCGTCTTCCAGTACCTGCTCAACGCGGTCGGCTCGGTGCTGCTGATCGTGTGGATCCTGGTCGCCTGCACGCAGTTGCGGGTGCGCAAGCAGCTGGAACGCACCGCGCCGGAGAGCCGCACCGTGCGCATGTGGGGCTTCCCGTACCTGACCTGGGCGACGCTCGCCGCGATGGTCGCGATCCTGGCGGTGATGACCGGCGACCCCGCCGCCCGGATCCAGCTGATCAGCTCGGGCGTGCTGGTCGCGGCGCTGGTCGCGGCCGGGATCTGCGGGCAACGCGCCCGCCGGAAATCCGACCAAACTGTATAACGACCTATACGGCCCGCCGTTGATCACGAATTCGTCGCGTTTCCCGAGGTAACGCCCGCTTCGGCGCAGCGATGGAAAGCTGAGCGAGGGACGCGGGCGGACCGCGTGGGCGAGGGGGAGGCGACGGTGAGTCCTGCCGGGAAGAAGGGCGTGCTGATCGGGGGCGCGCTGGCCGTGGTCGCGATCGTCGTGGCAGCGGTCGTGCTGCTCAGCGGCGGGGGATCGACGGCGGCCTCGCCAGGTTCGGAGCCAGGGTCAACCGCCGCGGAGCCGAACGACCCGGGCTCGGCCGCTCGCGGATACCTGCTCGCCTTCGCCACGAAGGACGCCGACACCGCCAGCAAGGCCACCGACGCTCCGGCGGACGCCTCTTCCGCGCTGCAGGACGCCTGGGCGACGCTGCGGCCCAAGGAACTGACCGCCAAGCTCGGCGACGTCGGCGCGGCGCAGGGCGGCAAGGCCACGGCCGCCTACACGATCATCTGGAACCTCGGCCCCGGCCACACCTGGACCTACACCGGCAGTCTCGGGCTCGTCCAGGCACAGGGCACGTGGCGGGTCCACTGGGCGCCGACGGCGCTGCACCCCGAGCTGGAAGCGGGGCAGCGGCTGGCGATCGCGTCCTCGGACGTCCCGGCAGTGGTCGACCGCGACGGCAAACCGCTCGTCGTCTCCGGCGGAGGAGGGCTGAAGCTCGCTGACGAGAAGGCGTTCCCGCTGCTCCGTTCGGCGCTCACCGGGCACGGGCAGGCGTCCGAAGCGTTCGCGGTGGAGCGCGTGGACGCCACGGGCAAGAATCTGGAGACGCTGTTCGGCAACCCCGAAGGCGACCACAAACCGGCCGCCACCGGGCTCAGCGTCGCGACCCAGAAGGCGGCCCAGGCAGCGGTCGACGGGTATCACGGCAAGGCCGTCCTGGTCGCCGTCCAGCCGTCGTCCGGCGACGTGCTCGCGGTGGCGCAGAACGGCAGCGTCACCAACGCCGCGTCGGCGTTCAGCGGCCAGTACGCGCCGGGGTCGACGTTCAAGATCGTCACCGCGACCGCGGCGCTGGAAGCCGGCCTGGTCACGCCGGATTCCTCGGTTCCGTGCCCGCTGACCGACCGGATCGGCACCCGCACGCTCTCCAACGAGGGTTTCGACCTCGGCACGACCACCGTGCACCAGGCGTTCGCGAAGTCCTGCAACACCACGTTCGGCAGGCTCGCTTCGCAGCTGCCCGCCGACGGGCTCGCGAAGGCGGCCGCCCAGTTCGGCCTCAACGCCGACTTCGCGATCGAGGGCCTGTCCACCGAGATGGGCCGCGTCGACCCGGCGGCGAACGCGGACGAACAGGTCGAGGACGGCATCGGCCAGGGAAAGGTGCAGGTCAGCCCGATGGGAGCGGCGGTGATGGCGGCGACCGCGGCGTCCGGGCGCGCGGTCGTGCCACGGCTGTGGGAAGGCGGCACCAAGGTCGGCACCGGCTACCAGCCGCCCTCGGGTTCGGTGCTGGCCGCGTTGCGCGGGATGATGCGCGAGGTCGTCACCGGCGGCACCGCGACCGGCCTGGCGCACTCCGGCTCGGTGTTCGGCAAGACCGGCACCGCGCAGTTCGGCGACGGCGCGGAGGCACACGGCTGGTTCGCCGGCTATCGCGGCGACCTGGCGTTCGCGGTGTTCCTGGAGGGGGCCAACGACTCCAAACCGGCCGTCTCGCTGGGCGCGAAGTTCCTCGACGCGCTGTAAGGGCTCACGACACGCACACGCTCAGGCCCGCGCCGACCGCTGCCGGTGAGAACCGGCAGCAGCACACACGGCCCCTGGAGGCCTGCCTGCGCCGCGTTACGGTCGTGAGTGGCTATGCCGGTTCTCACCGGCATAGCCACTCACGCCCGACTCTTCGGCCGCCGCCGAACGCTGCCCGCTCTACCCTCCCTGTATGGAAACCGTCGCACTGGCCGAGGTCGCCGCCGTGCTCGCCGACCCGAGCCGCGCGACCATGTGTCTCGCGCTGCTCGACGGCCGCGCCTGGACGGTCGGCGAACTGGCCGCCGCGGCGCGGATCGCGGTCTCGACGGCCAGCGAGCACGTGACGCGGCTGGCCGAGGCCGGGTTCGTCGCCCGGGTGAAGCAGGGGCGGCACGCGTACGTGCGGCTCGCGAATCCGCGGGTCGCGGAGCTGATCGAGCATCTGGCGCAGCATGCCGAACTGAAACGGCCGTCCGGGCTGCGGACTTCGTTGCGGGTGCGGCGGTTGTCGTTCGCGCGCAGTTGCTACGACCATCTCGCCGGGACGCTCGGCGTCGCCTTGCGCGACGGGATGGTCGAGCGGGGCCTGATCGACGTGTCGGACGGGCTCGCGCTCACCGAAGCCGGACGCGACGTGCTGGCCGATCTCGGTGTCGCGGTGCCGGACCGGCCGCGGCGGCCGCTGCTGCGTGACTGTCTGGATTGGACAGAGCGGCGGGAACACCTCGCGGGCGCGGTTCCGGCGGCGGTGCTGGAGCGGGCGGTCGAAGCCGGATGGCTGACGCGGGACCAGCAGCGCGCGATCCGGGTCCTGCCCGGTGCGCGGGGTCCGTTCGCCGCGCTGGGTGTCGATCTGGCGACGGTGAGTGCCGCCGAGGCTTCGTAACACACCGGCGAGGTCCCCCGGACCGGTGGTGCGCGCACGGGAACCGGACACCGCCTCACTATTCTGGACGCCTGCGGGCGACGGGAGGGAGGCGGAGGGGTGGACGAGCTTCCCATGCTGCTGGGCGTCGGAGCGCTGGTTCTGGTCGTCTCGGTGCTCGCGGTGCGGGTGTCCATCCGGCTCGGATTCCCCTCGCTGCTGCTGTATCTCGGGATCGGCGTCGTGCTCGGCGAAGCCGGGTTCGGCATCCGCTTCGACAATCCGGCGCTCACCCAGTCCCTCGGGCTCGCCGCGCTCGTCCTGATCCTCACCGAGGGCGGGCTCACCACGCGCTGGTCCGCGGTGAAACCCTCGCTGGGGCCCGGAATCCTGCTGTCCACACTGGCCGTGGTGATCAGCATCGCGGTCACCGGCGCGGCACTGCACTGGCTGCTCGGCCTCGACTGGCGGCTGGCCCTGCTGTGGGGCGCGGTCCTCGCGTCGACCGACGCCGCGGCGGTGTTCTCCGTGCTGCGCACGGCCGGGGTCGGCAAACGGCTCGTCGGCGCGCTGGAGCTGGAATCCGGCATCAACGACGCGCCCGCCTACATCGCGGTCGTCGTGCTCGCCTCCGGCGAGGCGGTGGACTGGTCGCTGCCGCTGCTGGTGGTCTACGAACTGCTCACCGGCCTCGCGCTCGGCCTCGCGTTCGGCTGGCTGGGCGCGCAGGCGCTGCGGCGGGCCGCGCTCCCGGCGACCGGCCTGTACCCGCTCGCCACGGTCGCGGTGTGCCTGCTCGCGTACTCCTCGGGACAGCTGGCGCACGCGTCCGGCCTGCTCGCCACCTACGTCGCCGGCCTGGTGCTGGGGAACTCCAAGCTGCCGCACCGCTCGGACACCCTGTCCTTCGCCGAAGGGCTCGGCTGGCTCGCGCAGATCGGCCTGTTCGTGCTGCTCGGCCTGTTCGCGTCGCCGACCCGGCTGCTCGAAGCGCTGATCCCGGGACTGGTCGCGGGCGCGGTGGTGCTGCTGCTCGCCCGGCCGCTCTCGGTGGTCCTGTCGCTGCTGCCGTTCCGTTTGCCGTGGCGGGAGCAGACGTTCCTGTCCTGGGCCGGATTGCGCGGTGCGGTGCCGATCGTGCTCGCGATGATCCCGCTGTCCGAAGGCGTGCCCGGCGCGCAACGGCTCGTGGACGCGGTTTTCGTGCTCGTCATCGTGCTCACCGTGCTGCAGGGCGCGACGCTCAGCCCGCTCGCGCGGATCCTCGGACTGGCGAAGGCGACACAGGCGCACGAGATCGAGGTCGACGCCGCCCCGCTCGACGAACTCGGTGCGGAACTGCTGCAGGTGCGCATTCAGAAGGGGTCGAAGCTGCACGGCGTGTACCTGTCGGAGCTGCGGCTGCCCGCCGGGGCGACGGTCAGCCTCGTGGTCCGCGACGGGGCGGGCTTCACCCCGCAGAAAACGAGCCGCTTGCAGGTCGCCGACCAGCTTCTGGTGGTCACCACCGCCGCCGACCGGGACGCGACCGAACGGCGCATCCGGGCCGTCGACCGGGCCGGCCGCCTCGCCCGCTGGCACGGGGAATCCGGGGCCTGACCCTTCTGCCCTTTGTGGACATACCCGGTGACTGCCGTCTCAGATCACGAGACGGCGCTGGTTTCGTCCGGGGGTTGTCCGCTATCTTCGGTTTCAGGTCATGAGTGCCAGCGCGAAGCCCCGGCTCGCTGGCCGGCAACCCTCCTACCGCGGTGGGGTGCCCCGGGTGAGGACCAGGCCGGTCGCGCAGTGCGGCGGGCAAGCGCGGGCCCCTCGCCGGGGGTCCCCCGGAACGCCGAGGAGGCACCGTCATGACTCTCGCACTCGACCGGTCCACGGAAGCTGTTGGCACCGCTGTTCCCGCTGTCGCGGGTGCGGCGCTGCGGGTCCCGCTGGTGACGGGCGGCGACATCGGCTACGCCAACCTCGACCACGCGGCGAGCGCGCCGTGCCTGGACGCGGTGCGCTCGGCGGTCGACGAGTTTCTTCCCTGGTACGCCAGCGTGCATCGTGGCGCGGGCTTCGCTTCGCAGGTCTCGACGCGGCTGTACGAACGGACCCGGGACGTGGTGCGCCGGTTCGTGGACGCGCGCAGCGGCGACTCGGTGATCTTCACTCGCAACACCACTGACGCGTTCAACCTGCTGGCAAAGGCGTTGCCGCGCAAGACTTCCGTGGTGGTGTTCGACAGCGAGCACCACGCGGCGCTGCTGCCGTGGCGGGGTCCGAACGTCCGGCGCGTGCAACTGCCGCGGACCCGGCTCGCCGCAGTGTCCGTTGTGGACGAAGCGCTTGCGGAATGTCCGCAGGGGCCTCGGTTGGTGGTGGTCGCTGGTGCGTCCAATGTGACTGGCGAGCTGCTGCCGGTCGCCGAGATCGCCGCGGTGGCCCGGAACCACGGCGCCCGGGTGGCCCTTGACGCCGCGCAGCTCGCTCCGCATCGGCGGATTTCGTTGCGGGAGCTGGATGTCGACTACGTCGCGCTGTCCGGTCACAAGCTGTACGCGCCCTTCGGGGCTGGTGCGCTGATCGGGCGCGGCGACTGGTTGCGGGCCGCCGAGCCGTACCTCGCCGGTGGAGGCGCTACGAAGCTGGTGACCGAGGAGGCCGTGGTGTGGAACAGCGGCGAGGAGCGGCACGAGGCCGGGTCGCCGAACACCGTTGGCGTGTATGCGCTTGGGGTGGCTTGCGAGCAGCTGGCGGCTCAGTGGGATGCCGTTGGCTCGCACGAGGCCGCTCTGCTGGAGCGGCTGCGCAAGGGGCTTGAAGGCTTGCCGGGGTTCGCTGAGCTGCGATTCTTCGACGCGCCGGTGGACCGGGTCGGCACGGTGAGCTTCGTCGTCGACGGATTCGAGCCCGGGTGGCTGGCCGCGGTGCTGTCGGCTGAGTACGGGATCGGCGTGCGGGACGGGGCGTTCTGCGCGCACGTGGCCGCCCGGCGGTTGATCCGCGAGGCCGGAAGCGAGGGCCAGCAGGCGGTTCGGGTGAGCCTCGGGCTGGGGAGCACTGAGGAGCACGTGGACCGGCTGGTGCTGGCGCTGCGGCAGATCGTGGCCCGGGGAGCCCGGTGGGAGTACGCGAAGGCGGACGGGCGATGGGCGCCGGTGGGGGATACGCGGGAGCTGCCGCCGTTTTGCGCCTGAGGGCACTGGGGTGACGGTTCCGGTTTTGGGACTGGCTCGCCAGAAAACTTGACCACGACGCGGGATCGGCTCAACGGCGCGCCCGCCGCGGCGGCGGAGCCGGCGCCATCAAACACTGCCGGTGCGCCAGGATGATCGCGTGCAGGTCATTCAGCAGGCCGCGTTCGGCGAGATGGCCGTTGAGGAGCGACCGGGCAGGTGAGTGAACGCGGCTCGGGCCGCGTCGGCCGGGGTGGGGACCGGGGTGTCGCAGCCGGCCAGGGCGGTCTGCGGCACGTCGTGGATTTCCCGCGGTTCGGTGCGGGAGAGGCCTGCCAAGGGGCGCAGGTGCGCGCTGTCGGCTGGCCAGCGGGGAGAGGTCGAAGGCGATCCCGGCCGCGGCGGGGATCTCGGCGGGCAGGGCAGCGAAGCGGCGTCCGGGGCGACTGAATTCGGGCCGGGGACTGCCGCTGTGACCTGCTCGGGCGCGGTTGTGGACAATGGGGGTGTGAGCACCGATCCTTCGCCGTCCGAACCCGAGGTCGAGCCGTCTGCGGAACCGCCCGAGCAGGAGGCTGCCGACGAAGGCGCGCCGCTGCCCAAGCGGCGGGTCTGGGTGGTGTTCGCGGTCGCGGCGCTGCTGTGGGCGATCGACCTGATCACGAAGAACCTCGTCGTCGCCGACCTCGAGGGCAAGGAGCCGAAGCCGATCCTCGGCGGGCT
>NZ_LWSF01000006.1:51980-178766 GCF_001651785.1 Amycolatopsis sp. M39
CGTCGTGATCGCGATCGTGTGGATCTCGCGCAGGCTCCGCTCGGTCGGCTGGGCGATCGGACTCGGGCTCGTGCTCGCCGGCGCGCTCGGCAACCTGACCGACCGGTTCTTCCGCGAGCCCGGACCGCTGCGCGGCCACGTCGTCGACTTCATCTCCGCGTTCGCGCCCAACGGCGAAGGCTTCGCGATCTTCAACATCGCCGACTCCGCGATCTGCGTCGGCGGCGCGCTGATCGTGCTGCTGTCCCTGCTCGGCAAGGACTACGACGGCACCTCCAGCCGCGGCAAGAAGAAGGAATCCGCGTGAGCGCGCGCATGCTGCCCGTCCCCGACGGGCTCGACGGGATGCGCGTCGACGCGGGGCTCGCCAAACTGCTCGGCCTGTCCCGCACCGCGGTCGCGGAGCTGGCGGCGGCGGGCGAGGTCCTGCTCGACGGTCATCCGGCGGGCAAATCGGACCGGCTGTCCGCGGGCGGACTGCTTGAGGTGACGTTGCCGGAACCCGAGCGTGCGGCGGAAATCGTCGCGGAGCCGGTCGAAGGCATGAAGATCCTGCACGATGACGACGACATCGTGGTGATTTCGAAACCGGTCGGCGTCGCCGTGCACCCCAGCCCCGGCTGGACCGGCCCGACGGTCGTCGGTGGCCTGGCCGCGGCCGGGCTGCGCATCTCGACCTCGGGCGCGGCCGAACGGCAGGGCGTCGTGCACCGGCTCGACGCGGGCACCACCGGGGTGATGGTGGTGGCGAAGAGCGAGCACGCGTACACCGTGCTGAAGCGGGCGTTCAAGGAGCGGACCGTCGACAAGGGCTACCACGCCGTCGTGCAGGGCCACCCCGACCCGACGCGCGGCACCATCGACGCCCCGATCGACCGCCATCCGCGGCACGACTACAAGTTCGCGGTCGTCGCGGGCGGACGGCCGAGCGTCACGCACTACGAGGTAGTCGAGGCTTTCCGGGCGGCTTCGCTGGCGCACGTGAAGCTGGAAACCGGGCGTACGCACCAGATCCGCGTGCACTTCTCCGCGCTGCGCCACCCGTGCGCGGGCGACCTGACCTACGGGGCGGACCCGGTGCTGGCCAAGAAGCTCGGACTGACGCGGCAGTGGCTGCACGCGCGGACGCTGGGTTTCGCGCATCCCGCGGACGGCCGGTGGGTCGAGTTCGCGGCGGAGTACCCGGACGATCTGGCCGGTGCGCTGGAGATCCTGCGCGACGGGAACTAGGGACTCACGAGACAGCTAGCCGACGGCCCAGGTCAAGGTGCGCTCGTCCGGCTCGGGCCGCGGGCTCCAGCGCACCGAGACCACCCGCGTCGCGGCGGGAAGGACGTAGACGGTGTGCCCGCCGAGCGTCTCGCCCGGCTGCACGCCGATCTTGTGCGGCGGCCGGGACGTCAGCGAAACCGGGGCTTTCGCGACGGTCTCGCCGCTGTCGGTGACGAGTTCGAGGTAGTTGTCGGGCAGCGACGCGAACGGGATCGGCCCGCGATTGGTGATCTCGGTGTGCACGACGACCGCGCGCTCGCCGTCTTCGAGCCGGTAGCCTGCCGCGCCGAAGAGGAAGTCGGCGGGATCCTGGACCTCCAGCAGCTGCACGGAAAGCTGTTCCCCTTCGAGCCCCTGGGACTGCATCGTCTCGCCGATCCGGCCCTGCCTGGCAGGCGCGGCGGCGGGCCGGGGTTCGTCGCCGCGAGCCCAGGAAGCGGTCTGCGGGACGCCCCACGTGCTGACGACCGGATCCGGAGCCGGGTACGGCCCTGATGGTCCATTGCGGACATTCGCGCCGCCGGGCGGCATCCCCGGCTGCCCGGGACCGTACGCGCCGGAGACGCCCGGCCCGGCGGGGATCCCGTTCGGTCCGGGGGGATACGCGCCGGAAACCCCGGGAATCCCGGCCGGTCCGGGCGCGTACGCGCCCGAGGGTCCCGGCGCGGCGGGTCCGGGCATGCCCAGACCTGGCCCGGTTGCCGGGATCCCGGTCTGCGCGGGCGGATACGCGCCGGAGGTTCCGGGGCCGGGCATGCCGTGCTGCCCCTGGCTCGCGGGGGTTCCGGTTTGCGCGGGCGGATACGCGCCGGAGGTTCCGGGTCCGGGCATCCCGTGCTGCCCCTGGCTTGCGGGGGTTCCGGTTTGCGCGGGCGGGTATGCGCCGGAGGTTCCGGGGCCGGGCATCCCGTGCTGCCCCGGCGGATGCGGGCCGGAGTGCCCCGGCATCCCGGCCGATTCGGGGCCGGGGAGCCCGTCCGGTCCGGGCGGATGCGGGCCGGAGCCTTGCGCGCCGGACATTCCGCCCGGCATTCCCGACGCTCCGCCTCGAACGGGAACTCCCGCCGACGCCGGGCCGTTCGGCACCGGGGCGGAGGGCATGGCGCCCGGCGCCGCACCCTGGCCGGAAGCCATCGGGCCCGGCGTCCCGCCCGGGTTCGGTCCGGCCGCCGCGGGGAACGGAGCCGACCCGGTCCCGGCCGGATACCCGCCCGCCGGCGGGCGCTGCCACGACGCCGGAGCCCCGGAGATCGCCGCGCGGAGACCGTTCGGGTCGCTTTCGACCCCGACCAGCAGCGGCAACCCGCTCCCGGACAGCGCGACCAGCCGGTACGCGACCTCCCGCGGGTCCATCCCGACCTTCGCCGCCAGCTCGTGCACAGCCCCCTTGCCCAGCTCGGCGAGCGCGGCGAGCAGGCGGATGTCGGCGGGATCGGTCACGGCCACTCCGGCAACGCTACCGCCTCGCCCGCCCGGCCCGGCCGCACCACGTGCCCGGCGTGCCCCGCCACCGCGACGCCGGCGATCCGCGCGGTGCCGGGCGCACGGGTTCCACGCCCCGGCACGCCGGTACGGCCCGCCGGGGGACCGGCCGCCGAGGACGCGGGCGTGCGCACCCCCGTCTCGATTAGGGTCGGCATCAGCACTCGCTCCGCCTACCCTGGGGGTCCACGCCGATGACCGTCGTTTCCGATCTCGCCGACGAACTCGTCGAGGTGTCGTTCGACCACGAGCCGCTCGACGCCGCCATTCTCGGCATCCGGCCGGACGCGCCGGGGCTCGGCGATCCGTCGGCCGCGGCGGAGGCGGCGTTCCGCGGGAAGCTCGCCGGGATCCGGGAGCGGGCCCAGGCGATCGACCCGGCCGGGCTCGACGCCGTCGACCGCGTCACCCGCGACGTCCTGCTCAGCTCCATCGCCGGAAACCTCGACCGGATGGACAGCCGGGTCGTCGACTTCACCGTCACCGACCTGTTCGTCGGGCCCGCCTCCGGGCTGCTGTCCGCGCTGCCGATGATCACCGTCACCGCGGAAACCGCGGCGGCGCATCTCGATCGGCTCCGCGAGATCCCGGAGTACCTCCGCGCCGTCGCGCACCGGCACCGCGACGGCATCGCCGAGGGGCTCCTGCCGATCGAACGCCTGGTCAAGGCCGCGATCGCGCACCTCGACCGCTACCTCGCCGAGCCCGAGAACGACCCGCTGCTGCGCCAGCCCGCCCCGGACGAGGAGTTCGCCGCGCGCCGCGAGCAGGTGCTCCGCGACGTCGCCCGGCCCGGCTTCCGCGAGTACCGCGACTTCCTTGCGGCCGAGGTCCTCCCGCACGGCCGGCCCGACGACAAGGCAGGCGTCTCCTGGCTCCCCGGCGGCGACGAGATCTACGCCCGCCTCGCCCGCGCCCACACCACCAGCGACCGCACCCCGCAGGAGCTGCACGACACCGGCCTCGCGGTGATCGCCGGCCAGGTCGAGCAGTACCAGGCGCTCGGCGAGCGCGTCTTCGGCACGCGCGAGCTGCCGGAGATCTTCGAGCGGCTGCGCACCGACCCGAAGCTCCGCTGGACGAGCGCCGAGGACCTCCTCGAAACCGCCCGCACGGCCATCTCCCGCGCCGCGGCCGAGGCGCCGAACTGGTTCGGCCACATCCCGCAGCACCCGTGGACCGTCGAGGCGGTGCCGGAGGATTCCGCGCCCGGAGCGCCGCCGGCGTACTACATGCCGCCCGCCGCGGACGGGTCCCGGCCGGGCGTCTACTTCGCGAACACCTACCAGGCCGCCGAGCGGTTCCGGCACACCGCCGAGGTCATCGCGTTCCACGAGGCGATCCCTGGTCACCACTTCCAGCTCAGCACCGCGCTCGGCCTCGCCGACCTGCCGCTGCTGCGCCGCGTCGGCAACTTCACCGCGTACGCCGAGGGCTGGGGCCTCTACACCGAGCGCCTCGCCGAGGAGATGGGCCTGTACTCCGACGACGTGTCGCTGCTCGGCATGCTGACGATGGAGTCCATGCGGGCCGGCCGGCTGATCGTCGACACCGGCCTGCACGCGCTGGGCTGGAGCCGTCAGCAGGCGGTCGACTACCTGCTGGAGCACACGCCGATGGCGCAGGTCGAGATCGAGTCCGAGGTCGACCGGTACCTCGGTTACCCGGGCCAGGCGCTCGCGTACCTGGTGGGGCGGCTGGAAATCGAGCGGCTGCGCAAGCAGGCCGAACAGCGGCTCGGCAGCCGCTTCGACGTCAAGGCCTTCCACGACACGGTCCTCTCCGGCGGCTCCCTGCCGCTGTCGGTGCTGGACGCCGTGGTCACCGAGTGGGCGGCTGGCCACGGCGACACCGTCGCCGGCCTGGCGGACGAGCTGGTCGAGCTGAGCTTCGAGGCGAAACCTCTGGAGCGCACTGTCCTCGGGCTCCCCGGCGACCACACCAAACTCGCCGACCCGAGTCTCGCCGCGGCCGAGCGCCACCGGGCGGCGTACGCCGCGATCGCCGAGCGCGCGGACGCGCTCGACCCGGCCGGGCTGACCGCGTCCGAGGTCATCACCCGCGAGGTGGTGCGCACGCACGCCCGCGGCGCGATCGACACGATCGACTCGCGGCTGTCCGGGTTCGCGGTGAGCGACGGGTTCAGCTCGCCCGCGCTCAACCTCATGACCATTCTTCCCGCGCTGGCCCCGGACGACGCGGACAAGGCGCGCGACTACCTCACGAGGCTGGCGGCGATCGGCGGCTATCTCGACGCGGTGATCGAGGCGCAGCGGACGACTGTCGGGGACGGGTTCGCGCCGCCGGACTTCCTGGTGCGCATCGGGATCGAGTACGTCGAGCGGTATCTGGCGAACGAAGACGGCGACCCGTTCCGCGTCACGCCGGCGGTCGAGGTCGAAGGCTTCGCCGCGGAGTGCGACCGGCTGCTCGCCGAGGTCGTGCGGCCCGCGTACCGCCGCTACCGCGACTTCCTCGCCGAGGACGTGCTGCCGGTGTCGAAGACCGGCAGCCAGCCGGGCATCGGCCACCTGCCGGGCGGGCTGGAGAAGTACCAGGGCCTGATCCGCGCGCACACCACCACCGACCGCACCGCGCAGGAGCTGCACGACACCGGTCTGCGGATGGGCGAAAAACTGGCCGAGGAGTACCGCGAGCTGGGCTCCCGCGTGTTCGGCACCGGGGACCTGCGGGAGATCTTCGACCGCCTCCGCACCGACCCGCGGCTGCGCTGGCGCGACGGCGAGGAGCTGCTGGCAGGCGCTCGCACCGCCATCGCCCGAGCGGAAACCGTTGCCCCGCAATGGTTCTCCCGGGTGCCGGACGCGAGGTGCGCGGTCGAGCCGGTCCCGGAGGCGGACGCGGCGAGCGGCACCATCGCCTACTACCTCCAGGCCGCGTTCGACGGTTCCCGTCCCGGCACGTACTACGCGAACACTTATGCGGCGAGTTCGCGGCCGCGGTTCACCAGCGAGGGGATCGCGTTCCACGAAGCCGTTCCCGGGCACCACTTCCAGCTCACGTTCGCGCAGGAACTCACCGATCTGCCGCTGCTGCGCCGGATCGCGCCGTTCAACGCCTACATCGAGGGCTGGGGCCTGTACGCGGAGCGCCTCGCCGACGAGATGGGCCTCTACTCCGACGACGTCGCCCGCTTCGGCATGCTCGCCCAGGACTCGATGCGGGCCGGACGGCTCGTCGTCGACACCGGTCTGCACGCGCTGGGCTGGACCCGGCAGCAGGCGGTCGACTACCTGGTCGAGCACACGCCGATGGCGAAGATGGAGATCGAGGCGGAGATCGACCGGTACGTCGCGAATCCGGGCCAGGCGCTGAGCTACATGGTCGGGCGGCTGGAAATCCAGCGGGTCCGCGCCGAGGCCGAGCAGGCGCTGGGCGAGCGGTTCGACATCCGCGCGTTCCACGATGTGATCCTGGGCAACGGAATTCTCCCGCTGTCGGCATTGGACACCGTGGTCGGCGCGTGGATCGCGGAGGCGTCCGCGTGAGCTGGCCCGACCTTCCGGCCGGCACCCTCTTCGGCCTCGACAACCTGCCCTACGGCGTCTTCTCCCGCGGCGAGCGGATCCGCCGGGCCGGTGTCGCGGTCGGAGACCAGGTGCTCGACCTGACCGCGGCGGCCGAGGGGGAGTCCTTCGGCCACCTGCTCGCCGCGGGCGTGCTGAACCCGTTGCTCGCCGCCGGCCCGGACGTCTGGGCCGAGGTGCGGGCGCGGGTCCGCGAATGGCTCGCCGAACCGCGGCACGCCGACCGGATCCGGCCGCATCTGGTGCCCCGCGCGGACATCGTCAGCCATCTGCCGGTGGAGGTCGCCGATTACGCCGACTTCTACTCCAGCGAACAGCACGCGATCAACGCCAGCCGGATCTTCACCGGCGGGGACGATCTGGTGCCGGCGAACTGGAAGCACCTGCCGATCGGCTACCACGGCCGCGCGGGCACCGTCGTCGCGTCCGGCACGCCGGTGATCCGCCCGGCGGGGCAACGGAAACCGCGGAAGGCGGCGGAACCGTCGTTCGGCGCGGCCAAGCGGCTCGACTTCGAGGCGGAGGTCGGCTTCGTCGTCGGCGTGGGATCGCAGCTGGGCACACCGGTGCCGATCGACGAGTTCCCTCGCCGCGTCTTCGGCGTCTGCCTGGTCAACGACTGGTCGGCGCGTGACCTGCAGGGCTGGGAATCGCAGCCGCTCGGGCCGTTCCTCGGCAAATCGTTCGCCACGTCCATGTCGCCGTGGCTGGTTCCGCTGGCCGCGCTGGAGCAGGCCCGCGTGCCGCAGCCCGCGCAGGATCCGGAGCCGTTCGAATACCTGCGCGCGGCCGAACCGTGGAGCCTGGACCTGACGCTGGAAATCCGGATCAACGGCCATCTCGTGTCCAGCCCGCCGTTCGCCACGCAGTACTGGACGGGCGCGCAGCAGCTCGCGCACCTCACCGTGAACGGCGCGAGCCTGCGCACCGGCGACCTGTACGCGTCCGGCACGGTCACCGGCCCGGCGAAGGACCAGCGCGGTTCGCTGCTGGAGCTGAGCTGGGGCGGTCGCGAACCGCTCGCGGTCGGCGAGGAGACCAGGGCGTTCCTGGAGGACGGCGACGAGGTCGTCATCAGCGCCTCCGCCCCGGGCCCAGGCGGTGCCCGGATCGGGTTCGGCGAGGTGCGCGGGACGGTGGCGCCCGCTGTGGTGTGACCCACGCCGTAGCGTCGGCACCCGAGCGGCCGCATAATGAGCAAACGCTTAGTCAGAGTCGACCGGCACGGGAAATGAGGGATCGATGAGGATCGGCACCGGCGTCAGCTACTCGGGCGGGTTCGCCGAAAGCGTCGCGGACATCGTGGAGCTGGAACGGGTCGGGCTCGACATCGTGTTCGTCCCCGAGGCCTACAGCTTCGACGCGGTGAGCCAGCTCGGCTACCTCGCCGCGAAGACCGAGCGCGTCGGCCTGATGTCGGGCATCTTCCAGATCTACACCCGCACGCCGAGCCTCACCGCGATGACCGCGGCCGGGCTGGACTTCGTGTCCGACGGCCGGTTCACCCTCGGCCTCGGCGCGTCCGGGCCGCAGGTCATCGAGGGTTTCCACGGCGTGAAGTACGACGCGCCGATCGGCCGCACCCGCGAGATCATCGAGATCTGCCGCCAGGTGTGGAAGCGCGAGCGCGTCGTGCACGAGGGCAAGCACTACACGATCCCGTTGCCCGCGGACCAGGGCACCGGGCTCGGCAAGCCGCTCAAGCTGATCAACCACCCGGTGCGCGAGCGGATCCCGGTCGTGCTCGCCGCGCTCGGGCCGAAGAACGTCGCGCTGGCCGCCGAGGTCGCCGAGGGCTGGCAGCCGATCTTCTTCCACCCGGAGAAGGCCGCCGACGTCTGGGGCGCCTCGCTGGCCGAGGGCAGGGCCAAGCGCGACCCGCGGCTGGGCGAGCTGGACGTGTTCGCCGCGCCGCCGCTGGCCATCGGCGACGACGTCGAGGGCCTGCTCGACTGGGTGCGCCCGGTGTTCGCGCTGTACATCGGCGGGATGGGCGCGCGCGGCAAGAACTTCTACAACACGCTGGCCTGCAACTACGGCTACGAGGCCGAGGCGAAGCAGATCCAGGACCTCTACCTCGACGGCAAGAAGGAAGAAGCCGCCGCGGCGGTCCCGGCGGAGCTGCTGCGCGCCACGTCGCTGGTCGGTCCTGCGGGGTACGTGAAGGAGCGCCTGGCGGCGTTCAAGGAGGCCGGAGCGACGACCCTGGCGGTCAACCCGCTGCAGCCCGGACGCGAGGCGCGAGTGGCCGCTGTCGCCAAACTGAAGGAGCTGCTCGGGTAGGTCCGCTATGATGCGGACTACTGAGAGTGTGAAGAAACCGCACTTCAGGTCGATGCCGCCGTCGAAATGCCGTCAACTCCCCGCGCGGGACGCGAAACCGGGAGTAGGAACGGGTTCACCGGGGAATCCGGGCGGGGCGAAAGCGAGGTAGGCCGGGCTGTGCGCAGAATCGAAGGACCCGTTGCCGCGGTGCTGGACGTCGGGTCGTTCAGCGCCCGGCTTGTCGTGCTCGAACCCGGCGGATCCCCGATCGACCCGGCCTTGACGCATCAGACCCGGCTGCGGCTGGACCGCGAACTCGACGACGAGGGACGGCTCAGCAAGTGCGGCATCGCGGCCATTTCCCGGGCCGTCGCGAACGGGATGGAATTCGCTCGCGAGCACGGGGTGAAAGACGTATTTCCGCTGGCCACCTCGTCAATTCGAGACGCGGTCAACTCCCGCGAGGCGGTCCGTGCGGTCGCCGCGGAAACCGGGGTCGAACTGCGGTTCCTTTCCGGGCGCCGGGAGGCGGAACTGACCTACGTCGGAGCGCGCCGCTGGTACGGCGCGTCCGGCGGGCCGCTGCTGGCGCTCGACATCGGCGGCGGCACGGTCGAGCTGTCCGCCGGAGCGGGCGAACAGGCCACTTTCGCGCGGTCGCTGCCGCTGGGCGCCCGGTCGGTCACGCGCGACTGGCTGCCCGCCGAACCGCCGGTGCGCGGCAAGCAAGTGCGTGCGCTGCGCGACCACGTGCTGGAGGAAGTCTCCGCCGCCCTGGGCGACGTGAAGGACGAGCTGGCCGAGCACCGGGTGGTCGGCTGTTCGAAGGTGCTGCGGCAGCTGGCCCGGCTGGCGGGCGACCGTCCGGGCAAGGCCCGTGAGCTGCACCTGGACGACGTGCGCGCGTGGATTCCGCGGCTGTCGGCGATGCCGTTCGCGCGGCGCGCGCAGCTGCCGGGGATTTCGCGGCAGCGGGCGCAGCAGGCGCTCGGCGGCGCGGTCGTCGCGGAGGCCCTGCTGACGGTCGCGGGCGGGAAGCTGACGATCTGCCCGTGGTCGACCCGGGACGGGCTCCTGCTGACGCTGCTGGATCAGCTCACGGACGCGACCGGAAAACAGCGCTCGCGTCCGGCCGCGTGAACTCCCTGGTGCGGGCGCGCTGAACCGGGTATCCCGGAGACATGACCCCGCGCAGCGAATTCCGTCCCCGCGACCGGTCCGAGGACGACGACGAGGAAACGCCGTTCCCCGCGCGCCGGAAGAAGCCTGAGCTGCCGGAGCCGGACGAGCTGCCCGGCGAGGTGGCCACCGCGCCGGGGCCGGATCTGAGCCCTTCCCGGACCGACGAGGTGCTGCGGGTGCCGGGCACGGACGAAACGCCGTCGTGAGTGGTCATCCCGGTTTTCACCGGGATGACCACGCACGAGGCGCTGGAGGACGTCGTGAGTGGCCATCCCGGTTCTCACCGGCACCAGCACTCACGAGTCAGGCTCGGTCGAACTGCCGCACCTTCGACGCGTCGCGGCGCGCCGGGGCCCGGCCGATCGGCTGGACCGGTGCGGGGCCCGGGTCCAGCTTCGGGATCGGCAGCTCCACCGGCTCCTCGGCCACGGTGAACCGCTCGCCGTGGTGGATCAGGTCCAGCGGCGGCCCGTGGAGCACCCGGTACGTCGCCGCGCCGGGCCGGATCGACACCTGGAACCGCGTTTCGCGGAACGCGAGGCGGAAGGTGAGGCCGCCGAGTTCGTCCGGCAGCCGCGGTGCGAACGACAACTGGCCGCCGTAGTCGCGGAGCCCGCCGAACCCGGCCACAGCGGCTTGCCAGGCGCCGGCCAGCGACGCCATGTGCAGGCCGTTGCGGACGTTGTTGTGCACGTCGTGCAGGTCGGTCAGCGCGGCTTCGGCGAGGTAGTCGTAGGCCAGCTGCAGGTGTCCGACCTCGGCCGCGATGACGGCCTGCGTGCCCGCGGACAGCGAGGAATCGCGGACGGTCCGTGCTTCGTAGTAGGCGAAGTCGCGGGCTTTTTCCTCGGGGCTGAACGAATCGCCGCACAGGTGCAGGGCGAGCACGAGGTCGGCCTGCTTGACGACCTGCTTGCGGTAGAGGTCGAAGTACGGGTAGTTCAGCAGCAGCGGGTAGAAATCCTCGTCGGTGGCGGCGAAATCCCATTCGTCGTGCTGCAGGAAGCCTTCCGACTGCGGGTGCACGCCGAGTTCCTGGTCGTAGGGCAGCGCCATCGCGTCCGCCGCGGCGCGCCAGGAATCGATCTCGGGAGCGTCCACTTCGAACTGTTCGGCGATGTCCGGGTGCCGTCCGCACACTTCCGCCGCCGCGAGCAGGTTCCGGCGCGCCATCAGGTTCGTGTAGACGTTGTTGTCCGCCACCGCGGAGTACTCGTCGGGCCCGGTGACGCCGTCGATGCGGAAGTGCCCGTGGTGGTCGAAATGCCCGAGGGACGCCCACAGCCGCGCGGTTTCCAGCAGCAGTTCCGCGCCGCAGGTGCGCTCGAAATGCTCGTCATGGGTGGCGTTCACGTACCGCACGACGGCGTCGGCGATGTCCGCGCTGACGTGGAACGCGGCGGTGCCGGCCGGCCAGTACGCGGAGCATTCGGCGCCGTTGATGGACCGCCACGGGAAAGCCGCGCCGCGCAAGCCGAGCTGGATCGCCCGCTCTTTCGCTTTGTCTATTGTGGAGTGTCGCCAGCCGAGGGCGTCGCGGGCGGCGTCCGGCATCGTGTACGTCAGCACCGGCAGGACGAACGTCTCGCTGTCCCAGAATGCGTGCCCGTCATACCCCGGCCCGGTGAGGCCCTTTCCGGCGATAGCCCGGGTTTCGCCGCGGGCGCCGGCCTGCAGCAGGTGGAACAGCGCGAACCGGACGGCCTGCTGAAGCTCCGGGTCGCCGTCGATTTCGATGTCCGAAGTGGCCCAGAAGTCGTCCAGGAACTGGCGTTGCTCGGCGGCCAGGCCCTTCCAGCCGGTCTGCCGCGCGCCCGCGAGCGCGGCTTCGACCTGCGCCCGCAGCGCCGGGGCGGAGCGCTGCGCGGACCAGCCGTAGGCGAGGAATTTGGTGACCCGCAGGCGTCCGCCCTTGGGCACGTCCACCGCGGCGGTGAGCCGGGCGAGGTCCTCCTCGGCGTGGATGCGGGTGCGCAGCCCGTCGTCGACCTCGATCTTGTGGTCCATCGCGGCGGCGACCCGCAGCCCGGACATCCGGGTCTGGTGCACCAGCACGGCCTGGTAGCCCGCGGCGTGGCTGAACTCGCCGACCAGCGGCGCGTCGAGCGCGGCGGCGACGCGCGGGTCGCGCGTGTCGGACTCGACCGGTTCGTTGGCCAGCAGGTCGGACTGCACGACGAGCTGCAGGTCCTCGTCGAGCGGTTCGACCTCGTAGCGGATCGCGGCGACCGCGCGCTGGGTGAAGGAAACCAGCCGTTCGGTGGTCACCCGCACGCGCCTGCCGGTGGGGGAGGACCATTCGGTGACGCGCCGCAGCGTGCCGCGGCGGAAGTCGAGCACGCGGTCGTGCGCGGTCGCGATGCCGTAGCGCATGTCCAGCGGCTCGTCCTCGACCAGCAGCCGGATGATCTTGCCGTCGGTCACGTTGACGACGGTCTGGCCTTCCTCCGGATAGCCGTAACCGCCCTCGGCGTAAGGGAGTTCGTGCTGTTCGTAGAAGCCGTTGAGGTACGTGCCGGGCAGCCCGCGCGGCTCGCCTTCCTCAAGCGTGCCGCGAAGTCCGATGTGTCCGTTCGACACCGCGAAGGCGGATTCGGTGCGCTGCAACGCATCCACGTCGAGACCGCGCCAGCGCAGCTCCCACGGCGCGCATTCGTAGCCGAGTTCCGTCACTTGTCCTCCAGCAGGTCGGCGAGGTCGTCCACCACGACGTCGGCGCCGTGCGCGCGCAATGCGTCGGCCTGGTCTTCCCGGTTCACGCCCACGACGTAACCGAAACCGCCGGCTTTGCCCGCCTGGACGCCCGATTGCGCGTCCTCGAACACCACGGCCTGCTTCGGGTCCACGCCGAGCGCCTTGGCCCCGGCGAGGAACGAATCGGGGGCCGGCTTGCCTTTCAGGTGGTCGCGGCGGATGACCAGGCCGTCCACGCGGGCTTCGACGAAGCGGGACAGGTCGGCCGCGTCGAGGACCTTCTCGCCGTTCGCCGAGGAGGTCACCACGGCGATCCTGAGCCCGGCTCGCTTCGCTGCTTCCAGGTAGCGCACGGAACCGGGGTAGGGGTTCACGCCGCGTTCGTCGATGATCTTCAGGACGAGTTCGTTCTTGCGGTTGCCGATGCCGTTCACGGTCGGCGCGTCGACGGCGTCGTCCGGGGTGCCTTCGGGGAGATCGATTCCGCGGGAGCGAAGGAATTCCCGCACGCCGTCGGCCCGGGGGCGGCCGTCTACGTAGGTCGCGTAGTCGGAGTCGGTGAATTCGTGGAAGTTCGCGGCGTCGCGGGTGCGCAGGTATTCGTCGAACGTCCGTTTCCACGCCTCGCGGTGGAGCACGGCCGTCCCGGTCAGTACGCCGTCCAGGTCGAAGAGGCAGGCGGTGATGGTGTCGGGCAGTCCGATCATGCCTGCAAGGTACCGGGTGCGGGGTGGGGTGGCTCGTCGCCTGGGGGCGACATTGCCGTGGTCTTGGCGTGGGGCACCCCGAANGAGTTCCTGCTGGGGGCGGCTCGTCGCCTGGGGGCGACATTGCCGTGGTCTTGGCGTGGGGCACCCCGAAGCCCGATTGTGCTGACGGGCAGGGAGGCTTCGGATCGGGGTGCGGGGGTGGTGTGGGTGCCTCGATGGGCAGGTGCATTGGCGGCGGTGGGGGTGGGGCGCATCGCGGACCGGTCAAGGGTCGTGAGGGAATCAGAGTCAATGAGGGTGGTCCTCACGGAACGTCAGGCGGCGCCTACTCGGCGGTCGAAGACGAGGCGTTCGGCGGCGCGCAGGCCGACGCTGATCGCGCCGGTGAGGACGCCGTCGTCGCCTAGTTCGCCTTGCACCACAGTGGTGGTGAGCGGGGTGAACGCGCGGAGTGCTCGGTCGATTGGTTCCAGCAGCAGGTCTGCTGCGGTTCCGACGCCGCCGCCCAGGACGATCAGTTCCGGGTCGATCACTGCGGCGACTGAAGCGACGGTGTACGCGAGCCGGTCGGCCTCCGCGGAGACTGCGCGTTGGGCGAGGTCGTCACCCTCGCGGGCGAGGCGGAAGACTTCGCGGGCGGATCGTGCTGTGCCCAGGCCGAGTTCGCGTGCGCCGCGGACTACTGACTGGGCGGCGGTGGCCTCTTCCAGGTGTCCGCGCGCGGGCGGTTCGCCGGGTTCGTCGGCGACGCGCGTGCGGCCGTAAGGCAGGTAGCCGATTTCTCCCGCCGCGCCGGTGGCGCCGCGGAAGACGCGGCCGTCGACCATCAGGCCCATGCCTACGCCGGTGCCGATGGTGATGCAGCCGACGACCGACGCTCCGCGGGCGGCACCGCTTTCCCACTCGCCGACCGCGGTGAGGTTCGCGTCGTTTTCCACCACCAGGTCCGGTCCCAGGACCTGCTCCAGGTCGTCGAGCAGACCCGGACGGCCCCAGCCGGGCAGGTTCGGCGCGTGCCGGAAGCAGCGTTTCACCGGGTCCGCGACGCCGGGGGAGCCCAGCACGCGGACCACGATGTCGTCGTTGGTCAGACCGGCCTCGGCCACGATGTCAGCGGCCAGTTTGCCCAGCGCGGAGATCAGTGCGCTGCCGGAGCGGGCCGTGTTGCGCACGTCGCGCCGGGCGACTGTGGTGCGGCCCAGGTCGGCGACCGCGACCCGGATGTGCTCGCGGCCGATGTCCAGGCCGAGCACGTACCCCGCGGTCGGGTCCGCCTCGTAGAGCACCGCCGAACGGCCGGTGCCGGTGGACGTGTGCCCGGTCGCGCGGGCGAGCCCGGCGGCCTCCAGCGCGAGCAGCGCCTGGCTCACCGTGGGCTTCGACAGCCCGGTGTCCTTCGCCACCTGCGGCCGTGTCGCGGGCCCGCCGCGGCGCAGCAGGTCGAGCACCGCCCGCTGGTTGATCATGCGCATCCCGGCCGGGGTGCCGACCGGTGGTGTACCCGACCCTGCCACCTGCTGAGTTTCCTTCCCGTTCGGACTTCCGTCCTGCCACGGTAACCGGATTCGCCCCGCTTTGGCAGGAAAGTTTCTTTTCTTCCGGCTCGGGAGGGCAGGCAGGAGATCTTGGCCCGACGATACGGGCTCGGCGGGCGGAACCCGGGGACGGCACGCAGAGTTCGCCCTCCGCCAGTTGACGGGCTCAGGCGTCGGGCAGCCAGTTGCCGTGGAAGCCGGCGGGCACGCGCCCGGGCAGGCGGACCGTCGCGACCGGATCCGCTTCGAGGTCCTGCGCGTCGAGCACCACCAGGTCGCTGCGGTCGTTCGGCCCGTCGTAGACGTAGGCGAGCAGCCAGCCCGCGCCGTCCGGACGATCGTCTGCCGGAACGAAAACCGCTTCGCCAGGGACGTGCCCTTCCGGGAACAGATGCTCGCGCGAGGCGTTCGTGTGCAGGTCGTAGCGGCGGAGCACGAGCGGACCCGCCGGACCGTGCCGTCCGGTGACATGGCCGAAACGCGCGTCGAGCCCGGCGAGCCGGTCGTCGACGCGGGGGAACTCGCCGTCGCGGTCGTCGAGCGGATCCTCGGCGACGGTGCCCCTGCGCGGGTCGATCGTCCACCGCCACAGCACGCCCTTCGGATCCGGGACGCGCGGCTTGGACAAATGCTCGTACCGCACGACGTGCACCACGATCCGGCCGTCGGCGGTGTCGTGCGCGTTGAGGGTGTGGAAGACGTAGCACGGGTCGATTCCGAACCAGCGCACGCCGTCCTCCGGCCGGTCGCGGCTGAGCAGGCCGAGCCGTGCGCCGTACGTGTCGCTCCAGCGGTACGGGATGCCGCCGTCGGTTCCGTGGTCGAACACCACCGGGAGGTCGAAGAAGACCACGTGCCGCCGGGTGAGCGCGAAGTCGTGCATCATCGTCAGCCCGGGAACGTCGATCGGCTGCCGCAGCACCAGTTCGCCGGCGGCGTCGGCGCGGTAGTAGCTCACGTGCGGGGCGGTGATGCTGCCGTAGCCGAAGAAATGCAATTCGCCGGTTTCCGGGCAGATCTTGGGATGGGCGGTCATCGCGTCGGCGAGCTTGCCGCCGAAATCGTAAACGCCGACGGTGTCGAGATCGGTGGTGATTTCGTACGGCAGCGAGGATTCCACGAGCGTGAGCGTGCGTCCCGCGTGAGTGACGACGTGGGTGTTGGCGACGCTCGACCGGAGATTCCGGGTTCCGTCGGCGTTGTAGAGCACCGGATCCGGGATGTCGAAGCTTTCGGTGCGCACCCAGCGATTGCGATACCAAGCCGCGCGGCCGTTTTCTAGCCGCACGCCGTGCACCATGCCGTCGCCGGTGAACCAATGCGCGCTGTCCTGGCGTGGGTTCGGCCCGTTGCGCAGGTACCACCCGGTGAGTTCCGGCGGCAGCGCACCGGTGACCGGCAGGTCGCGGGCGGTGAGTTCGTCGTGGACCGGGGCGTAATGGCCCTTGAGATGGAAATCGGTGGTGGCCATGGCTCACGCGGCTTTCTGGGCACGGGCCCGGACGATGCGCGGATAGCGAATGGTGAACGAGATCGGAATCGCGAAGCCGAGCACCTTGATGATGATCAAGCCGGCGGTGTCGTGCGGCGCGTAATGCAGCAGTACGGCTTCGGCGATTCCGGCGACCGTGAAGCTGGCCGCCCACACCGCGGTGATGACGACGTTGACCCGGCGAAACACCGCGGTCGCGGCGATTTCCGGCGGGACCATGGTTTTCGCGATCCCGAGCGTGAACGGCCGTTTCGCGGCGATCGAACCCCAGGCGGTCACGGCCAGCCAAAGATCGGTGAGCGCGCCGACGTAATCCCGGAGCGGCGAGGCCGGGTCGCTGAAGGACCAGATCGACAGCGCCGCGAAGAACACGACCGCGGAGACCTCGATGAACAGCGTGTCCCAGCCTTTGCCGCGCCGGCGTTCGAGCAGGAGCAGCCCGCCCGCGAGCGCCAGTCCGGTCAGCCCGGACCACCGCCAGCCGGCCTGCGTGGACACGACCGCGAAGGCGATCCACGGAAGGAAACTCTTCAGGTAGTTCATCGGCGCCCCTCGCTCACATTCCTGTGCTGACATGTCAAAGCTAGAACGTCCGGCGTGCACATGTCAATAGTGGAATGTAGGGTGGGCGCATGACCTTGCGACACGCGGTGCTGGGGCTGCTCGCCACCGCCCCCGGAAGCGGCTACGACCTGCTGAAACGCTTCGAAACGGCGATGTCGAGCGTCTGGACGGCCACGCAGAGCCAGCTGTACGGGGAACTAGGCAAGCTCGAGGGCGCGGACCTGATCAAGGTCTCCGCGGAGGGCCCGCGCGGCCGCAAAGAGTACGCGATCACCGACGCCGGCCGGTCGGAACTGCGCAAGTGGCTGCTGGAGGAGCGGCCGCCGGCGGCGCGGCGGAACGAGATGCTGCTGCGGGTGTACTTCCTGGGCGAGGTCACGCCGGAGGAGGCCCGAGGATTCCTGCGCAGGCACGGCGCTTTCGCCGAGGGGCTGGTCGGCGAACTGGCCGCGATCGACGCGGCAGTGGACTGGGACGACAGCGATCCGTCGCTGTACGGCCGCCTCGCGCTGGAGTGGGGCAAGCGATACGCGGCGATGGAACGCGATTGGGCGGAGTGGGCGGCGGAGACGATCCGCGCGGCCCGCTGCTGAGCATGACCGGCGGCCAGGCCCGCCACTGCGGCGACGATGCCGTTTTCGCGCGCGATCTCCGGGACGAGGGCGAGCCGGAGGCCGAGTGCACTCCCGGCATCGCCGCCCGGTTTCCGCGGAAGAACGTCGCCGCGGGAATGCTCGCCCGCGACGAACACGGCCGGATCCTGTTCGTCTTCCCGGCTTACCAGCCGTTCCTGGAGATCCCCGGGAGGCTTGGTCGAAGACGGCGAATCACCGCTGGCCGCGTGCGGTCGAGAGGTCGGCGAAGAACTCGGCATCGACGTGCCGGTGGGGCGGCTTCTCGTGGTCGATTGGCGGCGCCTGGCGGGACAGCCTGCAATTCGTCTTCGACGGCGGCGTGCTGAGCCGCGAGCGGATCGGTGCCCTCCGCCTGGCGGCGGACGAAGTGAGCCGGTTCGAATTCCTTGGCATCGAGGCCGCGCAAGCGCAATCGCGCCCGTCGAAAGCACGGCGAATCACTCTGGCGCACCAAGGGTTTCTGGACGGGGAGACGGTCTGCGGCGAGTTCGGCCGGAGGCTCGGGTAGTCCTCGCCTCCGGCCGCGCCGGGTCATCCGTCGGAAGACCGCTTCCAGATGTTGATGCCTTCTTCGGTGGCGTGCCGGTCGATCTCGGCCAGTTCCTCCGCGGTGAATGACAGGGTGTCCAGCGCGGCGACGTTGTCCTCCAGCTGCTTCACGCTGCTGGCCCCGATCACCAGCGATGTCATCCGCGGATCCCGCAGCGCCCACGCCAGCGCCAGCTGCGCCAGCGTCTGCCCCCGCCGCGCCGCGATCTCGCCCAGCGCCCGGATCTTGCCGAGCTTCTCCTCGGTGATCGTGTCCGGGTTCAGCGATTTCCCTTGCGCCGCTCGCGAATCCGTGGGCACCCCGGAAAGGTATTTGTCGGTCAGCAATCCCTGCGCCAGCGGCGAGAACGCGATGCACCCGGCCCCGGCCTGCTCCAGGGTCCCGAGCAAATCGTCCGTCTCGGTCCAGCGGTTGAACATCGAATACGACGGCTGGTGGATCAGCAGCGGTGTGCCCAGTTCGCGCAGCAACTGCGCGGCTTCCGCGGTCCGCGCGGAGTTGTAGGACGAGATCCCGGCGTACAACGCCTTGCCGGACCGGACCGCCCGGTCGAGCGCGCCGACCGTCTCCTCCAGCGGCGTCTCCGGGTCGAAGCGGTGCGAGTAGAAGATGTCGACGTAGTCCAGGCCCATCCGCCCGAGCGACTGGTCGAGGCTGGCCAGCAGGTACTTCCGCGAACCCCATTCGCCGTACGGGCCGGGCCACATGTCGTAGCCGGCCTTGGTCGAGATGATCAGCTCGTCGCGGTAGGGCTTCAGGTCGCTCGCCAGCAGCCGGCCGAAGTTCTCCTCGGCGCTGCCGTAGGGCGGGCCGTAGTTGTTGGCCAGGTCGAAATGCGTGATGCCGAGGTCGAAGGCGCGCCGGACGATGTCGCGCTGGACGGTGAGCGGGCGGTCGTTCCCGAAGTTGTGCCACAGCCCGAGCGAGATCGCGGGCAGCTTCAGGCCGCTGCGCCCGCAGCGGCGGTAGGGCATCGAGTCGTAACGGGCATCAGCGGCAGCGTAAGTCACGTCCCGATGCTAGCCCGCGAGGCCGGTGACCTCCTGTTCGATGGCAAAAGGCGGTTTTGCGCGCGACATCCCATTCGACTCCGTACTATGCGGGCGGTGGCGCCCGTGACAGGCCAGGTGCCCCGACAGCGAACGAGGGAGGGACTCCCCATGGCCGGCTACAAGGTCATCACCGGTGCCTTGCGCACCGAAGCGAAGAAGTGGGATCCGCACGCTGAGAAGGTCGCCGGTGTGCACACGGCGGTTTCCGGCATGACGCTCGACACCTCGGCGTTCTGGATCGGCGACGGCGTGAACTTCCTCCTCACGGCCGCGGTCGCGCAGATCGACAAAACCGCCTACGACAAGCTCCAGCAGTTCATGGAGCAGAAACTCTCCACGGCGGGCCCGGACATGGGCCACATCGGCGACGTGCTGGTCAAGGCGGCCAACACCTACGACCAGAACGAGGAAATCGTCGAACTCGACCTCAACGACTGGTCGAAGAAGATTCCGGAGGGCGACTCGTGAGCGAAGACGCGGAGAGCACCACCGCCGAATTCAAGAAACTGATCGACCAGCTGGTCCAGTGGGTCAACGACATGGTCAACGGGTTTCGGGAGTTCGTCGGCAAATGGGCGGATTCCGCGTGGCGGTACGTCCTGGGCCCGGCGGTCATCGCCTTCGACCGGGGAATGAAGGCGCTCAACGAGAAGATCACGAAGATCGTCCAGGACATCCAGAAGATCCTGGAGCATTCGACCCCGATCGTCTCGATCATCGTCCAGGGGTTCTCCTGGCTGGAGGACGCCCAGCGCCCCGCCTCCCAGCTCCAGGGCGTGGTCAAGGAACACCCGGACGCGAACTTCGGGCATTGGGAGGGCGCGGCCCGGAAGGCATACGACGACGCCGTCGACGCGCAGCACGCCGCGCTGGGCGCGATCAAGACCAAAGCGGACAACATCAGCAGCTGGCTGCTCGACATCGCCAAGGCGAACATCATGTTCGTGAAGGAACTCGGCGACGCCTTCGCCGCCCTGGTGGGCGAGTTCGTCGCGGTCCTGGTCGAGGCCGGGACCATCGTCGGCGCGCTGGAAGCCATCGGGGAAGCGGGCAAACTCGTCGAGAAGCTCGTCACCACCGCGGGGCAGCGGCTCACCAAGGTCGTGGAAATGTACAGCGAGGCGGTCGGCCGCACGCGCGACGCCACCAGCATCCAGTACGACGCCGCGGAATTTCCGAACGACAAATGGCCGAGCCTGGCCGGCTAGCCGCACGAGAGGAGCGACAATGACCGACCCGGTCGCCTCGGCGAACACGCTCGACGCGGGGCTGGAAGCACTTCGGGACATCGGCGCGCGGCTCGATCGGGCCCCGGCGCCGCAGCCGCCGCCGACCGTCGCCGAACCCGTGCTGGTCGGTACCGGGAACGCGCGCGGTTTCCGCGCGGCCGACCGGACCGGCGTCGTCACGATCACGCTGGACGAGGACCTCAAGCTGGTCGAGGCGACCGTCCTGGACCACTGGAAATCCCGGGTGGAGCCTGCCTTCCTCGGCGAAGCGCTGACGGAGGCGTACCTGGCCGCGCTGGACGCGGCGGTGCAGGAAAGGTCCGAACGCTTGGCCTCGGAAACGCCGCCCGCCGCGGCTCCGGCGAGCGACGCGGATGGTCCCGTGGTGTTCCCGACGCTCGACGAAGTCGTGGCGGCAGCCCGGGCCAGCCGGGAGCGCAACGAGAACGAACGGCTCCGGCAGCAGCGGGAGCGCGGTCCGGCCGCCGAGCCGGAACCGCCGCGCGAGGTGAGCGGGAGCTTCGGCTACCTGACCCTTCGCGTCCAGGGCGGCGCGATGCTCTCCGCGAGCCCGAACGTCAGCGCGCTGGCCAACGCGGGCACGGCCAACCTCCAGGAGGACATCGAAGCCGCGTTCGGCAACGCGGGGCTGAAATCACCGCACGCAGTCTCGGAATCGGGCAGTGTCCGCCGGGACAAGTCGGCCGGTCGCGAGTTCGACGAGGAAGAGGACGCGTGGCGAGGGTTCCATGGCAATGATTAACCGGCTCGTGCTCGGGCTGGCGGTCGCCGTCTCGGCAGCGGGATGCAGCGGCGCCGGCCCGGCCGAGACGTTCGCGAAAACGAACGCCTGCGAGTTGCTGGCGACCGCCGCGCGGGGCACGCCGATCGACCCGCAGCGAAGCGAGTACAAGCTGACGGAATCCGCCCCGGCCGGTGCGGCGGGCGGCGTCGGCGGCTGCCGCACCGAGTGGAACCCGCCGTCCGGCAAGCTGACCGGCGGCGACCTGGCCGCGACGCTGGAGCTGGGCGAGGCGGAGGACTGGAGCGCGCACAGCGAATCGAGCACCCAGAGCGGGCACGAAGTCCGGAAAGACACCACGAAAGCCGGCGGCGGATGCCGTTATCAGGTCCAGATCCCCGGCACGGACGCGGCGGTGCGCATCTGGTACCTCGACCGGTCCGTCAGCAACGAAGGGTCCTGCCCGGTCGCGAAGCGGTTGGTGGATCAGGTCATTCCGAGCCTGCCGTGAAACGGCTCCGGCACCCCGGCATACATCGGAGGAATATCCGGCTTTCAGCGGCGCTGCGGGGGCGTGTGCCAGCTGAGCTCCGATGTCTGGTCGCCGGGAAGCCTGCGGTGCCGACCGCCCAGTACAGTGCGGGTGAGCGATCGCTTAGGAGGCCACGTGGGCACCGGGTTTTTCTCGTCCGTCGACGACGTGTCGGCGCAGCTGGCCGAGGCCGGGTACCTCGCGTCGACCGCGGTCGCGACCACGGTGTTCCTCGCCGACCGGCTGGGCAAGCCGCTGCTGGTCGAGGGCCCGGCCGGGGTCGGCAAGACCGCGCTGGCGACGGCGGTCGCCGAGGTCACCGGCTCGCGGCTGGTGCGGTTGCAGTGCTACGAGGGCATCGACGAGGCCCGCGCGCTGTACGAGTGGAACCACGCGAAGCAGCTGCTGCGGATCACCGCGGGCCGCGACGAGACGTGGGACGAGGCGCGCACCGACATCTTCGGCGAGGAATTCCTGCNCCTGCTGCGCCGCCCGCTGCTCACCGCGATCTCCGGCACCGAGCCGACTGTGCTGCTGATCGACGAAACGGACAAGGCCGACGTCGAGATCGAGGGCCTGCTGCTGGAGGTGCTCGGCGATTTCCAGGTGACGGTGCCCGAACTCGGCACGATCACCGCGACGCGGCAGCCGTTCGTGGTGCTGACGTCGAACGCGACGCGCGAGCTGTCCGAGGCGCTGCGGCGGCGGTGCCTGTTCCTGCACATCGATTTCCCGGACGAGGACCTGGAACGCGAGATCGTCCGGCTGAAGGTGCCCGGCATCGAGGCCGCGCTCGCGGATTCGGTGGTGCGGGTGATCGCCGCGCTGCGGGCCATGGACCTTCGGAAACTGCCGTCGGTGGCAGAGACCGTCGACTGGGCGCGCACGCTGCTGGAACTCGGCGCGGGCGCGCTCGACGAACGGGTGGTGCGCGAAAGCCTCGGCGTCGTGCTGAAGCATCAGGACGACATCGCGAAGGCCGGGGCCGGGCTGCGTCTCGACCAGGTGCTGGACGCGTCGTGACCGCCGCGCCGGGCCTGACCGGACGGCTCGCCGAGTTCGTGCGGGCCTTGCGGGCGCAAGGCATCCCGGCCGGACCGGGCGAAACGGCCGACGCGGCAGCCGCGCTGGAGGTGCTCGGCCTGGACGAGCGCGAACTGGTCCGCGAAGGGCTCGCCGCCGCTCTGGTCCGCCGGGGCGGCCAGCGCACGGTGTTCGACGCCGCGTTCGACCTGTACTTCCCGGCGGCCGTCGGCGCTCCGGAGCTGGCGCGCGAAAACCCGCCGCAGGACCGGGAGGAACTGCGGGAAGCACTCGCCGCCGCCTTGGCCGAAGGCGACGACCAGGCGTTGGACCAGCTCGCCGGACTCGCCGTGGACCTGCTGGGCCAGTACGGCGCCGGGACCGGCCCCGGCGGCGGATATTCGGCGCACCAGACGCTGGACCGCCTGCAACCGCAGACGCTCATCGCCCAGGTGCTGGCCGCGATGCGGGCCGCGGGCGCCCCGGACGAGTTCACCGACCGGCTCACCCGCGACGAAATCCGCCGCCGCGTCGAGGGTTTCCGCGGCCGGGTGCGGACCGAAGCGCGCCGCCGAGCCGCGGAACTCCGGGGCCGCGAACGGATCGCCAAACACGCGATCGCCCCCGCCGCCGACCGCGTCGACTTCCTGCTCGCCAGCCGTACGCAATTGGCCGAGCTGCGGCGCACGATCCAGCCGCTGTCCCGAAAACTCGCCACCAGGCTCGCCGCGCGCCGCAAACGCACCACACGCGGCCAGATCGACTTGCGCCGAACGCTGCGTCGTTCACTCTCCACTGGCGGCGTGCCCTTGCGTCCAGCCTACCGGCACCGGCGCCCCGGCCGCCCGGAAATCATCCTCCTGTGCGACCTTTCCGGTTCGGTGGCGGGTTTCGCGAACTTCACGATGCTGCTGGTGCAGGCGTTGCGGGACCAGTTCAGCAAGATCCGCGTCTTCGGTTTCGTCGACAGCACCGACGAGGTGACCCACCTCGTGGACACCGGCGCTGCCGATCCCGAACAGCTGGGCGCGCGCATGCTCAGCGAAGCCGCGGTAGTCCGCTGGGACGGCCACAGCGATTACGGCCGCGCGCTAGGACAATTCACTTCGCACTGGCTCGACGCGGTGGGCCCGCGAACGTCGGTCCTCATCCTGGGCGACGCCCGAACGAACGGCGGCGACCCGAATCTCGGGGCCGTCCGCGCGATCCGCTCCCGCGCCCGGCATGTCCACTGGCTGAACCCCGAACGCCGATCCCTGTGGGGCACCGGCGATTCGGCCGCGCCGGACTACGCGGAACTGGTGGAGATGCACGAATGCCGCAACGCGCAGCAGCTGGGCGTGCTCGTCACGCGCCTTCTGCCGACCTGAGCCAGTCGTCAATCTCCTTGCGCAGCGACGCTTTGGTCTCTTCCGGCGCGAACGATGCCTCCACCGCGTTGCCGGCCAGCTGAGCCAGTGTCGCGTCGCCGTAACCGAAGACTTCCCTCGCCCGAGTGAATTCGCCGGTGATCGTGGTACCCGTGACGTCCGGGACATCCGTGTTGAGCGTGACTCGGAGCCCCGCCTCGATCAACCGGGGGAGCGGGTGCTCCGGAAGCGTCGGCACCAATCCGAGCGCGACGTTCGACGAAGGACACACCTCAAGCGCGATCCCGGTTTCCGCTGCCTGAGCGGTCAACTCCGGGTCGTCCACGATGCGGATCCCGTGCCCGATACGCTCAGCACCACCGATCTCGATCGCCTCGCGGACGCTGTCCGGCCCGGCGTCCTCACCAGCGTGGTGAACGAGGTGCACGCCCGCCTCCCGTGCCCGGGCGAACACCTCCCGGAACGGAGCGAGCGAGTGCCTTTCCTCGCCAGCCATCCCGATCGCGATGATCTCCTCGTGCCGCTTGGCCAGTTCGAGGGTTTTCATCGCCCGCTCGACCGACCGCCGCCGCGAGTGATCGAGAATCAACCGCCATCGCAGCCCATGCTCTTCCCCGCCTTCCGACAGTCCTTTGAGGACCGCGTTGAGCGGCAGTCCAAGATCCCCGAGCCGTTCCCCGTGCGCGGCGGCGGTGAACGTGACCTCGACGTATCGAGTCCCCTGCGCGGCTTCGTCCGCACAGAACTCGCGCGCGATCCGCTCGAAGTCCGCGGCCTCGCGCAAACACGACCGAGTGAGACTGTTGCGATCGGCAAACGCCCGAAACCCGGTGAACACGGCAGGTTTGCCCGGCACCTGGACTCCGTGGAGGGCCGCGAGCTCCTTGAGCGTGCCAGGGCGGACAGTGCTCTCAAGATGGACGTGGAGATGCACCTTGGGAAGGGCCGAAAGATCGCGCACGCGTCGGATGATGCCCGCTCCGTGCGTCCCCTGTCATCCAAGTTTCGTCGCCGGGAACTAGCGGCGGCTTGACGGCGTTGGGGGAGTGACGGAGGTTTCCGCAGGGGAAAGGCTGTGTGCGATGGCTTTGCTGAAGAAACTCACCATGCTGGCCGGTGCCGCGGGCGCGGTGTCGTACGTGCGGAACAACCCGGAGAAGGTCAACGAGGCCGTGGGGAAGGCGGCGCGTTTCGTGGACGAGAAGACCAACGGTCGATACCACTCGCAGATCGCGGGAGCTGTCCGGAAGGTCTCGGACACTACCGGTCCTCGGACGGCTGAGTGAGTCTTGGCTCCGGGGTCTGAGCGAGGTTTGACCCGATCCCGGAGGTCTGCTGAAGCGTAAGCGGCGGGTCCGCGGGTTGAGGTGTGCCCGGGCAGGCTTGCCCCTCCGGCCGGGGAGGCGACGCGACCGTCCGCCGCCCCGCCCAGGTGCCGACGAGCGGTCTGGGGCCTGTTGCCTTCGCGCGGGGCCTTGCTGGTCCGGTGCCTGCGTACGGCGTTCTGGCACGCTCGCGCATGCGAGACTGTTCCGGTGCCCGTCCAGGTGCCGCAGTGCGGCCTGGGTCTTGCTGCCTCGCGCGGGGGGTCTTGCTGGTCCGGTGGCTGTGTACGGCGTCCTGCTGTTCCGGTGCCCGCCCAGGTGCCGACGAGCGCCTGGATCCTGCTGCCTCGCGCGGGGTCTTGCTGGTCCGATGTCTGCGTACGTCGTTCTGGCACGCTCCGCATGCGAGACTGTTCCGGTGCCCGTCCAGGTGCCGCAGTGCGGCCTGGGTCCTGCTGCCTCGCTGCTTGCGCCCTGCTGCTTGACGGGTCCTGCTCGATCTCGCCGCCGGGTCCGTCCTCGGCCTGCTGACGCTGCGGGCCGGAGCGTGCTGCGCTTCAGCCCAGGCCGGGCGGATCCGCGGGCCAGGCCTCGCCCGCGGATCCGCCTGTGCTCAGCGGGCGGCAGTTTCGACGCGTACTGGCTGATCACCTCCGGCGGCATCGGGGCCGTGCGGGTTCTGCGGCCTCTCGATCGGTCTTCCTAGCCCCCGGGCCGTCGTGCTTCGCCTGCCGTCGAGGCGCTGCCGATTCCCAGCTCCGCGATTCCTGACCGGTCGTTCTGCCGAGCCGTCGTGGTGCTTGCCGAGCCTGGCCAGTCCTTCTGCACGGTCTGGCTTGTGGTTTTGCCGGGTCTGGCTGGTTGTCCCGGCTCGCTTGCAGCTCTGCCGAGTCTCGCTGGTCTTCCGCCGAGCTAAGCCAGCCGCTCTGCCGTGAATCCGGCCGTCGGCGCCAAACCAAGGCACGCCGCTCCGCGAGGTCTCCAACTACCGCGCGCGACCCAGCCCGGCCAGCGTCCCCGCCCGCCGGCTCCAGCCAGCCCTCACTCCTCGGCCAGCACCGCCAGCACACCCTCCCCGTACTTGGCCAGCTTGCTCTCGCCGACCCCGCTCACCGTGCCCAGCGTGTCGAGCGTCGTCGGCATCATCGCGGCGATCTGGCGCAGCGTGGCATCGTGGAAGATCACGTACGCCGGGACACCCTGTTCCTTCGCCGTAGCCCCGCGCCAGGCACGCAGGCGCTCGAACACCGGTGCCGCTTCCGCGGGCATGTCGATCGGAGCGGCCGGCGTGCGGCGGGACGTTCGCGGGGCACGCGCCGGGCGTTCCGGTTCGCGGCGCAGCTGCACTTCGTGGGAACCGTTCAGCACCGCGGTCGAACCTTCGGTCAGCACCAGCGATCCGTAATCCCCTTCGACCGCGAGCAGGTTGCGTGCCAGCAGTTGCCGCACCACAGCGCGCCACTCCGGTTCGCGCAGTTCGGTGCCGATGCCGAAGACCTTCAGCGTGTCGTGCTGGAACTGGGTGACTTTCGGCGTCGTCTTGCCCAGCAGGATGTCGATGATCTGGCCTGCGCCGAACTTCTGCCGCCGTTCGTTGCGCAGGCGGACCACTGTGGACAGTAGTTTCTGTGCGGGAATGGTGCCGTCCCAGCGTTCCGGCGGGGCCAGGCAGGTGTCGCAGTTCCCGCACGGCTGGCCGGACTGCCCGAAGTACGCGAGGATCTGCGTGCGCCGGCATTCGACCGTCTCGCACAGCGCCAGCATCGCGTTCAGGTGCTGGGCTTGCAGGCGACGATGCATCTCGTCGCCCTCGGACTTGTCGATCATTTTGCGTTGCTGCATCACGTCTTGCAGCCCGTACGCGAGCCAGGCGGTCGACGGCTGCCCGTCGCGGCCCGCGCGGCCGGTTTCCTGGTAATAGCCTTCCACGGACTTCGGCAGGTCGAGGTGGGCGACAAACCGGACGTCCGGTTTGTCGATGCCCATGCCGAACGCGATCGTGGCGACCACGNGACCACGACGAGCCCGTCCTCGCGCAGGAACCTCGCCTGGTTCGCGGCGCGGGTCGACTTGTCGAGCCCGGCGTGGTAGGGCAGCGCCGGGATTCCGTTCAGCGCCAGGAAATCCGCCGTCTTCTCGACCGACGCGCGGGACAGGCAGTAGACGATCCCGGCGTCGCCCGGGTGCTCGGTGCGCAGAAGGTCGAGCAACTGCTTCTGCGGCGAGTTCTTCGGCACGATCCGGTACTGGATGTTCGGCCGGTCGAAGCTCGCGACGAAATGCTTCGCGTTGTCCAGGCCGAGCCGCTGCGAGATTTCCTTGTGCGTGGCCTCGGTCGCGGTGGCGGTGAGCGCGATCCGGGGCACGTCCGGCCAGCGTTCGTGCAGCGACGACAGCATCAGGTAGTCGGGCCGGAAATCGTGGCCCCACTGGGAGACGCAGTGCGCCTCGTCGATCGCGAACAGCGCGATCTTGCCGCGGTCGAGCAGCCGCACGGTGGATTCGACCGACAGCCGTTCCGGCGCGAGGTAGAGCAGGTCCAGTTCGCCCGCGACGAAGGCCTCCTCCACCTCCTGCCGCTGCGCGAAATCCTGGGTGGAGTTGAGGAATCCGGCGCGCACGCCGACGTTGCGCAGCGCGTCGACCTGGTCCTGCATCAGCGCGATGAGCGGCGAGATGACCACGCCGACGCCCGGCCGCACCAGCGACGGGATCTGGTAGCACAGCGATTTCCCGCCGCCGGTGGGCATGAGCACCAGCGCGTCGCCGCCGGAGATCACGTGCTCGACGATCTCCGCCTGGTCGCCGCGGAAGGCGTCGTAGCCGAAGACGCGCTGCAGAGTCTCGAGAGCGGGGGAACGGGTGGCCTGCTCGGCCAGATCGGGATGCGCCACGCGGCCGATTCTAGGGCGGCGGGCCGTCCGGGCGAGCCTGCCCCGCCGGGTTCGGCGCGAGAGTCCCCGTCGCACCGGCCGTTTTCGGGGCCTGCGACGGGCCCGGTCGCGCAGGGTGAACAGCGTGGCTACTGGTGAAACCCGGGATGACGGGTCCCTTCACGCCACCCTCGTGACAGACGGTGCCGAGGCGGCAGTCCCGGTGCCGGTCGCCCGCCGTCTGGAGGCGCACAATGGGATCCGTGGCTTTTCCGATCAATGACCTGACCGGGTACTTCTCCGGCGAATGGCAGCTCGCGCGCGAAATCGTCGACGTCGACGGTGCGGCGATGGGCGCGGCGAGCGGCCGCGCGTCGTTCACCCCGGAAGACGGGGTGCTCGTCTACCGCGAGTCGGGAGAGCTGCAGCTCGGAGCGCATCGCGGGCCGTTTGTCCGGACTCTGCACTACCGCCCGGCCGGCGGCTCGCGCGCCGCGGTCCACTTCGACCATGGCGGGTTTTTCCACGACGTGGACCTGGCGACCGGGGAGTGGACGGCCGATCATCCGTGCGCCGCCGACTGGTATCGCGGGGCTTACCGCGTGCTCGACGATCGCCGGTGGGAGCAGGAATGGGTGGTGACCGGACCGGCCAAGGACCACGTCATCACCAGCCGGTTCACCCGGGCGGACCCGTGATCTTCCCGGCTCGGCGCATGATTTCGCGCTGCTGAGCTCAGGATCCGGCGGATAGCGAAGCGAACGTCCCGGGTGGACTACTTGCGCCGGTTGCGCAGGATCACCAGCAGAACCGTGATCGCCGAAACCGCGCAGGCGGCGGTGATCACCATGCCCGCCCAGGCGGGAATCGCGATACCGGCGATGTTGTCGAAGCCGGACAGGGCGCGGGGCGCGGTGACCGCCACAGGGCCCTCCGTTCGCGTCGTCGGCGTGCAGATCGCTTTCGCGCCGGATTTTACCCGACGTCGGCCGCCCCTGTCAGGTCCGAAGTGGACAGTTGCGGTCACCGCTGGTAGTCATCGGATTTCCCGTGTCGAAGCGGTTCGAACCGGCGCGAACGGACCCCTCGTGCCGCTCGAGTCACAGTGCTGGGCACAAGCGGATCTTCGGGGCATGATCGAGGCAAGCGCACGACGACGGAGAGGAGCGCGAGATGAATGTGGCCGATCTGCTCGTGGACGGATTCGGCCGGGTGCGGGAAGCGGTGCACCAGGCAGTCGACGGGCTGACCGCGGAGCAACTGGCGGCGCGACCCGGCCCGGAGGCCAACTCGATCGGCTGGCTGGTCTGGCATGTGGCGAGGGTGCAGGACGACCATGTCGCGGACGTCGCGGGCACCGACCAGTTCTGGACGGCACAGGACTGGCGCGAGAAATTCGACCTGCCGTTCCCGGCCGGCGACATCGGTTACGGGCACAGCAGCGACGACGTGGCCAAGGTGCAGCCGCAGTCGCCGGGCTTGCTCACCGGCTACTACGACGCCGTGCACGAGCACACGGTGTCCTGGGTGACCAGCCTCAACGGGGCGGCCCTGGACCGCGTGGTCGACGAAGGCTGGAACCCGCCGGTGACGCTTGGAGTCCGGCTGGTCAGCGTGCTGTCCGACGACCTTCAGCACGCCGGACAGGCCGCCTACGTGAGGGGGTTGCTGCTGGGATGACCCGAACCGGAGCGACCGACGCGCCGGGCGAGTGACCGGGCCTGCTTGCGCGGCAGCGGGCCAAGGAGGGCGGCGATGCCTGCTGGCCAACACGCGGTGCGGGCGTGTGGTGAGAGCTGGGCTGGTGGCTGACGCGGGCATGGTGCGAGTCCGCGGTGAGAGCGGAGTGGAGGAGAGGGCGCGGCGAGAACGGGACTGGTGGTTGACGGGACTGGTGGTTGACGAGAGGACGGTGAGGGTGTGCGGTGAGAGTTAGGTTGCTGGCCAACGCGCAGTGAGAGCGTGCGGCGAAGGCTGGGCTGGTGGCTGACGCGGGCGTGGTGAGAGTGCTTGGTGAGTGCTGGGCTGGTGGCTGACTCGGGCATGGTGAGAGTGCGCGGTGAATGCTGGGCTGGCCGAAGCGGGCGCAGCCTCGCGGGGCGCAGTTTCGTCTGGAGCAGCGCGGCCGCAGTTCCGCGCGGAAGGGTCCTCGGTGCCGGCGGCCGCTCGGTCTCGGAGAAATCTCGGCTGCCGAGCGGTCTCACTCGAAACCGGTTCCCCGGTGGTCCGGCAGTCGTCGTGGGCCGGGGCCGTCTTGGCCTAGGCGGTCTTCCGGGTTGGCCAGGCGGCATTTGGCCAGGGACATGCAGCCGCAGCCGATGCAGTCGTTCAGCTGGTCCCGGAGTTGTTCCAGCTGGCGGATGCGCTGGTCGAGGTCGGAGCGCCAGCAGGACGAGATGCGGGACCAGTCGGCGCGGGTCGGGGTGCGGTCGTCCGGGAGGAGGGCCAGCACGTCGCGGATCTGCGCCAGCGGCATGCCCACCCGCTGCGACATGCGGATGAACGTGACCCGCCGCAGGGTGTCGCGGCGGTAGCGGCGCTGGTTGCCCGCGGTGCGCCTGCTGCGGATCAGGTTCTCGTCCTCGTAGAACCGGAGGGCCGACGCGGGTACGCCGCTGCGGTGGGAGAGTTCGCCCACGGTCAGTTCCGGCAGCTCCGTTTTCGTCATGCGCTCAGCATAGCTTGACTTAAAGGGAGCTTGAAGTTCGAGACTCCTTCCGGAGGCGGGAAACCTGTTCCGCCCCGGGAAAGGAGAAAAACGTGTCCGAAGCTCCCGTCCGGCTCGCTGTGCTCGTCGGCAGCGCCAGGGAAGGGCGGTTCGCCCCCACGGTCGTGCGCTGGTTCTCCCGCCAGGCCGACCGGCACGGCGGGTTCGCGGTCGATGTCCTCGACGTCGCCGAGATCTCGCTGCCGCTCGCGATGAACGGCGAGGGGGCCGCGCCCGTCGCTGCTCGGCTCGCGGCGGCGGACGCGTTCGTCGTGGTTACGCCGGAGTACAACCACAGCTACCCGGCCGCGCTCAAGAACGTCCTCGACTGGTTCCGCGGCGAATGGCACGCGAAACCGGTCGCTTTCGTGTCCTACGGCGGGATTTCCGGCGGGCTGCGCGCTGTCGAACACCTCCGTCCGGTCTTCGCCGAGCTGCACGCGGTCACCATCCGCGAAACCGTGAGCTTCCACGGGGTGCACGGCCGTTTCGGGGAGGACGGCGAACCGCTCGACCCTGCCGCCGAGGCCGCGGCGAAGGCGTTGCTCGACCAGCTCGAATGGTGGGCCCGTGCGTTGCAGGACGCTCGGTTGGTGCGGGCTTATCCGGCATAACGACCGCGGCGCGGCGTGGTTGAGGTGCCGGAGGCGGGCTGATGGTGCGGATGCTGTTCCGGCGACGCTTGGCTGGCTGTCTGCGGGGAAGCGGCGCATGTGCCGTCCGGAGCCGCCCTGGTCGTGCGACGAGTCCGGTTCAGCACTGTCCGGAGAGTCAGCGAGTCCGGTCCGGCGTCGTCCGGAGAGTCAGCGAGTCCGGTTCAGCACTGTCCGAAGGGGCAGCGAGCCTGGTGCAGCACTGTCGGGAGGGGCAGCGAGCCCGGTCCAGCGTCGTCCGGAGAGTCAGCGAGTCCGGTGCGGTGCCGCGAAACCCAAGCGGGCGAGCGGCATCGCACCGGACGAACAAGCGGTCAGCCAGAGTGACTGTCCACACCGGACCGTCGGGCGAAAGCAGGTGCGTGTTCCGGGCGCAGCCCAACACCGCCAAGGTAAGCAGTAACCCCGGAAAGCACCGGGAACCGTTGCACCACCCGCATGGGCGCGGGCAAGCGGTCCAGCGTCCCGGCGAGTGCGGGGCGGAGCAGCATCTCGTGTTCGCCTCGCTGGCTCGACTGCACCGCGGCCGTCGGCAGCAGACGGCGGCGGCGTACGGCGGCCAGGCGGGACATCGGAACCTCCCCGCGGCGCAACGGTTCTGCGAGGAGTCGTGCGGTGGCGACGGCGTCTTGCACGGCGAGGTTCACCCCGACGCCGCCCACCGGTGACATCGGGTGTGCCGCGTCGCCGATGCACAGCGCTCCGGGGGCGTGCCAGCGCGGCAGCAGGCCCATGGTCACTTCGAGCAGTTTCACGTCGTCCCACGAGCGGACGGCGGACACCTGTGCGGGCGTCCAGCCGAACAGTTCGGCCAGCCGCGAGCGGAAGTCTTCGATGGGGCCGGAACGCAGGTGGGCGTCTTGGCCTCGGGGGATGAGGTACGAGGTCTGGTAGTAATCGCCGCGGTCCATGGTCACTGAGGCGTATCCGGGGCCGAACCGGGCGAACACCCCCTGTTCGCCCGGTCCGGCTTTCGGCACTCGCACCTGCCAGACGTCCATCGGGACCTCCCACTCCCGCAGGGCGAGGCCGAGTTCGTGGCGCACTGTCGACCAGCGTCCGTCGCAGCCGACGGTGAGTGGGGTGGCAAGAGAGTGGACGATGCCGTTGTCGTCGAGGTAGTCGACGCCGGTCACGCGTCCGCCCTCGCGGCGCAGGGACACGACGGACGCGCCCATGCGCAGGGAGAATTTCGGTTCCGCCGCACCGGCTTCGGCCAGCAGGGCCAGGAATTCGGCTTGCGGGACCATCGCGATGTGCTTGTGCGGGCCGCGCAGTCTGCTGAAGTCGGCGGCGATCACGGTCTCCGCGCCGATCTCCATTTTCATCCGCTCCAGGACCGAACGGGACAACGCGGCGAACTGAGTGCCGAGGCCGAGTTCGTCCAGCAGCCGCAGCGTCGACGGGTGCACGGTGTCGCCGCGGAAATCCCGCAGGAAGTCGCGGTGCTTCTCCAGCACCGCCACCTCGACCCCGGCCCGCGCCAGCAGCAGGCCCAGCATCACGCCGGCCGGACCGCCCCCGGCGACCACGCATCCGGTCCGTTCCATCGGGACCTCCAATCTTAGAGACTCTCTAAGTTTAGAGTAACGCTAAGATTCACGCCATGACCGGGTTGCGGGAAGAGAAGAAGCGGCGGACCCGCCAGGCGCTGATCGAGGCGGCGCTCACGCTGTTCGACGAGCAGGGGTACGACGGCACGACCGTCGCCGAGATCTCCGCGCGGGCGAAGGTGTCCCCGGCGACGTACTTCAACTACTTCGCGGCCAAAGAGGACGTTGTCTTCGCTGACCAGCATCTTTACGACGAGGTGGTGGACGGGGTCTTCGCGGCGGCGGAGCCGGGTGCGCCGGTGGCGGAGATGGTGAGCAGGACCGTCCACGCGCTGGCGACGGCGGACGCGTGGAGTTTTCCGCTGGACCATCCGCTCACCGAGGTGCGCACCCGGCTGCTGGCCGGGGTGCCTGCGTTGCGCGCGGGATACCTGCTGCGCAACGCCGCGGTGGGCGATCGGTGGGCGGAGAAGCTCTACAAGACGTGTGCGCCGCGGCTGGACCGGGTCGAGGCTGCCGCGTTGACCGGTGCGGTGCTCGGCGCGTTGGAGGCGGCGCTGCGGCAGGTGCCGGAGGGGCGCAGCGCGACGGAAGTCGTGCTGGGGATCGTCGAGCGGGTCGTGCGCGGGTTGATGCCGGAAGGCTAGTTGCAGTACAAGGATTCGAGTTTGGTGTCCGAGGCGACCACGGTGATTCCCTTGCCGACCGGCTGCCCGGACGCCGCCAGCGACGCGGACACGGTGCAGACCACCTGCTGCAGGCCGACCGGGTAAAGCAGTTTCATCGATTCGGAGACGGTCACGGTCACCGGCTGGGCCGAGGTGTCGACCGTGACGGGCCGGCCGGGCGAGAGCGTCGAGTAGAAACCCTCTTGCTCTTCCGTGCGAGTCGGGCCGCCGAACAGCTCCGTCAGCACCGTCGTGGGGTTCGCGTCCCTCGCCCAGGCACGTTGCACGGGGCTGAGTTGTCCCGCGTAGACGAAGTAGAGCGTGATTTGCGGACGCGGCGCGCCCAACTGGAATCCGCCGGGGGCGTCTCCGGCAGGGACCACTCCGGTCGGCTGGATGCCGCAACCAGCGAGGGCCAAGACAGCCGCGAAAGCGACGAAGAGCCGCAGAAGTTTCAACGCTCCTCCTGCGCGGTTCGGGGCAGCCGGAGCGTGAACCGCGCCCCGCCGCCGGTATTGGCCGCTTCGAGGTCGCCGCCGTGCAGCCGGGCGTTTTCCAGCGCGATCGACAGGCCGAGGCCGCTGCCGTCGGACCGGGCCCGCGAGGTGTCGGCCTTCGCGAAGCGGTCGAACACTTTCGGCAGCACCTCCTCGGGGATTCCCGGGCCGTGGTCGGTGACGGTCAGGAAGACGGTCGTGTCGTCGGTGCTCAGCCGGATTTCGACCGGCGGGGCGCCGTGGCGCAGGGCGTTGCCGACGAGGTTGGCGACGACCAGGTCGAGCCGTCGCGGGTCAGCGGGCACGGTGACGCTCGGCAGGTCGGCCGTCACGGAGCCGGTCCAGCCGCGGGCGGCGAGGCTGTTCGCCACGGCCTCGGCCAGGTCGATCTCTTCGACCCGCAGCTCGGCCCGTCCGGCGTCGAAGCGGGAGATCTCGACGAGGTCCTGCACGAGCCGGGTCAGCCGCCGGGTTTCGGCGGACACCAGCCGCGCCGCTACGGCGGTGTCCGAGGGCAGCTGGTCGGCGTCCTCGTCGAGAACGTCGGTGACCACGTTCATCGCGGCCAGCGGGGTGCGCAGCTCGTGCGAGACGTCCGCGACGAACCGGCGCGCGTCGGCCTCCATCTCGCGCAGCGAGCCGACCGTGCGTTCCAGTTCCGCCGCGGTGTGGTTGAACGTGGCGACCAGCTGGGCCAGTTCGTCGGAACCCTTGGCGGGCAGGCGCACGTCGAGCTGTCCGTCGCCGAGTTTGCGGGCCGCGGAGTTCAGCGCGCGCACCGGTCGCAGCACCTGCCGCGCGGCCAGCAGCGCCAGCGCGACCGCGATCGGCAAGGCCAGCGCGGTCATCAGCCACGCGCGCGTCGCCAGCTGCTCGATCGCGGCCTGCTGGGTGGCGAGCGGGACCGTTTTGTAGACCTCGATGCCGGTGTGTTCGCTCTTCGTCGCGCCGTAGCGCAGCAGCGGCATCCCGATGTAGAGCACCGGGCGCCCGCCCTCGACGACCCGCTGGAACTGGATGCTGGTCCCGCCCGCGACCGCGGTGCGCAGCCCGGCGGGCAGCGCCGCCGGATTCAGCCCGGCGCGCGAATGCAGCGACCCGAACACGACGGTCGTGACGCCCTTGAGCGAGCTCGCCATGTTGTCGAGCTGCCGCTGGTCTGGCGGCAGGGTCAGCTGCGGCAGGTACGTCCTGACCTCGTCGCGCAGCTGCACCATCGCCGGGTCCTGCACGCCGGCCAGGATCGTGTTGCGCGCGGACACGTAGCTCGCGCCCGCCGCCGCGCCCGCGCCGACCAGCGTCATCGCCGCGAACGCCAGCACCAGCCGCAGGCGCAGCCCGGACACCCACGACCGGAGCCGTTTCACGAGCGGCCGAACCGGTAGCCGAAGCCGCGGACCGTCTGCACGTGGTCCGGCTGCGCCGGAACGTCCTCGATCTTCGCGCGCAGCCGCTGCACGCAGGCGTCGACCAGGCGGGAATCGCCGAGATAATCATGGCCCCACACGGACGCGAGGAGCTGGCTCCGGCTGTACACCTGGCCTGGCGTGCGCGAGATCTCCAGCAGCAGCTTCAGTTCGGTCGGCGTCAGCGAGACCTGCTCGCCGTGTTTGCGCACCAGCATCCCGGCCCGGTCGATCACCAGGTCGCCGTGCTGTTCGGGGCCCGCGGCGCCGGGTTCGGCGGCGGTGCGGCGCAGCACCGCGCGGATCCGGGCGTCGAGCACGCGCGGTTCGATCGGCTTCACGACGTAGTCGTCCGCACCCGCTTCGAGGCCGGCGACGATGTCGAAATCGTCGCTGCGCGCGGTGAGCATGATGATCGGCACCTGGCCGAGCGCGCGGATCCGGCGGCAGGTCTCGAACCCGTCGATGCCGGGCAGCATGAGGTCGAGCACCACGAGGTCCGGCGCGCGTTCGCGCAGCTGCGCCACGCCGTCCTCGCCGGTCGCGGCCGGGTGCACCGTGTGTCCTTGCCGGCGCAGCGCCAGCTCCATGCCCTCGCGGACGGACGCGTCGTCCTCGATCACCAACACCACAGCCACAGGGGCCATTATTCGGAATGCCCGCGGATTCGCGCGAGCCGGGCGGATCTTGTAGCGAAACCATGACACGGCCCTGACGAGATCCCGAAATCCCGAGGCCAGGCTCGAAGGCATGGCAGTGCTGACTCCTGAAACGCCGACCGTGCCCTCGTCCGCGCCCCGGCACGCGCTCGCCCCGCCGCGGCGTTCGCGGACCGCCGTGCTGGTCGCGGCCGCGATCGGGTTCGCGGGCGCGTTCGTCGTCGCCTACCTGCTGTTCGTGCGGACCGAGGCCGGGCAGCGCGCCGAGGACGGGGTCGTCCGCTTCGCGCAGAACCTGCCGCGGTCCACTGTGGACTGGGCGCGGCCGCTGGCCGGGATCGACGGGGTCGAGGTGTTCGGCGCGGCCGGGATCGTCATCGTGGCGCTCGCGGTGCTGCGCAAGCGGTTCGCGCTCGGCGTGACCGCGCTGGTGCTGTACTTGCTGCCGCTGGCCGCCGCGCAGCTGCTCAAGATCTACCTGCTGGACCGGCCGGACGTCGGTTCGGCCGGGGCTCCGCACCACAACAGCTTTCCGAGCGGGCACGTGAGCGCGGCCACCGCCGTGCTGCTGGCATTGGCCGTGGTGCTGCCCGCGCGGTTCCGGACCTGGGTGCTGGCCGTGGGGGCGCCCGGCGTCGCCTGGGTGGCCGCCGCGACCGTCGCGCTCAGCTGGCACCGCCTGTCGGACACCGTGGGCGCCTGCCTGCTGGTGGCCGCGGTGGTGTCGGCGGGCGCGGCGGTCGTCTCGGCGCGGCGTCCGGACGGCAGCCGGATTCCGCCGGTGCTGACGGCGATCGCGCTGCTCGCGCCGGTCGCGGTGGTGCTGGGCGGATACGCGGTGCTGGCCTCGGCGACGTCGGTTCCGGCCCGGTTCGTGGCGGCGCTGGTGCTGGCGGCGCTNGCGGCGCTGAGCGCGGTGGCGGTGGTGCTGCTGGCGGCAGGGCCGCTCCGGCGGGTGAATTTCGATCCGTCGGGGGCGCGGAACCGGCTAGAGGGGTCGTGAGCGCTGGTGCCGGTTCTTGCCGGCACCAGCACTCACGAGGGGTTGCGGCGCGGTTTGATCCGCACGGCGGGCAGCGGGGGAGCGGGCAGCCGCGCCGGGCCGCCGGGGTACGGCTCGATCGCGCCGAACTGCTCGGAGTTCGCCTCCCACGCCGCGCGGTACTCGGCGATCTCGTCGTGGCTGCGGCCGACGAAGTTCCACCACATCAGGATTTCCTCGCCGAACGGCGGCCCGCCGAGCACGATCGCCCGCGCCGGGGAGGACCCGGGGTTGTCCAGGCCGAGCGCGGTCGCGCCGATGCCCAGACAGCCGAGCTGGGCCCGCCGCAGCGGAGTGCCCGCGAAGGTGAGCTCTCCGGTGTCGAGCAGGACGCCGTGCTCGAAGGACGGATCCGCGGCGAGGCTCAGCGATGCGCCCGGGTCGAGGACGATTTCCGCGCCCAGCAACGGAGTGAAGGTCTTGACCGGCGAGGTTTGCCCGGCCAGCGTGCCGAGGAAGACACGGGCGGTGGCTCCGTCGAGGTCAGTGGCTGGCGGGACGTAATGCTGGAAGTCGCGGGCGGTGTGCCGGTGCTCGTCCGGCAGCGCGACCCAGAGCTGGACCCCGTGCAGCATCGTGGTTTCCGGCGTCGACACCTCTTCGTGGCAGATGCCGTGCCCGCCGGTCATCAGGTTCAGCTCGCCGGGCCGGACCATCGCGTGCGAGCCGAGGCTGTCGCGGTGCTCGATCTCGCCGGTGAACAGCCAGCTCACCGTCTGCAGCCCGGTGTGCGGATGCGGGCCGACGGACATGCCGCCGCTGACTGAGGTGTCGTCCGGACCGTAGTGGTCGGCGAAGCACCACGCGCCGATCAGCGACCGCCGGCGCTGCGGCAGGGTGCGGCGGACGGGCATCGCCCGCGGGCCGCCGAGCGGGACGGAACGGGCGTCGAGGATCTCGACCTTGCCGGGGTCGACGGGGTCGCCGCCGCACGCCAGTTCGGCCGGGTCGGTCTCGACGTTGCTCATGCCTGCCACGATAACCGGCGATACTCGGGGTCACTGCTCGACTGTCGGTGAGGGCCACCCTGAGGGAATCAGAGTCTGTGAGGGTTCCCCTCACCGACAGCCGGGGAGGTTGCGCAGCCAGTCGAGCGCGGTCGGGAGCGCGTTGAGCACCGAGATGTGCCCGTCGCGCGGACGCAGCCACAGCTCGGCGTCCGGGAGGTTTCGCAGGAGCCATTCGCTGTGGCTGACCGGGACGACCCGATCGCCGCCGCCGTGCACCAGCAGCACCGGGACCCGCACGCCGGAGACGGAGAACCCCCATGGCGCGACGTATGCGAGGTCGTCGTCGGCTTCCGCGGCCACGTCCGCCGCGGCACCGGCGTCCTCGCCCAGCGGACCCCACGTGCCGCGCAGCGCCGCCCAGTCCGCGTCGGTGAAGCTCGCCGGGTCGAATTCCTGCGTTTCTCCGTGCCGCAGCCGGGTTTCGCGACCCTTGCGGGCGGCCCGCAACGAGCTGTCGTCGACCATCCCGCCGTACCAGTCGTACTCCTCGGAGTACGGAGCCAACCCGGCGAGGCACACCGCCGCCGTCACCCGGTCCGGCAGCACCGCGGCGCAAGCCAGCGTGTGCGGTCCGCCGCCGGACGCTCCCATTGCCGCGAACCGCGGCAGGTCCAGCGCATCGGCCAGGTGCTTTACGTCTTCGGCGGCCGAGCCCACCGTCCGGCCGACCTGGGGAGCGGACCCGTCGTATCCGGGCCGCGCATAGGAAACGACGCGAAAACCCCGCGCGGCCGCGGCCTCCACCACCGGCGGCAGCAGGCGACCGGATTGCGGAGTCCCGTGGTGCCACACCAACGGAAAACCGTCGCCCCCGCTGTCGTGGACCCGGAGGTTCCGGCCGTCGGGCAGCGGCACGTCAGTCGTCCCCATGCCGGGGACTCTAGCCGCCCCGGCGCGCTCGATCGGCGAAATTGTCCCAAGCCTGCCGGACCAGTGCGGGATGCGCGAGGAGGTCCGACGCGGTGCGCGCCAGCGCCGACGCCGTCGCGAGCAGCACCGTCCTGGCCCGCGGCGACCCGGTCGCCTCGGCGAACGCCCGGCTGCCGACCGCGCGCACCGGATCGTGGAGCGCGACGGACGGATGGATCGCCGGCATCCGCACGCTCAAGTCGCCCACCTCGGGCCTGCCGGGAATCGCCGCGGCTCCGGACGGGGACGCGTGGATCCCGCACGCCGCGAGATGCCGGGCGAAATGCCCGGACAGCACCGGATTGTCCTGGAACCGCGCGTGAATCGGGCCGAACCGTTCGACGTTCGCCTTGGTTCCGGTCGCCATCGCGGCGCCTTCGGCGGCGGTGGTCACTTCGGTGACGACGTGCCCGAGCGTTTTGGAGTCCGGCGCGCGCAACCCGAAGCGGGCTTCGGCGAAATCGGGCACCACCTCGGTGGATTCCCCGCCGTGCGTCACGATTCCCCGCACCGCCGCGCCGGCGGGGAGCCGGGCCCGCAGTGCGGCGATCGCGGTGAAGACCTGCACCAGCCCGGCGACCGCGTCGGTGCTGTCTTCGGGAGCCGGTCCGGAATTCCCGTGCACGCTCACGCGCAGTTCGGTCCGCGCGGCGAGCGGCGCGGCGGCCCAGGTGTGCACGCCGGGCTGGAAGGTGAGCACCGCGTCGATCTCGTCGCCCGCGCGGTCGGTGACGACGACGGAACCGGATTCCCGCGTCCGGACCGTGGCGAGCGCGGCTCCGAGCACCGCCGCGGCGACGAGGTTGTGCCCGAATTCCCGGAGCCGGTCGGACGGGAGCAGCAGGGCGACGCACGGACGGCCGGAGCCGTACCGCGCGGTGCGGCCGTCGATTTCGAAACCGGCTTCGGCGAGCGGGCCGAGATCCGGCTCCTGCTCGCCGGCCGGTTCGCGGGACCAGGCCCAGAGCCGCTCGGCGAGCAGCTCGATCTCGTGGTCGGTCCGGTCGTGCCGGTCCTCGTCGGACTCCATGCCGCCCAGGTACCCAGCGGGCAGCGATTCGATCCCCTTCGAAAGTGGGTAATTCGGCCGTTGGCGCGCCCGCGCCGGTGCGCGAGGGTCACTGGCATGACAGCGGGAAGCTACCGGGTGCTGCCGGCCGAGGTGTCGGCGATCGTGAAGAACGTGGAGGGCCTCGGCGCCACGGCGTTCTCGGCCGTCCGCGACCTGGAGACGCTCGTGATCGACGCCTTGTCGTTCGCGGGCATCGGCAGCGGGGTCGCCGCGGCGAACACCTTGCTGCAGTCGAAACTCGTGTCGTCGCTCGGCGATTTCGTGAAGCTGATCGAACAGGTCAACGGCAAGGTGCAGCACGCGGCGCGGAACTACGCCGACGCCGACACCGCGGTGGCCCAGGGCTACGGCGGCGGCACGGGCGGCGGCGGCACGGGCGGCGGCGGAGCCGGGGCGGGCGGCGGCGGTGCGGCTGCTGGGGGTGCCGCACCGCAGCAGCTGGACGACCGGGTCGTCGATTCGATCATGCGGTCCGAGGGCGCGACCGGCGAACAGGGCGGCGTGCGCGAGGCGTACGGCTTCCGGGAGAGCATGCACAACGGCTACGACCAGATCATGGCCGCCCGCCAGCAGTACGGCCTCGGCAGCGCCGAAGAACGCGCGGTGGTGGCGCAGCTGATGACCGCGAACGCGCGCCGCGCCGGGGCGATGGAATTCACCGACGCGGGCGCCCAGGCCGCGATCATGTCCGGCGCGCACATGCGCGGCGCGGGCGGCGTCCGGGCGATCCTGAACCACATGGGCGGCGCGGACATCGTGCAGAGCGCGCGCACCCTCGACCCGGCCGCCGTGCAGCAGCTGCAGGGGCTGTCGCCGCAGGAATTCCAGCAGCAGTTCCACGACGCCCGGATCGAATACGACCGCGAGGTCTACGGCGACACGACCACCCGGCAGAACGGGCACACGCAGAACTGGTGGGACCGCTACGGAAACGGCCTGACCCAGCGCTACGACCGCGAGCAGCAGGAGTTCCTGCGGATGTCGCGGTAACCCCGCTCAGTCCAGTTCGGACAACCGGGCCGTCAGGTCCTCGACCAGCCGGGTCAGCAGCCGGTCGAGGACCTGGCGGTCTTCCGCGCTCCAGCCGCTCATCGCTTCGGCGAACCAGCCCTCGATCACCGCGACGTAGCGTTCGGTCGCGGCCGTTCCCCTCGGGGTCAGCTCGATCAGCCGGGCCCGCTGGTCGTCCGGGTCGGCCACGCGCCGGACCAGCCCGCGGCTCTCCAGCCCCTGCACCTGCCGCGTCACGTGCGGGCCGACGACGTTCATCCGGGTCGCGATCTCGCCGATCCGCAGCGGTTCGTCCTCGAGGTGCAGGATGCCGAGCACGCTCATCGCCGGCCGCTCCAGCGGCAACCCGGTGGCCGCGATCGCGCGCTCGAACAGCTTGCCCCGGCGCAGCGACCCGCTCAGCTCGTTCAGCCGGGGCAGCAGGTCCCGGAACAGGGAAGGGACGGCGGACATCGCGGGCTCCTTGATTAGATACCTAAGTTAGGTATACGGTTGGGTCACCGGGATCGCGCGAGGCGGTTCCGGCCGGTCTCAAAAATGATACCTAAGGTAGGCATCTATCGCCTGCCGGCGGAAAGGGGAGAACCATGAGCAGGAGCGTGCTGATCTCGGGGGCGAGCATCGCGGGCCCGGCGCTGGCGTACTGGCTGAACCGGTACGGCTTCTCGGTCACCGTGGTGGAGAAGGCGGCCGCGGTGCGCGGCGGCGGATACCCGATCGACATGCGCGGCCCGGCCGTCGAGGTGCTGCGGCGGATGGGGCTGGAGGAGACGGCGAGGGAACGGCACGTCGCCACCCGGCGGCTTTCGTTCCTCGACGCGGACGGCGGCGTCCTGAACAGCGTCGCGCCGACCGTGATCACCGGGGACGAGGCCGGCTACGACATCGAACTGGCCCGCGGCGACCTCACCAGCCTGTTGTACGACGCGGTCCGCGACGACGCCGAGTTCCGCTTCTCGGAGTCGATCGCCACGCTGGACGACCGCGGCACCGGGGTCGAGGTGACCTTCGCCAGCGGCCGGAGCCAGACGTTCGACCTGGTCATCGGCGCGGACGGACTGCACTCGAAGACCCGTTCGCTGGCCTTCGGGCCGGAGGAGCAGTTCCACCGCTACCTCGGCTACTGCTTCGCCGGATTCACCATGCCGAACTATCTCGGCCTCTCGCACGAGGGCATGTCCTGGGCGGTGGCGGGCCGGTCGGCCTCGCTCTACGCCGCGGGCGACCGCGACCGCGGCCAGGTGCACGGGTTCCTGGTGTTCACCCGCGCCGACGCGCCCTTCGAAGCGTTCGCTGACCCGGCCGCGCAGCGTGACCTGGTCGCCAGCCGCTTCGAGGGCTGCGGCTGGGAGGTGCCGCGGATGGTCGAGGCGATGCGCTCGGCGGACGATCTGTTCTTCGACGTGGTCAGCCAGATCCACCTGCCGGTGTGGTCGAAAGGCCGCGTCGCGCTGGCCGGGGACGCCGCGCACGCGACGTCGTTCCTGTCCGGGCAGGGGTCGAGCCTCGCGATGATCGGCGCGTACCTGCTGGCCTACGAGCTGGCCGACGCTCCGCACGACGTCGCCTTCGCGGCTTACGAGAAGCGGTCGCGGGAGTTCGTGGAGGCTAACCAGGCGTTGGCTACGGGCGGGTCGGCGCTGATGTCGCCGCGGACCGAGGCCGAGGTGGCGGCGCGGGCCTCGGCGTTGCGGGCGTTGGACGGGCTGCCGGGGTCGGAGCACAGCGAGGTGCACAACTTGCTGACGCTGCCGCCGGAGCGCGCGACCGTCTGAGGCGTCGTGAGTGGCATGAACACTCGTGCTGCACCGCGCTCCGCAGCTGCCTGCGCCGGTGCGGGCTGCGGTGGCGTAAGCGCAACGTGCGAGGCTTCTGCGGGATTGCGCGGTGACGGAACGGGGCGGGATGAACGCGATTGCGCGCGGCGGCGGGATGCTCGCGGCGATTCTGGTGGTCGTCGGCGGCACGGCCGGGCTCGGGGTGGCGCTCGGGCTCGGCGCGACCGCGATGCTGGCCGGGCTGACCGCGTTGTTCTGTTTCATCGCCGCCACCGGCGGGCCGCTGCGGCCGGACCTGTGGCTGCTCGCGGCGTTCGCTCCGGCGGTGGTGATCGGCGGGGCCGGGCCGCGGTTGCTGGGCGAGGTGTCGCCGGTCGCGTCGATCGCGCTGCTGGTGCTGGTGGTCTTCGCGGCGGCGGTGGTGCCCGCGCTCGGGCCGCGGTACGTGACGGTCGGGCTCGGGCTCGGCATGGCTTCGGTGTTCGGCTACGGCTTCCAGCTGAGCGGTGCGGCCAGCCCGGTGCAGATCATCTGCGCGCCGGCGCTGGCCGTCGCGGTCGTGTTCGTGCTGCGGCTGCTGATGGGCCTGGGCGATCCGGGCAAGCCGACCCGCACCGCACTGGCCGACGCGCTCGCCGGACCGGATCGGGCGAGCGCGGAGCGGGCGGTGCGGTTGTGGGTGACCGACCGGCCGCGAGCGTGGCAGGCGCGGGTTCTGGCCGGTGGCGCGCGGTATCACGGCACCGCCGCGCTGCTGCGGGATCGGCTGCGCGCGTTCGACGAAGAGCAAGCGGCGGTGGTTTCCCGAGTGCTCGACGCCGCGGACGAACAGGTTGCGGCGCTGGCGGAAGCCGTGCGGGCGAAGACTGTTTCTGATCCGCCGGAGATCGAGCGGGCCGACCCGGACGTCGCGTTGCCCGGCGACACCGCCGCGCTGCTCGACGAAGCCTGGGCCGGGTTGCTCGCGATCCGGGAAGCCGTGCTGAACCGCGACGAGTCCATTGTGGACTTCCCGCGGCACCTTGTCCGCGAGGCCTTGCGACGCGAGGCGACCGGGGTGTTCTCGTGGCGGTCCGCGCAATTGCGGCACGCGGTGCGGTGCGCGCTGGGGATGCTGGCCGCCGCGGTGATCGCGGCGTTCCGCCCGGGCGACCCGCTCACGGTGTCGTTCCTCATGACGACGTTCGCGCTCATGCAGCCGGAATGGCGGGACACGCTGGCGAAGGCGTGGCAGCGCGCCGCCGGCGCGGTGGCCGGGGCGGTGGTGCTGGCGATCGCGTTGTGGTTGTTGCCGCCGGGCGCGTTGCTGCCGCTGGGGATTGCCGCGTTGCTCGTCGGGTTCCCGTTCATGCAGGTGCAGCCCATGGTGTTCAACGGCTGCATGGTGCTGATGAGCGTCGGGATGAACGCGGCGACGCGGCATCTGGACGCCGCTTCGGTGCTCGTGGAGTACCTCCTGCTGGTGGCGCTGGCGGTGGTGATCGGTCTGGTGTTCGGCTTCGCCGCGGTGCCCGGGGTGCCGAAACCTTCAGTGGCGCAACGGTTTTCCGACGCCGTCTCCGAGACTGGCGAGCTGCTGGCGTCGGTGGCCGAGCGGTTGCGCGGTGGAGGTGGCCGGCGCGAGGTCGGGCTGCGGTTCCGCGCTGCGGCCCGGACGCATCAGGACCTGCTGAGCCCCGAACCCGGCAGTCGGGAACCTTCCGCGGAGCAGCGAGAAGCCTTGGAAGAGGCCGGACAGGGGTTGCGCGGTCTCACGGCTTCGGCGGGCGCGCTGCTGCAGCGGGACGGTCAGTCGCCGACGATGGCGTCCTTCGCGGAGGCTGCGGCAGGTGCGCTGGCCGGAAGCGGGGAACTGCCGCCGCGACCGTCGGAAGCGGACGAGGAGGAACGGCTGCTGGCCGACCTCGTACGGGCTGACCTGCTGCGCGTGCACCGCGGCGCGGAGGTCCTCGCGAGCTGAAGGTCCGTGCGGCCACCGGATGCTTCCCTGGTATCCCTTCACCTTCCGCGTTCGCGGTGTCACCATCCGGACATGAGGAAACTTCCGCTCGCCCGCGTCGCGACGGTGGCAGCCTGCGCGGCGTTGCTGTTCCCGGTGTCCGCGGCGTACGCCGATCCGCCGCACAACCTGCCGCAGAACGCCAACGGATACGAGCAGTCCTTCTCACCCGCCTACGACTACGACGGCGACGGTTGCTACGCCACCCCCGCGATCGGCCCGGACGGCACCCTCGCGCCCGGCCTCAAGACCACCGGCGCGGTCAACGGCAACTGTCACGACAAGTCCGACCTGGACAACTCCCAGACCTACTCGCGCTCGACCTGCAACCACGGCTGGTGCGCCGTCGTCTACGCGAGCTACTTCGAGAAAGACCAGGCCGTCGACGGCAGCGGCCTCGGCGGGCACCGGCACGACTGGGAGCACGTGATCTCGTGGATCGACCAGTCGTCGAACCAGGTCGAGTACGTCACGACCACGCAGCATTCGTCGCAGGTGACGTACCCGCGGTCGAAGGTGAGCTTCGACGGCGCCCACCCGAAGGCGGTGTACCACAAGGACGGCCCCGGTACGCACTTCTTCCGCCTCGCCGACGCCCACGACGAGCCGCCGGAGAACCACTACCACGAATGGCGCTATCCGCCCCTGGTCGGCTGGGACGGGTGGCCGTCGACCGCGCTGCGCGACCGCCTCACGGGCGCGGACTTCGGTGCGGCGACGATCAAGATCAGCGAGGGCAGGTACCAGGACCTGCTGGAGAAGTCGAAACCGTCCGGCATCCCCTTCGACCCGCGCGGCTGACCGGTCGGGAGGGGAACCCCGCAGGAATCAGATTCCCTCACGGTTCCCCTCACGACCCTAAAGCCGCCCCGAACCGTCAGGACAATGAAGCTTCGGGGTGCGCCACGCAACACAGCATTCCCGCCGAATCCGAGTAATAGTAAGCAGCATGCACCCAGCCCCCGCCGCGCTTCCGCTGGACGGAATCACCGTCGTTTCCATCGAACAGGCAGTCGCCGCCCCGCTGGCCACCCGCACCCTGGCCGACCTGGGCGCCCGGGTCATCAAGGTGGAACGCGCGGACGGCGGCGACTTCGCCCGTCAGTACGACCACGTCGTGCACGGCACCGGCGCCCACTTCGTCTGGCTCAACCGCGGCAAGGAGTCCCTCGCCCTCGACCTGAAGGCCGGCGAGGGCCGTGACGTGGTGCGGAACCTGATCGGCCAAGCCGACGTCTTCGTCCAGAACCTGGCCCCTGGCGCGGCCGCGCGGCTCGGGTTCGGCGCGGCCGAACTGCGCGCCGGGCATCCGGAACTGGTGGCCGTGGACCTCTCCGGCTACGGCGCCGGCGGCCCGAGGGAACAACGCAAGGCCTACGACATGCTGGTCCAGGCCGAAGCGGGCCTGATCGGCATCACCGGCACCCCGGACACCCCGGTCAAGACCGGCATCCCGACCTCCGACATCGCCTCCGGAATGTACTGCGCGCAAGCAGTGCTGGCCGCCCTGCTGCGCCGGTGGCGAACCGGCCAGGGCGCGACGGTCGAGGTGTCGATGCTGGAGGCGACGGTCGAGTGGATGGGCTATGCGATCTACAGCCAGATGTACTCCGGGCGCCAGCCCGCGCGCATGGGCTTGAGCCACGCCTCGATCGCCCCCTACGACGCGTATCCGACGAAAGACGGCCAGCTGCTGATCGGGGTCCAGAACGACAGCGGCTGGCGGACCCTGGTCACCTCGGTCCTCGAAGCCCCGCGGCTGGCCGAGGACCCGCGGTTCACCACGAACGTGCAGCGCGTCGAACACCGCGCGGAATGCGACGCCGCGGTCGCCGCCGAGACCGCCCGATGGTCCACAGCGGAATTGGACGAACGGCTCGCGCAAGCCGGAATCCCTGCCGCGCAAGTGAAACAGGTGGCCGACGTCGTGGCTGACCCGCAGCTTCGTGCCCGTGACCGCTGGCGCGAGATCGGCACCGAACACGCGACCGTCGACGCGCTGCTGCCGCCGGTGACGTTCGCGGACGTCGAGGCTCGGATGGGCGACGTGCCCGCGCTCGGCGCGCATACCCGCGCACTGCTCGAAGAAGCCGGGGTCGACGCGGAGGACCTGCTGCGCCGGGGGATCGCCGCCGAGCCGCGTTGACAGTTGTATGGTGCATCTCTAGCATGCCGGGACATGCCGGGAGAAGACCGCGACGGCGATGCCCTGGACGCTATCCACCGCGCGATGATCCTGTTTTCCCGCGGGTCCCGGGTGCGCTCGAACGAACTGTACGAGGGCCTCGGGTTCGTGCAGTACACGATGCTGTCCTCGATCGACCTCGCGGACTGCGCGCACGCGGCGGATCTCGCCCAGGAGTACGGGCTCGACCCCTCGACGGTGAGCAGGCAGCTGGCGGAACTGGAGAACGCCGGGCTGCTGGTGCGCGGCCCGGACCCGCGGCATTCGCGCAGGCAGCGGCTGGAGCTGACCGAAGCCGGGCATCGCGCGCTGGCGATTACCCGTGCGGCGCAACGGGACCGGCTCGAAGAGCGGCTGCGGAACTGGCCGCGCCGCGACGTGGCCGAGTTCGGGCGGTTGCTGAGCAGGTTCGTCGGATCCTAGCGGTCCACTGTGGACGCTTCGGTCGGCCGGTGCTCGCGCGGCCGCCGCGGTTCCGGCTTCGCGGCGGGGTTTTCGGCGCGGCGGGCGTGACTTCGCGGTGGCGCGCCCGGCGAGGTCAGCCGCGGCGGATCGGGCCCAGTTTCGCCGAAAGGGCCTCGGCGAGGTCGGCCGGACGGGGCGGTCCGGCGGCGCGGTCGGCGGCCCAGGCCAGCGCGAGCCTGCTCGGTTCCCAGCCGTCCTCCTCGATCCGGACCAGCTGGAACTCCGGCGGCGAGAACATCCGGCCGATGAACGAGGCCGGAGCGTAGGAGACGAGGGCGACCAGCCGCCGGTTGAACACCTGCGCGGCCATTTCGAGTTCGCCGCCGCGCCCGCTGACCGCGCGCACGATGTTCCGGACGCCGCGGCTGGCGAGTTTCCTGGTCAGCGCGGCGAGGATGACCGGGTTCGGCCGGGCGAAGTCGATGACCACCTCGCGGTCGCGCAATTCCTCGATGCGGACGAGGTCGCGGCAGGCGAGCGGATCGTCCGCGCGGACCGCGATCGCGCCCTGGTACTCGGCGACGGTGCGGGCGCGCAGCCGCTGATCCTCGACGGCGAGGTGGATCAGCCCGAGTTCCAGATGCCCGGACACGAGTTTCGCGGTGACCTCGGCGGCGGAACCGGCGACCTCGAACGTCGCCGGGGCGGCCAGCCCGCCGACCGCGGTTTCCAGGTCTTCGAGCAGATCCGACGGCGCGTACGCGGTGGCCCCGACCCGGATCGGCGTGCCGTCCTCGAGAACTCCCGCCGCGATGTCCTTCAGGCCCTCGACCTGGCGCAGGATCGCCCGCGCCGGGCCGAGCAGCGCTTGGCCGAGCGGGGTGAGCCGGACCTCGTGGTAGTGCCGTTCGAACAGCGGGCCGCCGAGTTCGCGTTCGAGCAGCTTGATCTGCTTGCTGAGCGGGGGAGGAGTGATCCGCAGCCGGTCCGCCGCGCGCTTGAAGTGCAGTTCGTCGGCGACCGCGACGAAGTACTTCAGCCGGGTGAAATCGATCTCCATCGTCCAATGTCCAGCGAGGCGGGCGGGTTGCGGCGATCATACGGCGGGGAGCGGCGGTCGGGTGGGGCTGGCGTCGCCGCGCGGAGCCGCCGGATCCTGGGGCGGTGGGATAGGCGGGGTGGGGCGTCACCGCATCCTCGGGCGACAGGATCGGCGAGGGACCAGAAGCGGCCGCGCGAGGAGGCGAACGTCCGTTCCGAATCTCGCCCGGCGCGCATCGTCGGCCGGTGCCGGCCCGGGCCCGCCGGAATTCACCCGGCGCGAGCAGCCCGCCCGCCCTGCTCGTCCGGTACCTCCACCACCCCGCGAGCGACAAGCCCAGCCGTCTCCGCGACCTCCAACCCGAGCAGTTCCGCCGCGATCTCGAACGTCTGCTCGCCCAGCAGCGGCGCCTGCCCCACCGGCGGATCGGCGACATGCGCGGCGTGGATCTGCACGTTCTCCAGCACGTACGGCTCCTCCGCGTACGGATGCAGCTCCTCCCGAAACGCCCGCCGCTCCCGATACTGCTCCCATTCCGGCAGGTCGCCCGCCCGCAGCAGCGCCCCGGCCGGAACCCCCGCGGCCTGCAGCAGCTCCATCGCCTCGAACGGAGAAAGCCGCTCCGTCCACCCGGTCACCGCCGCATCGATCCGAGTCCGGGAAGCAGCTCGGCCGGAGCGGGTGGCCAAACCAGGGTCAGCAGCCAGATCGGGACGGTCCAGCACCGAGCACAACGCGCCCCAATCGGCGTCGTTCCGCACCGTGACGGCGAGCCACTCGTCGTCGCCAGCGGTCGGGAACACGCCCCAAGGCGCGTCGTGCGAGGGACCGTCCAGACAGTGTCCCCGGCGGGTCAGGTCTTCGGCGGCGATCCGGTCCGCGAAGTGGCTCAGCATTACCTCGGACTGCGCGACGCTCACCGCCCCGCCTTCGTGACTGCGTTCGCGACGGACGAGCAGCGCCAACGCGGCCAGCGCGCCGATCCGGGCGCACACGTGATCGGGATAGACCGTGACGGCGTCGCTGAACGTGCCCGGTTCGCCGGGATAGATCCACTCGCTGGTGAGTCCGGTCGCGGCGCGCACGAGCGGGCCGTAGCCGAGCCGGTCGGCCCACGGGCCGGTCGGGCCGAAGGCGGAGCTGTCCACGACGACGATGCCCGGGTTCACCTCGGACAGCGCGGCCCGGTCGAGCCCGAGCGAGGCGATGACGCCGGGTTTGAAGTTGGTCAGCACGACGTCCGACTGCGCGACCAGCCGCCGCACCAGCGCTTGGCCTTCGGGATCGCGCAGGTTGACGCCGATGGCGCGTTTGTTGCGGTGCCCGGCGGCGAAGCCGTGCGACATCAGCCCGGGCAGTGCGGCGCGGGAACCGTCCGGGAACGCCGAGTTCTCGATCTTGATGACGTCCGCGCCGAGGTCGCCGAAGAGCCGTCCGGTGTCGCCGCCGACCACGATCACGCCGAGGTCCAGAACCCGGATTCCCTCCAGCGGACGCCCTTCGCCGCGACGGGGGCGACCAGCGAGGATCGGCGCGGCGGTGACGCGCGCGCCGGTGTCCGGGACGGCGACGGCGCGGTGTCGGTCGATCTCGGTGATCCCGGCCGGGACCGGTGCGACGAGACCGGGCGACAGTTCGGTGTCGCGGAAGAAGCCTCGGGCGGCGAGCTGGTCGGTGTGCAGGGCTTCGGCGAGCGCGAGTACCGCAGCGGTGGGCACGCCGTGGCGTTGGCCCTCGCATTCCAGCGAAGCCCGGGTGCGGTCGGCGAAGAAGCGGCCGATCGCGGGCAGCAGATCCGGTGACGCGTAGCGTTCGCGCACCTGGTCGTACTTCGGGTCGGCGAATTCGGCCGGGCTGCCCATCCACTCGAACATCCCGCGCCACTGCCGGCGCGACAGCAGGCAGATCCGGACATATCCGTCCTGGCAAGGGAAAATCGGGTACCGGTGGCGTTCTTCGGTGCGTCCGCGCGGCAGATCGCTCAACGGAACCCCGGCGGCGGCGCTGCCGACCATGCCGAACGCCGGGTCCAGCGCCTGCATCGCCCCGTCGAGGACGGCGAAGTCGATGCGGTCGCCGCGTCCGGTGCGCAGCCGGTCCAGATACAGGCTGACCGCCTGGAACGCGGCCTGGGCGGCGGCGACGTGGTAGGGCAGTTCGCCGGGCGGCAGCAGCGGCGCGCGGCCGGGGATGCCGGACCGGGAGAGTTCGCCGGTCAGCGCGTGGAACACCGGGGTGGTGGCCTGCCAGCGCCGCCGGGTCGTGGCGCGGCCGAAGTCGCTGACCGACAGGACGACCAGCGCGGGATGCCGGGTGCGCAGGCCGGGGACGTCGAGCAGTTCTTCGGCGGGCGAGCCCGGCGGGGTGGTCTCGATCAGCAGGTCGGCGTCGGCCAGCAGCTGTTCCCAGCCGTGCGAGCCGGGTTCGGCGGTGGCGTGGGCGAAGCCGTGCCGGTCGATCGCGGTGCCGATCGCGACGCCGTCGACGACCGGTCCGGTGGTGTGGTCGTCGGTGACGCCGGGCAGGACGACCCGGGTGACGCGGGCGCCGAGATCGGCCAGCAGCCGTGCGGTCGCGGTCATCGGGCCGGAGGACAGATCGAGCACGCGGACCCCGGACAGCGGCGGGTCATAGTCGTCGGGCAAGGGAACCAGCCTCCTCGGAGCTCAGCTGCGGCGGACGGCGCGGAAGGGCAGGTCGCGGTCGATCTCGGGCTCCTTGGGCAGGCCGAGGACGCGTTCGGCGATGATCGTGCGCTGGATCTGGTCGGTGCCGCCGCCGATGGAGGTGAAAAACGCGTTGAGCGCCAGGAAGTTCACGTCGTCGGCGACCGGGTTCTCGTCCCCGGCCAGCAGCGTTTCCGGGCCGGCGATGCCGGTGCGCAGCCGCCCTTCGGCGTGCAGAATGCCGGACATCGCGAGCTTTCCCAGCGACATCACCGAACTCGACGTGCCCTGTTCGGCGGCGGCTTTCGCCCGTGCGTTGTTCAGCGCGTTCAGCTCGCGCAACGCGAGCACGGTGGCCAGGTTGTCGCGGACGACCGGATCGGCGAGGCGGCCGCGTTCCCGGGCGAATTCGACGAGGTCGTCGGCGATTGATCCGTGCCGGGAGGCCCGCGCGCCCTCGCCCATGATCGAGCGTTCGTACGCGAGCGCGGTCTGCAGCACGCGCCAGCCCTTGCCCTCTTCGCCGACCAGGTAGTCCGCCGGGATTTCGACGTCGGTCAGGAACACCTCGTTGAAGTGCGCTTCGCCGGTGATCTGCACCAGCGGCCGGATGTCGACGCCGGGCTGGTGCATCGGCACGACGAAGTAGCTGAGGCCCTTGTGCTTCGGGACGTCCCAGTCGGTGCGCGCGATCAGCAGCGCGTAGTCCGCGGACTTCGCGCCGGACGTCCAGACCTTCTGGCCGTTGACGATCCAGCGGTCGCCGTCGCGGACCGCGGTGGTGCGCACGCCGGCGAGGTCCGAGCCCGCGCCGGGTTCGCTGTAGAACAGGCAGGTCCGGGAGCGTTCGGTGAGGACGTCGTAGAGCAGGTCGTTCTTGAGTCTCTCGGTGCCGAACGCGAGGACGGTGTTGGCCGGGATGCTGTACTTGTCCTGGCGGGCGCCGGGCGCGTCAACGGCGTCGAACTCGGCCGCGACCACATCGGCCAGCTCGGCCGGGCAGGCGCGGCCGAACCATTCGACCGGCCAGGTCGGCACGGCGTATCCGGCGGCGACGACTTTTTCCAGCCAGGCAATGCGTTCCGGGGTGGTGCTCCAGCGATCCTCGGCTGGGGCGAGCCCGGTCCATTCCGCGGCGAGCCACGCGCGGACTTCTTCGCGGAGCTGGTTCGCGCTGATCATGAGTCAGGCTCCCTTCGAGACGAGGTAGCGCTCCCGGTGCAGCCGCGAGCCGCCGAACAGCTGCGCGCCGGAGCGGGCGCGGCGCAGGTACAGGTGCGCCGGGTGTTCCCAGGTGAAGCCGATCCCGCCGTGCATCTGGATCGCCGACAGGGCAACGGTTTCGTACGCTTCCGCGCAAGCGAACCCGGCGAGCGCGATCGCGCCGGGGCTGCCCTCGGCCGCGGCGTGCCGGGCGGCCGACGTCGCGGATTCGACGTCCAGGAGACGGTCCGCGGCGAGGTGTTTCATCGCCTGGAAACTGCCGATCGCGCGGCCGAACTGGACGCGGGTTGTGAGGTATTCGACGGTCGTGGCGAAAATCTGCCGAGCACCGCCCGCTTGTTCTCCGGCGAGTGCGATGACGCCGAGGTCCAAGGCTTTCTGCACGGCCTCCCAGCCCGCGGCGCCAATCCGCCGCGCCGGGGTGCCGGCGAAGGCGAACCGGGACAGCCGCACGGTCGGGTCGAATACCGATTCCGCGGTGCGAGTGAAACCGGAGGCGTCGGGTGCGACCTCGAAGACGCCGATGTCGTCGCCGGTGCGAGCGACGACGAGAATGACGTCGGCGACCTGGCCGAAGGTCACATAGGACGCGGTCCCGGTGAGAGTTCCGTTTGCTTGTACCGCAATGGTTTCAGGTGTCCAGGTGGCACTGACGGCGACGGTCCCGATCGAAGACCCGTCGGCGAGCGCGGGCAGCAGGCGGCGTTTGTCCTCTTCGGACCCGGCGGCGTCGATGAGCGTCGCGGTCAGCACCGCGCTCGACAGGAACGGCGACGGCAGCAGCGCCGCCCCGATTTCCTCCGAAACCGCTTCGAGTTCTTCCGCGCCCAGGCCGACTCCGCCGTATTCCGTCGCGATCAGCAGGCCGGGCAATCCCAGTTCGGCCAGTTGTTTCCACAGCTGCGGGTCGTAACCGGAGCCGCTCGCCATCACCCGGCGTACGTCGGCCTCCGTGCAGCGGTCCGCGAGCAGGTCGCGCACCGCCTCTCGCAGCTGTTCGGTTTCCGCGGCGCTGATCGCCATCGCCGGACCGCCTTTCCCGTCGTCGGGTCTCGATTCCCATGCTGGGTCCGGAAAACCGCGATGTACATCACGGATTCCGACACCGGCAGGTTTCCGGGAGCGACATCGGCGCACGTGTCGCGGGCGCACATCTGCCGGTGTCCCGACCGGTCGTTTACGCCGGGTCGGCGGGATGCGAACGTGGAGACGCGGCCACCGGCCGGGAACGGAGTGCGATGATGACGAGCAGGCGGGAGACCCCGGCGCGCCGGAGGGCGGCAATCGCCGGTCTCGGGCTCACCGAGCTGGGGAAAGTCTACGGTCCGAGCGCGCGGCAGTTCGCCGCGCAGGCCGTCCGGCGGGCAGCCGCGGACGCCGGGATCGGGCTGTCCGGCATCGACGGGCTGCTGGTGTCCGCCGGCACGACGCCCGGAGTGGACCTCAGCCTGCAAGTCGACTTGGGACTGCGGGACCTGCGCCTGTGCACCCAGATGCAGGCATTCGGCTCGACGGCGGGCGCGATGGTGCAGTACGCCGCGATGGCCGTCGAAGCGGGCATGGCCGGCACTGTGGCCTGCGTGTTCGCGGACGCGCCGCTCAAGCAGGGCAAAGCGACCGGTGCGGCTTACGGCGGAGGGCGCACGACTCCGGCCGGCTGGGGAAGCCTGCTGGGCTCCAGCGGTTTCGCCGGGCCGAACTCGTTCTACGCGCTCGCCGCGCGACGGCACATGAAGACTTACGGCACCACGAGCGAGCAGTTCGGCGCGATCGCGGTCGCGCAGCGCGCGTGGGCGGCGAAGAACCCGCTGGCACAGCTGCGCGATCCGATCACCGTGGCCGACCATCAAGCGTCGCGGTTCATCGCGGAACCGTTCCATCTGCTGGACTGCTGCCTGGTGTCGAACGGCGGCGCGGCGGTGATCGTGACGTCGGCTGAGCGAGCGAAAGAACTCGCTCAGCCTGCTGTCCAGGTGCTCGGCTGGGGACAAGCGCATCCGGGCGATTCGTTCCGCCGCAACGACAATCTCGGTCTCGTGAGCGGTGCGGCGCAGTCCGGTCCGGCGGCGATGGAGATGGCCGGAGTGACTATCGAGGACATCGACGTCGCCGAGATCTACGACTGCTACACCTTCACCGCGCTGCTCACCCTGGAGGACTACGGGTTCTGCGGCAAGGGCGAAGGCGGCGAGTTCGTCGAGACGCCGGGCATGCTCGGCCCGGACGGCAAGCTCGCGGTCAACACCGGCGGCGGCCAGCTGTCGTCGTACTACCTGTGGGGAATGACGCCGCTGTCCGAGGCGATCATCCAGGCGCGGGGCCAGGGCGGCGAACGCCAGGTGCCGAAGCACGACACCGTGCTGGTTTCGGGCAACGGCGGCATTCTGGACCACCACAGCACGCTCGTGCTGGGAGCGGAGGGATGACAGTGCGGATCAACCCAGTCGCCCGCGACGAGGAGTCCGCGGCGTTCTTCGACGGCACCGCGGCAGGCGAGTTCCGGCTGTTGCGGCGGCGCGGCACCGGCGAGTACCTGGATCCGCGTACGGTCCCGGACCCCGACGACGATCTGGAGTGGACGGCAGCCGCGGGAACCGGCACGGTGGTGTCGTGGTCGGTGGTGCACAAGCGGGCGCGCGACGGCGGCGAGCCGGAGCGCGTGGTCGTCGGCATCGTGGAGCTGGCCGAGGGACCGTGGTGGTGGGGCCGGCTCGACGCCGACCCGGACGCGGACCTCTGGCAGTTGCCGGTGCGGGCAGCGTTCGTGCCCTCCGGTCCCGAACCTGACCACGAGAAGGTGCCGGTCTTCGCACCGGCGGAGGAGGACGATCATGTCCGATGACGCCCCGGCCGCGCTTGTCGACCAGCGCGGGCACGTCCTGGTGATCACGCTCAACCGGCCGCACGCGATGAACGCGGTCAACGCCGAGCTGAGCGAACTCGTCGGCACCGCGCTGGAACGGGCCGAACAGGATCCGGACACGCGCGTCGTCGTGCTGACCGGCGCGGGGGAGCGGGCGTTCTGCGCCGGAGCCGACCTGAAAGCCGTTTCGCGAGGCGAGTCGCTCGCCGCGCCGGGGCACGAGGAATGGGGCTTCGCCGGATACGTGCGGCACCCGGTCTCGAAGCCGACGATCGCCGCGGTGAACGGGTTCGCCCTCGGCGGCGGCACCGAACTCGCGCTGGCCAGCGACCTGGTGGTGGCGGCCGAATCGGCGAAATTCGGGCTGCCGGAAGTGAAGCGCGGCCTCTTCGCGGCGGCGGGCGGGGTGTTCCGGCTGCCGCGGCAGATCCCGCAGAAGATCGCGATGGAGATGATGTTCACCGGCGAACCCCTCGACGCCGCCCGCGCGGCGACGCTCGGGCTGGTGAACCACGTGGTCCCGGACGGCGACGTGCTGACCGAGGCGCTGGCGCTGGCGGAGAGGATCGCCGCGAACGCGCCGTTGGCGGTGCAGGCCAGCAAACGCGTCGCACTGGGCATTGTGGACGGTGCGATCGCGGACGACGACAGCGACTGGGACAACACTCGCGAGAACGCCGTCGGGGTCATGACGAGCGAGGACGTCCGCGAGGGGACGATGGCGTTCGTCGAGAAGCGCGCGCCGGTCTGGCAGGCGAAGTAAGCGTTCTGTACTCGGGAAAACGCGCTCTGTTCGCATCGGGCAGCGCCGCCCCGCCGGCGCCGGGATCGTGGCAGACTCGGTGAATGCGCGGGTGGGGGGCGACGCCGTGGACGCGGGCGCCGAAAACAGGGTGGCGGCAACCAGCGGTCGTCGTAGCGGCAATCGCCGCGGCGGTGCTCGTCGCGTTGCCCGCCGCGGCAGTGGCGTTGTTTCTGTCCTCGGCCGGGAACGCGACGCTGCACGAGCAGATGAACCGGGCGTGCCAGTGGGCGGTCGGCGCGGAGTGGACCGGCGGCTTGCCGATGTCCCAGCCCTATCCGGGCGCCACCGGACCGACCGGGAAGGCACTGGACGACGCCCGGCTCGCGGTCGCCCGCGACGCGGCTCGCGAGGTGCCGCGGCTGTCCGGCGTGGCCTCGACGCTCTTCAGCTCCGCCAAGGTCAACCCGGTCCGGCCGGGTTCGCCGAATCCGGAACAGTCCGCGATGTGGCTGGTGGCCCAGGACGATTTCGCCGCGCACCTGCACGTCGTGGAGGGCGGCAAGGGCCAGGGGATCTGGGTGTCGAGCCAGTTCGCGAAGGCGCGCGGGCTGCACGCGGGCGACCAGGTGGCGATCCAGGGCGGCTGGTCCCCGAACGGCGGCCTGCCGCCGGACGCCCCGGTCAAGACCATGCCGGTGGCCGCGGTGTACCGGGACCTGCGCGAGCTGCCCGACCAGCCGTTCTGGTGCCATCTGCAGTCGCTGTACCGGCCGAATCCGCTGAGCGAGGCTCCGGTCTTCCCGGTCGGGTTCGTGTCGCGGGACGCTCTGTTCGGGCTGACCCCGCCGGATTCGGGCGTCGGCAGCTTCCTCGCGGCCTCGGTCGACCAGAACGGGCTGACCACGGAGAACGCGCCCGGCACCGTCGCCGGGCTGGAACGGGTGCGAGAGCGCACCGAGAACACTCCCGAGTTGTTCGCGCAGCGCGGCCGGATGCAGTTCACGTCGTCGCTGGGCGGCATCGCGGATCGTGCGGACCAGGTCGGATCCTCGCTCGCCGCGACGGTCGTGCCGATCGGCGTCGCCGGATCGCTGACCGGGCTGGTCATTTCGGCGACGGTCGGGTCGTTCTGGGCCGAACGCCGCCGGGCCGAGCTGGCGGTGCTGTCCGCGCGCGGGGCGGGGCCGGGCGCGCTGGCCGGGAAAGCGCTGCTGGAGCTGGGTTCTATCGCGCTGCTCGGCACTGTCGGCGGCTGGTTCGCCGCGCGCGGGCTGGTGAGCGCGCTGGGGCCGAGCCCGCTGGTGACGCCGTCCGCGGTCGGCTACTCGATCGGCGGCGCGGCGGTCGCGTTCCTGGCGACGCTGGCCGGGATCGCCGGTTCGGTCGTGCTTCGCACGCGGGCGATGTTCGACGCGCGCACGTCGCGGATCCGGCATCTGCCGTGGGAAATCCTCCCGCTGGTCGCCGCGGTGGTCTGCTACTTCGCGCTCGGCGACGGCACGCAGACCGGGCTCGGCCAGGCGGGATCGGTCGCGCGGATCCCGCCGCGGCTGATCGTCGTGCCGTTGCTGCTGGTGCTGGGGCTGGCGATGCTGGTGACCCGGGTCGTGCGGCTGACCTTGCCACGGGCGCCCGCGGTGCGGCGAGAACGGGCAGTGGCGTTCCTGGCCTGGCGACGGCTGGCTTCGGCGCCCGCCGCGGCGGCCGTGCTGGTCGGAGCCACCGCGGTACCGGTGGCGCTGTCGATCTTCGCTACCACAGTCACCGGTTCCGTCCAGCGCACGCTCGATGACGAGGGACAGCTCGTGGTCGGCTCGGACGTCGTGGTGCATTTGACCGGTCCCGCCGAGATCCCGCCCGGCCTGACCGGGCACGCCGCGCTGGTCGACCGTTACGACTCGGCATACCNCGGCATACCTGGGCAGCAAGACGGTGAACGTGCTGGGCGTCGACCCGGCGACGTTCGGCTCAGCCGCGTTCTGGGACAGCCACTTCAGCGGGCCGGCCCTGCCCGAGCTGCTGGACCAGCTGTCCGGCGACACCCCGGCCGGCATCCTCGCCGGGGTCCCGGACGCCCCCGGGCAGGCGACGCTGAGCATCGGGGGCAAGGACCTGCCGCTGCGGGTCGTCACGGTGGCGCAGCTGCCCGGCAAGAGTGCGGGATTCCCGGAATTGCTGCTGCGCAAGGACCTTCTGGCCAAGTTCGCCGGAGAGAGCGTGCATCGCGAGCTGTGGGCGCGCGGCGACCCGGCGCACGTGCTGCCGGAACTGGGCAAAGCCGGGGTGCCGGCCGGGACGGTCAGCCGCGCTGCCGACGTCACCGCGCACGGCGTCTATGGCGGAGTCACTTACACCTTCGCGTTCCTGACCGCAGTGTCGGCTCTGGTCGGGGTGGTCGTCCTAGTCGGACTGTTGCTGTACCTCAACGCCAGGGCTCGTGCTCGGCGCGGAGCATATGTCCTCTTGCGACGGATGGGCATCACCTCGGGCGCGCATTGGCGAGCGCTCGCCTACGAGGTCGGCGGGCTGCTGGCGGCCGGATTCGCTTTGGGCGTCGGGTTCGCGGCCGTCGCGGTCTCGGTGACCTACGAGGGCTACGACCTCGATCCGGCGACGCCGCCGGGCACCGTGATCCCGGTGCCGTGGGGCCCGGGCGGGCAATTGCTGCTCGCGGCGGTGGTCGTCGCGCTTGCCGTTACTTATGCGGCCCAACGCGCGGCTGCGCGGGCACTGCCTTCGGAGGTGTTGCGTGACACTGCCTGATGCTGTCCGGGGTGCCGGATTGACGCACGGCTATCGCACCGCCGGTCGCTCGCTGACCGCTTTGCACGAGGTGACGATCGCCGCCGCACACGGCCGGATCACCGCGCTGGTGGGCCCCTCCGGGTCCGGCAAATCGACTCTGCTGCGTCTGCTGGCTTGCCTGGAACGACCGGACGAGGGCCGCGTCGAGGTCGGCGGCACGGACGTCACCGCGTTGTCCGCGCGGGCGCGCCGGGCGGTGCGGCGACGGCGGATCGGTTACGTATTCCAGAATCCCGTCGACAACCTGCTGGATTACCTTACCGTGCAAGAACATCTGGAGCTGGCCGCGAAGATGCGCGGCACCGGCCTTTCGCTCTCCTTGCTGGAGCGGCTGGGGCTGGATCACCGCCGCGGCCATCGCCCGCGCCAGCTTTCCGGCGGTGAACAGCAACGAACCGCACTCGCCTTCGCCGCGGCCGGCGACCCGGACGCGGTGCTGGCGGACGAACCGACCGCCCAACTGGACCGTTCCTCGGCTCGGCTGGTCGCGGAGGCATTCCGTGNCAGGGCAGACCGTCGTGGTCGCGACCCACGACCCGGTGCTGGCCGAAGCGGCGGACGACGTGGTGGAACTCGTGGACGGGAGAGTCCGGTGACTGCGCTGCTCAGCGTGTCCGACGTAAGCCGTTCCCACGGCGGGATGCCGGTGCTGCGGCACACGAGCCTCGATCTGGCGGCGGGCGAACTGGTCGCACTGACCGGCCCGTCGGGCTCGGGCAAAAGCACTTTGCTGATGATCGCGGGTGGCTGGGACAAGCCCGACAGCGGGACCGTCACCGCGCATCCGCCGATGCCGGACGCGGCGGTTTCGGAACAGCCGTGGCACGCGCTGGCTTTCGTGCCGCAGTCGATCGCGCTGTTCGAGGAGTTGACGGTCGCGGACAACCTCGCGTTCGCCGCGCGGACCGCGGCGGAGCCGCCGGATCGGTCGAAGCTGCTGGAAACCCTGGACCTGGCGAAACTGGCGGATCGCTTGCCGAGCGAGGTCTCGCGCGGGGAACAGCAACGGGGTGCCGTGGCGCGTGCTTTGGCGGCGGGTCCGCTGGTGCTGCTGGCGGATGAGCCGACGTCGCATCAGGACCGCGCGCACGCGGAGATGGTGCTGACGGCGCTGCGCCAGGCAGCGGATCGCGGGACGGCGGTGCTGGTCGCGTCCCACGATCCGCTGCTGGCCGGGCACGCGGACCGCGTGGTGACTGTCGGCGAGTAACCGGGCCCGCCAGGTCCTGGCACCGGTTCACGGACCTGGAGAGCCGGGCTGAGCCCAGTCAGTCCACTTTGGAGGGATGCCGGGCCAGCGGGGTCACCTGGAGGTCCAGGTACGGGAACAGCGGCAGCTTCGACAGGATCTGGTGCAGCTCGTCGTGGTCGGCGACGTCCAGCACCGAGTAGTTCGCGTACTCCCCGGCGATCCGCCAGATGTGCGGCCATTTCCCGCTGCGCTGCAACTGCTGGCTGTACTCCTTCTCGCGCGCGATGAGGGCGTCGCGGACCGCCGGGTCCAGGTCGGGGGGAAGGCGGACGTCCATCCGCACGTGGTAAAGCATGAGTCTCCTGCCGGATCAGAGGGCCGGGTCGAGGACGAAGTCGTACTCGATGGTCTCGCCGTTGTCCGCCGGGCGCGGGTCGAGCAGCAGTTCCGGCTTCACCGCGGACGCGATGTCGTCGTCGTTGTGCTCGTCGCCCGGGAAGTAGAGCTGCGCGGTGAGCAGTTCGTGCCCCGGCGCGGACACCTTGACGTGCAGGTGCGCCGGACGCCAGGCGTGCCAGCCTGCCGCCGCGATCAGTTTGCCGCAGGCTCCGTCGGTCGGGATCTGGTACGGCGCGGGCCGCACGGTGCGGATTTCGAAGCGGCCTTCGTCGTCGGTGGTGAAGGTGCCGCGCAGGTTCCACTCCGGGATGTCCGGCGCGAACTGCGAGTACAGTCCGTCCGCGTCCGCGTGCCACAGTTCGACCTTCGCGCCGGCCAGTGCCGCGCCGGTGGTCGAGGTGACCTGTCCGGTCCAGGTGAGCGGCGTGCCCGGCTCGTTCTCCCGCGACGGGACCGAACCGCGCGCGCCCTGCTCGGGTGCGTCCGGCACGTAGTAGGGGCCCTCGATGGTGCCCTTGTTGCCCTTGCGGTGCCCGGTGGCGACGTCCTCGACGACGTGCTCGACCCAGACATCGAGAAACAGCGGCCATTCGCCGTCCTCGCCGACGCTGATCAGCCACGATTTGAGCGCGTTGTACTCCTCGTAGGTGACCTTGTGCTTGCGGATGGTCGCGTGCACGGCCTCCAGGACCTCGCGGGCGAGCAGGCTGACCCGTTCCTTCGGGGTGCCCGCGACGCCGGCGAACTTGTCGCTCTTGAACCGTTCGGTGGCGTTGGCTCCGGACGCGGCGGCGGTGGGGGAATGCGTGGCAGTCATGAATCCTCCTTGATCCATCGGGGTTTCCGGCTCAGCGGTCCTGCCGGTAGTGCCGGAGCTTGCCGGGGTCGAGCGCGGCGCCGAGGCCGGCGCCGGGGCGGATGACCAGTTCGCCGTCCGCGATGCGCAGCGGTTCGGCGAGCAGGTCGTCGGTCATGTCGAGGAAGTTGGACAGTTCGCCGGGGCGGCGCGACGTCAGTTCGTACGCCGATCCGAACGCGACAGTGCACAGTGAACCGATCTGGCCGTCGATCTGGTTGCCCATCACCACTTCCAGCCCGAGGCCCTCCGCGAGGTGGTGCGTGCGCTGCGAGCGCGTGAAGCCGGTGCGGGCGGTTTTGATGCTGATCGCGGTGGCCGACCCGCCGAGGATCTCGCGGGTCACGTCGGCCGGGGTCACCGCGGATTCGTCGGCGATGAACGGAATGTCCAACCGGGACACCAGCCAGCGGCGGCCGAGCACGTCGTCGGCGGGGCACAGTTCCTCGGCGAACAGCAGGTCGAGGCCGGCCATTTCCCGCATCGCGCGGGCGGATTCCGCGGCCGTCCAGCCCCGGTTGCCGTCCACGTACAGGTCGACCTCGGCGCCGAACCGTTCCCGCATCGCGCGAACCACCGCGGTGTCGAGGGAAACCGGACGGCGCCCGACCTTCACCTTGAACGTCGTGATGCCGTAGCTGTCGCGAATCCGTTCCGCCTCGGCGACCATCGCGGCGGGCTCGTCGAAGCCGAGCATGTGCGAAACCTTCATGCGGTCGGTGTAGCCGCCGAGCAGTTCGGTGACCGAGACGTCGAGGCTTTGCCCCAGGGCGTCCCAGATCGCCATGTCCAAAGCGGACTTCGCGGCCGGGTTCCCGACCGTGCGGGAGAGCCGCGCGTGCACCGTCTCGCGTTCCAGCAGGCTCAGGCCCACTACCTGCGGGGCGAACACGGTCTCCAGCACCGCCACGATCCCGGCTTGCGTCTCGCCGTAGGTGAACGGCCGCGGCGGTGCCTCGGCAACGCCGACCACGCCGTCGTCGGTGTGCACGCGGACCAGCACGTGCTCGGCCGTGTGCACCTCGCCGGAAGCGAAACGCAGCGGTTTGCGGTAGGGGATGGCGAACGGGATCGCCTCCACCCGGGTGATCTTCATCGTGTCCTCCCTGACACGGGCACTGCGACGGGGAACAGCTCGCCGAGCGCGTCGAGCACGGCCGGGACCAGTGCCGAGGCCCGGTCGCGGTGCCAGGCGAGCGCGAGCTGGACGGTGGCCGCCCCGGCGAGGTCGCGGAACACGACCCCGGCCAGCGGCAGCGCCCGCGCGGACGCGGGGACGACGCCGACGCCGAGACCGCCGGCGACGAGCGCGAGCAGCACCGCGGTGCCGGCCGCTTCGTGCTCGCGTTGCGGGGTGAATCCGGCGTCGCGGCAGCTGCGCAGCACCGCTTCGTTGACGACGGAGTAGCTGGCCGGATAGGTGACGAAGGCTTCGGCGCGCAGATCGGTCATCGCCACCACCGGTTCCACCGCGAGCCGGTGGTCGGCCGGGACGGCGAGCACGAGCGGCTCGGTCTCGATGACGTGCAGGTCGAGGTCGCCGCCGGTGACCGGTGGACGCAGCACGCCGATGTCGAGAGTGCCGTCGCGCAGCTGCCGGCACTGCTCGCCGGTGAGCAGGTCGGCGTGCACTTCGAGTTCGACCTCGGGCAGCCGGTGCTGCAGCGTGCGGGCGACCTGCGGCAGATGCGACAGCGCGGCGGTGCCGGTGAAGCCGATCCGCGCGAGCCCGCGGCGGCCGTCGGCGATGCGCCGGGCCCCGCGCGCGCCCGCCTCGACGGCGTCCAGGATCCGCTGGGCCTCGGCGAGGAAGAACCGGCCGGCCGGGGTGACCTGTACCTGCCGCGTCGTGCGGCTGAGCAGGGCGACGCCCAGTTCGTCCTCCAGCTGCCGGATCGCGTGCGAAAGCGCGGGCTGGGCGAGGTGCAGGCGTTCGGCGGCACGGCCGAAGTGGCAGGTCTCGGCGACGGCGGAGAAGTACCGCAGGTGGCGCAGTTCCATCGGGCTGCCTCCTCACCGGCTCCTCGTCCCGCTCACCGTAAGTTCCGGCATTGAGTGAAGACAAGGAGCGTTTTGCGTGCGATTGATAAACGACATCGATAAATCACACCCTAGGCCAGGACTGGGTCTCGCCCTGGGGCGGCCGCCGCCGCGGACTGGCACAGTGCGGGAAACGCCCTGCTGGGGAGCCGATCAGTGCAGATCGCCGGCCCGTTGGAGGAGTCATGACCGAGACGCTGGACCACGCCGCTTCCGTAGTCGCGGACGCGGTGGTGGAGGACCCGGGAGGCAGGCGTCTACCGCACGAACCGCCGGATCTTCACCGACGAGGAGATCTTCGAAGTCGAGATGAAGCACCTCTTCGAGGGCAACTGGATCTACTTCGCGCACGAAAGCCAGCTGCCGAACCCCGGCGACTTCTTCACCACCACGATCGGCCGCCAGCCGGTCGTCCTCACCCGCGACAAGGCAGGCGAACTGCATTGCCTGACCAACGCCTGCGCGCGCCGCGGCGCGATGATCTGCCGGCGCAACCGGACCACGCTGACCTGCCCGTTCCACGGCCGGACCTTCCGCAACGACGGCAAGCTGCTCAAGGTCAAGGACCCGGACGGCGCGGGCTACCCGGAATCGTTCGACACCGAAGCCCGATTGTGCTGACGGGCGGCTTCGTATCGGGGTGCGGGCGAGGGGCTGGGTGCCTCGATGGTGGGGTGCGTCGGTTGCGGTGGGTGTGCGGGGGTGTGTGCGGGTTCTCGTGCGCGGAGCGTGCTGGGGGCGGGTGGCAGCGGGGGTGCGGGTAGCGCCCCAAGGTGGCATTACGGCGGCTGCGGCTGGGAGGACCGGTCGCGGGTCGTGAGGGGAACCCTGAGGGAATCTGGTTCCGTGAGGGTTCCCCTCACGTACCGGTCAGGTGCGGATGGCGAAGGTCCAGCGGGCGTGGGCGCCTGGGCCGGCGGTGAGGGTCGAGTGGCCGAGTTGTTCGACGTGTCTCGTTCCGGTGGGGCGGTTGAGGGCCAGGTCGAGCTGTCGGAGGCCGGCTTGGTCTGCGGGGACGGTGTCGAAGCGGATGGTGGTCATGCCGTCGAAGGCGAGAGCGCCGGTGGGGAGCTGGCGTACGGTCATTCCTCCGGCACGCAGCAGGGGCAGGGTGTTGCCCAGGTCGCGTGCGGTGACGCCCAGGCGGATGCCGGTGACGTCGCGCATCTGGTGGTTGCGGTAGTCGTCCGGCAGGTAGCGGTTGCGGCTGATGTCGCCGGGGTAGCGCGCGGGGCCGGTGTTGCCGCGCGGGTCGGCGAAGTACTCCGCGCGGTATTCCATGCCCCAGGCGCCGAAGGTGTCGTACTGGTCGGTGGTGAAGACTCCGTTGAACCACGGGATCGGCTTGCCGTCGCCGAAGTCGCGGGTTTGCAGGAATTCCAACGGGTTCGCGATGCCCGCGTCGTGCAGGTGCCGGACCACTGTGGACAGTTGGCCGGTGCGTTCGGCCGAGACTCCCAGGCCCGCCGAACCGAGGTCGCCGTCCTTGCCGGGCAGGTCGCCGACACCGAAGAGTTCCACGTAGGTTTCCCGGCCCATCAGGTAGCGGCCGGTCCATTTTTCGCCGCCCGCGCCGGTCGTGGTGCGGACTTGGAAGTTCGCGAAGTCCTTGAGATAGGCCGAATGCTCGATGGCGTCGGCGGTCTCGCGGTCAAGGACGCCGTAGCCGTGGTTGACGTGCAGCAGGGCCGGTTCGCCCGCTTCCGCGGCGCCGGTGCCGGTCGCGGCCAGGGTCAGGAGAACGGTCAGGAGCTGGAGGATCGTCCGGGTTCTTCGAGGTTTGGACATGGCCGGGGAGGGTAAGGCGGCCGCGGCCGGCCGGTGGCGTTTTCCCGGAATTCGACCGCAACGGCCTACTGGGAATGTCTTTCTCGTTGTCCGGTCAAGTGGAAATTAGGTCACTTGGAGCAGTGACAGTGCATCACATTTAGTAACAGAATCAGGTCCTCGTGCCACCTGATCGGGTGGCACTTCGCGAGGGCATCCGAAAGGACCTGTCAATGACCACTCACCACTGGGGACCCACCGGGAGGGCGCGCCGCCTGACCGGAGCGGTGCTCGCCGCGGCTGCCGCCCTGCTCGTGGCGACCGCGCCGAACGCCGGGGCCGCACCTGCCGCGGCCTGGAGCACCTCGGCCGAGACTCCGGACAACCATCAGATGGGCGCTTCCATCCGGGCGCACGAAGGAGGCGGCGCGTCGGTCGCGCCTGCGTCGGCCGAGGCGACCACGTCGGGCATCGACGTGAGCAGCTACCAGGGGGCGGTCGACTGGAAGTCCTACTGGAACCAGGGCAAACGGTTCGCCTACGTGAAGGCGACCGAGGGCACCGGCTACCAGAACCCGGACTTCACCCAGCAGTACAACGGCTCGTACAACGTCGGCATGATCCGCGGTGCCTACCACTACGGCCGTCCGGACATCTCCGGCGGCGCGGCGCAGGCCGACTACTTCGTCGCGCACGGCGGCGGCTGGTCGAAGGACGGCAAGACCCTGCCCGGCACGCTCGACATCGAATGGGGGCCCAGCTCCGCCTGCTACGGGCTGAGCCAGTCCGCGATGGTGTCGTGGATCAAGGCGTTCAGCGACGAGTACCACAAGAAGACCTCGCGCTGGCCGGTGATCTACACGGCGAACAGCTGGTGGACCCAGTGCACCGGCAACAAGGGCGACTTCAGCTCGACCAACCCGCTGTGGGTGGCGGCGTACGCGTCGTCGCCGGGCGCGCTGCCCTACCACTGGGGGTTCTACACCTTCTGGCAGTACACCTCGACGCCGCTCGACCAGGACTACTTCAGCGCGGGCATCGACCGGCTGAAGGTGCTGGCGACCGGCTGAGCCGGACCTGTCCGGGAGTCCGGTCCGGCCGGGCTCCCGGACGGGGCCGTGCCCAGGCGAGGACCGCCAGCCCGGCCAGCGTGCCCGGCAGTCCGGTCGCTACTTTGGCCGCGACCAGCCAGGCGTTCGCCGGGTCGAGGCTGAGCAGGCCGGTCACCGCCGCCCGGACGAGGAAGCCCGCGGCGAGGAGCGCGGTCGCGACCGCGAACCGGCGGCGGGCGGCGCGCTCGGTCCCGCCGCGGCCGACCGCCGCCCAGCCGATCCCCACGAGCGGCCGCCGGATGACGACCGACCCGGTCAGCACCAGCGCGGCCAGCAGGTACCAGACGAGGTCGGGCAGGAAAAGCCCGCCGCCGGATCCGGTCTGCCAAGCGATGAACCCGGCGATGCCGACGCCGATCAGCCCGCCGAAGGCCGGCCCCTTCGGATCTCCGCGCCGGATCCGGACCGCCGCGAGCACGGCGGCGAGGGCGGCCGCGGCGCCGACCGCGACTCCGGTGCCGGCGACGGCGTTGAGCGGCGCGAGGACCGCCGAGGGGATCGCGGACAGCACGATCCCGCCCGGCGTGTCGATCCGCGGCTTGCCGCGCTGCGGTCTCGCCGCGGGATTCGCTTTGCCGCCAAGGAAACGCCGCTTCATCTCAGCGCTCCCGTCACTGACCGCGCCGCCCGGTCCGGGGCGTCGCCGTACCCGATCGCCAGCCGCACCAGCAGATCCGCCAGCGCCGCCCGCCCCGCGGCCTCCGGCAGCGCGCCGCTGAGCACCATCGTCGCCAGCCCGTGCTGCGTGCTCCACACCTGGGCCGCGCACATTTCCGTCTGCTCGGCGGGCACGCCGGCAAACCGGCCGGACCCCACCGCCCGGTCGAGGATCTTCCGCAGCAGCAGGAAGCACGCCTCGCCCGCGCGGTCTTCGTCCAGCGGACGGTCGACGAACATCGCCCGGTACAGGTGCGGTTCGGCCATCCCGAACCGGAAAAACGCCGCCGCCGCTCCGGCGAGGGCGGCCACCGGGTCCTCGGCGGGCGGGTCCATGGTCTCTTCGAGCCTGCGGAAGCCCTCCAGCCGCACCTCCCGGCGCAACTGTTCGACACTGCCGAAGTAGGTGTAGACCGCTGTCGTCGACACGCCCAGCTCCCGGGCCAGCCGCCGAGTCGACAAGGCTGGACCGCCTTCCTCGGCCAGCACCTGGGCGGCTGTCGCCAGAAGGCTTTCGCGAAGCGCGGCGTCGCGCTGTCTCGGGCTCACGCCCACGATAGTAAAACGACGTTGCGTAACACCGCAATACTAAAATCCCTCCAGTACCTCCACGACCGCGCCGACGATCCGCCGGGTCTGCGGCTGGCACGCCGCCCACGTCGTCAGCGGGACGCTCGGCTCGACCAGCTCGCTCCAGGCCCACTCGGGCAGCATCCGGTTCGCGCTGGGCCTGCTGAGCAGCACCGCGTCCGCCTCGACCGCCTCCGCGCAGGCCAGCGCGTTCTCGTTGAACCGCGCGAGGCGCCAGTTCGGCGACACTCCGAGCCCGTGCGCCGCGGCGAGCATCTGGTCGTGCCCGGCCGGGACCTGCGCCCGCGAGTGCGCCAGCACCCGGACGTCGTCGAGATCCCGCAACCGGCACCGCGCGCGCCCGAAAAGCTCGTGACCAGGCCGGATCGCGACGCCGAACGGATGCTCGAACAACAGCCGCCCGTGCAGTGTCGACGGCGGGTTCTGGTGGACCAGCCCGATGTCGATCCGCCCTTCGCTGAGCATCCGCAGCTGCTCGGTGCTGCTGGCGTCCAAAAACGACAGTGCGGCGTCCGGCACCTGACGGCGGATCTCCGCCAGCGCCGCGAGCACCCAGTCCTGCGGAATCCCCGGCGGCAGCGCGATCTCGACCTGCTCCTTGACCGGAGCCGCGGACCGCGTGACCTCCCGCGTCGCGTCCGCGAGCCGCAGCAGCTGCCGCGCGTGCTCGTGCAATGCCCGGCCGGCGACCGTCGCCTGCACGCCCGTCGGCACCCGGTCGAACAACGGCGTCCCGAGTTCGCGTTCGAGCACGCGGATCTGCCGGGTCAGCGCGGGTTGCGACATCATCAGCGACCCGGCCGCCCGGCTGATCGACCCCTCGGTGAACACGGCGACGAAGTACCGCAGCTGACGCAGTTCCATACCCTGGGGTTATACCTCCTTCGTTTGCGCCGCGGCGGCCGCGGGCGGACGCTGGGCGGCGACGGCAGCCCCCGACCCCGGAAGGAGCCGCTGCCCCGATGAGCAAACGCCAAGTCCAGGTCCGCCGGGTCTACGACGCGCCGGAATCCACCGACGGCTCACGGGTCCTGGTCGACCGGCTGTGGCCGCGCGGGCTGAGCAAAGAGCGTGCGCGTCTGGACGACTGGCTGAAGCAGATCTCCCCGTCGACGGAACTGCGCGAGTGGTACTCGCACGACCCGGACCGCTACGCCGGATTCGCCGAACGCTACCGCGCGGAGCTGGAAGAACCGGAACGCGCGGAAGCGCTGGACCACTTGCGTGCGCTAGCCGGCCGGGGGCCGCTGACCCTGTTGACCGCGACCAAACGCAGCGACATCAGCGAAGCGGCGGTACTGGCCGACCTGCTCGGCTAGAGTTCAGGAACTGCCGACCGAGATGCCCGTTGCGTTCGGCATACCGGCTGCCCCGTTCGTGCGACGCGGTCAGCGCCGGGCGCAGCTCGTGGCCTCCGTGGGCCGGCCGGCACTCGACCGTCGGCACCCGGCTGTAACGGTGCGGGCTTTCCTTGGGCCGCCCGGATCACCGGCTTCCACTTCCCGCCCGTGCCGTCGAGCACCTCCGGTGCCGCCCCGGCCCCGGTGAGCTGGTTCGGTCCGGGAACCGCTCCGGCGGTGCCGTGGCGGAGACGTCCGCGAACCGGGCAGTACGAGCACGCATCAGTTGGTGCTCTTTCTGGCTGGGATTCCGGGGCCGAGACCGCCTTCGCGGGGTCCGGCAAACACTGCCCGCCACGTCGCGTTGCCGCCCGGCGGTGCGGTAGGCAATGCCCGGCGAACGTGTTCAGCCGGGCAGCCGGTACTTCGCGCGCCAGCCGGTGATCCGGCCTTCCGCCGCGATCGCGGCGACGAATCGTTCGTACCCGTGCTGCGCTTCGACGCGGCGGCAGGCGTGGCTCGCCGACGCGATCGTCCCGCTGCCCGCGTGCCGGAACCGCCGCCGGTCGCTCCCGTGGTCGTGGGTCAGGTCCCCGCGCGGGATGTTCGCGCACAGTCACTGGATCGCCGCGGCGCGTTCTTCGCCGTCGCGGTAGTCGACGGCGCCCAGCTCCAGCGACGCGTTTCGTGCCGGGGAGCCACCACTTCGTCGCGTTCCCCGGGCCGCCGATCAGCTGGAACCAGGGAGTCCGACGCGGACTTCGAGCGCTTTTCCGGTGTGGCAATTCCAGTCCGGCGCGGAGGGCCGTCCGGTGAACAGCGGGTGGCCGCGGGCATTCCACAGTAGACCGTCGGCCCGTGGTCACGCTGGAAATTCTCTTCGCCCCTCCTGACAATGACATCGTCCGTTCCCGCGCGGATGTTTCGCCTGTTCCGGGGTTCGGGGCGAGTTCGGCTGTTCGCCGCAGCCGCGGTTCGGGCGTTCGGCGGCACCCTCGGCGGGGTAGTTGGGGCACGCTCGGTGTCCCTCGGGGCGGGATAATCCCGTTCCGAAACGGTATTTCGCGTCGCAGGCAAGGGGGAGGTGGTCGCCGTTGCGTCTACTGTGGACGACCTGGTCCGTCCGTTTCGGATATGGTTGGCGGAATGGCTGATCTGACGCTCACCGGCCTGCGGGTCGTGGTCGAGGTGGCCCGGACCGGGTCGTTCAGTGCTGCCGCGCATCGGCTCGGCTACACGCAATCAGCGGTGTCGCGGCAGATCGCGGCGAGCGAACGCGCTACTGGAACCGCGTTGTTCGAACGGCATGCCCGCGGAATCCGCCCTACGACAGCAGGAGAAGTACTGATCCGGCACGCCGGTCGGGTGCTGGACAGTGTGAGTGCGGCCGGAAAAGAGCTCGCCGGACTGCGCGACCGGCTCGCCGGGCGGATCTCGGTCGGCGCATTCCCCGCCGCGTCGGCGGTTTTGCTGCCGCGCGCGGTTTCCCGGCTGCTGCGCGCACATCCGGGCGTGGAGGTGCACCTCGCCGAGTCCGCGACCCTGGCGCAACTGCAGTCCCTGCGCCGCGGCAGGCTCGACGTCTCGGTGGCCGTCACCGGCGACGGCTTGCCGGAATACGACTTCGAGGGCTTGCGGCGCACCGAATTGCGCAGTGGAATCCCGTACGGAGTGGCGGTCGCGGAATCGCATCCGTTCGCCGGGCGCAGCTGGGTCGAACCGGACGAACTGGCCGAACAGCAGTGGATCGTCGGCGCGGGCAGCTCGCCGGAATTCGGGACGTGGCCGGGAATCGCCGGGCCGTCGATCGCGTTCGCGGTGCGCGCGTGGCCGACGCGGTTGGGCCTGGTCGCGGCGGGTTTGGGAGTTTCGCTGGTGCCCGGGTTCGCGGCGGATTCGCTGCCTGCCGATGTGCGGTGGATCCCCGTGCGCGACGAGTGCGGCGGGGTGCGACGCGCGCTGTGGGCGGTGACGGGGGAGCGGCCGGATCCGGCGGCGGTGGCGATGGTGCGGGCGCTGGAGCAAGAGGCCGGGTCGGTCGGCCGGGGTTGCTAGGTCCGGATTTCGTTGGCGTGCTGCGGTTTCTGCGGATGTGGTGTTCGTGAGTGGCCGGATTCGTTGTCAGGAAAGCGCTGTGGTTCGAGCCCGGCGACGTGCGGCCCGTGGCCGCGGAGAAATGTGGAAAACGGGACCGATTCGCGGGAATCAGCAAAAACCTGGAACGGGAACCTCGGCCGGCGACGGCAAATGCTGTTCCCGGCGAGCGGGAGCTTCGCAACGATGGGCTGGCTCGGGCGCAGCCGTGCGCTGCGTGGCGGGCACGGACGCGCCAGCGGTGCCGGTTTGTTCCACGCGGGTCTCGGTCAAGCTGTCCGGGCCAGGATCTCGAAGACCGCGACCCGGTCGGCGGCGGAGGCGAAGGCGTCGGGATCGGGGCCGCTGACGATGCCGGCCTGGGCGAACATCGGCGCTCCTCTGGGGACCTCCTCCGGATAGGCGCGCATGACCTGCTCCTTCAGCGCGCTGTCGGTGACCTCGGCGAGCGTCACGGGATCGCGGCGGCGTCCCCGGGAGAGATGGCCGTGTCCGGCGGCCCGGACGTTGCGGGCCCAGTCGGAATACCACGTACCGGCGGCCGCTGACCGTCAGCGGCGAGACCGGGGTGGAGCGCGGCTTGCCGGTGCGCTGTCCCGGCACCGTGAGCACGCAGCCCGGCCCCATCGCGAACCCGAAGCGCGACAGGACGCCGATTGCGCGGTTGGCGGTGCGGAACCAGCGCGGCAGGGGCTTGACGTCTGGCATGGCGGGAATCCCTTCGAATGCTGGATCGGCGGCAGGGTCTGCGGGCCCGGGCAACGACGTCGGGCCCGCAGGCCGCACGTGCGGGTCAGGGGGCCACGGTCAGCGGTTCTCCGGGGCTGATGACCGTGACCGGGACGTCGGGGACGAGACGGCGGGCGGCCTCGACGAAACGAGCGGGGTCCTTGTCGCTCTTGAGGAACAGCCGGTCGCCGATCCTGCCGCCGGTGAAGGCGTAATGCTGCGGCACCGCCAGTTTCGGGCGGAGGACGGCGGTGAGTTCGGCCGCCTCCTCGGCGTTCATGACGACCTGCTTGTTGCCCGCCATCCGGATGTGCAGGCCGTTGACGGGAAGCAGCGCCACGTCCAGCGGGCCGTACCGGTCGGTCAGGGTGCGCAGTTCCGGGATGAGCAGCGTGTCCGCGGCGAAGTAGACGCTACGCCCGCCGCCGCTGAGCACATACGTCACCTCGTAGCAGCCGTGCTTGCCCGGCGCTGCGGAGACGGTCAGGTCGCGCACCCGCGCGGACTGCCACGGCTCCAGCGCGCGGACGTTGGTGAATCCCGCCTTGCGGACCAATTCGACCACGGGTGCCGCGACGAGGAAGGGCACGTCCTTGTCGCGGTAGCGGCGGAACGCGTCGAGGTCGCAGTGATCGTAGTGCTCGTGGCTGATCACGACCGCGTCCAGGCGCGGCAGGGTCTCCGGCTGGAAGGCGATCGGCTCGCCCGGGCAGTAGAAGAGCTTCTGGCTGAACCAGGGGTCGGTGAGCACGGTCAGGTCGCCGAACCGGATGAGGTGGCAACTGTGGGTGACCCGGGTGATGACGAGCGGTTCGGTCATGACTGTTTCCTCGTGGCGCGGACTGGGGGCATCGGACCGGTCGGGCTCACCGGTTGCCCGCGTGAGCGGGGCGGGCTCCGCCAAGGGGAGTGCGCTGCGGGGAGACGACCCGGCGACTGATTCGCCAGCCGCCGTCGTGGCGTCGCAGGCTGTCCAGGTGCGTCACGCTGGCGAATGTCCCGTCCGCCAGGACGACGAGGCCCTTGGAACGCGCGGTCGCCCGGTCGTCTTCCTCGCTGGTGATGACGAGGTTCGTCAGGTGATGGGCGATGGGGTTGTCCGCGCCGAGCCGCACGGCGGCGCTCCTGACTGCCTCGTTCCCCTCGAAAGTTCCCGCTTCGAGGGCGCTCATGTCGTAGACGACGTCCGGCGTGAAGATCTCCCCGAGCCGGTCCAGGTGGCCTTCGTCGAACAAGTGCCCGTGCGAGGACAGGGTCTCGCTGATCGCCTGGCGGTCTTTCGCGTGCAGCTCGTGCGGCACGGTGGTTCTCCGTTCATGTTGGTACTCAGTACCAAACTGTACTCAGTTCCCGCTGGAACGGCAAACCGGTATGGGTATGCTGGTCGCCATGACCTCGCCTCGTCCCCTCGTGGAGCGCAAGCGACGCCAGGCGCGAGCGCGCATCATCGAGGCCGCCCAGGAGTTGTTCCACGAGCGGGGCTTCGACGGCGTCTCGGTGGGCGACATCGCCGAGCGCGCCGAAGTCGGCCGCACCACTTTCTTCCGCCACTTCGTCGACAAGCAGGAGGTCGTTTTCGCCAAAGAGCAGGAACTGCTTGAGGCAATCGACGCGACCGCCCAGGCAGACGGCATCCCGGCCGCACGGAACGCGACCGAGGCCGTCGAACAACTCCGCCCGGTCCTGCTCGCGGTCTGTTCCCAGGCCGCCGCCGACCCAGCGGGATACACGCGCCACTTCCAGCTCGTCGAGCAGCACCCGGAACTACGCGCCCGCGACGCCGTGAAGATGCAGCAGTTCGCCGACAAGCTGGGCGATCTGCTCATCGATCGCGGATCCGACGAGGCCATCGCCCGCTTTGCCGCGCAGATCGCCATCGCCTGTTACCAGGCCGTCAAACGCCTGGGCAACGACCCTCGCACCCTGGTGGAGGAGATCCGAGCCGCCTTCGGGCGGGTACTCGCACTGGGGACCGGCGCCACCGAGCCCCAAGCCGAGTAGGCGTCACGGCCGTTCCCGCGTCGCCAACGACACCGCGTTCGGGTCGGCGGCAGGCGTCTGGGTCAGCGACGACCGCAAGACGAACTGGGCACAACCGCGTGGATCGGCGCCGGCAACCGGATCGCTGACCGTTCCACCCACGCCTGGGCAGCGTCCGAAGCCGCGCTGACGCAGCGGTCATAACCCGGAACCTCGTCCGGACTTCCTTCGACGCCGAAATCGCCGCGGGAGAAAATCCTCGGCCGGTCGTCGGCGCCGGGGGTCCGCCGGACAGTTCTGCGTCAACGTGCTGGCCGAACCGCAAGCTGACCTCTGCGGCCGCTTCGGATCCCGCCGCGGGCGTCGCCTCGAAGCACTGGATTGGCAGCTTTCCCGCTGGGAAACGCCGGAATTGCCCGGCGTATTGCTCCGCGTGCACGCCGAGATCGAGACCGTGCACCACGCGGGCGACCACCCGGTCGTACCTGTGGGCGGGTGTCGTCGGCGTTGCCGGAGTGGCGATCATCCTGGCGATGCAGCACGGGCGCAAACCCGCGCAGGGCGGGCTGGCCGAGGAAAGCGACGCGGCCGCCCGAGTGACGGTCGCGCAGGCCTGAGAACGGCCATACTGCGTCGCGTGGATCAAGCGGTGTGGACTGAAGACGGTATCCGGCTTTGGGCGGCGAAGACGGGCGACGGCGAACCGGTCGTCTTCTGTCACGGCGGCCCAGGGTTGTGGGACATGATGGCGGACGTCGCGGCTGACCTCTCGGCAGTCGCGACGGTCTGTCGCTGGGACCAGCGAGGATGCGGCCGATCGCAGCGGCAGGGACCGTACTCGGTGGAACGGACAGTGGCCGATCTCGACGCGGTCCGGGCCCATTTCGGCTGGGACCGCGTCGCGCTGCTGGGCCACTCGTGGGGCGCGCAGCTGGCGTTGCGCTACACACTGGCGCATCCGGACCGCGTGGCGAAGCTGGTTTATGTCTCCGGCACCGGAATCGACGACGACTCGACCTGGCACGCGGGGTACGAGCGCAACCTGCGGAACGCACTGGGAACCCGCCTGACGCGATGGGAGTCGCTGGCAGCCAAGGAACGTACCGCCGAGGAAGACCAGGAGTACTGTGTCCTGCAATGGTCAGCGGACTTCGCCGAGCGCGCGCTTCAGCACGCCGAAGCCATGGCTGACCCGTGGTTCGGCGTGAATTTCGCGTGCAACGCCGCGCTGAACCGCGAGCACTCGCCAGACCTGCGCGCCGGCTGCGAGAGGCTCGATGTCCCGGCTCTGATCGTGGACGGAACAGCGGACATCCGGCCGCGCTCAGCGGTGGATTCGCTGGAACAGGCGTTGCCGGTGGTGTCGCGCGTGCGACTGTCAGCCGGTCATCTGCCGTGGGTGGAGGATCCGGCCGGCTTCCACTCCGCGGTCAGCAGGTTCTTGGCAGGGCCGTGAAGGGCTGCTGCCTACCGGGCGGGGAGCAGCTTTCGTGTCGCCTCGTGCGCGGCCAGTGCCAGTTCCGCGCGCGGGAACCCGCTTCGCTTTTCCGCGGTGGGGAGGTTTCCGCCCGCGACCCACACCGGGCCGTCCGCGAGGCGCGCCAGACGTCCTCCGGTTCGGCCACGTTCAGTCCGGGCAGGTCGAACGCCAGTCCGGCCCGCTCCATCGCCGGAGTCCGGGTGACGCCCAGCACCAGTTCGAGCACGTCCATGCCGCGGTCCCGCATCTCCAGCCACAGCCCCTCGGCGAGCACCCGGCCGAACGCTTTCACCGCGGAATACACGCTGATCTCCGCCTGTCCGAGATACCCGGCCAGCGAGCCCACCAGCACGATCCCGCCCCGGCCGCGTGCAGCCATCAGCGCGCCGAAGTGGTGCGTCAACGCGAGATGCGCGGTGATGTTCGGATCGAGGACTCCGCGTACCCGCGACAGATCTCCGGTCACGAACTCGTGTCCATAGCTGTTCGCGCCGGCATTGAAGATCAGCAGCCCGTCAGTCACTTCCCGGATCGCCGAGAGCACCTACGGATCGAGAAGATCTGCTTGCACAGTAAGAACTTCGACGCCAAGCGCTTGCACCGCGGCCGCCGTCTTCGCCAACGGCTCAGGTTTGCGCGCGATCAGCACCAGATTGATCCCGGCCTCGGCGAGCCGAGCCGCCCGCGACGACCGCCCACGAGCTGTACTTCTCGTTCATATTCATTCGCCGGCCACCGCAATTCCCCCGTCCGCGACCGCCCGGTCGATCGAATCCCGCAACGCATGACAGCCGCCGAACAAGTCCTCCGCGCAGGCCGATCGTTCGACGCATCGCGCGGAAGCCGCAGTGTCCCACTGAATGCTCGTCTGATGCCAGCTGCTCTTGCGCACCGTCAGCCAAGCCTCGCAGGTTCCGCATCGGACCGGCTGCATCGGCTCGTCCAGCAGCCGGTTGTCGGCACGGACCGTCATCAGACGCGCTCGCCGGTCCGGCGGCCGAGGTTCTCCTCGACCTCTTCGCACCACGCGGCATTCGGCTTCGCGGTGTCCAATTCGAACTCGAACCGCTCGGTCATCTCCGGCGTGACGTCCGCGACGTCCACATGGAACTGTTCGTACCTGCGCCGCAGCTGGTAGACCGGACCGTCCTCCTCGCACAGCAGCGGGTTCCCGATCCGGATGAAATCACCCATCTTGCGCGCGGTTTCCTCGCCCTCCGCGCCGGAGAGCTGGTCCGCGCGCTTCACGACGATCCCGTACTGCAGCTTGAACGAATTCGCCGTGACGGGGTAGTGGCAGATGATGAGGACTGCGTCGATGTCCATGCCCTCGTAGTGATACGTCAGCTCGTCGATCATGAAGGACGCCCGTAGCAGGCGGCGACGTGCCCCTCGAAGATGTTCTTGAAATACGTGGGGAAAGCGAAGCGGACGGAGAAGAAGTGCGCCATGTCCACGACGTTGTCGACGACCTCGCGGCAGTTCGTGTCGACGTGCGTTTCGTACCAGGTCCAGCCGGCGCGCGTGGCGCCCTCGATGCGCGGGACGACGACGTCGGCGGGCGGCGGACTGCCCTCCGGGTCGTTCCAGGCGAACAGCATCTTGTCCTGCACCATCGTCGTCCACGCGGCGGTGCGCGCCCGCAGCGGAACCCGGCGGCTGTAGGGGATCTGCTTGCACCGGCCGTCGCCGCCCCAGTGCCCTGCGACAGATCGCCGCCCATGTGCCTGCAGTACGCGTCGAGCACGTTGAGCTGACCGTCCTCGCCGGCGAACACCACGAGCTTCGGCCCGAACGCGGTGATCGGATGCGGCCTGCCGTCGGCGAAGCTCTCGGCCAGCCCGAGACAGTGCCACCCGCGCCGGCCTCGATCAGCGGACCTCGTCCGGTGCCGGCTCCACGGTGGTCATCGTCGGATCTCCTTTCAGCGCCTCGCTTCCGCGAGGTCGAACGTAGAACGGCGGGCAGTCCCGGGGCCGGTGGCATCCCGATGGCTGGGAGTCCTTTGCGGATGGTTAGTTCCAGCCGGGTGCGACCGGACCATCGGGTACAGCTCCTGGGTGACCTGTCGCGCGGCGACCACGACGAGCGGTGCGACGCGCTCCAGTGCGGTGTGCGCGTCGCCGACCAGAGAGATCGCCGCCTCGGGTCCTTCCGGGCCCCGGATGGCGGCGGCGACGCAGGAGATGCCGGAAAAGCATTCGCCGCGTTCGAAGGCGAGGCCGTTGCGGTCGCGGATCCGGCCGAGTTCGCGGTGCAGCGTCACCGGGTCGCGGATCGTCCGGCTGGTCTGGCGGACGAGCGTCGGCATGACCCGGTCCTCGACCTGTTCGGCGGGCAGCCACGCGAGCATCGCCTTGCCGAGCGCGGTGCACTGCGCGGGCGCGCGGCCGCCGACGCGCGACGGGACGATCGCGGCGAACCGCCCGCCGACCTTGTCGAGATACCGGACGTCGGCGCCGTCGAGGATCGCCAGGTGCGCGACCATCCCGGTGCGCAACCGCAGTTCGTGCAGCACGGCCGCGGTCGCCTCGCGCAGTTCGAGATGGTTGCCGCCGGTGCCGCCGAGGTTCAGCGCCCGTGCGCCGAGCGCGTAGCCGAACGACGAATGCGACAGCCATTGCAGGCGCACGAGCTGGTCGAGGATGCGGTGCGCGGTCGAACGGGGGAGATGGGTCGTGCGCGCGACCTGTTCGAGAGTGAGCCGGGTGCTCGGCGCGTCGAAGGCGTCGAGGATCAGCGTCATCCGCTCGACCATCGACGGCGCCACGGTGCGGTTCTGCGTGCCGTCCGTGCCGAGGGAGCCCGTTTCGATCGCGGCAACCGTCATGCTGTGCTCCTCGCGAACGAATTGAAATCATTTCTAGTTTTGACGGTAACACGGCGGCCGCCCGAACCGTCAACACGCGGCGGGTCACGACTGCGGCACGGCCCCGATCAACGGGAGAGCCCGCTCGCGCCGGCGCGGCGGCCGGTAGGCATGGCGGTATGGACATCGGCCTCGCGAGCCCCGTGGTGACCCGGCTGCCGGGGGATCCGAAGGCCTGGGAGGGCGCCGCAGGCATCGAAGACCTGGCACGGATCGCCTCGGCTTCCGTCACCTGACCTGCAGCGAGCACGTCGCGGTGCCGGTCGAAGCTGCGGCGCGGTGTACTGGGATCCGTTCGCGACGTTCGGTTTCCTCGCCGCGTGCACCAGCCGGATCCGGTTGGTCACGCAGGTGCTCGTGCTGGGGTATCACCACCCGCTGGAGATCGCGAAGCGCTACGGGACGCTCGACGCGGTCAGCGGCGGACGGCTCGTGCTCGGCCCGGGCGCCGGATCGCTGCGGGAGGAGTTCGACCTGCTGGGCGCGCCGCGACCGCGGAATGGGAGATCCGGGACGCGTTCGGCGAGGTAGTGCCGGACGGCAGCGCGGGGGAGATCTGCGTCCGCAGCCCGTTCACGATGCTTGGCTACGGGGAAGACCCCGAAGCCACGGCTGCCGCTGTCGACGCCGAGCGGTGGCTGCACACCGGGGTTCTCTCGGAGGGACAGCTCCGGCTCGCCGCACGGCGTTCGGATTTGATCTTGCACGGCGGGGAGAACGTCTATCCGGCCGAGGTGGAGAACGTGCTGGCGGAACATCCGGCGGTGCGGGAGTGCATTGTGCTCGGCGTGCCGCAGGCCGACCTGGGGCAGGAAGTGGCCGCGGCGGTGCTCTCGGCAGCGGTCGAGGTGGCGGAACTGCGGGCCTTCGCGGCCGCGCGGCTGGCGTGCTTCGAGGTCCCGACGCGACGGCGGATCAGGCCGGATCCGTTGCCGCGCAACGTGACTGGCAAGGTCGTGCGGAACCAGACGCCGCGGCCCTGATCCCGTTGACCGGGAGCGCGCTCGCGTGCTCCGCTGGAAGGCTCGGGGCAGCCGGGACCGCACCGTATCCGGACCGGAGAAAGGGAAGCGCCATGACCCATCCCGCTCTTGCCGCAGTCGAACAGAGTGCGGAAGAGATCGCCGCCCTCGGACCGGAGAACGAGCGGCTCGGCAGGCTCGCCGACGAAGCGGCCAAGGTGCTCCGGGAAACCGGCGCGGTCACAATGCCGCAACCCGCCGATTACGGAGGCGCATCCGCGTGCATTCGCGGAAACGGTGATGCGGCTGGCTTCGCTCGACGGCTCGACGGGCTGGGTCGCCGGGATCGTCGGCGTGCATCCGTGGGAAATGGCGCTCTGCGACCGTCGCGTGCAGGAAGAAATCTGGGGTGCGGACAACGACACCTGGATCGCCTCGCCGTACGCGCCGATGGGCGTGCTGAAGCCGGTCGACGGCGGGTATGCCGTCACCGGACGGTGGCAGTTCTCGTCCGGCACCGATCACTGCGACTGGATCTTCCTCGGCGACGCGGACGGCAATGTCGTGCAGCCGCCCCGGAATTACCCCGTGCTCCTGCCGCGCGCGGTCGACGAAATCGTCGAGGACACCTGGGTTGTCGTCGTCAAGGACGCGTTCGTCCCGGACTACCGCGCGGTCCCGTTCACGACGATTTTCCCGCTCGGCATCACGTCCGCGGTGATCGGTATCGCGGAAGGCGCGTTGGCCGCGCACCTGGCCTGTCAACGCACACGCGTGCACATCACCGGCACCCGGGTGAAGGACGACCCGTACGTGCTGTATGCGATCAGTGCCGCCGCGGAAGAGATCAAAGCTTCCCGAACTGCCCTGCTGGACAACGTTTCCCGATTCTACGACAAGGCCGCCGCGGGCTCGGCTCGCCGACCGGGCCGCGTCGCGCCGCACGCAGGTCGCCGCGGCGTGGCGGGACGAGGTGGTCGCCCGCAGCGGCGGCAACGGCCTGCGGATGGACAACCCGGCTCCAGCGGTTCTGGCGCGACGGCCACAGGGGCCTGGCGCACGCGATCCACGTGCCCGCTTCGGTGTTCCACGCGTCCGCGCCGACCGACCTCGACGTCGAGCCTCCGCCCGGCCCGATGCTCTCCATGAGCTGGCCTTTCCCACCCCCGCGAGGAGTTTCGCCATGACCGAGATCCGAGGGCTTGGATACCTCCGGGTCCAGAGCCGGGACCTGCCGCGCTGGCGCGAGCTGACCGTGGAGGCGCTCGGCTTCGCCGAAACGTCCGGTCCGGTCGCCGACGGCCTGTACCGGCGGCGTTCGCGCAGGCTGCGGGGTCACGACGCCTTCTCCCACACCGACACGTGCTGCGCACTCTCGTGCGTGAACGGCTCGCCCGCCCAGTTTTCCCACCGCGACCGCAACCGCAATCCCGCCAGCCGCGCCATCAAATCCAGCTCGGCAGGCCACACATACCGGAACGGAATCGCCCGGAACTCGCCGCGCCCGTCGGCCACTCGCGCGTGGTACGAACTCATCGACTGCGTCGAGACGTCGTACAGATCGAACCCCCACTGCGTCGCGCTGAGAGCGAACGGCACGACAGTCTGCCCCGGCGGCAGCTTCCGCAGCTGCGGCACCCCGACCTCGATCACGAAGCATCCGCCCGGCTTGAGATGCGCCGCGGCATTGCGGAAACAGGCCACCTGCGCGTCCTGAGAGGTCAGGTTGCCGATGGTGTTGTACACCAGGTAGGCCACCGAAAAACTCCCGGCGACCCGGGTCGTCGCGAAGTCGCCGATCGTCACGTCGACGGCTTCGCCGCCCGGTTTCGCGCGCAACCGCGCGGCCATCGCGGGCGACAGATCGATTCCGCACACCGGCACCCCTCGCGCGGCAAGCGGCAACGCGATCCGGCCGGTGCCGATGCCCAGTTCCAGCGCGCGACCACCGCCGGCAAGCCCGGCCAGGACGTCGACCACCGGATTCACCGCTTCCGGCGTGCACATTTCGGCTGAAGATTCGTCGTACCGCGCAGCGACACTTTCCCCGAAGTAGTCCTCCACGCCAGCGACGGTAACCGGCACTGGCGTGGAACGCAGGTCATTTTCCGGCCCGTGCCACCAGATCGTCGACCGCCCGGGCGGCGAAAGCCATCGCCGTGCCCAACGGAATTCCCGGCCCCGGGTACCAACCGCCGGTCATGGACGCCGCCGAATTGCCGACCGCGTAAAGACCTTCCACCGCCGAACCGTCCTCGCGCAGCACCCGCGCGTCCGGATCGGTCACCAACCCGCCCTTCGTGCCCAGGTCCGACAACACCAGCCGGGCAGCGCGGAACGGCGGGCGATCCACCGGCACCAGCACCGGATTCGCGAAATGCCGCGCGTATTCGTCGTCGCCACGGCCGAAATCCGCGTCGTGCCCGGCCTCGGCGAACGCGTTGAACCGGGCAACCGTCCCGGGCAACTCCGGAGCGTCGATCAGCTTCGCCAGCTCCGCGAGCGTGTCCGCCTCCACCCAGGTGCCAGCCGCCAGATGGTCGTCCGGCCGTCCGCCCGGCACCGCGATCGCGGGCAGCCGGCCGCCCTCGCGGTTGTCGAACACGATGTGCGACGGGACCCGCCGCGCCGGATCCGCTGCCATCACGCGGCCCATCTGGTCATACGGCAGCGATTCGTTCGCATACCGCCGCCCGTCGCGGTCCACGACGAGTCCGCCGCGGAAGCCGAGCGTGAACGACGCGCCGCCGTCCGGCATCGCGATTCCCGGGCACCACCAGCCCTCGTCCATCAGATCGACGGCCGCGCCGAGTGCGATCGCCGCCGCCAGGACCTGGCCGCGGTTCGTTTCCGCGGGCGCCATCGACCACGCCGCCGAGCCCGGCACTCCGGAGTGGTTCCGCAGGTCCGCGTTCCGCTCGAACCCGCCCGCGCCGACGAGCACGCCATAGGTCGCCCCGATCCGCCGCGGGCCGACGCCGACGACCCGGCCGTTCTCGGCCACCAGCTCGCCGACCGGAGTTCCGGTGAAGACGGTTCCGTTGCCGGTCGCGTCGAGGGCCAGCAACAGCCGCCCGATCAGCGCGCGGCCGCCGTCCAGCGGGGCGTCCCGGTGCCCGCGGCCGGCGCGGTCGCGATCGACCGGCGGACGCACCAGCTCGGCTCGTTCGCCCAGCTCGGACAGCGGCAGGCCGACCGGCACGAACGAGCGTCCGCCGGGGACCCGGCCCGGCCGGTCGAAGTAGTCCGGGAACGCCCGCCACTCGAACTCGAGCGCCGGATCCGCCTCCAGCGCCGCGACCAGCTCCGGCGCCTTCGCCAGGAACGCCTCCTGCCGGCCGGTCCGGTCCTCGCCGAGCAGCGCGCGCAGGTACTCGCGCGCGGCGGCGGTGGAGTCCGGGACGCCGAAGCGCTCCTGGACCTGCGTGCCGGGCAGCCAGCAGGCGGCCCCGGAGTACGCGGAAGTCCCGCCGAGCCGGTCCGCGCCCTCGACCACCGCGGTGCGCAACCCGGCCCGGGCAGCGAGGTACGCGCCGGTCAGCGCACCCGCGCCGGATCCGGCTACCACCACGTCGAACTGGTCGTCGAAAGCCATGAGTCCTCCAAGTCGCCGCGACCCGGCGAGCCAACCGCATCCGCGGCGCGCCGGGGCACGGCCGTCCCACTCACCGGTAGCGGCGGCGCCCGGCGGGAGGAGCGTGGGAGAGAATGGCCTGATCACGAGCGGAGGAGTCGCGGTGCCGAGAGTCGCCGAAAACCGGGCGCCGGCCACGCCGAGTTCGCCCGCGCAGCAGGAGCGCTACCGCCGGATCCTGCGAGCGGCCGCGGACCACGGCGCCGAGCACGGCCTCGACCGGATCCAGATGCTCGACGTCGCCCGCGACGCCGGCGTCGCCATCGCCACGCTCTACCGGTACTTCCCGTCCAAGACGATCCTGTTCACCGCGCTGCTGCACAGCCAGATCGAGCAGCTGGACCGCAACAGCGTCCCGGTCGAACCCGGCCAGGAACCGGCCGAGGCGGTCGCGCGCGTGCTGGTCGAGGCCGCCCGCCGGCTGCTGGAACGGCCGCGGCTCGCGCAGGCGATGCTGCAGTCGAACAACGCGACCGTCGCGGGGGAGTCGCCCACCATGGCCGCGGCGGTCGAGTTCGCCGATCTGATCCTGCGCGTCGCCGGGGTGGCCGAGGCCGGCGAGCACGACCGACGTCTGGTCCGGCTGATCGAGCAGACCTGGTACGGCGTGCTGACCTCCCAGCTGAACGGGCACATCACCGCCGAGGAAGCGGAGGCGGACACGGTGCTGGCGTGCCGGTTGCTGCTGGCCGAGCTGGGCCGTCCGGCTCGCTGACCGGTTCTCCCGGTGACCGGGATCGACCCGCCGTGCGCGCGCGGAGTCCTCGTAGCGTCGGGGCCGTTCCCCGAACCCCGCCTCAGGAGGCCGTCATGCCGCGCACCGTCGTCGTCACCGGAGCGAGTTCGGGGATCGGGGCGGCGCTCAGCGGTCTCCTCGCCGAACGCGGCGATCAAGTCCTCGGCGTGGACCTCGCGGGCAGCGACGTGGACGCGGACCTCTCGACCCCGCGCGGCCGCGCCGCTGCCGCCGAGGAGGTCGGCAAGCGCACCGGGCACGTCGACGCGGTGGTCGCCTGCGCCGGAACGGCGAACCCCGGCGAAGCCATGGTGACGGTGAACTACTTCGGCAGCACCGAGTTCGTCGAAGCCCTGCAGCCGCTGCTCGCGAAATCCGAGGGGCCGCGGGTGGTCCTGGTCGGCTCGATCTCCGGCACCCAGCCGAACGACCCCGCGGTGGTCGAGGGCTGCCTGCGCGGCGACGAGCAAGCCGCGTTGACCGCCGCCCGCGAGGCGATCGCGGACAACCGCGCGCTCCAGCTGTATCCGTCCTCGAAGTCCGCGATCGCGCAATGGGCGCGCCGGACGTCCGTTTCGGCAGGCTGGGCCGACGCGGGCATCGCGGTCAACGTGGTCGCGCCCGGCGTGGTCCGGACGCCGATGACCGACGAGCTTTTCGCCGACCCGAAGATGAAGGCCGTGATGGACAAAGCGGTCCCGATGCCGCTGCACGGTTACGCGGCCGCGGAGGATGTCGCGCGCGTGCTGGCGTACTTCGCCGACGCCGCGACCACGCACATCACCGGCCAGGTCGTCTACGTCGACGGCGGCGCCGAGGCGACGCTGCGCCCGGCGGCGCACTACTGATGACGACTTACGCCGAAAACGTCCCGTTGTCGCCCGTCCCGAACGACGACGGCATCGACGCTGCCGTCGCGGCGGCCCGCCGGGTGGTCAGCGCGCTCCTGCACGCGGGTGCGGACAGCGCCGCACCGATGACCGACCTCGCCCGCGACCTCGACCGGATCGCCGGCCAGCTCGAAGAACACGCGCCGGCGCGGCAGGAACGGTTCGTCGGAATGTGGGCCGGGCGACCGCGCCACGATCCCGTCACCGGTCCGGAAAACGCGCTCGCGCCGCCGCTGCACCTGCACGGTCTGCCGGACGGCTCGGTCGCCGGCACGGTGACACTCGGCCTGCCCTATCAGGGTCCGCCGGGCTGCGTGCACGGCGGGATTTCCGCGCTGCTGCTGGATCACGCGCTCGGCGTCGCCAACAGCTGGGGACCGGGGCCGGACGGGATGACCGGCACGCTCAGCGTCCGCTACCACCGGACGACTCCGCTGTTCGAAGAGCTGACGATCCGCGCGCGGCAGCAATCCAGCGAGGGCCGCCGGATCCGCACGACCGGCGAAATTCTCGCCGACGGGCAGGTCTGCGTTTCCGCGGACGGCATTTTCGTGGCGAAACACGTCGCACGACCGGTTGCCCCGGACGAAGGAGGCCGATGAACACGCTCGCGGGCCGGGTGGCCCTGGTGACCGGTGCCGGGCAAGGCGTCGGGCAAGGAATCGCGCTGGCGCTGGCGGGGGAGGGAGCGTCGGTCGCGGTCCTCGGGCGCACGCGCGGCAAGCTGGACGAGACCTGCCGCCTCCTGCGTGAGCGGGGAGCTTCCGCGGAGCCGTTCGAGTGCGATGTCGCGGATACCGCGTCGATTCCCGGCGTCGTCGACGAGGTTGTTTCGCGGTTCGGCCGGCTGGACATTCTGGTCAACAATGCCTACTCCGGTGCTTTCGGGCCGTTGCTGGAAATGAGCGACGAGGATTTCGCGCGCGGTTTCGAGACCGGTCCGTTCGCGGCGTTCGCGTTCATGAAAGCCGCCCACCCGCATATGAAGGCGACCGGTGACGGTTCGATCGTCAACCTGGTCACCTCGGCGATGGTGCGCTGGGATCCCACCACCTACGGTGCTTACGCCGCGGCGAAACAAGCCTTGCGCTCGCTGTCGCGCACCGCCGCCGTGGAGTGGGCGCGCGACGGGATCCGGGTCAATGCGATCGCGCCGCACGCGTTGTCGCCCGGGTTGAAGTGGTGGACCGAGCACAATCCCGAAGAGGCCGCTGAATTCGTCGCGACCATTCCGATGGGCCGGATCGGGGAATGCGAGGAGGACATCGGCCGCGCGGTCGTCGCGCTGGTCGGCTCCGATCTGCGCTACCTGACCGGAGCCACCGTGCCGCTGGACGGCGGCCAAGCCTTCTTCGGCTGAGCCTTCCGCGGAGACATCGCCGTGTCCACCCTTTCAGCCCTCGACACCGCGGCCGCCGTCCGCCGCGGCGACCTGTTCGCCCGGGAAGCCGCCGAACAAGCGATCGCCCGCATCGAGGAGGCGGATCCGCGGCTCAACGCCGTCGCCGGCCGCCGCTTCGAGGCAGCCCTGGCGGAAATCGACGCCGGTCTGCCGGACGGCCCGCGCACCGGAGTCCTGTTCCTGGTCAAGGGCCTCGGCACTCAAGGCAGCCGGTTGTTCTCTTCTGTAGTGTCCACTGTGGACAGCGAACTGGTCCGCCGCCGCAAACGCGCCGGCCTGGTCATCCTCGGCGCCACCAACACCCCGGAATTCGGCCTCAACGCCAGCACCGAACCGCAGCTGCACGACCTGTCCCGCTCACCCGGCGGCTCCAGCGGCGGTTCCGCGGCCGCCGTCGCCGCGGGCCTGGTCCGCGCCCGCGCGCGCGACCGACGGCGGCGGCTCGATCCGGATCCCGCCGGCGGTGTGCGGTTTGGCCGGCCTGAAGCCGAGCCGCGGCCGCACCACCGGCGCCCCCGACTCCGGCACCCTCGCCGCCCCGGTCCCCGTCGCCCATGCGGTCACCACGACAATCCGTGACAGCGCGGCCCTGCTGGACGCGATCGCCGGACCACTCCCGGGTGAAGCCTTCGCGGCCCCGAATCCGCCCGGCACTTTCCTCGACGCGACCCGCCGCACCCCCGGTCGTCTCCGCATCGGCCTCGCCACCCAAGCCCGAACCGGCGTCGACCCGCATCCGGCATGCCTGGCCGCCGTGCAGCAGACGGCGAAACTGTGCGAGGAACTCGGCTATTACGTCGAGGAAACCGTGGCCCCGTTCGATTTCCCGGACGTCCGCACGACCGGCGGGGTGCTGATGGGCGCGGACCTGGTGGTGATCGTCGAAGATCAACTGGCGGCGCTGGGCCGCGAACTTCAGCCGGGCGACGTCGAGCCGTTCACTGCTCGACCACTACCGCGGCTTGACCGCCAACCAGCGCCATCGCGCACCGCGCCGGGCACAGGAGATCGGGTGGGAGGCCGGGCAGGTCTTCGCCCGGTGCAGTCGCGGCGGATCTGGGGCAGCAGGAGGGGGCGCTGTTGTCGTTGGCGGCACAGCTGGAAGGGGCGGCCGCGAACCGGGATCAGCACTCACGACACTCCACGCATTGGCCACGCGGCGGCGCGACCAGTCCCGTCGGCGAGGGGCCTCGTGAGTGTTTGTGCCGGTCAGAACCGGGATCGCCGCTCACGAGCCCCGGCCCGCCTCCCGGTCACCGGGATCGCCGGAGCGGCCCGCCTCCTCCCCTTCCTACCGTGGCACCGTGACTTCCACGACCGGCATCCCGCCCGATCCGCTGGCCCCCGCCCGGCTCGGGCCGGTGCAGTTGCGCAATCGCGTTGTCAAGGCGGCGACCTACGAGGGGCTCGGCCATCACGGCCGGGTCACCCGGGATCTGGTCGATTTCCACGTCGGCTACGCGAAGGGCGGCGTCGGGATGACGACGGTCGCCTACTGCGCGGTCGCCAAGGAAGGGCGCACCGACCGGCATCAGATCTGTTGGACCGACGAAGCCCTCCCCGGGCTGCGCGTGCTCACCGACGCCGTGCACGCCGAGGGCGCGGCGATCTCGGCGCAGATCGGGCACGGCGGGCCGGTCGCGAATCCGAAGGGCAACGGGCTGCCCGCGCTCGCGCCGAGCCGGTACTTCCGCAAGACGACGCTCAGCTTCGCCCAGAAAATCGACCACGCCGGCATCGAACGCGTCAAACGTGCCCACGCCGGCGCGGCCCTGCGCGCCATCGAGTGCGGCTTCGACGCGATCGAGGTCCACTTAGGACACAACTATCTGATCAGCTCCTTCCTGAGCCCGAAACTCAACCATCGCACCGACGAATACGGCGGTTCGCTGGAAAACCGCGCCCGGCTCGCGCGCGACACGATGCGCGCGGTGCGTGACGCGGTCGGCGACCGGATCGCGGTGATCGTGAAAATGAACCTGGACGACGGCGTGCCCGGCGGCTTCTGGCTCGACGAGGCGATCCCGGTGACGCGCTGGCTCGAAGCCGACGGCACCTGCGACGCGCTGGAGATGACCGCCGGTTCGTCGCTGCTCAACCCGATGTACCTGTTCAAGGGGGACGCGCCGGTCCGCGAGTTCGCGGCGGTGCTGCCGCAGCCGCTGAAGCTGGCTGTGCGGGCGGTGGGGAAGCACTTCATTCGCGAATATCCGTACCGGGACGCTTTTCTGTTAGAGGACGCGCGGCAGATCCGGGCCGCGGTGAAGCTGCCGATGGTGCTGCTCGGCGGGATCACCGGCCGCGCGTCGATGGAGGTGGCGATGCGGGAGGGGTTCCAGTACGTCGCGATGGGCCGGGCTTTGCTGCGCGAGCCGGATCTGGTGAACCGCGTCGCGGCTGAGCCGGAGACGCCGTCGTTGTGCGTCCACTGCAACAAATGCATGCCGACCAACTTCACCGGGACCCGGTGCGTGCTGGTGGACCGGACAACGACTCGGGGTGCGCAGTGGGGCCAGCCCGCGGGTTACGTGGGCTGACCGCGGCGAACTCGGTGCGGTCAGCGGTTCTGCGGCAGATCCGACAGGTCCAGTACGAACCGGTACCGGACGTCGTTGCGCGCCAAGCGGTCCAGGGCTTCGTTGACGCGTGCGGACGGCAGGAGTTCGATGTCGGCGGTGATGCCGTGCCGGGCGCAGAACTCCAGCATGGCGGCTGTCGCGGGACGCCCGCCACTGCCCGCGGAGCTGAGTTTCTTGCGTCCGATCAGCAGGTCGGTGGCCTGCACGGTCACTGCCCCGAGGTGTCCGACGAGGCTCAGGGTTCCGTCGAGAGCGACGAGCTTCAGGTAGGGGGCGACGTCGTGCGGGACGGCAATGGTGTCGATGACGACGTCGAACCGGTCCCGAGCCGCGGCCATCTGGCGTTGGTCGGCGGAGACGATCAGATCGTGGCCGCCGAGCCGCCGGGTGTCGCCGGCTTTGCCTGCCGATCGGCTGACGACCGTGGTCTCGGCTCCGAGCGCGACGGCGAGTTTGACCGCGAGGTGCCCGAGACCGCCGAGCCCGGCCACGGCGACGCGGGCGCCGGGTCCGACGCCGAGGGCTCGCAGCGGTTCCCAGACGGTGATTCCCGCGCACATTAGGGGAGCGGCGGCCGCGGGGTCGAGCCCGGCGGGGAGCGGGTAGGCGAACTCGTCGCGGACGACGTACTCGCGAGAGAACGCTCCCAGCGTGCTGGTTCCGTCGTGCCGATCGGTGCCGCCGTAGGTCAGGGTCGGGAACTCGTGACAGAAGTTTTCCTGTCCTGCCTGGCACATCGCGCATTCGCCGCACGAGTCGACGATGTTGCCGACAGCGACCTGGTCGCCGAGGGCGAATCGGGTGACCTCGCGCCCGAGGCCGGTCACCACGCCGGTGAACTCGTGGCCTGGCACCAAAGGCGCGTCGCCGGTGTGGGTGCGGACGGCGTGGAGGTCGGTATGGCAGACGCCGCAGTAATCCACGCGAACGGCGATGTCGTCGGCCCGCAGTTCCCGGCGTAGCAGGGAGGTCCGCCGTAACGCGGCTCCGGCGCGGCCGGCCTGCCAGCTCAGCGTGCTCCGCATGCTCGCTCCTTAACAAACAGACTGTTCGGTCTATTGCCACCGTAGCGGCGGCTCGCCGATTCGGCAAACAGACTGGTCTGTTGTTATCGTGCCCGGCATGGCCGACAAGCCCCTGACCTCGCGCGGCACCGCCACCAGGCAGCGCATCCTGGACGTCGCGACCCAGGAGTTCGCCGAGCACGGGATCGCCGGGGCGCGAGTCGAACGCATCGTGGCCGCCGCCCGCACCAACAAGGCGCAGCTCTACGGTTACTTCGGCAGCAAGGAAGGGCTGTTCGACGCGGTTTTCTCCGCTTCGCTGGAGCGGATCATGACCGTCGTGCCGATCGACGCCGCCGATCTCGCCGGCTGGGCCGTCCGCCTCTACGACGAGTATCTCCGTCGCCCCGACCTCATCCGGTTGGCGACCTGGGAGCGTCTGGAACGGCGCCCGGCCGGGCATCTCGTCGACGACAGCAACCGGCTCGACGACGCCAAACTGCGGGCCATCGCCGACGCGCAAGCCGCGGGTGTCGTCCGGGACGGGGAGCCGTTCGACCTGATGGCCATGGTCATCGCGATGTCGATGGCCTGGTCGCCGGTCAGCAACGTCTACGCCGCCAGCGACCAGGAGGCTCTGGAACTGCACGAGCAACGCCGGAACCTGCTCCGTGACAGCGTTCAGCGCGTCATCGCACCCAGCCGAGGACAGGGCTCGTGAGCCGCTCCCGAGCCGCCCGGCTCAGGTCTCTCGCGGAAAGTTCGTGAACCCCTTCCGGTCGGTCCGCAAGTGCCACCCCGAAGCCGCGAGCGTTCCGCCGTCGACCGGGATCGTGTGGCCGGTGACGTACGAGGCCGCATCAGTCGTCAGGAACTCGATCACCTTCGCGTACTCGTCCACGTGCCCGAACCGGCCCAGCGGCACCCACGTCTCGATCGCCGACGGGTCGTTGTCGCGCAGCATCGCAGCGGCAGGAGTCTGCTGGCTGTCCGCGAGATCCGGCGCGATCGCGTTCACCCGGACGCCATGCCGCCCCACATCGACGGCCAGGCTCTTCGTGAACGCTGAAACCCCGGCGTTGTAAGCGGAATACACGGCATGCCCAGGGATGCCGCGAAACGCTTCCACTGTCGAATTGTTCACGATGACACCGGCTCCGTGCGAGATCATGTGCGGCAGCACTCGGTGGGTGACCTTGAAGACGTGCAGCAGGTTCAGTTCATGCAACCGCGCCCACTGTTCCGGCGTGCTGTGCAGGAAATCCCGGGATGCGGGCCGGAAATCGCCGACATTGTTGACCAGGAAGTCGATCCGGCCGTCGCCCAGGTGCAGCGCGGCAGCGGTGACGGCCTCGACCACCTCGTCGGTCACGATGTCGCCGATGACCGTTTCGCACACGCCACCGGCCGCCTCGATCTCGGCGCGCGCGGCGGCAGCGGCGGTGGCATCGATGTCGTTCAGCACGACCAGGTCCCCGCGCGCGGCGAGGCGGCGGCTGGTCGCCCCGCCGATCCCCAGTGCACCCCCGGTGACGATGCTGACCCGCCGGATTGCTTCCTGTGGCATGGAAAACCTCCTCGTCCTCAACCTAGCATTTGTTTGGTAGGCTGAGCGCTCCCGGCGAGAAGGAGCAGCATGCCTGTCAGCTTCGACCTCACCGATCGCGTCGTCCTCGTCACCGGCGGAGCGCGCGGAGTCGGCGACGGCATCGTGGCGACGTTCCTCGAAGCAGGCGCCGAGGTCGAGATCTGCGGGCGCACCGAACCCGGGAAGCTGCGCGAGATTGACGGCCGCAAGCCGCGATTCACGAAGGTTGACGTGCGGGAGCCGGAGCAGGTCCAGAAGTGGCTGGCGGGGATCGGCGAGCGGCACGGGCGGCTCGACGTCGTGATCAACAACGCCGGCGGCGCACCGTTCGCGCAGTTCGCCGAGGCGTCGCCGCGGTTTCATCGCAAGATCAACGATCTCAACTTCCTGGCCGCCGCGTACGTGCTCCACGCGGCGCATCCGATCCTGCGCGAGACGCCTGGAGCGTCGGCGGTGAACGTCACGTCGATCTCGGCACGACGGCCCAGTCCGGGTACCGCGGTGTACGGCGCGGCGAAGGCGGCCCTGGAAAGCCTCACGACCAGCTTGGCGGTCGAGTGGGCGCCGCGGGTGCGAGTCAACGCGGTCAGTTGCGGTTTGGTCGAGACGCCGGGTTCCGAGGACCACTACGGCGATCCGGCGCAGCGCGACGCGGTCGCCCGGACGATCCCGCGTGGACAGTTCGCGTCGCCGGCCGAGGTCGGACAAGCCTGTTTGCTGCTCGCTTCACCGCTCGCGAGCCATGTCAGCGGAGCGGTGCTCAATGTGGACGGAGGAGGCGAATGGCCCGCTTTCCTCCAGCACACCCCGAACGGCTGAGGAGGACCTTGCTGTGCCCGAAGCCGTGATCGTCTCCGCCGCCCGCTCGCCGATCGGGCGGGCGTACCAGGGCTCGCTCAAGGACCTGCGGCCGGACGACCTCGCCGCGCAGATGGTCGAAGCCGCGCTGGCGGCGGTTCCGGATGTCGCCCGGATCGACGACCTGATGCTCGGCTGCGCGCAACCGGCCGGGGAGCAGGCGTACAACCTGGGCCGGATGGTCGCGCTGCGGCTCGGTCTCGACGCGGTGCCCGGCACGACTGTGCACCGGTACTGCGCGTCTTCGCTGCAAACCACGCGGATGGCGGTGCACGCTGTCCGCGCGGGCGAGGGCGAGGTGTTCGTCTCGGCGGGTGTCGAGTGCGTTTCGCGGTTCTCCCAAGGCAAAGCCGACGGCATGCCAGACACGAAGAACCCGTTGTACGCCGACGCGATGGCTGTGACCGAGAAGCGCGCGGGCGGTGGTCTGCAATGGACGGATCCACGGAAAGACGGTGCGCTGCCGGATGTCTACATCGCGATGGGCGAAACTGCGGAGAACGTCGCTGACCATTGTGGAGTGTCCCGAAAAGACCAGGACGCGTTCGCCGTGCGCAGCCAGAACCTCGCCGAAGCGGCGGGGGAGTTCTGGCAGAAGGACATCACCCCGGTGACCTTGCCGGACGGTACGGTGGTGTTCGCAGACGACGGTCCGCGGGCGGGTGTGACGCTCGCGAAGGTATCTCAGCTCAAGCCGGTGTTCCGTCCGGACGGGACGGTCACCGCGGCGAACTGCTGCCCGCTCAACGACGGTGCGGCCGCGCTCGTGGTGATGAGCGACGTCCGGGCGCGCGAGCTGGGCATCCAGCCGCTGGCGCGGATCGTCGCCACCGGGGTGTCCGCGTTGAGTCCGGAGATCATGGGCCTCGGGCCGGTTGAAGCGAGCCAGCAGGCGCTGGGCCGGGCCGGACTGTCGGTCAAGGACATCGACCTGGTCGAGATGAACGAAGCCTTCGCCGCGCAGGTGCTGCCGTGCGTCGGCCAGCTGGGCCTGGACCTCGGCCGCGTCAACGTGCACGGCGGGGCGATCGCGCTGGGCCACCCGTTCGGTTCGACCGGCGCGCGGATGGCGACGACGCTGCTGCACGGCCTCCAGGCGAAAGACGCGACCTTCGGCCTGGAGACGATGTGCGCGGCGGGCGGCCAGGGCATGGCGATGGTGCTGGAGCGGCTCGTCTGACCGCGGGACGGTTCGGCGCGCACCGAACCGTCCCGCCGACAGGATGCGGTCATGGATTCCGTCGTGATCGACCCGCCGGTGCTCTACCCCGGCACCCCCGTCGTGTTGCTGTCCAGCGCGAACGCCGACGGGACGACCAACCTGGCCCCGATGTCGTCGGCCTGGGTGCTCGGCCGCACCGCCGTGCTCGGCTTCGGCAGCACCGGCCACACCTTCGCCAACCTGCGCGACCGGCCGGACTGCGTGCTGAACTACCCGAGCGCCGAGCTGTGGCCCGCCGTCGAGCGCTTGGCCGGGCTGACCGGCGCTCCCGTCGTCCCGGCGCACAAGGCCGGCCAGTTCCGCACCGAACGGGACAAATTCGGCACCGCCCGCCTGACCCCGATCCCGGCCGACCTCGTCGCGGTCGACCGGGTCGCGGAATGCCCGCTCCAAGTCGAATGCCGGGTGACCGCCGCGCGCCATCCCGGCGATCCCGCTGTCGGCATCGTCGAGGCCGAGGTGCTCCGGGTGCACGTCCATCTCGCGCTCGCCGAACCGGACCTCAGGCACATTCGCGTCGCCGCGTGGGAGCCGTTGTTCTATCTCTTCCGGCATTACGTGGGCCGGGGGCCTGAGCTTGGCCGGACTTTCCGGGCCACTACAGCCGAGTCCGCTCCGGGTCCGTGACGGCACGGCCGGCCAGGAACTGACCCGAGAGCGGGCTTCTGCCTGCGCGCCGGAAAAAGGAGGCGGCCGCCCTGGTCACCCGCCCAGCTCCCGTTTCACGATCTTCCCGCTGGCGTTCCGCGGCAACTCGGCGATCGCCACGAACTCGCGCGGCACCTTGAAGTTCGCCAGCCGCTCCCGGCAGTACTCGCGCAGCGCCTCCGGATCCAGCTCGACCCCCGACCACAGGGTCACGTAAGCGCGGCCGACCGAACCCATCCGTTCGTCGTCCACGCCGATCACCGCGGCCTCCACGACGTCCGGGTGGGTGCTCAGCACGTTCTCCACCTCGGCCGGGTACACGTTGAACCCGCCGACGGTGAACATGTCCTTGAGCCGTCCGGTGATCTTGACGCAGCCGTGCTCGTCCAGCTGTCCGACGTCGCCGGTGTGCAGCCAGCCGCCGGCGTCGATCGCGGCCGCGGTCGCGTCCGGGTCGTCGAAGTAGCCGAGCATCACGAACTCGCCCCGGATGAGGATTTCGCCGTCCGCGTCGACCGGCACGTCCTTGCCCTCGCCGTCGACCGCCCGGATTTCCAGGCCGGGCACCGCCGGGCCGGTCGTGTGCGCGACGTGGCGAGGGTCCTCGTTCGGCCGCGACTGGGTCGCCACCACGCATTCGGTGAGCCCGTACGCCTGCGCGACCTGCTCGAAGCCGAGGATTTCCAGCATGTCCGAGAACAGGTTCTCCGGCACCGAAGCCGCGCCGGCGATCGCGAAGCGCAGCGACGACAGGTCGAACTCGGTGCGGCGCGGGTGGTTGATCAGCGTGGTGAAGACGGTCGGCGCGCCGGGCAGCACCGAGATGCCTGCTCGCTGGACCAGTTCCATCAACGCCACCGGGTCGAACGTCAGCACCGGATAGATCGTCGTGCCCGCGGTGATCGCCGCGACGACCCCGGCTTTGTACCCGAAGGAGTGGAAGAACGGGTTGACGATCGCGTACTTGTCGGCGGGGGTGAGCGACGCGCCCTTCGCCCAGACGTCCGCCACGCCGATCGTCTGGGCGTGCGTGCTCATCACGCCCTTGGGGACGCCGGTGGTGCCCGAGGTGTACAAAATGTCCGCCACCGTAGAGGGCGTCACCACGGATTCGTCGACGGCGGGCACCGATTCCGCCCCGGCGAGGAATTCGTTCCACGGCAGCGCGACGCCCTCCGATCCGAGGTCGATCACGGTGTGCAGCCGCGGAAGTCCGGGTACCGCACCGGAGCCACCCGGACCGGAAGCGGCCTCGGTCAGCATCCGGAGATAGTCGTTCCCGAGAAATCCGTTGCACAGCACCAGCACCGAAGCGCCGGACCGCTCCAGCACCACCCGGGCTTCCTCGCCGCGGTACCGGGTGTTGATCGGCACCAGCGCCGCGCCGAGGCACTGCGCGCCCAGGAACGTCAGGATGAACTCGACCCGGTTCGGCGACCACACCGCGACCCGGTCGCCGGAGCGGACGCCGACCGCGGCCAGCGCCCGGGAAACCGCCCGCACCCGCTCCCGCAAACCGGTCCAGGACAGCCGTGTCGTACCGTCGGCCACGGCCGGGGCGTCGCCGTGGCGGCGGGCGGCTTCGTCGAGCAGGGCGGGCATCGTGCGAGGCGTCGGCACGCGGGTCTCCTCACTGAACAAGTGCTTGTTCGGTAGCATAGGGGAAAGCAGCGGGCAGAAAGGGATCCATGCGATGACTCCGCGAACCGGCCGGGCCCCGGCGAAAAACGGCGGCACCCGGCGCGGCGAGCTGCTGGGCATCGCCGCTCAGCTGTTCGCGACCCGGGGCTACTCCCAGACCACCGTCCGCGACATCGCCGACGAGGCGGGCATCCTTTCGGGGAGCCTGTACCACCATTTCGCGTCCAAAGAAGACATGCTCCGCGAGATCCTCAAGGAGTTCATGGACGACCTGCTGGCCGCGTTCGCCGGGATCGCCGGGAAGGACGGCACGCCGCGCGAGCAGTTCGACGCACTGGTGTACACCGCCTTCGCGACGATTCACGAGCGGCCGTTCGCGGTGGCGCTGTACCAGAACGAATCGGCCGTCGTCGGCAGCCTCGCCGATTTCGGCTTCGTCGGGAAGACATCGCTGAAGATCGAAAAACTCTGGCTCGGCGTGCTCCAGGCGGGCCGGGAGACCGGCGAGTTCCGCGACGACCTGGAGGTGAGCCTGGTGTACCGGTTCATCCGGGACACGGTCTGGTCGTCGGTCCGCTGGTACAACCCGCGCGGAAAGCTCCGCCACGACGTCGTGGCGGAGCAGTACCTCGCGATGCTGTACGGCGGTTTGCTCGCCGGCTGAGCGGTTCAGGACCGCGACTCCCTGACCTCCCGGTCCCGGGCGTTCTCCGGGTCGAGCACGGTGCGGATCAGGTCCAGTTCGTGCTCGTCCGGCACCCGGGACACGCCCGCGCCGCTGAAGTCCAGCTCGAAGCCGGTGTTCGCGCGCACCTCGTCCGCGGTGACGCCCGGGTGCAGCGAGCGCACCTTCAGCCGTCCGTCCTCGTCGTAGCCGAGCACGGCCAGGTCGGTCACCACGACGCCGAGGTCGTGGAACCGCAACGCCGTCGACGAGTGCGCGCGGGCCCGGTCGTTGCCGACGCCGGACACCACGTCCACCCGGTCCACGAACACCCGGCTCGAATGCCGGCTCACCCAGTAGTCGGTGCGGTGGTTGACCGTGTTGCCCGGCGCGCCGCGCATGCCGATGAGCTGGCGTTTCGGCTTTCGCCAGTCGCCGATCAGCGAGATGTTCTGGTTGCCGAACCGGTCGATCTGGCTCGCGCCCATCATCGAATGCCGCCGCCCGGTGTTGAGGATGTCGAAGATCCGCCCGAACGGGGCCCAGCCCTCGACCGTCCCGCCGGCCGCCGCGGTCTTGCCCAGCGGCGGCGGGTCGGCCATGAAGTGGCATTCTCCGTCGGACAGCACCAGTTCGGGGGAGTGGGTGAGCCGGGCCAGCCGCGCGCTGACCGCCGGGACCGTGCCGACCGCGTGGGCCAGCACCTCGCCGGAGCCGCGCCAAGCGTCCGAGCAGGCGGCGATGCAGACCTCGGCGCGGGTCGCGGGGGCACTCATGCGGTCTCCTTCTCGGTCGCGCGGTGGAAGGCGCGCACTGCTTCGTGGTAGCTGGCCTCGTCGCCGGCCAGGAAGGTCTCGCGGAAGCGCTGCCACGATTCCTCGTCCTGCGCGGACTGCGCGTAATGCCGCTGGAACGCCTCGTCGCGGCCGTAATCCGGGTCGCACGAGGTGAAGTGCGCGCCGTTCGGGGCCTCGATCACACCGTTCACGAACATCCTGCTGATCAGCAGCGACGTCGACCGCTCGGCGGCGGTGAGGTCCTCGGTGTCCACGATCTTCTCGACGCTCAGCAGCGTTTTGCCCGACGCCATCGCGAACAGGTCGTCGAAGTAGGGGTCCGGGCCGAGGAACTGGCCGTTGCCGAGGGTGTCGCTGCGGTTGAGGTGCAGCAGCGAGACGTCCGGGCGCACCGCGGGCACCGCGACATAGACGTCGTCGTCATAGGGCGACGCGACCGTCTTCAGCTCCGGGTTCATCAGCAGCACGTCGCTTTCCAGCCCGGCCCGCGTCGGCAGGAACGACAGCCGGTTGGCGCCCGCCCGGAGCGCGGCGACGAACATGCCCTCGTCGTACTCGGTCGTCTCGACCCGGCCGCCCTCGCGCGCGGCGCGGAAATGCGGGTCGAGCGGGATCGTGTCGAGCGAGACGAACCCGTAGATCACCCGGCGCACCTTGCCCGCCGCGCACAGCAGCCCGACCTCGGGCCCGCCGAAGGTGACCAGGGTGAGGTCTTCGACGTCGCTGCGCAGCAGTTCGCGCACCATCGCCATCGGCTTGCGCCGCGACCCCCATCCGCCGATCCCGACGGTCATCCCGGACCGGACGTACTCGGTGACGCCGTCCAGGGTCATGGACTTGCCGCCCATTCGTTCCTCCATTGTCGTTCCGCTCAGGCGGGCAGTCGCACCAGTTCGACGCGGACCCGGTCCGGATCGAGCACGTACACCGCGCGGCAGCCCGCCATCGGATGGCTCGTGACGATCGGCTCCGAGATCGCGGCGACCCCNGGCGACCCCGCGTCCGCGCAGCCGCTCCAGCGTCGCGTCCAGATCGGCGACGGTGATCGCGACGTGCGCGGCGCCCGCCCGCCCGTGGTCCGGGTCGATCCGCGTCGGCGACCCGTTTTCGTACTGCAGCAGCTCGACCACCGTGTCGCCGTCGTCGGCCGACACGAAGCTCTGGCGCACGATCACGCCGGGATATCCGGTGACTTCGCCGATCCGCGGGCCGCTGCGCTCGAACGGGCCTTCGACGTCGCCGCCGAGCAGATCGCGGTAGAACTCCGTCGACGCGGTGAGGTCGTGCACGGTGATTCCGACGTGGTGGATCATAGCCGCGCCCGGTGTTCGCGGGCGTCGCCGAAAAGGTGCGCCAGCGCGTGCGCGCGTTTGAAGTACAGCTGGGCGTCGTGTTCCCAGGTGATCGCGATTCCGCCGTGCAGCTGGACGGTTTCGGCCGCGACGGCGGTGAACGCCTCGCTGCACCACGATTTCGCGCAGGCCGCCTGCTGGACGAGGTTGTCGCCGTTGCTGGCCGCGAAACCGGCTGCCCAGGAGATCGAGCGCGCGGTTTCGACCTGCACCAGCATGTCCGCGACCCGGTGTTTCAACGCCTGGAACGAACCGAGCGGCCTGCCGAACTGCTCGCGTTCCTTCAGGTGCGCGACGGTCCGGTCCAAACAGGACTGCGCGCCGCCGACTTGCAGCGCGGTGCAAGCGATCGCGGCGACGGCGTGCAGCCGGGGGAGGGTTTCGGTGAAGTCGGCGGCGAGCAGCGTCGCCGGGGTGTCGCGGAATTCGACCTTGGCGAACCTCAGCGTCTGGTCGACCGCCGGGGTCGCTTCAGGCGTCGCGGAGGCTTGGAACAGCGCGGGGCGTCCGTCGGCCATCGCGACCACCAGCAGGTGCGACGCTTGCGCGCCGTCCAGCACCAGGGTCGCGGTGCCGTTCAGGGTTCCGGCTGAGGCGGCCACGTCCGAACCGTCGGTTCGATGCCGTCCGGCGCGATCCGCCCACGCGAGCGCGACGACCTCGCCCCCCGCGATCCCGGGGAGCAACTCCGGCGCGTCCGCGGCCAGTAATGCTTGTGCGGCGAGCACTCCCGACCCCAGCAGCGGTGACGGGGTCAGGCTCGCGCCCAGTTCCTCCAGCACGACATGTGTCTCGAACAGGCTGAACCCGGCCCCGCCGTACTCCTCGGGGATGGCCAGTGCCGCGACGCCGATCTGCTCGCACAACGCGGACCACAGTTCGGTGTCGTACCCGGACGGCGAGCCGATCGCCGCCCGCAGATCGGTCTTCGCGGCCCGCCGGGTGACCAGCCCGCGGACGGCGGCGGCGAGTTCCCGCTGCTCGTCGGTCAGCGCGAAGTGCATCAGCGGCCCCTCATCAGGCTCTCCAGCACCCGCGCGCGGTGCACGGCAGGGGTGCCCCAGCAGCCCACAAGCGCCCGGACGCGCAACAGCCACAGGCTCAGGTCGCATTCGAGCGTGTAGCCGATCGCGCCGTGCAACTGCAATCCGGTGCGCGCGGCGAGCTGAGCCGCGTCCGATGTGGCCACCTTCGCGGCCGAGATGGCGCGGGCGCTGGGTTCGCGCGCGGCGCCGAGCAGTAGCGGACGGGCGAAGTCGAGCGCTACCCGGACGTCTGCGGCGGCGTGCTTGAGTGCTTGGTATTCGCCGATCACGCGGCCGAACTGGCGTCGCTGGCCAAGGTAGGCGACGGTGTCGGCCAGCATCCGTTCGCCGCAGCCCAGCAGCTCCGCGGCGCAGGCGAGGCTGGCGAGATCGAGCGCTTTTTGCCGTTTTTCCGGGGAAAGCGGCTGAACCTCGGCACCGGCGGTCACCTCGAACAGGCGCCGGGAAGGATCGACCGACCGCAGCGTGCGGCCGATTTCCGCCCGGGCCAGGGAATCGCCGACCACGAAGACGTCCGTCGCGACATCAGCATCCAGCGCGTACGGAGTGTCCGGCGCGCTCGCGAAGGTCACGACCGCGTCCCCGGAAGCCAGCGCGGACAACAGCGAAGCGTCGGTGAGCAGCGCAGGCGCGGCGGCGATCGACTCGATCACCGGACCCGGCACGCCGTAGTATCCGAGCCGTCCGAATGCGACTATGAGATCGACCGGAGTCCCGCCGACGCCGCCGTGTTCCTCGGGCACGCCGAGCGCGGCGACGCCCAGTTCGGCGAGCTGTTTCCACAGCAGCAGCCCGGGTTCCGGCCGGCTGGCCGCCCAGGACCGGTTGACGCCGGGGACGTCGGCCGCGCCCAGCAGGGCGTCCAGCGCCCCGGCGAACGCGCGCTGTTCGGCGGACAGCCGGAACTTCATGCTCGTGCCTTCCCGCGGTCGCCGCGGGGGAGGCCGAGCAGCCGTTCCGCGACGATGTTGCGCTGGATTTCGTTGGTGCCGGCGTAGATCGGGCCGCCGAGGGCGAACAGGTAGTCCTCGCTCCAGCGCCCGCGCAGTTCCTGGCCCGCGCCGAGCAGGTCCAGCGCGGTTTCCTGGATGCCGAGGTCGAGCCCGGTCCAGAAGAGCTTGTTGACACTGCCCGCCGCGCCGACGTCGCCGCCGCCGCGCACGTGGTCGACGGTGTCCCAGGTGTAGAGCCGGTAGGCCTCGGCCTTGATCCAGGCGTCGGCCACGCGGTCGCGCAGGTGCGGTGCTTCCGCTCCGCGCTCGGCCCAGAGGTCCAGCAGCCGGCCCGTCGCCGCGAGGAACCGGCCCGGCGAACGCAGCGACAGGCCGCGTTCGTTGCCCGCCGTGCTCATCGCGACGCGCCAGCCGTCGCCGACCCCGCCGAGGACATCCCGGTCAGGCACGAAGACGTCGTCGAAGAAGATCTCGGCGAATCCGCAGTCGCCGTCGAGCTGGGCGATCGGCCGGACGGTGACGCCGTGCGAATCGAGCGGGAACAGGAAGTAGGTGAGGCCGCGGTGCCGTTCGGCGTCCGGATCGGAGCGGAACAGGCCGAACCCCCAGTCCGCGAACGGGGCACGGGAGCTCCAGATCTTCTGACCGCTCAGGATCCAGCCGCCGCGCTCGTCGTCGCGGACGGCGGTGCTGCGGATCCCGGCGAGGTCGCTGCCCGCCTCCGGCTCGGACCAGGCCTGCGCCCAGATCCGGGTGCCGGCGGCGGTGCGCGGAAGGTGCCGCCGGCGCTGGTCGCCGGTGCCGTGCTCGAAGATGATCGGGGCCAGCAGCGAGATGCCGTTCTGCGCGATCCGGGTCGGGGCACCGGCGAGGTAGTACTCCTCCTCGAACAGCACCCACTCGGTCAGTGTCGCGTCCCGGCCGCCGTATTCGGCGGGCCAGGCGACCACGGACCACCGGCCCTCGGCGAGTTTCGCTTCCCACTCGCGGTGCGCGCGGGCACCGTCCTCGGTGTCCATCGACGGCAGCGGGCCGGGGCTGTTCTCCGCCAGCCAGGCACGGGCCTCCGCTCGGAACTCCTCTTCCGCGGCGGTGAATTCCGGGCTCATGACTCTCCCGCGGCCTGCTTGCTGGCCTTCGCCATGGAACGCGCGTCGAGCCCGGCGAGCGAGTCGGTGTCCAGTTCGGCGTTGTGCGCGTGCGCGGCGTGGTGCAGGCCGAACACCGAGTCCATTCCGGACCGCATGCCCATCAGGTCTTCAGCCTGGTTGACGGCCTTCTTCGTGAGCGCGAGGCCCAGCTGCGGCATCTGCGCGATCCGCTCGGCGATGGCGAACGTCGCCTCTTCGAGCTCGGCGCGCGGCACGACGTGGTTGACCATGCCGAGCGCCTGCGCGCGGCCGGCCCCGAACCGGTCTCCGGTGTAGAGGAACTCCTTCGCCGCACGCGGGTTCATCACCCACGGATGCGCGAAGTACTCGACGCCCGGGATGCCCATCCGCACCACCGGGTCGGAGAAGAACGCGTCGTCGGAGGCCACGACGAAGTCGCACGACCACGCGAGCATGAGGCCGCCCGCGATGCACGCGCCCTGCACCATCGCGATCACCGGCTTGGGGATCTCCCGCCACCGGCGGCACATGCCGAGGTAGACCTCCGACTCGCGGGCGAACCGCGCATCGACGCCCGCCCGGTCGGTGTGGTCCCACCAGATGACCGCTTTGCGCTCGAAGCTCTGGTCGATGTCGCGGCCCGGAGTGCCGATGTCGTGCCCCGCGCAGAAGTGCTTGCCGTTGCCCGCCAGCACGATCGCCTTGACGTCCGGATCGTCCACCGCCTTGGCGAACGCGGCGTCCAGCGCGTAGGTCATCTTCGAGTTCTGGGCGTTGCGGTACTGCGGCCGGTTCAGCGTGACGACCGCGACCGGACCGCGCACCTCGTACGTCACGACCTGCTCGTCGGTGCTTTCTTCGGTTCCGCTCAACGCGCATCACTCCTTCTCGGTTCGGCGGCGATGCTACCAAACAAGTGCTTGGTTTGGTAGCGTGGCCGGACCGGCACCGGCGGACCAGGAGGACGGGTGGATCTTCGCTACACCCCCGAGGACGAGCAGTTCCGCGCCGGCGTGCGCGAGTGGCTCGGCGACCACCTCGCGGGCGAGTTCGCCGCGCTGAAGGGCCTCGGCGGATCCGGGCGCGAGCACGAGGCGCCGCGGGAGCGGCAGGCGTGGAACCAGCATCTGGCCGCGCACGGCTGGACGTGCCTCGGCTGGCCGGTCGAGTACGGCGGGCGCGGGCTGAGCCTGCTGCGGCAGGTGATCTTCCACGAGGAGTACGCGCGGTCGAACGCGCCGGCGCGGGTGAATCACCTCGGCGAAGAACTGCTCGGGCCCACCTTGATCGCGCACGGCACGGATGAGCAGCGGCGACGGTTCCTGCCGGGCATTGCCGGCGTCACCGAGCTGTGGTGCCAGGGCTATTCGGAGCCTGGCGCCGGGTCGGATCTGGCCGGGGTGCGGACGCGGGCCCGGCCGGCGGGCGGCGAGTGGGTGATCGACGGGCAGAAGATCTGGACGTCGCTCGCTCAGCACGCGCAGTGGTGTTTCGCGGTGGTGCGGACCGAGCCGGGGTCTCGGCGGCACGCGGGGCTGTCTTATCTGCTGGTGCCGATGGATCAGCCCGGGGTCGAGGTGCGGCCGATCCGGCAGCTGACCGGGACCAGCGAGTTCAACGAGGTCTTCTTCGACGGGGCGCGGACCGAGGAGTCGCTGGTCGTGGGCGAGCCCGGGGACGGGTGGCGGGTCGCGATGGCGACGCTCGGGTTCGAGCGCGGGGTGTCGACGATCGGGCAGCAGGTCGGGTTTGCCCGGGAGCTGGCCGGCGTTGTCGCTGCTGCGCGAGCGAACGGGCGTTATGACGATCCGGTGGTGCGGGATCGGCTGGCGCGGGCTGCTGTCGGCCTCGAAGTGCTGCGAGTGCACGCGTTGCGGACGTTGAGTGCGTACGAGGCCGGGTCGCAGGGGCCGGAGGCTTCGGTCTCGAAGCTGTTGTGGGCCCGGTGGCATCGGGAGCTGGGGGAGCTGGCGATGGAGGTCCGCGGGGGTTCGGCGTTGACTGCCGCCGGCTCTTATGACCTTGATGCGCAGCAGACGCTCTTCTTGTTCAGCCGGGCCGACACCATTTACGGCGGCTCGGACGAAATCCAGCGCAATATCATCGCCGAGCGCGTGCTCGGCCTGCCCAGGGAGCCGCGACCGTGAGCGTTGAACCGGAACAGCCCGCGCCCGACTACGTGCCCGGGCACGGGTTGCTCGCCGAGCGCGTGGTCGTCGTGACCGCCGCGGCGGGCGCGGGCATCGGCGCGGCGGTTGCCCGGCGGTGCCTGGAGGAGGGCGCCCGGGCGGTCGTGATCGGGGATGCCCATGAGCGGCGGCTTGCCGAGGCGGCTGCCGGCCTGGGGGCGGAGTTCGGCGCCGGGCGGGTCGCGTCGGTGGTGTGCGATGTGACCAGGGAGGAGCAGGTCGCTGCCTTGCTGGAGGCTGCCGAGCCGTTCGGCGGGGTCGAGGTGATGGTGAACAACGCCGGGCTCGGGGGCACGGCTTCGATCACCGAGATGACTGACGAGCAGTGGTCGTCGGTGCTGGATGTGACGCTTACCGGGACTTTCCGGTGTATCCGGGCGGCTTCCCGGCGGATGATCGCTCGCGGTTGTCGCGGGGTGATCGTGAACAACGCTTCGGTGATCGGCTGGCGGGCGCAGGAGGGGCAGGCGCATTACGCGGCGGCCAAGGCCGGGGGGATGGCGCTGACCNGGCCAAGGCCGGGGTGATGGCGCTGACCCGGTCGGCGGCGATGGATCTGGCTCCGTCCGGGATCCGGGTCAACGCGGTGTCGCCCAGCCTGGCGATGCATCCGTTCCTGGAGAAGGTCACCACCGCTGAGCTGCTGACCGAACTGAAGGGGCGCGAGGCGTTCGGGCGGGCCGCGGAACCCTGGGAAGTCGCCAATGTGATGGTGTTCCTCGCTAGTGCTTATTCGTCTTATCTCACTGGTGAAGTCGTCTCGGTGAGCAGTCAGCATCCCTGATCCTGCTGGAGGATTTCGTGCCTGAGGCATATGTGGTGGACGCGGTTCGCACTCCGGTGGGACGGCGCGGCGGTTCGCTGGCCGGAGTGCATTCCGCCGATCTGGGGGCGCATGCGATCCGCGCGCTTGTCGAGCGGACGGGGATTGACCCCGGTGCGGTGGACGATGTCGTGTTCGGGTGTTGCGACACGATCGGGTCGCAGGCGGGGGATGTCGCCCGGACTGCTTGGCTGGTCGCCGGGCTGCCGGACCATGTGCCCGGGGTGACTGTTGATCGGCAGTGCGGGTCCAGCCAGCAGGCGGTGCACTTCGCGGCGCAGGGAGTGATGTCGGGGACAGCGGATCTGGTCGTGGCCGGGGGAGTGCAGAACATGTCTGCTATTCCGATTTCTTCGGCCATGGTGGTGGGGCAGCAGTTCGGGTTCAGCACGCCCTTCGCGGAGTCGCCCGGGTGGGTGGCTCGGTATGGGGATCAGGAGGTTTCGCAGTTTCGGTCGGCGCGGATGATTGCGGAGAAGTGGGGGCTTTCCCGGGCTGCGCTGGAGGAGTTCGCGTTGGAGAGTCATCGGCGGGCGTTGGCGGCCATCGACGCCGGGCGGTTCTCGCAGGAGATCTCACCGGTAGGCGAGTTCTCCGTGGACGAAGGTCCGCGCCGGGACACGACTCCGGAGAAGATGGCCGGGCTCAAGCCTCTTGAAGAGGGCAGTCCGATTACGGCGGCGGTGGCTTCGCAGATCAGTGATGGTGCGGGGGCGTTGCTGATTGCTTCGGAGAAGGCAGTCCGGGAGCACGGTTTGACGCCGCGGGCGCGGGTGCGTCACATCAGCGTTTACGGGGCGGATCCGGTGTGGATGCTGACCGCCCCGATTCCAGCTACTCAACGGGCGTTCGAGAAGACCGGGATGTCCGTGGCCGACATCGACCTGTTCGAGTGCAACGAAGCGTTCGCGCCGGTCGTTCTGGCGTGGATGCGGGAACTCGGCGTCCCGCACGAGAAAGTCAACGTGAACGGCGGCGGGATCGCGCTGGGGCATCCGATCGGTGCTACCGGGGCACGGTTGATGACTACGTTGGTGCATGAACTGGAGCGGAGCGGGGGGCGGTACGGGCTGCAGGTAATGTGCGAAGGCGGCGGTCAGGCGAACGTGACTGTCCTGGAACGGCTTTGACCCCTCGCGAGGCCGGTCGCGCACAGTTCTTCGGCGGGTTGCGCGCAGCTGATGCCAGGTGCCGCAGTGCCTTCGCGGTGGCTTTGGCTTCCTTGGCGACCACGGGATACTGCGGACCGCCGACCGTTCGCGCTCAGCCGGCGGCGATGGCGGCAGCCGCGTCCAGACCGAGCGACGCCAGGCAACCGGCGGCATTCGCGAGCCGCCGGGCACCGGCCCGGACCGCGAAGTACGCCAGGTGCTCGCGGACGCCGCCGGTAACCCGGCCTCGATCCGTTCGGCGAGCCGTTCCCTCGCTTCCGCCCCGCCCAGCGAGCCAGACGGAACCTCCGCGCCGGAGCACCCGGTCGGCCATCCCGCCGCTGCGGGGCAGTGACCTGCGCAGCGCGTAGGGCACGGAGGTATTTGTCCCGCGAGGCAACGCCGGACCGCGTGGTGGTCACCGAAATCGCCCGGAATGCCGGGCTGGCAGAGCAGCAGTCCCTTGTCGAGCGGCCCGGCGAGCACCGGTCCTTCGACAGGACCGCGGTCAGCCGCGCCTTCGCCGCGCGACAGGTTCGGCCGAGCGCCTCGACAGCCGCGTCCACGTCGCTCTCCGGCGTCCAGCGAAGGGATCGAACGGCGGCAGCGCGCCCCTGATCAGCCCGAACCCGAAAGGCGATCCGGTGCGCACCTCGATCACTTCCGGCGGCGGCGCGTCCTTGCCGAAAATCATCGGCGGGGCAGTGGCGAAGCAGTACGGACCGGAGCGGGGCAGGCGATCATGCCGGGCGGCAAAGCGGAATTCGCGGGGCGCTCAGCCCGCGCGGTGCTCGTGCCACCGGTCCGCGGCGGTCTGGACGGCTTCCTCGTCCTCTTTCGCATGCGCGCCGGAAGCTCCGGCCGCGCCGAGGACCACGTCGTGGTCGGTGATCAGGACACCTCCGGCGTACGGGACGAAGTCGCCGCCGTACAGGTGCTGAATGCTGTCGACGATCGGGCCCGGGAGCTGGAGCTGACCGGACGGCAGCAGCGACAGCAGCGCGGTGCGCGCCTTCGCCACCGCGATCCGGCTGGTCATCGGCATGCCGCCGTCCGCCCGGCGCAACGCGATCACCGATCCGCTCACGTCGAGGACCGCGACCGCCAGCGGCGGCCAGCCCCGCTCGCCGCCGGTTTCGAGCGCGGCGGCGACCAGCCAGTCGGCGTCCGCGAGGGTCAGGCCGGGGAGCCGGGGAGTCTCTGCCATGGTCGCGAACCTATGCCTGGAGCGAGTCCGGGGGCAATCCGCTATTCTGCATCGCGGCCGTTGCTTTCAGTCGTTCCTGTGCGCTTTCGGCGATCCGAGCCACTAGTTCCGCGCAGCTGGGCAAGTCCTCGATCACTCCGACGACCTGTCCGGCCGCCAGCATCCCGGCTCGCGTGTCGCCCTCCACCAGACCGGCTTTGAGCAGCATGGGGGTGTTCGCGGCCAGCATCGTTTGGGTCCACGAGCGGTCGCTGCCGCGTTTCATGCGCACACCGTCGGCGACGAGCGACGGCCAGGACTGGCCGCTCGACCGCTTGAAGTCTCGGGTTCGACGCAGTGTCCGGGCCATGCGCTGCACGAAGCCTTCCTTCGTGAGGCCCTCGATGAACGGGGTGCGCAGCAGGCGGTGCGGCATGCCGTCGGCCTTGGTGGTGACGACGGTGCCGTCCAGGCCGAAGCCCAGGTAGGTGCGTTTGATTTCATCCGGTACTGCGCTGTCGCTGGTGAGCAAGAAGCGTGTGCCCATACCGATCCCAGCGGCGCCGTAGGAGAGTGCGGCGGCCAGGCCACGGCCGTCGAAGAAGCCTCCGGCGGCGACTACCGGGATGTCGACTGCGTCCAGTACGGCGGGCAGCAGCAGAGTAGTGGCGGTCGGACCGGTGTGGCCGCCGCCCTCGCCGCCCTGCATCATCACCAGATCCGCGCCCCACGAGGCGACTTTTTCGGCATGTCGTGCGGCGCCGACGGTGGGCATTACGACCAGCCCGTGGTCCTTCAGCCGAGCGATCAGGTCTTTTTGGGGAGCCAGAGCGAAAGACGCCACCTTGACGTCGTGGCGGATCAGCAGTTCCGCGCGTTCGCCCGCGTCGCCCGCGTCGGCGCGGAGGTTCACGCCGAAGGGCTTGTCCGTGCGTTGTTTGACTTCTTTGATGGCGTGGTCGAGCTCGTCGTNCTCGTCGTAGGTCATCGTCGCGGAGGCGAGGATGCCCAGTGCGCCGGCGTTGGCTGTCGCGGAGACCAGGCGCGGGCCGGCGACCCAGCCCATGCCGGTTTGCACGATCGGGTGGGTTACGCCGGTGAGTTCGGTGAGCGGGGTGCGGAGAGGCACGGGTCTCCTCGGCAGGTCAGTCGTTCAGCGGGCGGCCGGTGGCGACGAAGGCGTCGCGGTGTTCGTCGGCGGCTCCGATGAGGTTGAGTTCGAAGGTGTAGCCCTGTTCGTAACGGTAGCTGCGGTTGACGTCGATCGGGTCGATGCCGTTCAGCGCGGCTTTGGCGGCCCGGATGACGCGCGGGTCCTTCGCGGCTACCTCGCCGGCGAGGGCGAGTGCGGCGTCGTGCAGGTCGGCGGCGGGCACGGTTTCCAGTACCGAGCCGTGCTGGACCAGGTCTTTCGCCGCGATGGTGCGGCTGGTGAAGTACAGCGTGCGCATCAGGTGCTGGGGGACCAGGCGGGCAAGGTGCGTGGCCGCGCCCAGCGCGCCGCGGTCTACCTCGGGGACGCCGAAGTACGCGTCGTCGGCGGCGATGATCGTGTCGCAGTTGCCGGCCAGGCCGACGCCGCCGCCCAGGCAGAAGCCGTTCACCGCGGCGATCACCGGGACGGCGCATTCGTAGATCGCCTTGAAGGCCAGGTAACAGCCGCGGTTCGCGCCGACGAGGGCGTCGAAACCGGTGGTGCGCTGCATTTCCTTGATGTCGACGCCCGCGTTGAAGCCGCGTCCCTCGGCCCTGAGCAGGACGACGTGCACCGCCGGGTCCTCGCCGGCCTCCCGGACCGTTTCGGCGAGGCGGAACCATCCGGCGACCGGCAGGGCGTTCACCGGCGGGTAGTCCGTGGTGACCACGAAGGTGCCGTTGTCGTGGAGCTGCGTGGAAATCGTCACGTGCGTTCCTAACCTAGCGATTGCTTGGTAGCCTAACACTTGCTTGGTTTACGGGGAACTGCCTCGCCTGCCGGTCGACGAAACGGAGATGATGTGAGCGGGATTGTGGAGGGCCGGGTCGCGATCGTGACCGGGGCAGGCCGCGGGCTCGGCCGCGAGCACGCGCTGGAGCTCGCCCGCCAGGGCGCGAGCGTCGTGGTCAACGACCTCGGCACGTCGGGTGCGGGCGAAGGCGCGTCCGACGGTCCGGCCGGCGAAGTGGTCGAGGCGATCCGCGCGCTGGGCGGCGAAGCGGTGGCCAACGGCGCCGACGTCGCGGACTTCGCGGCGGCGGAAGCGTTGGTGCGGCAGGCGGTCGACGCGTTCGGCGGGCTGGACATCGTGGTGAACAACGCGGGCTTCGTGCGCGACCGGATGATCGTGACCACCAGCGAGCAGGAGTGGGACGCGGTCGTCGCGGTCCACCTCAAGGGGCACTTCGCGTTGATGCACCACGCTGCGGGTTACTGGCGCGCGGAGGCGAAAGCCGGGCGAACGCGGGCGGCGCGGATCGTCAACACCACTTCCGGGGCGGGGCTGCAGGGCAGCATCGGCCAGGGCAGCTACAGCGCCGCCAAAGCCGGGATCGCCGCGTTGACGCTGGTCGGAGCGGCGGAACTCGGCCGGTACGGCATCACGGTGAACGCGCTGGCCCCGGCCGCGCGCACCCGGATGACCGAGGGTCCGTTCGCGGCGCAGATGGCCACGCCGGACGACGGGTTCGACGCGATGCACCCGGGCAACGTGTCGCCGATCGTCGCGTGGCTCGCCAGCGAGGAGGCCGCGGACGTCACCGGCCGCGTGATCGAGGTCGGGGGCGGCCGGATCTGCGTGGAGAACGGCTGGAGCCACGGCCCGTCCCGCGAACTGGACCGTCGCTGGACAGCCGGCGAAGTCGGCCCGGCGGTGCGTGAACTGCTGAAGGAAGCGCCCGCGCCCGAACCGGTTTACGGAGCGCAGTGAACAGCCCCGCGGATTGGAAGGGTCGGGTCCTCGGCGAACGCACGGTCGCCTATACCGACCGTGATCCGATCCTCTACGCACTCGCCATCGGCGCCCGGCCGGACGAACTCGACTTGGTGTTCGAGGACCGGCTTCGGGTGCTGCCGCCGTTCGCGCTGACACTCGCCCAATGGGCCCCGGACGTCCTCGGCTCGGCCGGTGCGTTCGAGGTCGGCAACGCGGTGCACGGTTCGCAACGGTTGCAAGTTCTGAAGCCATTGCCGCTCGCGGGCGAGATTTCCATGCAGGCCCGGGTCACGGAGGTATGGGACAAAGGCAGTGCCGCGGTGTACGACGTGGCCGTCGAATCGGACTGCTTCGTCGCGACATGGTCGTTGTTCTGCCCCGGTATCGGCGGGTTCGGCGGCGAACGCGGCCCCGGGCGTCCGTCTGCTTTGGACAGTCCGGATTGGACTGTTCCACTGTCCACCGCGGCCAACCAAGCCCTGCTCTACCGGTTGCTCGGGGACCGGCACCACATCCACGTCGACCCCGCGGCGGCGGCCGGAATCGGCCAGCCGCGCCCGATCCTGCACGGTTTGGCCACCCTCGGCGCGGGCGCGCTGGTCGCCGCCCGGCAGGTCGGCGCGCACCCGGCGGACCTGACGTCGCTGGAAGGCCGGTTCGCCGCTCCGGTGTTCCCCGGCGAGGAATTGCGGGTCGAAGGCTGGTCCGGCGGCGGACTGCGGATCACCTCGGAACGCGGCCCGGTGGTCGACGGCGGGCGAGTCCACTTCGGATAGAGGAATGCGCATGAAGGTCTTGGTCATCGGCGGCACCGGCATGATCGGCGCGAACACCGCCGTGCACTTGAGCGGCTCCGGGCACGCCGTCACGGTCGCCGGACGACACGAACCCGACGCCGATTCGCTGGTGGCGGGCCTGCCGGTGCTGCTCGGCGACTACGCCCACGGCGGTTTCGACGAGGCTGCGCTGGCACCGTTCGACGCCGTCGTCTTCGCGGCCGGACAAGACATCCGGCATGTTTCCGGCTGGGGCGACGAGGAGTTCTGGCGGACGTACCAAATCGAGGGCGTCACCGCGATCGCGGCGCGCGCGAAACGCGCTGGTGTCGGACGTTTCGTCCAGATCGGCAGTTACTACCACCAGGTCCGGCCGGATCTCGCGGAAACGAACCCGTACGTCGACGCGCGCCGCCTCGCCGACGAAGGAGCGCGAGCCCTCGCCGGGGACGGGTTCACGGTGTGCACGCTGAACCCGCCGTCGATCGTCGGCATGGCACCCGGCCGGTCGACGCGGCAGTTCGCGAAAATGCTGGCGTGGGCTGAGGGGGAGCTGGCCGGGAAGGTGCCGGACTTCGCGCCGGCCGGCGGGACGAACTACCTGTCCGTGCGGAGCCTGGCCGAAGCGGTCGAGGGTGCTCTGCTGCGCGGGGAATCCGGTGCGGCGTACCTGGTGGGCGACGAAAACCTCAGCTTCCGAGACTACTTCCAGCTGATCTTCGACGTCTCGGGCTCGGGCCGGGTCCTGGAAGAGCGCGACGAGGAGCACCCGTTCCTGCCCGACCGGGTTTTGGTCCCGGGGAGGGGCGCGACGATCGCGTACGAACCGGACGCCCGGGAGACGGAGCTGCTCGGGTATCGCCGCCGGGACGTCCGGGCGATGCTGGAGGAGATGGCTGCGGTCGTGCGGTGACGTCTCCGTGTCGTCGAGCCCCGCGATGTCACTGACCGCAAACGTTTTCCTCGGATCGCCCCCTGCGAGCCCGCCGACATCGCGTCGGCCGCGGTGTTCCTGGCCGGCGCCGAGGCGGGCTGGGTGAGCGGGCAGTGCTGGAACGTCGACGGCGGGCAGCTGACGATCCGATGATCACCACGGGAGGCGACCGATGACCGATCGGGACGACATCATCGCGCGGCTGACCGCGCCGGGCGCGGAGTTCGAGATCCGGCCGGAGCCGGTCGCGGGCCGTCCGGCGAGGGTGTTCGCGCGCCGGCACCGGTGCCTGACCGCATTGCTGGAGGCCTCGCGCGAGTTCGGCGATCGCGAGTATCTGGTCACTGTGGACAATCGGCTCACCTTTGCCGAGCACTACCACCAGGTCGCCGCGCTCGCCGCGGCGTTGCGGACCGAATACGGGGTCGGCAGCGGGGACCGGGTCGCGTTGTGCGCGGCGAACTGCCCGGAGTGGATAGTGGGATTCTGGGCGGCGGTGTCGCTCGGTGCGATCGCGGTCGGGATGAACTCGATGTGGGCCGGGCCGGAGGTCGCGCACGGCCTCGACCTGACCACGCCGAAGGCCGTGCTGACCGACACCGCCCGGAAGCCGCTGGTCGCGGACCGGTATCCGGTGCTGGAACTCGGCAGCCCGGAATACCGGGAACTCCTCGGCCGGCACGAAGGCGCGCGGCTGAAACCGGGGCCGGTCGACGAGGACGACCCCGCGGTCATCCTTTTCACCAGCGGGACTTCCGGTCGTCCGAAGGGTGCGACGCACTCGCACCGCAATGTGCTCGCCGCGGTCTGGTTCCACCTGTTCAACGACGCGCTGGCGGCGGAATTCGGCCGTCCGGCACGGGATCGCCGATTCCTGCTGGCCACCCCGTTGTTCCACATCGCCGCCCTGCACAACCTCGCCGTCGTGCGGCTCGCGGTGGGCGATACCGCCGTGCTGTACCAGGGGAAATTCGACATCCACCGGGTGCTGGACCTCGTGCAGGCCGAGCGGGTCACCAACTGGGGCGCGGTCCCGACGATGCTGTCCCGCCTGGTCGAAGCCGATCTCTCCGGCTACGACCTCAGCACGCTCAAGACGGTCTCGGTCAGCAGCGCGCCGTCGACCGCCGAGCTGAAAGACCAGCTGCGGGGCGCGTTGCCGGGCGCGGCCGCCTCGCTGAGCACGAACTACGGCCTGACCGAATCGTCCACCGCGGCCACCCTCGCGACCCCCGCCGAACTCCTCGCCGACCCGGACACCGCGGGCAGGCCGGTGCCGAACATGGAAGTGCGGATCCGCGACACCGAAGGCCGCCCGGTCCCGGACGGCGCCGACGGCGAGATCCACCTCCGCGGCCCCCAGGTGATGCTCGGCTACTTCAACGACCCGGCCGCGACCGCCGCCGCGTTCACCGACGACGGCTGGTTCCGGACCGGCGACCTCGGCCAGCTGCGCGACGGTGCGCTGTTCGTGCTGAGCAGGCGCAGCGACCTGATCCTGCGCGGGGCGGAGAACATCTACCCGGCGGAGGTGGAGGAACAGCTCGCCGGACATCCCGGGGTCGCCGAGTGCATTGTGGCCGGGCTGCCGGATTCGGATTACGGCCAGATTGTCGCGGCGAAGGTGGTGCTTCGCGCGGAGTCCGAAGTGGACGCTGAGGAGCTGCGCGGCTATCTCGGCGGCCGGCTCGCCCGGTACAAGGTGCCGACGGCCTGGTTCCTGACCCGGGACCCGTTGCCGCGCAACGCGACGGGGAAGGTAGTGCGGCGGTGGGTGCGGTGGGAGTAGGGGGTCGTGCGTGTTGATCCCGCTTCTCACCGTGGTCAACACGCACGAGCCACCCACCCACCGGGACTCTCCCTTGCCCGCGCCACGCTCCTGCCTTCCTGGCAAACGCTTGCTCAAGGAGGAGTGATGACCGGTCTCCGGGCGGACTTCGCCGAGTTCACCGGTCAGCGGGCCGAGCCGGCGCGGTGAACGAGGCGATGATCCGCAACTGGGTCGAGGCGCTCGACGACCGCAATCCGGTATACGTCGACGACGCCGCGGCGAAGGCGGCCGGCCGTCCCGGCGTCGTCGCGCCGCCCGCGATGTGCTCGACCATGGATCATGGCCGGGTACCGGCGCTACTGCGAGATCCAGGAGCTGCGCCCGCGAGGGCGCGGTGGAGGATTTCGCGTACTCGCGGCTGATGAACGTGCTCGACGCGGCCGGCTACACCTTGGTGGTGGCCACCGACGTCGAGCAGGAAATCACCCCGGGCACGCACGTGACCTGCTTCACCTACGTCGGCCGGGTGCTGAGCTACGTCGTCGCGCGGCCGGAGTGGCCGACCGACGCCGACAACCGGCTGGAGGTCGCCTTCGGCTCGGAGGCCGCGCCGGGCGAATCCGCCGAATTCCGCCGCCGGTTCGGCTGCGAAGTGCGGGAGGGCTACGGGTCCAGCGCGGGCGGAACCCGCATCGTGCCCGGCCCGGACGCGCCGCCGAACGCACTGGGCTGCCCCGCGCCGGGAATGCGCGCGGAAATCCGCGACCAGGACAACCGGGAATGCCCGCTCGCCGGATTCGACGAGAACGGCCTGGTGCTGAACGGCGAGGAAGCGACCGGCGAGATCGTCGCGGTGGGCCGGGGGAAAACGTGCGAGGGCTACTACCGCAACCCCGCCGCTGTGGCCGAACGGCTGAAATTCGGCGGCGAGGACTTCTGGACCGGCGACCTGGGCTATCGCGACCGCGACGGCTACCTGTACTTCGCGGGCCGGGCGGCGGACTGGCTCCGCGTGGACGGCGAGAACTTCGGCACGATCCCGGTCGAGCGGATCCTGGGCCGGTACCCGGCGTTCGCGGTGGCGCACTGCTACGGCGTGCCCGATCCGCGGACCGGCTCATGGCGTCGGTGATTCTCGCTGAGGATGCCGTCTTCGATCCGGTCGAGTTCGATGGATTCCTTGCCGCGCAACCGGATCTCGGTACGAAATGGCGGCCTGCATTCCTCCGGATCCTCGACGAGGCTCCGGTGACCGGCAGCGGCAAGGGGGACAAGGCCCCGTTGCGCGCGCAGGGCTGGGAGGGCGGCCGGGTGTGGTGCGCGCCGAGCCGGACCAGTCCGTACCGGCTGCTCACCGAGGAGGATCGGGGGGCGCTGCGGGCCGAGTTCGTCGCGCATGGCAGGGAGAATCCGCTGCCGGCGGCGGCATGGCGCTGCTCACCGAGGCGGCAGCCCCCGGGAAATCCTCGCGAACACCTCGCGCAGCGTCGCCGGAACCGTCTTCTCCAGGCTCTCGTCCAGAAACCGGTTCAGCACCGTGGTCATCGCCGCGATCGCGACGTCCGACACCAGCCGCGGGTACAGTTCGCCGACCTGCGTACCGGTGCGTTCGGCGATCGCCTTGACCAGCTCGCCGGTTTCCACGCGCGCGAGCGCGGTGCGCATCTCCGGCGTCGCGCTCCACGCCTGCACCGCGCTGAGCTGGTCGGATGCTGGCTGCCCGTAGGGCACTCCGTCGGCGCGCAGCGGTTCGATGAGCGCTTCGGCGAGCGCGGTCCACAGCGGTTCGTCCGCCGGGCGGTTGCGCAGCAGTTCCGCGCTGAGCCGGATCCGGTGCTCCTGCCGGTAGGCGACCGCGTCGTATTTCGTGGCGAAGTAGTTGCTGAACGTCCGAAGCGACACCCCGGCCCGCTCGGCGATGTCCTCGCGGACGACGTTGTCTGGACCTCTCTCGTACATCAGCGCCACGGCGGCGTCGCTCAGCGCTTTGCGCGTGTCGAGCTTCTTGCGTTCTCGCAAGCCGAGCGGTCGTTGGTCAGCCATGCCGACCACGGTATCCAATTGCCGGCCGCGTTCGACCGGCCGATCGGTTTCGTTATGGACGAGCGCCGCGCAGGAACTGTTCGACGGCGGTGTCCACGAGCCCGTCGAGCAATTCCGGCGGAACGAGGTCGCCGTTGCCGAGCGTCGCGATTCCTTGCAGCGTCGCGAACAGCACGACGCCGATCCGCTGCGGCGGCCCCTCCTGCAACGCGCCCTGCTGCTGACCTTCGAGGATCAGGTCGTTCATCAGCGCGAACGGCGCTTCGGCGGCCTGCACGATCCGCGACGCGCCAGGGCGGTGCTTGCTGGTGTACATCAGTTCCAGCAGCGCAGAGCTCTCGGTGGCGAAGCGGGTGTACGCGGTTGCCGCGGCGCGTACCCGGCCTGGGAAATCGTCGGCAGTCTTCAACGCCGTGCGCAACGCGCTGTCCAAACGGGCGAAACCGGTTTCGGCGAGAGCGTCGAGCAACGCCTGCCGATCCGGGAAGTGCCGGCGCGGTGCGGCGTGACTGACGCCGATCTCCCTGGCCAGGTCGCGCAGCGACAGCTGATCGGCCCCGTGCGCGCGCAACCCGCGTTCGGCCGCGTCGAGCAAGGCGGTGCGGAGGCTGCCGTGGTGGTAGGGGCGGTCTTCGGACTGGTCGCGCACCCGGTCAGTCTAGCAGCATGTTTCCGTTGACAACATTGTTTCCGGTGCCTACTTTGGGGACATGGACCTTCTTCCGGAAAACCAGACCGGCCGCACCGCCGTGATCACCGGTGCGAACAGCGGACTAGGCCGGGCGACGGCGGCGGCGCTGGCCGCCAAGGGCGCGCGGATCGTGCTCGCGGTGCGGAATCCGCGCGGCGGCCGCGAGGTCGCCGGCCAGCTGCCCGGCGACGCCGAAGTCCGCCAGCTCGACCTCGCCGACCTGGCGTCGGTCCGCGCGTTCGCGGCGGAGTTCACCGAGCCGATCGACCTGCTGATCAACAACGCCGGCATCATGATCCCGCCGCTCTCGCGCACCGCGGACGGCTTCGAATCCCAGTTCGGGACCAATCATCTCGGCCATTTCGCGCTCACGAACCTTCTTTTGCGGCAGATCCGCGGCCGGGTGGTCACGGTTTCGTCGAACGGGCACCGGGTGGGCTCGATCGATTTCGCCGACCTGAACTGGGAACGCAGGCCGTACCGGGCGACGGCGGCCTACGGGCAGTCGAAACTCGCGAACCTGCTGTTCACCGCCGAACTCCAGCGCCGGCTGGCCGAAGCCGGTTCGCCGGTGCTCGCGACCGCCGCGCATCCGGGCGTGGCGGCGACGAACCTGCTGAAAGTCGAGATGCCGGTGCTCTCCACCGTCGCGAAATTCGGCACTCGCCTGTTCGCGCAAACCCCCGAACAAGGCGCCCGGCCGACGCTTTACGCCGCGCTGGCCGACATCCCGGGGGACAGCTACGCGGGTCCGCGCGGTTTTCTGCAGAACCACGGCGCGCCGAAACTCGTTGGCCGGTCAGCGAAAGCACGCGATCTTGAGACCGCCCGTCGCTTGTGGACTGTCTCCGAAGAACTGACCGGAGTGCGCTTTCCGCTGGCTGTGCCGGCCTGAGGCGTTATTTCGCGCCGGTTTCGGCCAGGAACGCGGTCAGTTCCTCGGCCAGCCGTTCCGGCTGGTCTTCCGGGATCAGCGTGCCGCTGTCCGGGATTTCGACGAGACGGCCGTCCGGGAACAGCTCGGCGAGCCGCCGTCCGTGCTCGGCGGGCATCATCCGGTCCTTGCCCGCCCACGCGACCAGGACCGGCCGGTCGAACGCCCGCAGCCGCTCGGTCCATTCGAGCAGTACCCGTCGCGGCGGGCTCCCGGTGGCGAATTTGACCATGTCCCGGCGGATTTCCTTGTCCCGCAACGCCGGCGCGAACCAGCCTTCGAGCACGTCGTCGGGGATCCGGCTTTCGCACATCCCGCCGTACGCGGCTTTGGCGTGGCGGTAGAACGACGTCCGGGTGGCTTGGACGTGCAGCCACGGTCCGCCGGGAAGGCGGAGCAGCTTCACGGCCGGTCGCGCGGGCTTGGGCGGGAAGTTGTCGAACGCTTCGCACGCGACGAGCGCGAGCCGTCCGACCCGGGCGACGTGCTCGGCCGGGGCCAACCCGCCTGCGACGAGGAATTGGCCGCCGCCCCAGTCGTTGAGCACGATGGTCGCGTCGCGGAGGTCGAGTGCGGCGAGGAATTCGCCCAGCAGCCGCGCGACCCCGAACTGGGTCAGGTCGGCGTCGGGCCGCATCGGGGCCAGGTGCGCGCCGAGCGGCAGCGTGGGCAGCAGGCAGCGGCAGCCGTCCAGCAGCGGGACGACCTTGCGCCATTGCGTGCCCGACATCGGGAAACCGTGCCCGAACACCAGGGCCGGTCCGGCGCCGCCGGTGTCGGTGTAGTCGATCGGCCCGGCGGACAGCTCCACGCGCGGCATCGGACCTCCCTCGGGTCTGGCGACTAGAGCGATCTCTCTAGTCGCGACCCTAGGCCGGTCCGGACCGGACGGTCAAGCCGGATCACGTGCCGCTGAAGACGACGCGGTTCCCGTCCGGATCGGCGAGCGGCAGAATGCGCGCGCCGCCGCCGGGCAGCGGTCCGTCGTGCGCGATACCGGCCTTCGCGGCCTTGGCGGCGGCCGCGTCGAGATCCGTTTCCTCGAAGACGACCGTCGACCGTCCGGCGCGCTCGGGTTCGGACCACACTTGCAGTCCGAAGGCGTCGTCGAGGTGCCATTCCAGCAGGCCGGGCATCGGCCGCGCGTCGGGACTGCGGCCGAACAACACGGTGTACCACTTCTCGGCACGCGGGAGGTCGGAGACGGTGCACTGGGCGAGTACTCGGCGGATCATGGCTTCCCCTTCGAAGTGATTGTGCTCTGCAAGCGCTTCCAGGAGACCACGAGTGCTAGCGAAGTGCAAGCACTTCTGCCGCTTCGCGGTCTCCGGCCAGGGTCCACAGTGGACCGCACTGCTGCCGGGTGCCGGAGACCCCGGCGCTCCGAGCGGAATCCCTGTTCAGTGGCTTATTATGAGCAAAAGCTCACTGCCGTCGAGGAGGTTCGGGAGGTCCGGAAAGCGGCTCCGGCCGCGCCCGGAACCCCAGCGGGTGCGCGGCGAGCCGACCCGGCAGCGGATCCTCGCGGCCGCCGCGCGGATTTTCGCCGAGCGGGGCTACGCCGCGGGTACCACGAACCGCATCGCGGAGCGGGCGCCGGTGTCGATCGGGTCGCTGTACCAGTACTACCCGGACAAGGACGCCATCCTCGTCGCGCTGGCGGCGCGGAAACCCTGCGCCGCCACCGGGAAACCGCCGGGCCGCCGGAGACGCTCGACGGGGCGCTCCGCGAACTCGTGCACGTGGCCGTCCCCAACCACCTCGACGATCCGCAGTTGCTGGGCGTGACGGCCGACCAGGCCCCGCGTTCGGCGGAGTCGCTGGAGCGGATCGCCGACGTGCGCGATCTGCCGGAGCGGTCGCCGGAACCGATCGTGTCCAATGTGGACATGGCGGCGCGGATCGTGGTGAACACGGTGGAACTGCTCGTGCACAAGCTGATCGCCGGTCCGGAGCCGCTCGACCTTCCCGCGTTCGAGGACGCGCTGAGGGCCATGCTGACCCGCTACGCGACCGCGGGCTCCGAGCGGAGCAGCGGATTGCGCCGCCCGGTCGGCTGAGCCAGGGGAGGCCGGTTGTCAAGTGGCGGACATCACTGCGGACCTCGTGATCGATCCGGCGGCCGGGTCCCCGGGCCCGCCCCCGGCAGCGACGGCCGGGGACCGGCGAGGCGGTTCAACCGGGTAGTCGGCGGTTTCCCGGCTCGCCGCCGCGGCCCGGGAAACCGCGCGGGGGACCCGGCCGCCGCGACCGGCCGGGGCTATGACCGTGATCTCGTCGCACTCGCTGTCGAAAAAGGGGCTCCGGTTGGCTGCCGGAGGCCGGGCGGCATGGGAGTATCCAGCGCATCTGTACCTGAAGCGGGCGAAGTCGGACCAGGTGGCGACCCCAAACGCCGTCAGGCCCGGCCGGCGGGTCTTCCGCGAACGAGCGGGAAGGAGACAGCATGCTGATCGGGGTGCTCAAGGAGGCCCAACCGGGGGAGACGCGCGTCGCGGCGACCCCGGAAACGGTGGGCAAGCTGCGCGGGCTGGGCTACGAGGTGGCGGTGGAGCCGGGCGCCGGGCTGGCGTCGGGGTTCTTCGACCAGGCGTATGCGGACGCGGGCGCGGCGGTCGGGTCGATCGTTGAGGCGGACATCGTGTTCGGGGTGAACGCTCCCTCTTCCGAGCAGCTGGACGCGGTGAAATCGGGCGCGACGGTGGTGAGCTTGCTGGCTCCGGCGTTGAAGCCGGAGCTGGTGGAGGATGTGGCGAAGCGGCCGATCACGGCGTTGGCGATGGACGCGGTGCCGCGGATCAGCCGGGCGCAGTCGCTGGACGTGCTGTCCTCGATGGCGAACATCGCCGGGTACCGCGCGGTGGTGGAGGCGGCGCACACGTTCGGGCGGTTCTTCACCGGGCAGGTGACCGCGGCGGGCAAGGTCAACCCGGCCAAGGTGCTGGTCGTGGGCGCCGGGGTGGCCGGGTTGGCGGCGATCGGCGCGGCGGGGTCGCTGGGGGCGATCGTGCGGGCGACGGACCCGCGCCCGGAAGTCGCTGATCAGGTGAAGAGCCTGGGCGGGGAGTATCTGTCCATCGAGGACCCGAACGCGGAGGTTTCCGCCACCGGGTACGCGAAGGAGATGGGCGACGACTACAAGGCGCGCGAGAAGGAGCTGTACGCGACGCAGTGCGAGGACGTCGACATCATCGTCACGACGGCGTTGATCCCGGGCCGTCCGGCGCCGCGGATCATCACCGGCGAGATGGTGGCGTCGATGAAGCCGGGTTCGGTCATCGTGGACATGGCCGCGGTGAACGGCGGCAACGTCGAGGGTTCGGTCGCCGGCGAAAGCATCGTCACCGACAACGGCGTGACGATCCTCGGCTACACCGACCTCGCGGGGCGGCTTCCGGCGCAGGCGTCGCAGCTCTACGGCACCAACCTGGTCAACTTGATGAAGCTGATGACGCCGGAGAAGGACGGCCAGCTCGTGGTCGACTTCGACGACGTGGTGGTCCGGTCGATCACGGTGGTGAAGGGCGGCGAGCTGACGTGGCCGCCGCCGCCGGTGCAAGTCTCCGCGGCTCCGCAGAAGCCCGCGGCGGCGCCGGAGAAGAAGGAGGAACCGGAGAAGCAGCCGATGTCCCCGGGGCGTCGGCTCGGGCTGGTGCTGGGGGTCGCGGCGGTGTTCCTGCTGCTGGCGGCGTTGGCTCCGGCGGCCCTGCTGCCGCATCTGACGGTGTTCGCGCTGGCGATCGTGATCGGCTACTACGTGATCGGGCACGTGCACCACGCGCTGCACACGCCGTTGATGTCGGTGACGAACGCGATTTCCGGGATCATCGTCGTGGGGGCTCTGCTGAATCTGGTCAGCGGCAACACGGTGGTCGTCGTGCTGGCGGCGGTGGCGACATTGCTGGCGACGATCAACATTTTCGGCGGGTTCGCGGTGACCCGCCGGATGCTCGCCATGTTCTCCCGCAGCTGACCCGAGAGGCCTTCTTCAGATGACTGTGCACACTGCGAGCCAGGCCGCCTACATCGTGGCCGGGCTGTTGTTCATTCTCGCGCTGGCCGGGCTGTCCCGGCACGAAACCGCGCGGGTCGGAAACTATTTCGGCATCGCCGGGATGGTCGTCGCGTTGATCGCGACGATCGCCCAAGCCGTCACGGGGGAGATCACCGGGACGTCGATCGCGTTGATGATCGTCGCGATGGTGATCGGCGCCGGGATCGGGCTGCGCCGGGCGGCGGTGGTCGAGATGACCGGGATGCCCGAGCTGATCGCCCTGCTGCATTCGTTCGTCGGTCTCGCCGCCGTTCTGGTGGGCTGGAACGGCTACCTGCAAGTGGAAGCGGACCCGTCCGGCGGGGAAGCGGCGCATCTCGGCAGCCTCGGCACGGTGGGGATCCACCATGCCGAGGTGTTCATCGGGGTGTTCATCGGGGCGGTGACGTTCACCGGGTCGATCGTGGCGAACCTGAAGCTGTCGGCGAAGATCAAGTCCGCGCCGTTGATGCTGCCGGGCAAGAACTTCCTGAACCTCGGCGCCCTTGTGCTGTTCGTGGCGTTCACCGCGTGGTTCGTCGCCAGCCCGGCGCTGTGGCTGCTGATCGTCGTCACCGTGCTCGCCCTCGCGCTCGGCTGGCATCTGGTCGCCTCGATCGGCGGCGGGGACATGCCGGTGGTCGTGTCGATGCTGAACAGCTACAGCGGCTGGGCCGCTGCGGCGTCGGGCTTCCTGCTGGAGAACGACCTGCTGATCATCACCGGCGCGCTCGTCGGTTCCTCCGGTGCGTACCTGTCCTACATCATGTGCAAGGCGATGAACCGGTCGTTCATTTCGGTGATCGCGGGCGGGTTCGGGATCGAAGCCGGACCGTCCGGCGACAAGGATTACGGCGAGCACCGCGAAATCAACGCCGAGGGCGCGGCGGAACTGCTGACGGCCGCGTCGCGGGTGATCATCACGCCGGGCTACGGGATGGCGGTCGCGCAGGCGCAGTACGGGGTGGCGGAGCTGACCCGGAAACTGCGCGACAAGGGCATCGAGGTCCGCTTCGGCATCCACCCGGTGGCCGGACGCCTGCCCGGCCACATGAACGTGCTGCTCGCCGAGGCGAAGGTCCCGTACGACATCGTGCTGGAGCTGGACGAGATCAACGACGACTTCTCCGACACCGACGTGGTGCTGGTGATCGGCGCCAACGACACCGTCAACCCGGCCGCGGCCGAGGACCCGGGCAGCCCGATCGCGGGCATGCCGGTGCTGACGGTGTGGGAAGCGGAGAACGTCGTCGTGTTCAAGCGGTCCATGGCTTCGGGGTACGCGGGCGTGCAGAACCCGCTGTTCTTCCGGGAGAACTCGGCGATGCTCTTCGGCGACGCCAAGGACCGGGTCAACGACATCCTCGCCGCGCTGTGAACCAGGAGAAACGCATGAAAGCCGTACACATCAAGGATCTCGAAGGCCCGTCGACCGTTTCGGTAGCCGAAGCCGACGCGCCTTCGCGTGCCGGGGACCAGGTGCTGATCGACGTGCACGCGGCCGGGGTGTCGTTCCCGGATCTGCTGCAGACGCGCGGGCTGTACCAGGTGAAGCCGGAGTTGCCGTTCGTCCCGGGCGCGGAGGTCGCCGGGGTGGTGGCGGCGGCTCCGGACGGCGCGGCGGTCAAGGCCGGGGACCGGGTCGCGGCGCTGCCGTTCCTGGGCGGGTTCGCCGAGCAGGTCGCGTGCGCGGCCGACGCGGTGTTCCCGATCCCGGACGAACTGGGCTTCGACCAGGCGGCGGCGATTCCGTTCAACTACCTGACCGCGCATTTCGCGCTGTGCCGGCGCGGCCGGATGGCGGCCGGGGAGACCGTGCTGGTGCACGGCGCGGCCGGCGGGGTCGGCACGGCGGTCATCCAGGTCGCGAAGGCGTTCGGCGCGGGCAAGGTGCTCGGCGTGGTGTCGACGCCGGAGAAGGGCGAGACGGCGGTCGCGGCCGGGGCGGACGAGTACGTGCTGGCGGAGGGCTTCAAGGACGCGGTGAAGGCGTCGACCGGCGGCCGCGGCGTGGACGTGATCGCGGATGTGGTCGGCGGCGACCGGTTCACCGATTCGCTGCGCTGTCTGGCCGCGGACGGGCGGATGCTGGTCATCGGATTCACCGGCGGGTCGATCCCCGAGGTGAAGGTGAACCGGTTGCTGCTCAACAATTTGGACGTCGTGGGCGTCGGCTGGGGCGCGTACGCGCTGCCGCGGCCGGGGTACTTGCCGGGGCAGTGGGCGGAGCTGCTGCCGAAACTGGCTTCCGGGAAGATCGTGCCGCCGCTGGGCGGGAGCTACCCGCTGGCCGAAGTGCGGCAGGCGTTGGAAGCCATCGAAAACCGGAAAGCGATGGGGAAACTCATCCTGTCTGTGCGGCCATAGCTGCTGCGGCGTCGACCGGCAACTGGGCGCCCCGATCGAACATCGCGCCGAAGGCGGATTCGCCGAGGACGGATCGGGCGGCCTCGGCGATCCGGTCGACGTCGCCGCGCTCGGCGGGCGGGAGCGGTGCGCCGGCACTGCGCCGCGCGGCGTCGGCGGCGCCGAGCAGCAACGCCGCGGTTTCCGGAACCACCGTGCCCGCTAGCCCTTCCAACGACAGCGCGAAAGCACGTGGCTCATCGAGCATTCGCGCGTACTCCAGGCCTTGCCGGTGATACTTCTTCGCCCGCACTGGATCTCCCCGGAGTTCGGCGATGAAACCGAGTTCCGCGTACCGCAAATGGTCGCCCGCCGTCGAGGACAGGCCGCGGTATTCGTCGCGGATGCGAGTCAGGCGGCGTTCTGCGGCGTCGAGGTCCCCGGAGCGGCGGGCACCCAGTGCGAGGCCCATTTCGGCGTGGATCCGGCCGTAGGCGTAGCCGTGCGCGGCGGCGCTGCGGAGAGCTTGTTCGTGCAGGTCGCGGGCTCGGTGCCAGTCGCGTTCGAGCAGCGCCAGGCGGCCGAGGCCGGACAGTCTCGCGGACACTTCCGCCTGCAAGCCCAGTTCGCGCGCGATGGCCAGTCCTTCGTGCTGGCGGCGCGCGGCTTCGGCGTAGTCGCCCTTGATTTCGGCGAGCGCGGCCAGTGGCGGGATGGTCTGCATCTCGCCCCACCGGTCGCCGAGGCGGCGGAAGATCTCCGCGCTGCGCAGACCGTCGCGGCCGAGCCCGGCGAGATCACCGCGGACCAGGCTGAGCATCGCGCGCAGGCCGAGCGCCGCGGCGACACCCCATTCGTCGTCGCCGGCAGCTGCCAGGGCACGGGCGTTCACCTCGTGGCTGGCATCGAGGTCGCCGACGCTGAACAGGCTGTAGGCGCGCAGCCATAGCGCGCGGGCGCTCTCCGGGGAATCGGGCGGGGCTTGTTCGCCGGTCAGCAGGGCGAACGATCCAGTGAGGACAGTGAGATCCGGAGTGGGCCCGGCGACCCGCAGCACGGCGGACAGCATCCGGCGGCCTTCAGTGAGCCTGCCGCGCAGCAGCCACCACCAGGACAGCGCTGTCGCGAACCGCACCGCCTCGGCGGGCGACCGGCAGACGGCCTCGTCCAGAGCCGCGCGCAGGTTGCCTGCTTCGACGTCCAGCCGGGCCAGCCAAACCCGTTGCCCGGCACCGTGCAACTGGGCTTTTTCGGCGATCTCCAGATAATGGCGCAGGTGCCTTTCGCGGGTGACAGCCGGATCCGCCACCCGCTCGACGGCATACGCGGCAACGGATTCCAGCAGCCGGTACCGGATCCCGGCCGGTCCGTTCGAGACGGACACCAGCGACCGGTCGACCAGCCGGAGCACGAGATCGACCACGTCGCCGTCTCCCGCGCAGACGGCTTCGGCGGCGGCGAGATCGAAACTGCCGCGATGGACGGCCAGTCCGCTGAGGACGGTCCGTTCCGGCTCGCTGAGCAGCTCCCAGCTCCAGTCGAGCACCGCGCGCAAGGTCTGCTGCCGCGCCGGAGCGCCGCGCGGTCCTCGGGTCAGCACGGCGAACCGGTCGTTGAGCCGGGCGGCCAGTTCCCGCACGCCCAAGCCGCGTACGCGGGTCGCCGCGAGTTCCAGCGCGAGCGGGAGGCCGTCGAGGCGACGGCAGATCTCGGCGATCGTGCCGGCGTCGCCGGTGAAATCCGGGGCGGCGGCGGTGGCGCGCTCGGTGAACAGCCGCACGGCGTCCGCGGGCGACAGCGGTTCGACCGCGAACACGGTTTCGCCCGGCAGACCGAGCGGTTCCTGGCTGGTGACGAGAATCCGCAGGTGACGGGTCGAGCGGAGGAGCGCTTCGACGAGTTCGGCGGCGGCTTCGACGACGTGCTCGCAGTTGTCCAGGACGAGCAGCATCCGCCGGTCGCGCAGGGCGGTGGCGAGCCGTCGGGCCGGGGAGGCGGCGTCGGCCGAGTCGCGGATTCCGAGCACTGCGGCGACCGTCTCGGCGAGGTCAGCGGAACCGCGAGCGGAGGCGAGTTCGACTAGCCAGGTGCCGTCCGGGAAGCGTCGTGAGTGCTGATCACGGTGAGAACCGTGATCAGCACTCACGACGCCCACTGCCAGCCTGGACTTGCCGACCCCGCCCGGCCCGGTCAGCGTCACCAGCCTGGCCGGCAGCTCCCTCAGCCGGGCGAGCGCGTCTTCCCGGCCGATCAACGGCGTCAACGGGCGGGGGAGGTTGCCGCGTGGTTCGGCAGCCAGTCCGGGGTCTTGGCGGAGCAGCGATTCGTACAGCGCGCGCAGCTGCGGGCCCGGATCGACGCCCAGCTCCTCGGCCAGGCGGGTGCGGAGATCGGTATAGGAGGCAAGGGCTTCGCTCTGCCGTCCGCGCAGGTACAGTGCGCGCATCTGCGCTGCTCGCAAGCCCTCCCGCAGCGGATGCCGCGCGATGACGTCCGCCAGATCGTCCGCGGGGGAGCAATCGCCTGCTTCGACCTGGGCTGTGGCTTGTTCTTCCACCGCGGCCAGGCGTAGCTCGGACAGCCGGTGCGCGGCCGGTCTCGCGAACTCCTCGTCGGCGAAGTCGGCGAACGGCTCGCCTCGCCACAGGTCCAGGGCTTCGGCGAAGCACGCCGCCCGGGCTCGGGGATCCGTCGTCGCGCGAGCCTGGGCGACGAGGTCGCGGAACTGGGCGGCGTCGGAATGGCCGATCCGCAGCCGGTAGCCCGCCGGTTGCCGTTCGACGCCTTCCCGGCCGACGATCCGGCGCAGCTGCGACACCTTGGCCTGCAACGCGCCTGCCGGTTTGCCCGGCGGGCGAGCGCCCCAGAGGTCCTCGATCAGCCGATCCGGGGCGACCGGCCCGCCGTCGTGGGCCAGGAGGGCTGCGAGCAGCGCCCGTACTTTCGCTTCGGGCACGGCGACCGGTGCGCCTGTCCCGTCCCACACCGCGAGCGGGCCGAGCATCCCGAACCGCATGCGTCGCCCCTCGTTCGCGCCGTCAGATCACCGTCAGCCGATCGTAAGCATTCCCGAAGTCCCGGTCCGCATGGTGGGCGCATGAGCCCCACCTCAGCCGCCGTCGCGCCGACCCGGCGGCTTCCGCTTTTCGCGCTTCTGTCCCTCGCCACCGCGGTGTTCGTCACCAGCCTCACCGAGACGCTGCCCGCCGGTCTGCTGCCCGCGATGAGCGCTTCGCTCGGCGTCAGCGAATCCGCGACCGGGCAGACCGTCACCGGCTACGCGCTGGGCACCGTGCTGACCGCGATCCCGCTGTCCACGATCACCGCGGGCTGGCGACGCAAACGGTTGCTCCTGACCGCGATGGCCGGATTCGCCGTGGCCAACACTGTCACCGCCGTGTCGTCGGAGTACAGCCTGACGATGGTCGCGCGGTTCGTCGCGGGCGTCGCCGCCGGTCTCGCATGGGCGCTGCTGGCCGGGTACGCCCGCCGCCTCGTCGCCCCCGCTCTGCAGGGCCGGGCCATTGCCATCGCCATGGCCGGGATCCCGGTCGCGCTGTGCCTTGGCGTGCCCGCGGGGACCTTCGCCGGCCAGCTGACCGGCTGGCGCACCGCGTTCCTCGCCATGACTGTGCTCACGCTGGTGTTGCTGGCCTGGATCGCCGCGGCCGTGCCGGACTTCCCCGGCCAGCCCGGGGGAGCGCGCCCGAAGATGCTGCCCGCTCTGCGGATCCCCGGAGTCGCGGCGGTCCTGCTCGTCACGCTGGTGTTCGTGCTGGCGCACACCGTGCTGTACGCCTACCTCGCGACCTTCCTCACCGGCCTCGGC
>NZ_LWSF01000006.1:178773-287386 GCF_001651785.1 Amycolatopsis sp. M39
CTGGTCGCCGTCGCCGCAGCCCTGCTCGCGACCGGACCCGCGCTGGTTTACGCGGCTGCCGTGCTGTGGGGGCTCGGCTGGGGAGGGGTGCCGACGCTGCTGCAAACCGCGGCCGGGGAGGCGGGCGGCGAGTCCGCGGACACCGTCCAAGCGATGCTCGTGACGCTGTGGAACGCCGCGATGGCCGCTGGCGGCGTTGTCGGCGGAGTGCTGCTCGACGCGGCCGGCAGCAGTTCGTTCCCCTGGGCTGTGCTGGCGTTGATGGCACCGGTCCTGGCAGTCGTCCTGCTCGCGCGACGACACGGCTTCCCGCCGCAACACGCTTGACGTCGCGGTCGCGGGCGATCTTGGACGGAACCGTGCCAGAGCCGGCGAACACCGGCCTCGGAAGCTATCTGCGACGGATGCGCGAACGCCTCCAACCCGCCGAAATCGGCCTGGTCAGCCGCGGTTCCCGGCGAGTGCCCGGATTCCGGCGGGAGGTCGCCGCGCTCGCCGGAGTCAGCTCGACCTACCGCGCCCGGCTCGAACAAGCGCAGACCGCGCACGCGTCGCCGGAAGTCCTGTCCGCGATCGCCCGCGCGCTGGACCTGAGCGCGGCCGAGGAAGCGCACCTGCTCGACCGCTCCCGCCCTGCCAGCGCGCCCGGCCACGACCGACGTGGTGACCCCGCAAACCCGCATGCTGGTGAACACCCTCGGCGACGCGGCGGTCGCGGTGCCGAATTTCCGCTGCGACATCCTGGCGTGGAATTCGCTGTTCCGCAAACTGTTCGCCGCCCACCTCGATTTCGCCGCGCCGGACGGGGAACGGCCGAATTTCATCACACTGAACTTCCTCGACGAAAATGTCCGCGCGCTGTACGCGGACTGGCCGCTGGAGGCGCGGCAGAATGTCTCCTGCCTGCGCTACCTCGCCGGGGCCGCCGGCACGACCCGCGACTGGGCGAGCTGATCGGCGAGCCGACGACGGCCAGCCCGGAGTTCGCGAAACTGTGGGTCGGCCAGACGGCCGGGCAAGGCGGCGAGGTCGGTCACGTCTCTCGATCTTGCGCGGCGGCGGAAGCGGTGTCACTGGATATCCGGGCCGCCGCTGCGCCGGTTCCGCCGGACCTGCGCGGCGAAGGGGTCGCCACTCACGAGGCGCCGATGGACGGCCACGGCGGTCCTGGGATCGCCCGGCGCAACGCCGGCGCGACCTCGGCCTGGAACAGCTCCAGCGCGGCACGGTGTTCCCGCGGTGTCCGGCCGTCGCGGTCGGCGGACAGATGCGTCACGCAGTGGCCGAACTGTTCGTGGTAGCGCAACACTTTCTCGGTGACCTGGGCAGGACTGCCGATCAACGCGGAGCTGCGCTCGACGAAATCCGCCAAGGTCGGGAAAACCGGTTCCTGGCCGAGCTTGCGCTGGAGCGCCAGCCGGGCCTCGAAGATCGGCCGGTACGCGTCGAGGGCGTCCTGCGAACGGCCGGCCAGGTGGAATCCGGCCGTGCCCGCGCCGACCACGGCGTCGGCCGGGTCGCGGCCGTGGAAGGCCCAGCGCCGGCGGTAGTGCCGGATCAGCTCGGCGTACGGTTCGATCGGGTTGGTGACGTTCGCGGAGAACAGCGGATCCCCGTGTTTCGCGGCCAGTTCGACGGATTCGCGGCTGGTGGCGCTGCCGTGCCAGATCCGGATCGGCTGCTGCAGCGGACGCGGCCACACCTCCGCCGCGGTGAGCGGCGGGCGGAACCGGCCGGACCAGGTGACCCGATCCGCCTGCCACAGCTTGCGGAACAGCTCGTAGCCCTCGGCGTTGCGGTCCCACTGGTCCTCGGGGGCGACATCGAACAGCTCGCGCTGGGCGGAGCCGTTGCCCTTGCCGATGATGAGTTCGAGCCTGCCGCCGGAAAGGTTGTCCAGCATCGAGTAGTCCTCGAACGCGCGCACCGGGTCGAGCAGGCTGAGCGTCGTGACCGCGGTGAACAGCCGGATCCGGCGCGTGCGGGCGGCGATGTGGCTGAGCACCACCGGCGGGGAGGACGACAGGAACGGCCGCTCGTGCCGTTCGCCGACGCCGTAGCCGTCGAAGCCCAGTTCCTCGGCGAGTCCGGCGTTTTCGACGACCTCCCGCAGCCGTGCGCCGGGGGCGGCGAGTTCGCCGGTGACCGGGTCGGGGGTGTGCGTGATGAGGGTGATGAGCAGGAACTTCACGGCAGCTCCAGATGTTCGCGCAGCGTCGACCCGGTGTAGGTGGTGCGGTACACCCCGCGTTCCTGCAGTTCCGGCACGAGCCGGTCGGCCACCTCGTCGATCGAGCCGGGAACAAGGTGCGGGCTGAGGTTGAACCCGTCGACCACCCGGTCGGCGGCATACCGGGCCCATTCGTCGGCGACCTGTCCCGGCGTCCCGACGAACGAGTGGTGCCGCGGTTCGACCTCCAGCACCAGTTCGTGGATCGACAGGTTCTTCGCCTCGGCGAGATCGCGCCACTGCCGGATGCGCTCGAGTTTCCCGGTGCGGTGCTCGATCGAAATCGTCCCCCGCGAGGGGTCCAGTTCCCCTTCGGCCGGTTCGATGTCCGGCAGCGGGCCGTACGGGTCGTAGGCCGACAGGTCCTGGCCCCAATACTGTTCGAGGAACGCGACGGCGCGCTGCGGGTTGATCTGGCGGCGGCGGATTTCCTCGGCGCGCTCAGCGGCGTCGGCCGGCGTGTCCCCGAGTACCACTGACGCGCCCGGCAGAATGCGGACCGCGTCGGCGGACCTGCCGTGGCGGGCCAGCCGGGCCCGCAGGTCGCTCGCGTAGGCGGCGGCCTTGTCGTAGGCGGTGTTCGCGGAGAAGACCACGTCGGCGTGTTGCGCGGCGAGTTCCCGGCCGCCGGGGGAATCGCCGGCCTGGAACAAGACCGGACGGGCCGGCGGCAGCGTCGGTTCGGCGCGCAGCCGCACCAGGTCGGTGTCCGCCTCGACGGGGCCGGTCCACAACGCTTTCACGGCTTCGACGAACTGGGTCGCGCGTTCGTAGCGACGCTCGTGCGCCAGCCAGCCGCCGTGCCGGAAGTTGGCCCCGGTCCAGGCGTTGTCGGTGGTGACGATGTTCCATCCGGCCCGCCCGCCGGAGAGATAGTCGAGCGAGGCCAGGCGGCGGGCCAGGTCGGCGGGGTAGTTGTAGGTGGTGTTCTGCGTCGCGACCAGGCCGATTTTCGTGGTGGCCCCGGCGAGCGCGCTCAGCTGGGTGATCGCGTCCGGACGGCCGGCGACGTCGAGGGCGTGCACGCGGCCGCGGTTCTCCCGGACCCGCAGGCCCTCGCCGAGGAAGAACGCGTCGAAGAGCCCGCGTTCCATCGTGCGCGCCACCGACACGTAGGTCTCGATCTCGGTGTGCGCCGCGTTCGACGGGTCGTCCCACCGGAACTGCGGTCCGACGCCGGGGTAGAAGACCCCGAGGTGCAGCTGCGCGGTCATGCGATTCCCTTCGACGACCCGGCGAAGCGGTTCTCGGGGCGCGGGAGGCCCAGCGTCGTGCGCAGGGTCGCGCCCGGTTCCGGCGGAGCGTGCAGGCCTCGCCGGCGCAGCTCCGGGAGCACTTCCCGGCTCAGCAGCGGCAGGTCCGCCGCGCCGGGGTGCAGGCGCACGCCGTCTAAGCCGAGCTGTTCCAGCACCGTGACCAGACCGGCGGGGGAGCCGGTGTAGCGGGCGCGGCCCTTCGGTGCCGGGGCGGCGGAATCGAAGCGGACTTCCAGCTCGCCGAACAGCAGGGGAGCCTCGGCCGGGCGAGACCGCTGGAGGTCGTCGGTGAGCACGATGTCCGGCCGGACGTCGTCGGCGAACTCCTCCGCGGCCAGCACGACGAGGCTGCCCTGCGGCGGCCGCGGCGTGATCAACGGTCCTTTGACGGAGAAGGTCTCCCCGGTGAAGTCCACGTGGTGGACCTTGTCCGGGTCCAGGTAACGGCCGGTCGCGAGGTCTTTGACGACCGCGTCGTCCTCCCACGAGTCCCACAGCCGCCGGACCGCCTCGACCACGTCGGCCACCTCGTGGCGGAGATCGTCCGGCTCCGCGCGGCCGACCGTCGCGAGCGCCTCGGGAGTGGCGGCGGCGCCGACGATCCAGGCGGCGCGGCCGTGCGTGGCGTGGTCGAGGCTCGCCAGCTGGGCGGCCAGGTGGAACGGTTCGGCGGTCAGCACGTGCGACGTCGGGGCCAAGCCGATGCGGGAGGTCCGGGTGGCGGAATAGGCGGCGCGGACGGTGGCGTCGACCCGGAATCCGCCGGCGGGCGGGACGGGTGCGTCGTCGAAGGTGGCGAACGTGTACCCGGCGCGCTCGGCGTCGGCGACGACGTCCGCCAGCGCGCGCGGGCTGGTTCGCTCTCCGTCGCTGTCGAGTTCGACCGCGAGGTGCAAGGTTTTCGATGAACTCATGCGGGCACTGCCCCCTCGATTCGGTTGTGCCAGAGGTAGCCCGGATCCGGGGTGCGCCGCACTGCTGCTCAGGATGTGGGCGTCCGCGCGGTGTTGTTCCGCCGATGTCCACAATGGAGTGTTCCCAGCTGGTGGACGTCGAGGACCAGCGCGGCCGGTCCGCCTACAGTCCTGCGGTCATGAGTTCAGATGCGAAACCGCGAGGCTCCGCGCGGATCAGTGCCGACTGGGCCGCGGTGCTGGTCGCGGCCGTTCTGGTGGCATTGGCCGCGTTCGGCGTGCTGCCGGCGATCCCGTTCCTCGTCAAATGACCGCCGCGCTGGAGGGCCGCCGCGCGGTGCCCGCTGTCGTGCGATACCTGCCGGGGCTTCTGCTGCTCGCGGCGGTGGGCATCGCGGGAACGCTGGCGCAGAACGGGATCCGCAGCCTCGGCCACGCGACCGGGACCGCGCTGCCGGACATCGAATACGTGCTGTGGGCGATCGTCCTCGGACTGCTCATCCGCAACACGATCGGCGTCCCGGCGCTGTTCCGCCCCGGGGCCGGGACCTACGAGTTCTGGCTGAAGACCGGCATCGTCCTGCTCGGCGCCCGGTTCGTGCTGGGCGACCTCGCCAAGCTCGGCGGGTTCAGCCTGGGCCTGATCCTGGTCGACATGGCGGTGGCGACCACCGTGATCCTGGTGGTGGGCAAGGCTTTCGGCCTGGGCGGCAAACTGTCGTCGCTGCTGGCGATCGGCACCTCGATCTGCGGCGTGTCGGCCATCATCGCCGGCCGCGGTTCCATCGACGCCGACGACGAGGACACCGGCTACGCCATCGCCGCGATCCTCGCACTGGGCGCGGTCGCGTTGTTCACCTTCCCGGCGATCGGGCACGCGCTGAACCTGACCGACACCGAATTCGGCCTCTGGGCGGGACTCGCGGTGGACAACACCGCCGAGACGACCGCGACCGGTGCGGCGTACTCCCCGCACGCACAGGACGTCGCGGTCGCGGTGAAAAACACGCGGAACGCGTTGATCGGGCTGGTCGTCCTCGGTTATGCGGCGTACTGGTCCACGCGCGGCGGCAAGGCGGTCGCGAGCGGGGTGAAGGGCCGCGCGGGCTTTGTGTGGCGCACCTTCCCGAAGTTCGTGCTGGGCTTCATCGCGGTCTCCGCGCTGGCGACCGCGCACGTGTTCACCAAGGCGGAGGTCGCCAACCTCGGGAATCTCTCGAAATGGGCGTTCCTGCTGTGCTTCGCCGGGGTCGGCCTGAACTTCGACCTCCGTCAGATGGCCCGCAGCGGGTTGCGGCCGTTGGCGGTGGCCGCGCTCGGGCTGGTGGTGGTCGCGGTGTGCTCGCTGGGGCTGGTGCTGGTGTCGTCGCAGTGGTTCAGCTTGTGACCGGGTAGGCGGGGCTCACCTCGGCAGGGTCGGGATCCCGTTGGCAGGCAACGCCGACGGGCTCAGCGGCAGGTCGAGCTGTGCCGGGGTGTCCCCGTCCGCCACCTGCGTGACGTTCTCCGGCACGACGGACGTGGCCTGTCCGAGCAGCTCCGGGCTCGACCCGTGGACCTGCCCGACCGCGCCGGCCGGCGTCTGGTTGTACTGGCCGGTCGTGGCGACGGTGCCGCCGGGCTGGCCGTGCGTGACGTTGTCGCCCTGCGCGTTCGGGACCCCGGGAACTGCACTGGGACTGCCCAGCGCGCGTCGACCGCGTGGGGCGCCCGCGCCGCTGGTTTGATGTCGTGGTTGTTCCGGTAGGTCTGGTGCTGGTTCGAACCGGCGATCTGGACCGGTACCGCCAGTTCGGCCTTCGCCCGGTTGCCGCGCGAGGGATCGCTCGGCCTGAGTGCCGGCGGGCCTTGCTCGGGACAGGCGTGGCGCCCACTTCCTTGGCGGCTGGCTTAGACGCGCTGCTTGCCTTGGGCGGCAAGGCTTTCTGGAGCGGTCCGGCGAGCGACTTCGTCCTGGTGGCCAGGCAGCCTCGGTTGCCCGAGGACGGTGTCGCCGAGGTCGATCGGCACGGTGACCCCGGTGCCGATCGGATTCGCCTGCTTGTCCGGACCGGTGTCGTCGGCGGCCGAGGTGATGCCGGTGCCGAGGACGACCAAGCCGCCCGAGGGGTCAGCGCGCTTCCCGGGTAGCCGAATCGAGCGCGGCCAGCAGGATTCCGGCGGCCGTGCGCACGACGTCCGCGGTGACGTTGAGCGGCGGCAGCAGCCGGACCACGCTGTCGCCGCGTCCGCCCAATTCGACGATGAGCCCGCGGCGCAACGCGTGGTTCTGGACGGCCAGCGCGAGTTCCGAGGCGGGCGCTCCGGTGCGCGGGTCGGCCAGTTCGATGCCCCACATCAGCCCGGCGCCGCGCACGTCCGTCACCCACGGATGGCTGGCCAGCGGGGAAAGCAGTTCCTCGAACTGGTATCCGCGCTCGACGACGTTGTCCAGCACGCTGTCGCGATTGACGACCTCGATCGCCCGCGCGCCCGCGGCGAAGGCGAGCTGATTGCCGCGGAACGCGCCGGCGTGCGTGCGGGGAGCCCAGTTGTCGAGGCGCTCGTCGTAGATGATCAGCGAGACCGGCGAGCCGATTCCGCTGAGCGCCTTGGACGCGACGATCACGTCGGGTTCGATGCCGTAGCGCTCGAAGGCGAACCAGGTCCCGGTCCGGCCCCAGCCGGTCCGCAGTTCGTCGACGATCAGCGGGATGCCCAGCTCGCGGGTCAGCTCGCGCACCCGGTGCACGAAATCCGCCCGCGCCGGGACCACGCCGCCCTCGCCCTGCACCAGCTCGAGCACCACCGCGGCGGGCAGCGGGAGGCCGCCGTCGGGGTCGTGCAGCGAGCGTTCGAGCAGGTCCGGGCAGGTCGCCGCGCAGGTGTCCGGAGCGTGGCCGGCCGGGCAGCGGGGGCAGGAGGAGTACGGCGGGTAGTGCGTGCCGGGCAAGGCGTTCGCGCTCGGTCGCCGTCCGGCGAGCCCGGTCAGGCCGAGCGCGGCGTGCGCGCTGCCGTGGAACCGGCCCTGGAACGACACGACGCCGCCGCGTCCGGTCGCGGTTTTGCACAGCTTCAGCGCGGCTTCGACGGCGTTGGTCCCGGCGGGTCCGCAGAAGTGCAGTTTCATTCTCGGGCGCAGCGCCTCGGGCAGCATCGTGAGCTGGGCCTCGGAGAACTCGTCCTTGACCGGGGTCGCGAAGTCGAGCGCGTGGGTCAGCTTGCTCAGCTGCGCGGTCATGGCCGCGACCAGTTCGGGATGGTTGTGCCCGAGGGAGAGCACGCCCGCCCCGGCGAGGAAGTCGATGAAGACGTTGCCGTCGGCGTCGCGCACGAAACTTCCCGAGCCCTCGGTGATCGCGATCGGCAGCCGCCGGGGACCGCCGCGGGCGTTCGGTTCCCGGCGGTCCTGCCGGGCGAGGTACTCGGCCGAGCGCGGACCGGGCAGATCGCAGTGGACGGCGGGGCCGGTGAGCGGCGCGGGATGGTCGAGGATGGTCATCTGGCCTGTTCTCCCCTGACAGTGGTGGTGGCGCGGCCGGATCCGGCCGCCGGGAGCCCGCCCCGGTGCGCGGCGGTCTTCCCCGTGAAAAGGGCGTTCGGGGCGAACTGTTCCCGCTCAGTGCGCGGGGAGAGCCGCCGGGCGCGTTTCGCCGGTAAACGGAGCGGTCGTTCTCGCGGTATTGCGTTGCCGTGCCCCGGACAGAATGCTTCGGTTTCGGCCCGGGGATGCGTTTCGCCGGCGTCGCACCGCGCGTCCGTCATGCACTTCTCCTCCTTTTCGCAGGGATTCGCGGACCGCCGGAAAAACGGCCGGCGACGGGGGAAACGGTTTGTCGCGAGCGGAGGCGGGGGAGGGCGGCGCTGGGCGCAGCCCTCCCCGGTCGACCTCACTGGAATACCGCGGGGCACAGCGTAGCGCAGCCGGTTCCGGCCGACCGGCGCGCCGTACGGCACCGGATCGCGTCCGGCTCCGGAAAGAAAAGAAACGGCCGAGATGCGGCAATCCCATGCGCCGGGAGAGTGAACGCGGCGATTTCGCGGAGTTCGCCGTACTGGGCTGAACGACTGAATGTGCGACGGTGTTCGCGACGGTGCGAAACGGACCGTGAATATTCACGGTCCGTTTCCGGCGGGTGAATCGGGCCGGCGGACCGCATGGTGGGATGCCTTTCCGGACGGTCGCGGGCGGGTTCCGGGATATGTCGGCTGCGGGAAATACCGAGGTTTCTGGCGTGTTTCTGACTTTTTCGCCGTCCGGATCCGGTTGCGGGTGCTGTTTCCGCTGGGGAAGGGCGGCCGACTGCGGTTTCGGCGGCAGGGCTCGACGGGAGGGCGGCGATGATGGTCCAGACCATGGCGGTGATCCGGACCGGCGGCCAGCTGGTCCAGGCCACCGGCGGCGGGTGCCGGTCGCGGGCGCGCCCGGGGGAGCGGGCCTGGTCCGGCGGGGCGTGCGCGGCCGGGTCCGGGTGTCGTAGTGCGGAGTGAACGAGATCCGCGGACCTGTGTTTATCTCGACCGCAATAGTCATAGTGCATACGTATCGCTAACATTATCTACGGTGGGAAACTTGCCAACTATGACGAAAAGGACTTGATTTTGCGGGGGTGTGTCGGGGAATCCTTGCTGTTGAGCTGTGATTCATTTACCAAGTGGCGCACTCTGCGTATGACGCACCGTCGCCCGACTGCTACGCGCCGAGGCGATCTGTGTCCGATCCCACTGCCTCTGTACACCTGCTGTTTCCGTTTCGTAATCTTCTCGAGCTTTTGCGGTGACCTGCGATCTACCCCGAGGATCAGCGACCCGAAGCCGCCGCGTGCCGTCGCGGCTCGCTGCCTGGTTCAGGCGCGAGGACGGTGGTGCGGTGTGACAGCGAAGGAGCCCACCTACCGTGGGACGGCACAGCAAACCCAGCAAGACGAAGACAGCTCTCCAGCGCACCGGCGCGACCGCGGCTCTCGCGGGCGCCACCCTCGGCGGCATCGGCCTCGCCGGGGCGGGCACGGCCAACGCCTTCCCCGGGCAGGCCGGCATCGTCAAGTGCGAGAGCAGCGGCAACCCGGCCGCGGTCAACAACACCGCGGCGGGCCAGCGCGCCGGTCGCCCCGCCGGCCTGTTCCAGATCGTCACGAAGACCTGGCTCGCGAACGGCGGCGGCCAGTTCGCCCCGACGGCCGACAAGGCCACGCCAGCGCAGCAGCAGATCGTCGCGGACCGGATCTACGCGAAGCAGGGTTCGGCCCCGTGGCAGTGCCGCGGCGGCTCCGGACCGGCGAGCTACGCCGACTTCGGCGGCGACACCTCCGGCGGCTCCGCCGAGGTCGAGGCCGTGGCCGCGAAGCCGAAGGTCGAGGTCAAGGCCCAGGCCAAGGTCAAGTCCGCGCCGAAGCACGCCGCGCCGTCCTCGAACCCGGGCGGCAGCTACACCGTGGCCGCCGGCGACACCCTGTCCGGCATCGCGAAGAACCTGAACGTCGACGGCGGATGGCAGCACCTGCAGCAGCTGAACGCGAAGCACATCCCCGACGCCAACCTGATCCTGGTCGGCCAGAAGCTCGTCACGAAGTAACCCGCCGAGGCCCCGGCCGGGCTCGCGCCGCTTTCCCCCGGGCGACGCGACCCGGCCGGAGGCCGCCGGTGCACGCGCGCGAAAGTGCGCTCGGGCACCGAACGCGCGCCCCGGCGGCCGGCGTGCGGAGCGGGCGGGCCTGCTTTGTGGGAACACAGGCCGGTTCGCGCCGCACGCCTTGCCGCGAGGCCGGAGAGCGCTGGCCGTTCTCGGCGTGTTGGGCGGTTGAAGGTGCTTGGGCGGAGGTTCGAGTGCGTGACGCCTGTGCTTGGGTGCCGCGCGTGCTGTGTGGGACGGCGGGCCTGTCCGCCCCGCATGCCTTGCCGCGCGAGGCTTTCGAGCGCACGGCCGCCGTCGCGGTTCGAGGACTGTCTGGTCGGTGCGTTCGGCGAGTAGAGTCGGCAACACGCTTGGACCAGGGAGAGGGAACGCGGCGAAGCCTGTTCGCCGCCGTCGTTGTGCTCGGCTGCGTGCGATCGGCGGTTGTTCGATGGAGCACCGCGAAGAATCCCGTGGCAGCGCGGCGCGTTGAGCAGCCGCCGACGTGATTTGTGGCGCACGGTCGTCGGTGCGCTGACCCTCGTCGGGCTCGTCAGATTGCGGTCGCTCTGGCGGCAGACCAAAAAACGTACCCGCGCTGCTGGACGGCCCGCGCTGCCGAGCCGGTGGCTCCCAACGCAGTGCGAGTGGCCGCATTGCGCGGCGGCTGGAGGCAAGCCTGGTCGCCCGGATCGGCGCGTACCTCGGCGAACGCGCCGGACGACCGGTGCACCTGACTAACTGCTCGTCTGGCGGCGGACGTGCGAGAACTCGTCGAGCGCGTTCCCGCGGACCGGACGATTCTGCCCGACGTACCGAAGAGTGCTTGCCGAGGTCGCAAACCAGGCGAGAATCGCCCGCGCGTTCCGGAAAGCCCGCCGGTTCGAGGTATTCGCCGCCGAATTCACGCACGTGGACTCACGCGGTCACCAGATTTGGTTCACGGCTTTCCGCCCGCATCTGGACGTGCTCGTTGAGCCCCGGTGGCAGACACCCGCAACGGAACGCTCCGCAGCAACGACAGCGCATCTGCACTGGGACTGCCGGGCTCAGCCTGATAGACGATCAACTGCTGCCCAGGCGCACCGCGCACGTCGAATGCCTGATAGGTCAGCGTCAGCGGCCCGACCGCCGGATGCACGAGCTGCTTGGGCTCGCGGGTTTTCCCCCGCACCTGATGGGTTTCCCACAGCGTCCGGAACTGCTCGCTGCCCTCGCTGAGTTCCGCTGCCAAGCGCGGCAGGGCCGGATCTCCCGCCGCGGCGCGCAGGTTCGCCACGGTGGCCTGGGCTGTCCAGTCCCAGCGGGCGTAGAACTGCCGTCCCGCCGGGTCGAGGAAGGTCATGCGGGCCAGGTTGCCGGCCGTGCCGAAGGGGGAGAACAGGGCGTCGGCGAGGGTGTTCGCGGCAAGGATGTCCAGGACGCGGTTGAGCACGAACGCGGGCGCGTGCGGGTAGCTGTCCATCAGCTGCCGCAGTTCGGGGCTCACGGTCTGGGGAGCGGGGGAAAGCAGGTCGGGCGGGGTGGCGCCGGCGAGGCGGTACAGGTGTTCGCGGGCGTCGGGGTCCAAGTCCAGTGCGCGGCTGAGGGCGTCGAGCACCTGTGGTGACGGGCGGGTTTCCCGGCCCTGTTCCAAGCGCGCGTAGTAGTCGACGTTCACCCCGGCGAGCACCGCGACTTCCTCGCGGCGCAGGCCCGCGACCTTGCGTCGGCCGGAATAGCGCACGCCGGCGTCCTCCGGGGAGCGTTGTGCGCGGCGTGCTCGCAGGAAGTCGCCCAGTTCCGTACTGCCCATGCAGACCAGGGTAGGCGGCGGCTGGGTGGGTGTGGCACGTCCTGTCAGCGAGACTCGCCGCAGCCGAGACTGGTCGGCATGACGAGAGAATTGGCGGGAAAGGTCGCCCTGGTCACGGGTGCCGCGCGCGGGGTCGGTGCGGCGACGGTCGCTTGGCTGCACGCCCGCGGGGCACGAGTGCTGGCCACCGACATCCGGCCCGAGGTCGAACAGCTGGCCCACGACGGCGTGGCGGTGCTGGTCGGCGATGTGTCCGAAGAGGATGTCGCGGTGCGGTCGGCGGCCGCGGCGCTTGAGCGGTTCGGCGGGCTCGACATCCTGGTGGCCAATGCTGGTCGTTCGGTGAACAAGCCGGTCACCGAGACGACTGCGGCGGACTGGGACGAGGTGATGTCCGTCAATGCCCGCGGAGCGTTTCTGCATGCGCGCGAGGCATTTCGGGTGATGCGCGACAACGGCGGGGGAGCGATCGTCACTGTCGGGTCGTTCGCCAGCACGGTGGGGCTGGCCGAGGCGGCGGCGTACAGCGCGTCGAAAGGAGCGCTGGCGCAATTGACGAAGGTGCTCGCGCTGGAAGGCGCTCCCCACGGAATTCGCGCGAATGTGGTCGCTCCGGGCGTGATCGAGACAGATCTGCTCGACACTTTCCGCGCCGACAGCCGGGCGTATCTGCGGTCCTTCGGCGACGCCCATCCGCTCGGCAGGGTCGCGCAGCCTGAAGAAATCGCCGAGGTGATCGGCTTTCTGGCGTCGCCGCGGTCCGCGTTCGTCACCGGTGCGGTCGTCGCTGCCGACGGCGGCTACACCGCGGCTTGATTTCCCTCCGACGAAAGGAATATCCCATGCGGCTCAGCGGCAAGGTCGTGTTGCTCACCGGAGCGACCGGCGGGATCGGGCAAGCCACCGCGGAACTGTTCGCCCGCGAGGGAGCCAGCCTGGTCGTCACCGATGTCGGCTCCGAAGCCGTGGAGAAGCTCGCGGCGCGGCTGGAGACCGACGTGCTGGCCGATCGGCTGGACGTGTCCTCGCCGGAAAACTGGCGCGAAACCGTCGAACGGACCCGGCGGCGGTTCGGCCGCCTCGACGTTCTGGTCAACGTCGCGGGGATCGTGGACTGGCCGGGCATCGAGGAGACCGCCCCGGACGCTTGGGACCGGGTGATCGCGGTCAACCAGACCGGGACCTGGCTCGGGATGAAGACCGCGATGCCGCTGCTGCGCGCTTCCGGCAACGGATCGGTGGTCAACACCTCCTCGGTGCTGGGCCTGGTCGGCAGCGGCGCGGCGGCCGCTTACCAAGCGTCCAAAGGGGCGGTGCGGTTGCTGACCAAGACCGCCGCGGTCGAGTACGCGACGCGCGGCGTCCGGGTCAATTCGGTGCATCCGGGCGTCATCGCCACGCCGATGATCCAGGACCTGCTCGACGAGCAAGGCGACCAGCAGCCCGACATCGTCCGCACGCCGATGCGCCGCGCGGGCAGCCCGGCCGAGGTCGCGCACGCGATGCTGTTCCTGGCCAGCGACGAATCCTCGTTCGTCACCGGAACCGAACTGGTCGTCGACGGCGGGCTCACCGCGTACTGACACCGGACAGGCGAGCCCTAGGATGCGGGGCGTGCAGGGACTGGGCGAGCTGGAATCGGCGGCGATGGACGTCCTGTGGCGGGCGGGCGACCCGCGCACGGTCCGCGAAGTGCTGGAGGCGCTGAACCGGGACCTGGCCTACACGACGGTGCTCACCGTGCTCGATCATCTGCACAGCAAGGGCTGGGTGGAACGCGAGAAACGCAGCCGCGCCTACTGCTACACGCCGGTGTCGTCGCGAGAGGAAGCGGCGGCACGCGCTATGCGGAACCTGCTCGCCGACGCGGGCGACCCCGAAGGCGTGCTGCTGCATTTCGCGCGGTCGGCGTCCGAGCCGGAGCGGGAGGCGCTGCGGCGCGGGCTGCGGCTGCGTTCGTGACCGCCGCGGCGGAATCCCCTTCGCCCGGACAACCACCACCTGGACAGCGACTCCCGCCCTGCTCCGCCCCTGACCGGTATGACTACTATGTCCGGTAGTAAGCGCGAACGGGGGCAGATCAGGTGCTGGGGAGAAAAACGCAGATCATCGCGGGGATCCTCGCCGGGCTGGCGCTGACGGCGGCGTGCACGTCCGCACCGGACCCCGGTCCCGCCGCCGGAAACGACCAGAAGACCAGCGCCGCGCCGGTGCCCGCGACCCTCGACCTCGGGCCGAAGGACGGCTCGAACGACGTCGCGCCCGGTGAACCCGTCACTGCGGTGGCCAGCGGGTCCACGCTCAGCGAAGTCACCCTCGCCGCCGCGGACGGCACCTCGGTTCCCGGCGAGACAGATGCCGCGAAGCAGCGCTGGAACAGCAGCAAGCCCCTGGAATACCGCACGAAGTACACGCTCACCGCTCGCTCCGTCGGCGCGGACGGCAACCCGGTGACCCGCACGAGCACCTTCACCACCGCGACCGCGAAGGCGCAGGCGTACCCGTCGGTGATCCCGCTCGACGGCGAGACCACGGGCGTCGGCATGCCGATCACGATCAAGTTCTCCGCGCCGGTCGCGGACAAGGCCGCGGCCGAGAAGATGCTCACCGTCACCTCCGACAAGCCCGCCACCGGGGCGTGGCGCTGGTTCGGCGACGACGAGGTGCACTACCGCACCAAGGAATACTGGCCCGCGTACTCCACGGTCACCCTCGACATCAAGATCGCCGGCCGCGCGCTCGGCAACGGGGTGTTCGGCAAGGCCGACCGCAAGATCGGCTTCAAGACCGGCCCGTCGATCATCTCGAAGGTGTCCGACAAGGAAAAGCAGATGCGGACCTACCAGGACGGCGAGCTCGTCCTGACGTCCCCGGTCAGCCTCGGCAAGCCGTCGGCGCGCAGTGTTTCCGGAACGATGCTGATCATGACCGTGCAGTCGCCGTACACGATGGACTCCAGCACGTACGGCGTGCCCACCGACTCGCCGGGCGGCTACCGCACCACGGTCAAGTACGCGCTGCGGCTCACCAACTCCGGCCAGTTCCTGCATTCGGCGCCGTGGTCGGTCCGGCAGCAGGGGCGCACCAACACCTCGCACGGCTGCCTCAACGTCAGCGTCGAGAACGCGAGGTGGTTCTACGAGAACTCCCATCGCGGGGACGTCGTGGTCGTGACCGACACCGGCGCGGACCTCAAACCGGGCGACGGCTGGACCGACTGGCGCTTCAGCTGGGACGAATGGCGGAAGAAGGTCTGAGCCGGCCTGGCTTCAGGTCGGTGAAGGGCTCCTCGCGGGAATCGGATTCCCGCGAGGAGCCCTTCACCGACGGCGACCCGGCTCCCGCGGCTCAGACGGACTGCCGGGTCCGCGGCGAGAGCACGTCCTCTCCGTAGATGCCCTGCAGCCAGTTGGTCTGGTAGATCGTGTCGAGGTAGCGCTCGCCGAGGTCAGGGGCGACGGCCACCGCGGTCAGATGATGCGCGTCGTGTTCGGACAGCCAGCCGGTGGCCCCGCTGACCACCGTCCCGGTCGAGCCGCCGAACAGGAATCCGTTGCGCGCCAGCCGGTGGCACGCCCGGACCGAATCCGGTTCCTCGACGAGGACCACGTCGTCCACATAGGACTCGTCGAGGATCGCCGGGCGCACGCTGGTGCCCAGCCCGGGCAGCATCCGCCTGCCCGCCGGGCCGCCGAAGGTCACCGAGCCGGCGCTGTCGATCGCGACGATCCGCACCGGCCGGTGCCATTGGCGGAAGAACCGCGCGCAGCCCATCAGGGTGCCCGTGGTGCCCGCGCCGACGAACAGCACGTCGAGATTCGGGAACGCGGCGGCGATTTCCGGCCCGGTGCGGTGGAAATGCGCTCCCCAGTTGTCCGGGTTGGTGTACTGGTTGAGCCATACGTAGCGCTCGTCGGAGGCGCACAGCATGCGCACGTGGTCGATGCGCGCGCCGAGGAAACCGCTCTCCGGACTGGGCTCGGTGATGATGTGCACCTCGTTGCCGAGCGCTTCGATCGCCCGGCGCGTCGCCAGGTTGCAGCGGGAATCGGTGACGCACAGGAACCGGTATCCCCGGCTGGCCGCGATCATGCTCAGCGCGACGCCCAGATTGCCCGAGGACGACTCGACGATGATCGAACCCGGCCGCAGCAGCCCGTCGCGTTCGGCCGCGTCGACCATTTCGGTCGCGGCTTTCAGCTTGATGGAACCGGCGAAGTTGAACCCCTCGCACTTGAGGTAGAGCGAGTAGCCGAAACTCCAGCGGAGGTCGACGTAGAGCGCCTCCTCGTTGAAAGCTTCGGGAACGGTGATGACTGGCACAGTTTTCTCCTCGTCAGGCAAAGCTCAGTGGCGGACGGCGCTCAGCCATACCGGCGCAGTTCGTGGAAGAAGTCCTCGATGACGTGCAGTCCGCCGGCGTCGGACACTCTCTCGTGGACGAAGGCTCCGACCGCGAGGTCGAGGACGCCGAGCCCGAACGGGGAGAAGATCAGCGGCTGGTCGGCGGGCGGGCTGACCCGGCCGGACAGCACGTCGTCGAGGGTGCCGAGCAGGAAATCCCGGCTGCCGGTGCGCTGCTGCACCAGATGCGGCGACGTGTTGGCCTTGAGGCAGTGCTCGACGTCGTCGACGATGTTCGCCGACGCCAGCAGGACTTCCGGGGCCAGGTCGCGCAGGGACACGTGCAGGACCAGCGGATGGTGCGAGAACCACGAGGGATCGTGCACGTGCGGTTCGCCGGCGATGGTCGCGAAGACCACCAGCTCGCTGTCGCGGATCAGGCCCTCGGCGGTCTCGTGGACGCTGATCTCGCCGGTGAAGCCGGACTGCTCCAGGTAGCCGCGGAATCCCGCGGCGCTGTCCGGGTGCAGGTCGTGCACGTTGATCTCGTCGAACTCCCAGCCGGTCCCGGCGAGGAAGGTGTGGAGGTAGCGGGCGATCAGGCCGACGCCGAAGAATCCGACGCGCCGGGGCCGCTGCCGGGTCCGGCTGAGCCAGTCCGCGGCGAGCGCGGCGGAGGCGGCCGTCCTGGTCGCGCTGATGATGGAGCTTTCCAGGCAGGCGAAGGGATACCCGGTCGCGAGATCGTTCAGGATCAGCACCGCCGACGCCCTCGGGATCCCGGCGGCGACGTTGCCGGGGAAGCTGGAGATCCACTTCAGGCCCGCGACTTCGGTCTTCCCGCCGAGGGAGGCGGGCAGGGCGATGATCCGGTCGGCGGGACGATCGGGGAAGCGCAGGAAATAGGAGGGCGGGTTGACCGAATCGCCGGAGCCGTGCACCCGGTAGGCGGTCTCGACGAGGTCGACGACCTCGCGTTCGCGCCCGGCCAGCGCCTGCTGGACCTGAGCGCCGGAGATCACCGCGAACGGCGGCACGGCGACCGGGTCCGCCGAAGCGGATTCGGCGGTGAAAGAGTGGGTCGTCACTGGATTTTCCCCTCGGAAGCGAGCGAGCAGTCGGAAAGCCGCACCGGGTCGGCCAGCCCGACGAGCACCTCGCGCGGGCCCTCGTAGGCGTCCCGGCTGTGCGCGGTGCGGACGTTGTCGACCAGCAGCAGGTCTCCCGCCTGCCACGGTTCGCGAACAGTGTGTTCCTCGTACGCCTCGTTGAGCAGGTGCACGACGTCCTCGCCGATCGGATCGCCGTTGCCGAAGCGCGTGGTGAACGGAAGGCCCTCGGCCCCGTAGATGTCGACCAGGTACTCGCGCACCTCGGGGGCCATCGTCCACTCGTTGAGGAAGGCGATCTGGTTGAACCAGCAGGGCCTGCCGGTGACCGGATGCCCGACGATCGCGTCGCGGCGCTGCCGGGTGCGCAGGCCGCCGCCGGGCTGCCATTCGAACTCGATCCGGTTGGCGCGGCAGTAATCCTCGATCGCGGAGCGGTTCTCGGTGCCGAACGCCTCGGCGACCGAGGCCCCGATCTCGTCGTTGAAGCTGCGGGTGAGCAGCCAGCCCTCGCGTGCGAACCGCGCGCGCAGGCCGGCGGGCAGCGAGGCCAGCACGGCGGTGGAATCGCTGAGCCCGGTGACCCCGCCCGAGGACGGCGGGCGCACGCAGGCGAAGAGCATCAGTCCCGGGAATTCCAGGGTGTAGCTGAGTTCGTGGTGCATGCACATCGGCTGGTTCGGCGGCCATTCCGTCGAGGAGCGCACCCCGCCGGGGTAGGCGGCGCGCGGCGCGAAGGCCTCCCGCTCGGTCATCAGCAGGTCGCTCAGCCGCCCGAACACGGCCGCGACCGCGGTCTGTTCGGCCAGCCCGAGACCGCGGACGAGCACCGCGCCGTATTCGGCGACGAGTCTTCGCACGGTCTCCCGGTGCGTGCTCGCCCAGCCGGCCGGGTCGCCGCCTGCCTCGGCCCGCAGCACCGCGGGCAGTCCGGGCCGGAAATCCGGCTCGGGCGGGGAAGTCTTCGGCAGGAATTTGGACAACGACATCGTGGAATCCCTTCGATTTCCGCGGTTCGGGAGGTTCAGGAGTTTCCGGAGGCAGCAGACCGGCTGTCGATCAGCGCGGCCAGGTCGGCGAGCACGGGGTGCTTGGCGACGTCCTTGATCGAGACCGCGCGGTCGAGCGCGATCGCCAGCTTCACCGCGGACAGCGACGTGCCGCCCCGGTCGAAGAAGTGGTCCCGGCGGCCGATCTGGGCCGCCCGGATGCCGAGCACCTCCGCCCAGGCCCCGGCGAGCCGTTCTTCGGTGCCGGTGACCGGTTCGTCGTAGTCCGCTTCCGCGGCGTCGAGTCCGACGGCCAGCGCGGCGAGGTTCTTCCGGTCGATTTTCCCGTTGGCGGTCAACGGCAACTGCTCTCGCCAGTGGAACGCCGAGGGCAGCATGTACTCCGGCAGCGCGGCGCCGAGGTGCTCGCGCATCAGCTCGTGATCGAGCTGGTCCCGGCTGGAGTAGAACGCGACCAGCCGCGTGCCCTGCCCGCCGCGGCCTGCCACGACCACCGCGCCGTCGCGCACCTCGGGCACCTGCAGCAGCGTGTTCTCGATTTCGCCGATCTCGATCCGGAAACCGCGGATCTTGACCTGCGAATCGCGCCTGCCGAGGAATTCCAGCTTGCCCTCGGGCAGCCAGCGGCCGTGGTCGCCGCTGCGGTAGAGCCGGGTGTCCGGGCGGTGCGGGTCGGCGGTGAACGCCCGCGCGGTGCGCTCCGGGTCGTTGACGTAGCCGCGGCCCACGCACACCCCGGAGAACACGATCTCGCCGGGCGCGCCGAGCGGGACCGGGTCGAGCCGCTCGTCGACGACGTACACGCGCACGTTCTGCACCGGCGGCCCGAGCGGCACCCGCTCCCGCGTCGGCGCGCGGTCCATCACCTCGTGGTTGGTGTCGTCCGAGGTTTCGGTGAGGCCGTAGGCGTTGACCAGCTTGATGTCCGGCATCGTGGCGAACCAGCGCTGCGCCAGTTCGGTCTTGAGCGCCTCGCCGGTCACGGACACGCAGCGCAGGTCCGGCAGCGCGACCGGGTTCTTGGCCACCGCGGACAGCACGACCTCGAGGTAGGAGGGCACGACCTGCAGCACCGAAACCCCGCCGCTGCCGAGCCGGTCGAGGAAGCGGTCGGCGTCCAGGATCACGTCCTGTTCGATCAGCAGCGTCCTCCCGCCGACCAGCAGCGCGGAAACCAGCTGCCACAAAGAGATGTCGAAGCATTGCGGCGCGACCTGCGCCACCACGGACTCCTCGGTGATGCCGAGGTCGTTGATCTTGGCGTGGAGATGGTTGACCATTCCGGCGTGCTCGCACATCGCGCCTTTCGGCTCGCCGGTGGAGCCCGAGGTGAAGTAGATGTAGGCGAGCTGGCCGGAGTCGACGGCGACGTCGAGGTCGTCTTCGGAACGGTCCTCCTCGTACGCGGCGTCCACGAACAGGGTGCGCACGCCGGGCAGCGATTCGACCGCCTTCCGGAGCGTGGTCGTGCTGCCCGGTTCGGTCAGCACCAGTTCGCAGCCGGCCCGGCGCAGCGTGGCCGCGATGCGGTCGGTCGGGAAACGCGGCTCGATCGGCAGGTAGACGCCGCCCGCCTTGAACACGGCGAGCACGGCCGCCATCCAGTCCAGATTGCGTTCGGTCACCACCGCGACGACGCCCTCGCGGCGCAGCCCGCGCGCCGTCAGCGCCCTCGCCAGGCGGTTGGCGCGCCCGTTGAGCTCCCGGTAGGTCCACTGCCGGTCGCCGTGCACCGCGGCGATCGCGTCCGGATGCCGGGCGACGTTGCGCTGGAACAGTTCGTGGCAGCGCAGGTCCGGCACTTCGACGTGCGGCCCGGCGAGTCCTTCCAGTTGCAGCTTGAGCTCCGCGGCCGACAGCAGGGTCGTTTCGCGGTGCGGTGCGGTGACGTCGGCGCGGATCTGGGCGAGCGCGCTCAGGTGGTAGCCGAGGACGCGTTCGGCGGCTTCGGAATCCAGCACCTCGGTGCGGAAGCGCAGCCGGAGCGTCTCCAGGTCCGGCGAAACGTCCAGCCGCAGCACGGTGTCCCCGGCGAGGTCGCCGTCGGTGCCGGTCGGGTCGAAGACCGTTTCGAACGGCGGCGCGACGATGCCGAGTTCGGCGCGCAGTTCGTCGACCGGGAAGTCCCGGAAAGCGAGAGTCCGCGCGTCGATCCCCGCGGTGTGCTCGATCAGTTCGCGCCAGGTGCCGGATCCGGTGCTGAGCCGGCAGGGCAGCGGCGTCCCGCCCGGCTCGGCGACGTAGCCGGCGCACACCTCGGTCTCGCCCGACAGCGCGGCGAGGACCTTGGCGTGCGCGGCGAGCAGCACCGAGCTCAGCGGCACGCGCAGCTGCTCGGCCAGCAGCCGCAGTGCGGTCGCGATCACCCGGGGGACCGGCGTTTCGTGGTCGCCGACCGCGGAGCCAGCGTCCAGCGTCCAGCGCGGGACGCTGGTGCGGCCGCCTGCGGTGAGTACTTCGCGCCAATGCTCGCGAACCGCTCCCAGTCCCGTTGTCATGGGTCGTCCTTCCGGTGATAGTCGGTGGTCCGTCACGATTTCGCCGCCGGCTGACGGCGGCCCGCCCGGATCTCGTGCGCGGGGTTCCCGCCCCAGTCCGCGTGGTCCGGGACCTCAGTGCCCTTCATGAGGAAGGAATGAGGGGCGAGCGTCGAGCCGTCGCCCATCGTGACGCCGTAATGCACCAGCGCTCCGGTGCCGACTGTGCACCCGCTGCCGATGGAGATGCGGTCCATCTTGTAGCCGCCGTCCTCCTGCGAATGGCATTGCACGACGGACCCGGCGTTCAGGGTGACGTCGTCTCCCAGGCGCACCAGCGTTTTTTCGATGATGAGCGCACCGTCGTCGAACAGGCGGCTGCCGACCTTGACGCCCAGCAGCCGCCACACCAGGCGCTTGAACGGGGTCCCGTCGAGCGCGCGGAAGATCACGCCCGCCGCGGCCGCTTTCCAGAACCGTTCCTGCCGCCAGAACCGTCGGTCGTAGATCGAGCACGACAGCGGGCGCATCGGCCGGACGGCCACGGTGATCCGTTCGAGGGCGATGAAAAAGACCATGCCGTACAGCAGGAAAGCCAGCGTGTCGAGCGCGAAGAGCGGAGCGCCGATCAGGCCGTAGTAGACGTCCGAAGCCCAGGTCAGCAGCAGCAGCCCGGAGAAGAACAGCCAGTGGGACAAGGCGTAGAGGAGCATGGCCCCGGCGTTGTGCCGCGTTTTGGCGGCCAGCCTGCGCCGGAACTCCTCCGGCGTCTTCGGGTGGTCGAACTGGCTGTCGCGCTCCACCGAGCGCGGGATCTCGAAGCTGGGGGAGCCGAGCAGGCCGACGTCCTCGCGCACCGGGCCGTCGAGCGGCACCAGGACCTTGGTGGCGAGCAGGCAGTTGTCCCCGGTCCTGGCCCCGGCCGGGTAGACGACGTGGTTGCCGAGGAAGTTCTGGGCCCCGACGTGCACGCGGGAAAGCCGGAACGAGGTGCTGGTGTACTCGGCGTTGACCACCGACAGCCCGTCGGCGACCATCGTGCCCGCCCCGGAAGAGAAGAGAAACGGGTTCTCGTACTTCTCGTCGAGCCCGAAGTTGGACCCGGTCTGCTCTTTCCTGGACACCTGGCAGCCCAGCGCGCGCAGGTAGTGCACGATCGCGCAGCTGTCGCCGAAAAGCGTTTTGAAGAACCGCAGGTTGGTGAGCACGCGGATGGCGCGGTGCGCGGTGTAGCGGAANTAGCGGAAGGTGTAGAGGCGGTAGACCTCGCCCGGCTTGAGCGCCAGGTTCAGCAGCCGCGGAACGAACGTGACGATCAGGAAACCGATGAGCCGCAAGCCGAAGTACAGGACGAAGGAGACGACGAGGGCCTTCCCGTAGAACTTCGGGTAGGCGAAGTCCATGACGGCCGAGCCGAGTCCCATCGCCGGGCTGAGGTCCGGCAGCGTGTTCACCATGAAGCCGAGCAGGCCGAGCACCAGCGGGGCGAGGACGAAGACCGCGGTCAGCGCCTGGCGCACGGCGAAGAACGCCCGCCGGACGCTGCCGCAGGCCCGCGGCTCGACCCGCCGGTACCGCACGCCGGCGGGGACGGCGGGCACGCCGTGCCAGCTCTGCCCTTCCGGGACCGCCTGCCCGGCGTGCAGGGACGAGGCGTGCCCGAGCTGGGCGTTCTCGCCCATCCTGGTCTCGATGTCGATGACGGACATCTCGCCGACGTAGGCGTGCGCGCCGATCGCGACCGGCCCGGTCCGGATGAGCCCGTTCTGCGCGCGATAAGTGGTGAAGTAGGTGTCCTTGCAGATCACCGTGCCTTCCCCGATGGTGAGCAGATCGGCGCACACCGGGACGAACCGCGAGAAAATCGTGACGCCCTTGCCGATTTTCGCGCCCAGCGCGCGCAGGTAAAGCGAGTAGAGCGGGGAGCCGACGAACAGCGGGACCAGCAGGTTCCGCTGGACGAGGGTTTTGACCACCCAGAACCGCACGTACCCGAGGGTCCACACGCGGATCTCCCTCGGCTTCCAGCGGCCGACGAGGATCCATTTGAGCGCGATCGGCAGGGTGCACAGAACGGCCAGCACCATGGCGCCGAACCCGACCGCGCGCAGGTAGCCCCCGAGCAGGCCGGTCCCGGCCACGATCCAGTCCGTTCCCACGCCGAGCACCTGGGCCACGAGCCAGGAATAGGCCAGGAAGACCGCCAGCTGCAGGACTCCGCAACCGAAGTATTCGAGCCTGCTCGCCCGCTCCGGCGGCTCCGCGGGGGCCGGGGCCCGCGCTTCGGCGGGGACCTCCTCCGTCTCGGACAAGGCGGAGACGAGACTGGCGATGGTCGGATTCCGGTAAACGTCCTTGATGGAGACGGCGGGAAGATCGGCACGCTTGCGCACTCGCGCGCAGAACTGGGCCAGCACGAGCGAGTTGGCCCCGAGATCGGCGAAGAAGTTGCTGTCGACCGACACGTTTTCCTGCCCGGTGACAGCGGCCAGCACCTGAGCGAATGCTTCCTCGGTGTCGGGTGCCGGACCGGGGCGGGCGGTCGGGTGCTCGGTGAGATCCATATTCCTAATGATCGGTGGATGTAACGCCGACGTAACCTACGGACGTCGGTGTTGACAATTTCGTGACCTGTTCGATGCGCGTCGCGGCTGACAAATACGGCACGGCCGAAGATTGAGGTCTAGACCACGCGAAAGGCAATTTATCTGACAAAGAGGACTTATACCGTGAATACCCTTTATTTTTCAACAGCCAGTGGCAGCTGTCGACGGATCCGGGACGCTCCGGCGAAGGGTTCCGGTGAAGTCTGATCGTCTTCGTGCGTTTACCGCAAACCGCTCCTCCGCACGGGCGATGGTACCAGGATTTCCCTTCTTCCGGGGGCCGGATTCCCCGGTCGGCGCACGCCGAACTGCTCCGCTGGGGTGAAATCCGTGGCGCAACGAGTGGCGCGAAGTCGCTGTGCGGAGGGGGTTTCCTGTGCTGCCGGGGTCTCCCGGGGGTGCTCGTCAAGGTTCTTTGGTCCTTGAATTCGGTGACATTGCGCATCAGGTTGGAATATGCAAGTTCTGCTTTGCGGGATTGGTGGCACTTTCGAGGGAATTGCCGCCTTGTCTCCCGGGTTTATGCCATCCAGGTGATTCGTGCGGCAGACGGCTGATGCGGTTGCGCTGTTCGGCCGAAACGGCGCTGCTCCGGTTTGTTTTTCCGCGGGTGCGCCGGTTGGCACCCGATTCCGCCGGAGGCTCGCACCAGGACCGTTCCGGGCCAAAACGGCCGAGGGCAGGTTTTTCGCGCCCAGTGCCCGAGGTGAAGCGAAGCGCCGAACTGGTGACGGGAATTATGTCGCTTCTCGCGGCTTTCCGGCGCTCTCGAAACATTTTCGTGTTTTCCGGATTTCCCGGATCGCGCCCCCGGGGGCAGGAAGGTGCGGATGCCTGCTCCGGTCTGTTCCCGGATTCGCGTAACGCGGCGATGTCCGACGCCCTGTTCGCGCAGGACGCGGTGGCGATCCGTGCCCGGGCGGACGACGTGACCTGCGCACGGCTCGTCGCCGCATCGCGCGGATCTCGCTGCTTCAGGTGCGCCCCCGGCGGAACCGTCGCGGTGACTGCTCCGCGCACGCCGGAACGACCACCGCTGCTGCTCGGTATTCTTCCGGCGGGCCGCGCGCACCGCGTCGAGGACGTGTCCGGCCCTCTGCCTTCGTGCCCGCGGGCGGCGCTCTCGCCGCGTCGATCGACAACGTACCGGCTGGGCCCTCCGGCGAACCCGCGCTTGCCGACGTTCGCCCGGCCGATCCGGCGACCGTGCGCTGGCCCTTCGGCTGGCTCCGGGAAACCTCTCCCCGGGCAACTTCGCGGCCGGCCGGGACAGACGGATGTGTCCACCCGGCCCGGCGAGCTGCCGGGCGTGCTGGCGGCCTGTCCGTTCCTGACGCCGAGCGCGGCATCCCAAGCCGCCCGGCGAACGCGGAGAGGCCACGCTCACCGGCGACGGTCTGTTCCCGCGGGCCGCATCGCGCCGCCGAGGTGTTCCGGGAGTTCGACCTCGACGGCGCGCCTCAGCGAGCCGATCTGACCGGCGACCGCGGTTGGCCCGCCGATTCCGGTGCGGCGCGGTCAGCCGAACCGGAGACCGCCGCGCGAGATCGGCCCAACGAGGTCCAAAGTGGACGCATGTGGTCCTCGACCTCTGCCGGCGAGCGAAGATCGGGTCAGTGCGCTACCACTGTCCGTAGTGGACGGTTTCGGTTTCCGGCTTCCGGCGGCGGGTGCCCGGGGAGGCTCCGGCGGAGATCTTGGCGTCGGCGTCGTGGCCGATGGCGATCGCGCCGATCGGCTCGTGGGTGTCGGGGATGCCGAACTCGGCGCGCAGCTTGCCGAAATCCTCGGTGCCGATGCCGAAATACACCGCACCGAGTCCTTCGTCGACCACAGTCTGCAGGATCAGCAGGACGGCCATGCCGGTGTCGATGTACCAGAACGGCACCGGCCAGTGGTCCTCGCTGCGGTCGGTCCAGCCCTTGTCCGGCTGGGCGTAGCGGTCGAGGTAGACGTCCTTCACCGAGAACGGGATCACGATCACGGGCGCGGCCTTGGTGTCGTCGTCCAGCGTCCAGGATTCGAGGGTGTCGGCGAACCGCCGCACGTCGTCGCCCTGGAGCACCAGGAAGGCCTGGCCCTGGGAGAATCCGGCGGACGGTCCGCGCAGCGCGTTGCGCATGATCCGGCGGACGCTGTCCTCGGACACGGGTTCGCCGGTGAATTTGCGCACCATCCGCCTGCGCCGCACTACTTCCTGAAACTCCATCGTTGCCCCCTGTGCGGAAGTTTTCGGGCAACTGTAGCGGGTTTACGCTGATCGCGGTGCGATTTCGGCAGGCGAGGAGCCGGAACGATCCGCGGCGCGGCGGTCAGGGCGGCGGTGGCAGGGGATCCGCCCGACGACGGCGGAGCAGAGCGCGCGGGCGAAGGCCGAGAGGCCCGTCGCGGAGGGAACGCGGCGGCGGTGGTTCCGAGTCTCGGCCGGGATGGGACTGTCGCCCAAGGCTGTGCTGCCGGCGAAACGTCCAGGCGTCGTGCGGATCGCCCTCATGGGACGGCTTCGCGCGCACCGACCTGGGCAGTTGTCTCGGCGCGACAGCCGGACTCGCCCGTCGCCGGAGCCGGAAGGCCGTTATCCGTTCCCGGACGGGGAAAGACCGCCCGGCCGGAGGCAATCGCTCGCGGCCGGGCGGGGTTTTCTTCGTGCGCGGAGGACGGGGTCGCGGGGCACCGGAACTTCGGTGGGGGAGCGAACGCCTCGCCCGGCTTTTCCCGGAATGATCAATCCGGAACCCGCCGAGACCGGGCTCTTATTTCCCGGCGCGCTTTTTCGCGGTGCGCTTGCGGGGTTTCGCCACCGGCTTCTGGCTTTCCTCGTAGGCGGCGATCACCTCGCGCGGGATGCGGCCGCGTTCGGCGATGGCCCAGTTGTTGTCGAGCGCCCACGTGCGGATCGCCTTGGAGCGCTCGCGTTCCTCGGCGCTCGGCGCGGCCGTGGCCCGCACGGTCGTCTTGCGTCCGCCGGTGCGGCGGGCGGCGGCGATGAACGTCGCGAGCTCGTCGCGCAGGGTGGCGGCGTTGTCGTCGGACAGGTCGATTTCGTACTGGACGCCGTCGAGTCCGAAGGGGACGGTCTGCCCGGCTTCGGACCCGTCGAGGTCGTCGATCATCTCGACGAGGACTTTCTGTGCCATCGCGGCGGCTCCTCCTGGAAACGGGACGTGGTCACCGCAGACCATAACAGGAGTCCACTGTGGCTGGTCGCCGGAGACAATGCGCGGCGGGCCGAGGGGGAGCACCGGCCGCGCGGAGAGGAACAAGGGTCAGGAGGTTTTCTGCTCCGGCGCCGGATCGGTCAATGCTCCGAAGCGGTGGCCCATGCGGTCGCGTTTCGTGCGGAGGTAGCGCAGGTTCTGCGGAGTTTCGACCGCGCGCAGCGCGACCCGCGCCACGATCCGAAGCCCGTATTCGCCGAGCCCGCGGCATTTCTCCGGGTTGTTGGTGATCAACCGCACTCGCCGGACTCCGAGATGGTCGAGGATCCGCGCTCCGGAATCGTAGGAGCGGGAATCCGCGGGAAGGCCCTGCGCGACATTGGCCTCGACCGTGTCGAGGCCCGATTCCTGGAGGGCGTAGGCCTGGATCTTGTGCGCCAGCCCGATACCGCGGCCCTCGTGTCCGCGCAGGTAGACGATCGCCCCGCAGCCCTCGTCGGCCACCGCGCGCATCGCTTGTTCGAGCTGGGTGCCGCAGTCGCAGCGCAACGAACCGAGGATGTCGCCGGTCAGGCATTCGCTGTGCACCCGAACCAGCGCGCCGCGCTCGGAGCGACCGGCGGCGGCGACGTCGCCCATGACGAGCGCGAGGTGCTCGGCTCCGTCCACTTGCGACCGGTACGCGACAGCCCGGAAATCGCCGAAGGCGGTCGGCATCGCGGCGGTCGCGACCGGTTCGGCGAGCCGCTCGGTCCGGCGGCGATACCGGACCAGATCGGCGATCGCGACGACCGGCAGATCGTGGTCCGCGGCGAACTCCCGCACGGCCTCGTCGCGCAGCATTTCTCCGTCCGGGCCGATCAGTTCGCTGATGACACCGACCGGTTCACGGCCGGCCAGCTGCAGCAGATCGACCGCGGCCTCGGTGTGTCCAGCCCGGACGAGCACGCCGCCGTGCCGCGCGCGCAACGGGAAAATGTGGCCTGGACGGCGAAGCTTCCCGGGCGTCGTGACCGGATCGGCTAGCGCACGGCAGGTGAGCGTGCGAGCCGTGGCGGACACTCCGGTCCCGGCGTCGATGTGATCCACGGAGACGGTGAACGCGGTGCCGTGCGCGTCCTTGTTCTCCGCCACCATCGGCGGGAGCGCGAGCGCGCCGGCGCGTTCCTCGGTCATCGGTGCGCACACGATTCCGGTGGTGTGCGCGACGAGAAAGGCCATCTGGCCGGCAGTGACGCTGTCGGCCGGGAGCACGAGGTCGCCCTCGTTCTCCCGGTCCTGGTCGTCGACGACCACGACCATCCGGCCTTCCTCTAGCGCGAGCACGGCCGCGCGCACGCTGTCCGCGGCATCCGGCATGGCGAACCTCCCTGAGTCTCAAAGTTAGTGAGCGATAACTGCGAAAGTTAGATGAACTGGAAGTATCTGCGTGCTTATGTTATCCATCAATAACATCGAGCGGAAGGGGTGCTGCTTACTTGGCGGGGAGCGAACCCGCTTGCCGGAGATCGCGGACAAAACAGCCGAGCAGATCCGCGAACCGCGCCCGCGCCTCCGGCGACCATCCGGCGAGAGCGTCGCCGAACTGAGCGGCCCGGCGCCGTCGTCCGAGATCGAGGATCCGCCGTCCGGCGGCGGTGACGGCCAGCGGGCTGACTCGCCCGTCCTCGGGATCGGCGCGGCGTTCGACCAGGCCGGACCGGATCAGCCCGGCGACCTGGCGGCTGACCGTCGACGGGTTCACGCCCAGCACCGCGGCGATTTCCCCGGCCCGGAACGGGCCGTCCTCGGCGAGCATGGCCAGCAGCGGCAAGCACATCGGCTCGTCCGGCGCCGCCTCGGATCGCTTGACCAGCCGCGTCAGCGCGAGAAGCTGGCGGGTCACCTGGTCGGCGAGGTCGAGATCAGACATCAGCGCGAACGTGACGGTCGCGCCCGGCGCCGTACCCGGTGAAGACCATGACGACACTCAACGCGGTGAGCGCGACGAGCGCGCCGGACCAGCTTCCCGTGGCGTCGTGGAGAATGCCGAGCAGCAGCGGTCCGGCCGCCGCGACCAGGTAGCCGATGGACTGCGCCATCCCGGCCAGAGCAGTGGTCTCGCTCGGACCGGTCGCGCGCTGGCTCTGGAAGCTGAGCGCCAGCACCAGGCAAACCCCGGTGCCGAGCCCGAGCAGGGTGCACCCGGCGATCGCGATTCCCGGCGCCAGAAGGAGGACCGCGAACCCCGCCGCGGTGACCGCCGACGCCGCGGCCGCCGGAAAGCGCTGGTCGGCCCGGCCCCGGGTGAGCAGCGGCAGCACCATGCCGGTGGCCAGTGCGACGAGCTGGTAGTAGAACAGCATCCAGCCGGCCGCCGCGGTGCTCATGCCCTGCCCGCTGAGGATGCTGGGCAGCCACGCGACGGCGGTGTAGAAGGCGAGCGATTGCAGGCCCATGAACAGGGAAACCTGCCACGCCAGCCAAGACCGCCACGGCGTCGGCGCGTGCGAGGCACCCGTCCGCGCTCCGGTGTCCGGCCGCGAACCGCGCAACCTCGGCAACCATCCGGCCAGCGCCGCCAACGCGACGACCACGCCCCAAGCCAGCGCGGAATGCCAGCCGCCCGGCAACGCCCCGGCCAAGGGGACGGAAATCCCGGACGACACCGCCGCGACCACACCCATGACCGTGACGTAAAGCGCACTGACGGCATGGATCCGCGAGGCCGGTACGTGAGTGCGAATCACCGTAGGCAGCAAGACATTCCCCACCGCAATCGCCGCGGAGAGCAACACCGTCCCCGCGAACAAGCAGGCAATCGACGGCAGCGACCGGACCACCGTGCCTGCCGCCAGCACCGCCAGCGAAAGCACGAGCAGCCGCGTGGAACCGATCCGGTGCGAGACACGGCCGACGAGCGGCGAAGTCACCGCGAACATCAGCAGCGGCAACGTATTGAGCACGCCACCGGCCGACGCGGGCAGCCCGGTGTCATGTTCGATGGCGGGCAGCAGCGTGCCGACGCCAGTCAGCGTCGCGCGCAAATTGGCAGCCACCAGAAGGATCGCGAGCAACAACCCGGCCGACCACTCAGGTTTGCCGATCGCTCTCTTCGCGGCGGCCGGCGCTTCGACTTCGGCGGTCACTTCTCCCGCTCCGTCCCGGCCCCGGTGAGCTTCACGATTTCGGCCGCGCAGTACCGTGCCCCGACCTCGTCCTGGGCAGCGATCGCCTCGACCAGCTGCCGGTGCAGCCGAGTGTGCTCGTCGGCGGTTTCGCCGGGCCAGAGAGTGTCGCCGATCTGCTCCGCAACGGACGCGCTGAGGACGTCGTACACCTCGGTGAGCAGCGAATTCCGTCCCGCGTTCACGACGGCCTGGTGAAAACGAACGTCCGCCTCGACAGCTGTCTCGGTGTCGTCTCGGTTCTCGGCCTCGTCGAGCAGATGCCGCAAGGCGGCGAGGTCGGCGTCGCTGCGGCGCACCGCAGCCAGCCCCGAGGCGTACTCCTCCAGCACGGCCCGCAGTTCCAGCACGTCGCTCCGCCGGGAGGAATTGGCCCGTCGTATCAAGACGGACTGCATTTCGCTGGACGCGCGGACGTACGTCCCGTCGCCCCGCCGAGCCTCCAGCAGGCCGAGGTGCACCAGCGCGCCGAGCGCCTCCCGCACCGTCGTCCGCCCGACGCCAAGCTGCTTGACCAGGTCGTTCTCCGCCGGAATCCGCATCCCGACCGGCCATTCCCCGGACGCGATCTGCTCCCGCAAAGTATCCACGAGCTGCGCGGCAAGACTGGCGACCCGGTGGGGTGCCCGAAGATCGTTCATAAGGCAACCCTAACACCGAATGTCTGACATCTGTATGTGACCGCCGTCGCCAGCCGCCGCCCACGGCAAGCCAAGGTGCGTGCGGGGAATCCTCATTGACTCTGATTCCGTGAGGGTTCCCCGCACGACCCTTGACCGGGCCTCACGACCCTTGACCGGGCCTCACGACCCTTGACCGGGCCTCACGACCCNTCACGACCCTTGACCGGGCCTCACGACCCTTGACCGGGCCTCACGACCCTTGACCGGGCCTCACGACCCGCGACCGGTCCGTGAGGGGTCCCTTCACTCACTTGGGTTCCCTCGTGGGGCCCCTCCCCGGCCCTCCCGGCCGCCGGGACGCAAGCCTCCGGGGGTTGCCCGCCCCCGTGCCTCCGGGGGCTGGCCCGCCCTCATGCCTCCGGGGTTGCCGCCCCCATGCCTCCGGGGCTGTCGCCCCCCATGCGTCCGGGGTTGCCGCCCCCATGTGGCATTGGGTGCATCCCACGCACCGAACGCCACATTGGGTGCATCTGACGCACCCACTGCCGCATGGGGGCGCTACCCCCGCACTCTCACGAACCCGCCACCGTCAGCCCCCAGCACGCTCCGCGTACGACAACCCGCGCACAACCACCGCCGCCGACGCACCCGACGATCGAGGCGCCCAGCCCTTCCCCAACCCCGATACGAAGCCTCCCTGCGGTTCGGGGGTGCTTGTCAAGGTATCTTTCCCGCCTTGACAAGCACCCCCGAACCGTCAGCACGCTCAAGCTTCGGGGTGCCCCACGCCAAGACCACGGCAATGTCGCCCCCAGGCGACGAGCCACCCCGCCTCAGACAGTCCCCGCCGGAACCAGCAACGCATTGACCGCCGCCGTGCGGATCGTCGATGCCACACTCTCCACATCAAGCCCGCTGTTGAACTGCGGCACCGAATTGATCATCGAAAACACCGCGTGCGTCAGCACCCGGTTCTGCGCGTCGGACAGATCGGGCCGAAGCCGCTCCACCAACGCGCTCCACTCCTCGGCATACAGCCGCATCATCCGCCGCATCCGGTGCCGTTCCTCCTCCGGCACGTTGTGCTCATTCTTCAAGAACACCAACGTCGACGGCACATTCTGCAGGCTGCGCGTGACGTGATAGTCGATCATCGCCGCAAGCGCCTTGCGCGGATCGGTCACCTCCGCCGCGGTCTCGCGCGCATGGGCCAGCAGGTCCTTCAGCGGATCCTCGAGCACTGCGATCAGCAACGCCTGTTTGCTGGGAAAATGCCGGTAGAGCGCGGGCCCGGTCACGCCGGCCCGCGCACCGATCATCTCGGTGGTGACCGCGTCGAAGGCGCGCTCGTGGAACAACTCGCCGGCGACCTTGATCAGCGTCTGCCTGCGCGAGGAACGCGGCGACGCGGCGCGAGATGAGCTCGTCATGGCACGAGTCTAGGTGAGAGGCCGATAACGAGCCGTCGCGTACTCCGTCAGCAAGTCCGCGACCGCGCTGAGGCAGGCAAAGCCCAGGTCGGAGGACATTCCGCGAGGGTCGCCGAGCACGCCGTCCGGGGCGACCGCCTGAACGCCGCCGGTTAATACCCGGGCCAGCAGGGCATCGTTCATCGGCTCAGCGAGGCCGGCGGCGGCGCGGTCGGTGCGCACCGCCTCCGGCCGAAGCGCGAGCATGATCGAGCTTTCGGCGACATCGGCATGTCCGCCGACCTGGCTGGCCAGATCGGCGACGGCAGTGCGCCAGGCGTCGAGCACCGCGGCAGCGTCGGTGAACGCGATCACGTCCAGTCCGGCAGGCGGCCGCGCGGCGAGTTTCGCCTCGATCCCGCTCAGCAGCGGATAGTTGCCAATGTGCGCGGAGAAGATCAGGGCCCGGCGAAACCCGTGTGCGGCAAGGCTTTCGCAACAGTCGACGCAGATGGCTTCCAGGGTTTCGGGCCGCAGCGACAGGGTCCCCGGGAAGCCGAGATGATGCGCGGAGCAGCCAAGACGCACGGTCGGCAGAACGAGCGCGTCGCCGAGTCGTTCCGCGACGAGCGCGCCCAGCCGGTCCGCGTGGTCGCTGTCGACCGACAGCGGCAGGTGGGCGCCGTGTTGTTCGGTAGCGCCCAGCGGCAGGATCGCGGTCCGCTTGCCGCTCGCGAGCGCATCGGCGATCTCCGGCGAGGTCAGGTGCTCGATCCGCAGCTCGCTCATGCGCTCCACCAGACGAAGTTAGTACTAAGTAACACTTTTCCTCCCAAGAGGGCTCTTGACCACGGGTTAGCTCCGCCTTATGTTATCGAGCAATAACATCGACGGGAAAGGGGCACTCATGGACTTCATCCTCATGTCGGAGGGGGACACCCCGGTCGGGCTCACCCACGAGCACCGCTACCGGGAACTGGTCGAGGAGGTGCTGCTCGCCGAGCAGGTCGGCTTCGACGCGTTCGGGAGTTCCGAACAGCACGTCGCCATCGGCACGGCGACGGTCTCGGCGCCGGAGGTGCTCTACCCGTACCTGATGGCGCTCACGAGCAGGATCCGCTTCATCCACCTCGTGACGCTGCTGCCGACGCGAATGAACCACGCACTGCGCGTCGCGGAACGGATCGCGACCGAGGACATCCTGTCCAACGGCCGGATCGAACTCGGCACCGGACGCGGCAACACGACGCTCGCGCTGCGGGCCTTCGAGGTGGACCCGACGGAGAACAAATCCCAGTGGCGCGAAGGGATCGAGCTGATCCGCCGCGCGTTCCTCGACGATCCGTTCTCCTTCGTGGGCGAGCACTACAAGGTCCCGCCGCGCAGCCTGGTGCCGAAGCCGCTGCAGGCGCCGTACCCGCCGATCTCGGTCGCCGCGGGCAGCCCGAGTTCGGTCGAAACCGCTGCCGCGATGGGCATCGGCGCGATCATGGGCGGGTTTTACCTCGGCTACGACCTCGTGGAGAACATGCTGAAGCTCTACGACGAGACCCTCGCCGCCACCACCCACTCGTACCCGATCACTCCGCGCAAGATGGTGCTGGTCAGCGGCGGCATGCACTGCGCCGAAACGACCGCGCTGGCCCGCGAACAGGCGCGTCCGCTGTTCGAGATGTCCAAGCTTTCCACCGACGCGTTCGGGCGGCTGGCGAAGCTTTCCCAGGACTACGCCTACATGGGCGCGGTCAACGACGTCGATTTCAGCGACGAGGAATACCTGTTCGAACGTTCGCAGGGCTTCCTGGTCGGCGACCCGGAGCATTGCGTCGAGCACGTCCAGCGGTACGCGGACATGGGCGTGGAGTCGCTGGTGTTGCGAGTGGACAGTCTCCCGCACGACCAGTTGATGCGTTCGATCGAGCTGTTCGGCAAGTACGTGATCCCGCGGTTCAAGCATCCGCGCAACGTGGTGCGCCCGGCTGAGGACGTGCTGGCCGGCATCCGCGCCGCGCGTCCGGCGCACGAGGAAGCGCTGCGCCGGTTCCAGTCCGGGAGCAAGACCGCGGAGGCGGTCCGATGAGCGAGCGTTACCAGCACGGCACCGGGAACGTGCTCGTCGAGCGTCCGGCCGACGGCGTCCTGTTGATCACGATCAACCGGCCCGAGCGGTACAACGCGCTGCTGATGCCGATGTTCGAAGAGCTGAGCGAGGTCTGGGCCGACGTCGAGCGCGACGACGAGACCCGGGTCGTCGTGGTGACCGGGGCGGGCAAGGCGTTCTGCACGGGAATGGACGTGCGCGAACCCGACCCGGCGCCGGAAGCCGCGCTCGCGATGCTGGAATCCGAGCGGCGGCGGATTTCGACGATGCTGCGGATCGAAAAGCCGATCATTTCCGCGATCAACGGTCCGGCGGTCGGCTACGGCCTGTCGACGGCATTGCTCGCGGACATCAGCATCGCCGCCGAGGACGCGGTGCTGATCGAAGGCCACACCAAGGTCGGCGTGACCGCGGGCGATCATGCCGCGTTGATCTGGCCGCTGCTGGTCGGGATGGCCAAGACGAAGTATTACGTGCTGACCTCGGAGAAACTGACCGGGGCGGAGGCGGAGCGGATCGGGCTCGTGAGCCTGGCCGTGCCCCGCGAACAGGTGCTGCCGCGTGCGCTGGAGGTCGCCACCCAGCTCGCGCAGGGCTCGCAGCAGGCGCTCCGGTTCACGAAACGCGCGCTCAACATATGGCTCACGAATGCGCTGCCGCAGCACGAATTGGCCGGTGCGCTGGAAATTCTCGACTTCGCCGGAGCCGACTACCGCGAAGCGCGCCAAGCGTTCCGGGAAAAGCGCGCACCGGTCTTTCCTTCCGCTTCCGGCATGTCGGCGACATGACCACGGCTTCGCTCGGCGCCGTCCAGGTGTCCGACGAAACGGACGGCGCGGTGGTCCTGACCCTGAGCCGTCCGCCCGCGAACGCGCTCAGCAACTCGCTGATCAGCCGGCTGGCCACGACGCTGGAAGACCTCGCCCGCGGCCCGGCCGCTCCCGCGGTCGTCCTGACCGGCGCGGGTGACCGGTTCTTCTGCGCGGGCGGCGACCTCAAGGAAGCGGTCGGCCGCGACGCCGCGTCGATGGCCGAGCGGATGACGTCGTTTCACGCGCTGCTCTGCGCACTGGAAAAGTTTCCCCGGCCGCTGGTGTGCGCGGTGAACGGCTGGTGCGTCGGCGGCGGGATCGAGATGGCGTTGTTCGCCGATGTCGTTTACGCGTCGTCGCGGGCGCGGTTCGTTTTCCCCGAAGTCGACCACGGGATGGTGCCCGCAGTGAAGGGGATCGGCCGGGTCCGTGAGGTTGTGGGCGATCGTGGTGCCCGGCGGCTGTTGCTGGGCGGAGAACCGGTCGACGCGGCGGAGGCGAAAGCGTGGGGCATTGTCGACGAAGTGGTTGAGCCCGGCGAGTTGCTGGAGGCCGCTTGCGCACAGGCACGCGCGGCGGCGGCGAAACCGCCCGCGGTGTTCGCGGCCTTGAAACTGGCTCTCCTCCAGGAAACCGCCGGATGGCCGGACGAGAAGCGACTGCAGGTCACGGCCGCCGACGCGCGCACAGTTTTCACCGACCCTGCCGCACGAGCTGCCCGGGAGGCATGGAATGGCTGACGTATCGCACGATCTGGACCCGGCCGTCTTCCGTTCGGCGCTGTCCCGTTTCCCCTCCGGCGTCACGATCGTGACGACCCGGGGCGAGGACGGCACGCTGCACGGATTCACCGCGAGTTCCTTCGCTTCGCTGTCGCTCGATCCGCCGCTGGTGCTCGTGTGCCTCGACCGGGGCGCGACGTGTTTCCCGGTTTTCCTGGCGGCCGAGCGGTTCGTCGTGAACGTGGCGACTGCCTCGCACGCCGAGCTGGCGACGCGGTTCGCCACGAAAGGCGAGAACAAGTTCGCCTACGGGAGCTTCGAGTTCGACGAACACGGCCATCCGCTCCTGCCGGACGCGGCGGCGATCCTCCATTGTGAACTGGAGCAGGCCGTGCCCGGCGGGGATCACGTGATCCTCATCGGGCGGGTGCGCGAGGCGCGGGTCGGCGCCGAGCGACCTGTGATGTGGTACCGGGGTGAGTTCCTCCACCTCGGCGAGCGTGCCGCGTGAGCGCCGCCGGATCCCGGCTCGCGGCGGGAAGAGAGGGCGGGTCATGGAGCTGACCGGGTTCGAACCGGAGCGGACGCTGCCGGGTTTGCTGCTCGACCGCGCTCACCGCGAGCCGGACACCGTCGCGCTGCGGTATTCGTGCGGCGGGACGGTGCGAGCGATCACCTGGCGGAGGTATCTGGACCGGGTGCGCGAATTGGCGTTCGGCCTGGTCGCGCGGGGTGTCCGGCACGGCGATCGCGTCGCGGTGATGAGCGGCGCGCGTCCGGAATGGGTGTTCGCCGCGCTGGCGGTGCAGAGCGTCGGCGGGGTCGTGATCGGGGTGTATCCGACCAACTCGCCCGCCGAAATCGAACAGGTCCTCGTGCACAGCGAGGCGGTCGCGTTCGTCGGCGAGACGGAGACGGAACTCGCCAAGGTCGCGAAGATCGCCGGGAACACTCCGGACCTGCGGCTCGTCGCCGGGATCGACGCGGCCCCGCCGGAGCTGCCCGCGGGGATCACCGGCGTGAGCTGGGACGACCTGCGCTCGGCCGGAGAACCGGACTCCTTGGCCGAGCTGATCGCCGCCACGGCGCTCGACGACCCGGCCGTCCTCTTCTACACCTCAGGCTCCACCGGAGTTCCCAAGGGCGTGACCCATTCCCACCGCACGCTCCAGCACGCGATCCAGAGTGTCATCGGCCTCTACCCGGAGAGCCGGACCACGCGGCATGACGTGGTCGGATTCCTCCCGCTGGCGCACGTGGCTCCGGCAGTGTTGCTTGTTTTCACACCGCTGCGCACGCGCTTGGTCGTGACCTTCTGCCGCATCGAGGACTACAGCGAGGTGCTGCGCGCGGTACGGCCGACGGTCGTGCTGTGGCCGCCTCGGTTCTACGAGAAGCTCGCCGCCGAGCTGATCGCCCTCGCCGGATCCTGGACCGGAATCCGCCGCCTCGCATACCGGGCCGCGATGCGGATCGGTCGCCGGATGGCTGAGCGGCGCTGGTCCGGCCGTCGTGCGCCGGTGCCCCTGCGGATCGCCTACGCCGCCGCGGTCCGGGGAGTTTTCGTTCCGCTGCGGGCAAGTCTTGGCATGGACCGGCTGCGCGTCGCGTGGACGGCTTCGGCCGCCATGCCGGAAAGCGTCGTGGCGCTGTGGCAGATCTGGGGCCTCGACCTGCGCGAGAACTACGGGCTCACCGAGACCGGCGGGTGCCCGATCGGGCAGTTCGGGCAGCCGTTCCCGCGTCCGGGGCGGATCGGCCGGGAGTTCGCGGACCCGCGCTACCAGGTGAAACTGGCCGACGACCGGGAGATGCTGATCCGCGCGCCGCTGTTGTTCAGCGGGTACTGGCGGAACCCCGGGGAAACCGAAGCGGTCTTCGCGGACGGCTGGTTCCGCACCGGCGACCTGATGGAGCGGACCGCCGACGGGAACATCCGGCTGATCGGGCGGAAGAAGGACGTGATCATCACCCGGGGCGGCAAGACGGTCGATCCGCAGCCGATCGAGATCCGGCTGAAGGAGAGCTCGCTGATCGAGGAAGCGATCGTGGTCGGCGACGGGCGGAAATACCTGACCGTCCTGATCGAACCGAGCGCGGCCGCGGACGCGGGGCTGGACGGGCGGGTGCGGGCCGAGCTGGAGCGGGTCAACGCGGATCTCGCGCGGGCGGAGCAGCTGAAGGATTTCCGGGTGCTGCCGCGGCCGTTGGAAGCTTCGCGAGGCGAGCGGACGGCGAACGGGAAGGTCAAGCGCGCGGCGGTGGCGGGTTCGTTCGCCGGGTTGATCGACGAGATGTACGGCGTGGACGACGACGCGGCGATCGCGGATCACGTGCGGAGGCCGCGCTAGGCGAGTCGCGGCGGGACGCGGTCCCGCCGCGACTCGGACTTCGCTACTGCGGCCCGTAAACCACGATCGTGTTGCCCCACGGGTCGCGGGCTACGGCACGGACCTCGTGCGGTCCTTGTTCCGGTTGCCGCACAACGGTTCCGCCGCCGGCGATCAGCGCGGCCAGCGCGCCGGCGACGTCGGGCACCTTGAACGACGCGGCGGGAACGCCGCCGGTGACGTCCTCCTCCGGACCGGCGAGGGCGAGCGTCGTTCCGCCCGCGTCGAGGGCGGCGTAGCGGTCTCCGTCGACGAATTTCGCGGACAGGCCGAAGGTCGTGGCGTAGAACCGCACGGCTGAGCTGACGTCGGCGACGGGATGCAGCACGTTCCCGATCTTGGCCGGCTTCGGGGAGTCGTTCACCAGCCGAGCGTAACCCGCATTGATCCCGGACCGGGCGGGTATGCGGAGGGAGAACCCGAGGAAGGGAGCGCCATGTCTGACGTCCGGAAGTATCTGACGGAAGTCGAGTACCCGTGCGAGCGCGACGAACTCCTCCGCCGGGCCGTCGCGAAGGGCGCGGGCGATGACGTGATCGGCCATCTCGGCAAGCTGCCCGAGCAGCGGTACGAGAACGTGGCGGCGGTGCATCGGCTGCTCGGCGACGACATCGACCCGCATTCGTGAGGTCGGCCGCCCGCGTCGGCGGCGGCGCGGGCGAGGCCGGGTTCTTCCCGGGAGCGCAAGGTCAGCACCGGAATCTTCGACTCGGGCCTGCTGATCGCCGAATCGCGTTCCCGGGTCCGCGACAGGCGCCAGTGATGCCAAGGACGCCGAGACCGCCTGCGACCGCCTCGGCGGTTTCGGGCTGGTCCCCGCCGATGCCGCCGGTGAACACCAGCGCGTCGATCCGGTCCAGGCTCGCCGCTGCCCGCCGGATGCGGTGTTCGAAGACGGGCCAGGGCGAAGCGGGCTTCGACGGATCCGTCGCGAACCTCAGCCCACGACGACGGTGTGCTCAGCGCGCGGAACGAGTTCGCCGATCACCGGACACCCCGGCAGTTCGCCCGCCACGAGCAGGCCGCCGGAAGTCTGTGCATCCGCCAGCAACAGAGCCTCGTCCTCCGAGATCCGCGACAGGTCGGCATGCGGCCGGACCCAGTCGAGGTTCCGGCGAGTCCCGCCGCTGACATACCCGTCGCGCAGCGCCTCCCGCGCACCCTCAAGGTACGGGACAGCTGCCGGGTCCACCCGCGCGGTGACCCCGCTCGCCCGGGCCAGTTTGTGCAGGTGCCCGAGCAACCCGAATCCGGTGACGTCGGTCGCGCACACCGCGCCTGCCTCCAGCGCGGCGGCCGACGCGGCGCGGTTGAGCGCGGTCATCGCGGCGATCGCTTCCTCGGAGCGTTCGCCGGTGGCCTTGTGCCGCGAGTTCAGGACGCCGATCCCCAGCGGCTTGGTGAGCGTCAGCGGCGTGCCCGGCTGGCCCGAATCGTTGCGCAGCAAGCGGTCCGGGTCCGCGGTGCCGGTGACCGCGAGGCCGTACTTGGGTTCCGGGTCGTCGACGCTGTGCCCGCCGGACAGATGGCATCCGGCCGCAGCGCAGACTTCGAGGCCGCCGCGCAGCACCTCCGCGGCCAGTTCGAACGGCAGCACCTCGCGCGGCCAGCCGAGGAGATTGACCGCGACCACCGGGACGCCGCCCATCGCGTAGACGTCGGACAGGGCGTTCGCGGCGGCGATCCGGCCCCAGTCGAACGGGTCGTCGACGACCGGGGTGAAGAAGTCCGTCGTCGCGATCAGGGCGACGTTCCCGGCGATGCGGACGGCTGCCGCGTCGTCGCCGTCGTCGAGGCCGACCAGGAGTTCGCCGGGCGGGTTGTCCGGGGCGGCGCCGGACAACCCGCGGACGATCGTTTCCAGTTCGCCGGGCGGGATTTTGCACGCGCAGCCGCCGCCGTGGGCGTACTGGGTCAGCCTCATGCTTTTCATCATGCGCGGGCGCGACGGTCTTGGCAGGATGGCGGAATGCCCCAGGGAGGCGTATCCGGCCTGGTGACCGGCGCGGTCTTCAACACCGTTGAGCGGCAGGTCCTGCCGCTGGCGGGTTCGATTCCCGTCCGCCTCCGCCATGGGTGACCCGCGCCGGGCGGTCCCGCGCACCGACGCGGTGCTCGGCGAGCCGAGGATCGCGAAAGCTGTCGAGCGGCTCGGCCGCGACCTGGTGAAGTCGCTGGTCGCGGCGGCGCAGGAGCGGGCGCGGGCGGGCGAGATCGAGCCGGGCGCGGTGGTCGCGGAGGTGGTGGCCCGGCTGCCCGCGACGGTGTCGTCGCTGCGTCCGGTGCTCAACGCGACCGGCGTCCTCGTGCACACCAACCTCGGCCGTGCGCCGTTGTCCGCTGCCGCGCTGGACGCGATCGTGGCGGCGGGCGGCGCCACCGACGTCGAGTTCGCGCTCGAAACGGGGGAGCGGGCGCAACGCGGCCGCGGCACCCTGGCCGCGCTGGCGGAGGCGGTGCCGCGTGCGGAGGCGGTGCACGTGGTCAACAACAACGCGGCGGCGTTGCTGCTGTGCGCGCTGACCTTGGCTCCAGGCAAGGAAATCGTGGTCAGCCGCGGCGAACTGGTCGAGATCGGCGACGGTTTCCGCATCCCGGACTTGCTCGCCTCGACCGGAGCCCGACTGCGCGAGGTCGGCACCACCAACCGGACTTCGGCGGAGGATTACGCCTCGGCCATCGGCCCGGACACCGGATTCGTGCTCAAAATCCATCCGTCGAACTACCAGGTCACCGGGTTCACCTCGGAGGCGGGCGTCGCCGAACTGGCCGGGCTCGGCGTGCCGGTGGTCGCCGACGTGGGATCCGGGCTGCTCGCGCCGCATCCGCCGCTGCCGGACGAACCGGACGTCACGACCGCGCTGGCGGAGGGCGCGAACGTCGTCACCGCGAGCGGCGACAAGCTTCTCGGCGGTCCGCAGGCAGGCTTGCTGTTCGGGGACGCCGAACTGGTGCAACGGCTGCGCCGGCATCCCGCGGCTCGCGCGCTGCGGGTCGACAAGTTGACGCTCGCCGCGCTCGAAGCCACCCTCCGCGGGCCGGAACCACCCGTACGGGCGGCACTTGTCGCGGAGGGTCTCCGCCAACGTGCCGAAGCGCTTGCTCAGTCACTGCGTTCGGCGGGCGTGGACGCCGAGGCTGTGGATTCGGCTGCGGTCGTGGGCGGTGGTGGAGCGCCCGGAGTCGAGTTGCCCGGCGCGGCGGTCGCGTTGCCTGCCCGGTACGCGGAGGCGTTGCGGCTGGGCGAGCCCGCCGTCGTCGGCCGGATCGTGCGGGACCGGTGCCTGCTCGATCTCCGGACGGTGGCCCCGGCGGACGACGCGATCCTGCGGGAGGCGGTCCGCCGATGCGGGTGATCGCCACCGCCGGGCACGTCGACCACGGGAAATCCACGCTGGTCCGCCGGCTCACCGGCAGGGAACCGGACCGGTGGGCCGAGGAGCGCCGCCGCGGACTGACCCTCGACCTCGGCTTCGCCTGGACCCGGCTGGGCGGCGAGGAAGGCGAGGAAATCGCCTTCGTGGACGTCCCCGGGCACCAGCGATTCGTCCCGAACATGCTGGCGGGCGTCGGTCCTGTCCCGGCCGCGTTGTTCGTCGTGGCCGCGGACGAGGGCTGGATGCCGCAGTCCGCGGAACACCTGGCGGCGCTGGACGCGTTCGGCGTCCACCATGGCCTGCTCGCCGTCACCAAATCCGACCGCGCCGACCCCGCGAGAGCGACGGCGGCGGCGCTTGCGGAGATCGCGGCGACGGCGCTCGGCGAGGTGCCCGCGGTGAGCGTCAGCGGCACGACCGGCGAAGGGCTCGAAGAACTGAGCGCGCAGCTTGCCAAGCTCGCCAGCCGGTTGCCGCCGCCGGACCTGGCCGCGGACGTCCGGCTCTGGATCGACCGCGCGTTCACCATCAAAGGCGCGGGCACCGTCGTCACCGGAACCCTCGGCGGCGGAACGCTGCGGGTCGGCGACGAGGTGACGCTCGGCGCGAACCGGGTGCAGATCCGCGGGTTGCAGGCGCTCGGCGAACCGCGCGAAAGCGTGGCCGCGGTAGCCCGGGTGGCGGTGAATCTGCGCGGCTTGCCCCAGGATTCCGTCGGCCGCGGCGACGTCCTGCTGACCCCGGATGCCTGGCGTCCGGCGACCGAAATCGACGTCCGGCTGCGCGGCGCACCCTCCGGCGAACTGCACCGAAATCTGTTGCTGCACTTGGGATCCGCGGCGGTGCCGACCCGCGTTCGCCCGCTCGGGCCGGACACCGCGCGGCTGCTGCTCGCGAGCCCGCTGCCGCTGCGGACCGGCGACCGGGGGCTCCTGCGCGATCCGGGGGAGCACCGGATCCCGGCCGGGTTCGACGTGGTGGACGTCCGGCCGCCGTCGCTCGCGCGCCGCGGTGCCGCGCGAGCCCGGGGCGAAGCGCTGACCACGCTGGAGCCAGGCTGGGATTACCTCCGTCGCGAGGGTTTCGTGCGCCACGAGGACTTCCGCGTGCTGGGGCTGCCGGAGGCGGGCGAACGACTCGGCGGCTGGCACGCCGACCCCGCCCGCCTCAGCCAGTCGCGAGCGGAGGCCGCCGAAGCGGTCGCCGCTTGGAACCGAGAACACCCGCTGGCGGCGGGAATCCCGGCCGAGGCGTTGCGGCAACGGCTCGGCCTGCCCGCCGTGGACCTGGTTCCGGCGGTCCTCACCGGCGAGCTGGTCCTCGCCGACGGGCTCGTCCGCACACCGGGCACCGGGCTGACCGCCGCAGTGGACAACGCCGTCGACGTCCTCGAAGAGCGGTTCGCCGAGCACCCGTTCCGCGCGCCGGAAGCGGACGAACTGCGGAAACTCGGTCTGGGCAAACGGGAATTGGCCGCCGCCGTCCGCGTCGGCCGGCTGCGGGCGATCGCCGAGGGAGTGGTGCTGGGCCCGGACGCGCCGGAGCGTGCGGTGGAGGTGCTGGCCGCGCTCGGCGAGCCGTTCACCGTGTCGCGGGCGCGGCAGGCGCTGGACAGCACCCGCCGGGTGATGATCCCGCTGCTGGAGCACCTCGACGCCGCCGGGCTGACCGAACCGCTCGGCGACGGCACCCGCCGGACGCGCGTCCAGGGCTGCGCGGGGCGGGAGAACGGATTACCGTGACAGCGTGGGCATGCGGCAGTGGATCGAAGGCTGGCCGGTGTACCGGCAGCTGGCCGGTCCCGACCGGACTGCGCGCGGCGCGGCGGCCAAATCCAGCGGTTCGGAGAACTGGCACGCCCGCACCGAAGACGCCGACAAGGTAGTCCGTTCGATCTGTCCGTATTGCGCGGTCGGCTGCGGGCAGAAGGTGTACGTCAAGGACGGTGCGGTCACCCAGATCGAGGGCGACCCGGATTCGCCGGTCTCCCGCGGCAGGCTGTGCCCGAAGGGTTCGGCCAGCAAGCAGCTCGTGACCAGCCCGAGCCGCGTCACCGAAGTCCTTTACCGCCGTCCGTACGGCACCGAATGGGAACGGCTGTCCCTCGACCAGGCGATGGACATGATCGCTGATCGTGTGCTCGCCACGCGCGCCGAAACGTGGCAGGACACCGACGACCAGGGCCGCAAGCTCAACCGCACGCTCGGCTTCGCGAGCCTCGGCGGCGCGACGCTGGACAACGAAGAGAACTACCTGATGAAGAAGCTGTACACCGCGCTCGGCGCGATACAGATCGAAAATCAGGCCCGTATTTGACACTCCGCCACGGTTCCCGGTCTGGGGACCTCCTTCGGTCGTGGAGGCGCCACGACGTTCCAGCAGGACCTCGCCAACGCCGACTGCATCGTCATCCAGGGCTCGAACATGGCCGAATGCCATCCCGTCGGGTTCCAGTGGGTGATGGAGGCGAAGGCCCGCGGCGCGAAGATCATCCACGTCGATCCGCGGTTCACCCGCACGAGCGCGGTCGCGCACGTCCACGCCTCGGTGCGGGCGGGTTCGGACATCGCGTTCCTCGGCGGGCTGATCAACTACGTCCTGCACAACGAGCTGGACTTCCGCGAGTACGTGGTGGCCTACACGAACGCGGCGGCGATCCTGACCGAGGAGTTCGCCGACACCGAGGACCTCGACGGCCTCTTCTCCGGCTTCGACCCGGAGAAGCGCCAGTACGACAACTCGACCTGGGCGTACGAGGACGCTGAGGCCAGTCCGGCGGCCGGCGCCCGCGACCCGGACCAGCCGGGCGGCCACCACGGCGGCGAGAAACACCAGTCCTCCGCGCGCGCCGAATCCTACGGCAGCGGCGGCGCGGCGATCGGAGCCAAGCCCAAGAGGGACGAAACGCTGCGGCATCCGCGCTGTGTCTACCAGGTCCTCAAACGGCATTTCTCCCGCTACACCCCCGAAGCGGTCGCCGACATCTGCGGCCTGCCGGTCGAGCAGTTCACCGAAATCGCCGAGGCGATCACCGCGAACTCCGGCCGCGACCGCACCACGGCCTGGGTGTACTCGGTCGGCTGGACACACCACACGGTCGGCGCGCAGTACATCCGCACCGCCTCGGTCCTGCAGACACTGCTGGGCAACATCGGCCGTCCGGGCGGCGGCATCCTGGCGCTGCGCGGGCACGCCAGCATCCAGGGCTCGACCGACATCCCGACGCTGTTCAACCTGCTGCCCGGCTACCTCCCGATGCCGCACGCGCACCAGCACCTCGACCTCGACAGTTACGTCGCGGCCGACGCGGGCAAGACCGGCTTCTGGGGCAACATGCGCTCGTACGCGGTCAGCCTGCTCAAGGCGTACTGGGGCGACAGTGCCCAGCCGCACAACGACTTCCGCTTCGACTACCTGCCCCGGCTGACCGGCGACCACGGGACGTACGCGACCGTCCAGAAGCAGATCGCGGGGGAGTGCAAGGGGTACTTCCTGGTCGGCGAGAACCCGGCGGTCGGCTCGGCCAACGGCAAGTTCCAGCGGCTCGGGCTGGCCACTCTCGACTGGCTGGTGGTCCGGGACCTGCAGCTGATCGAAAGCGCGACGTTCTGGAAGGACGGCCCGGAGATCGAGACCGGCGAACTCGCACCGGAGGAGATCGGCACCGAGGTCTTCTTCCTGCCCGCCGCCGCGCACACCGAAAAGGACGGCAGCTTCACCAATACCCAGCGGCTGCTGCAATGGCACCACAAAGCGGTCGAACCGCCCGGCGACGCCCGCAGCGACCTGTGGTTCTACTACCACCTGGGCAGGCTGCTCCGGGAACGCGCCGGCACCGGCGAGCGCGACGCCCCGCTGCGCGACCTGGCCTGGAGCTATCCGACCGAGGGCCCGGCGGACGACCCGAGCGCGGAGTCCGTGCTCGCGGAGATCAACGGCCACGGACCGGACGGCCCGCTCTCGTCCTACACCCAGCTGGAGGACGACGGTTCGACGTCCTGCGGCTGCTGGATCTACTGCGGCGTCCGCGCCGGCGGCCACAACCACGCCGCGAACCGGCAGCCCGGCTCCGAACAGGACTGGATCGCGAACGGCTGGGCCTGGGCGTGGCCGGCGAACCGGCGGATCCTGTACAACCGCGCCTCGGCGGATCCGGACGGGAAGCCGTGGAGCGAACGGAAAAAGCTGGTCTACTGGGACGCGGAGGCGTCCACCTGGACCGGCCCGGACGTCCCGGACTTCGAGGCCGCCAAGGCTCCGGGCTACGTCCCGCCGGACGGGGCGAAGGCGCAGGACGCGCTGAGCGGCCGCGATCCGTTCATCATGCAGACCGACGGCAAAGCCTGGCTGTACGTCCCCGCCGGGCTGGCCGACGGTCCGCTGCCCACGCATTACGAGCCCTTCGAGAGCCCGGTCGCCAACGCGCTCTACAGCCAGCGGGAATCGCCGGTGCGGCAGACGCTGGACAGCCCGCTGAACCCGTACAATCCGGCCCGCAGCGAGGTCTACCCGTACGTGTTCACCACCTACCGGCTCACCGAGCACCACACGGCCGGCGGGATGAGCCGGACGCTGCCGTATCTGTCCGAGTTGCAGCCGGAGTTCTTCTGCGAGATCTCGCCCGCGCTGGCGGCCGAACGCGGGCTGGCGCACCTCGGCTGGGCCACTATCGTGTCGGCGAGGACCGCGATCGAGGCCCGCGTGCTGGTCACCGACCGGGTCAAACCGCTCAAGGTGCGCGGCCGCACTGTCCACCAGGTCGGGCTGCCGTATCACTGGGGCCCGAACGGACTGTCGCGCGGCGACGCGGCGAACGACCTGCTGTCGATCGTGCTGGACCCGAACGTGCACATCCAGGAGGCCAAAGCGGCCACCTGCGACATCCGTCCCGGACGGCGGCCGCGCGGGCCGGCGCTGCTGGAGTTCGTGGCGGAGTACCGGAGGCGAGCCAATGGCTGAGTACGGCGTCCAGCCCCGGATGGGCTTTTTCACCGACACGTCGGTGTGCATCGGGTGCAAGGCGTGCGAGGTCGCGTGCAAGGAGTGGAACGGCGTCCCGGAAGCGGGCGGGCAGGACCTGCTCGGGCTGTCCTACGACAACACCGGCGACCTCGGCTCGAACACCTGGCGGCACGTGGCGTTCATCGAACAGCCCGCGGTCGACCTGGGGATGCCGACGGTCGGTGCGCCGGAGCAGCAGCCGGAAGAACCGGGCGTGCGCTGGCTGATGTCCAGCGACGTGTGCAAGCACTGCACGCACGCGGCCTGCCTCGACGTCTGCCCGACCGGCGCGCTGTTCCGCACCGAATTCGACACGGTCGTGGTGCAGCAGGACATCTGCAACGGCTGCGGCTACTGCGTTCCGGCGTGTCCGTACGGGGTCATCGAGAAGCGCGAGAGCGACGGCCGCGCGTTCAAGTGCACCCTCTGTTACGACCGGCTCGGCGCGGGGATGGAACCCGCGTGCGCCAAGGCGTGCCCGACGGATTCCATCCAGTTCGGCGAACTGGACGAACTCCGCGAACGCGCCGCCGCGCGGGTGTCGGCGCTGCACGACGACGGCGTGCCGGAGGCGCGGCTCTACGGGCACGATCCCGGCGACGGGGTCGGCGGCGACGGCGCGTTCTTCCTGCTGCTGGACGAGCCGGAGGTCTACGGCTTCCCGCCGGACCCGGTCGTGACGACCCGCGACCTGCCGCGGATGTGGAAGCGGGCCGCGACGACCGCCGCCGGGGTGGCCGCGGCGCTGGTCGTGTCGTTCCTGGGACGGCGCCGATGAGCCCCCGCCGCGAACGGGAGATGGTCGAGCCCGCCGCATTCCGCTCCTACTACGGCAGGCCGATCCTCAAAGAGCCCGCCTGGAAGCAGCCGGACGTCCCGCTGTACCTGTTCCTCGGCGGCGCGGCCGGTGCGTCGGCGTCGCTGGCCGCGCTCGCCGACGCGACCGGACGGCCCCAGCTGGCCAAGGCCGGCCGGCTGGCGGCTTCCGGCGGTTCGATCGCCAGTGTGGTCGCGCTGATCCACGATCTCGGCAAGCCGACGCGGTTTTTGAACATGCTGCGCGTGCTCAAGCCGACTTCGCCGTTGTCGGTGGGGTCGTGGATCCTGTCACCGTTCTCGGGTCTTGCCGCGGGGGCGGCTTTTTCCACGCTGACCGGGCGTTTCCCGCGGCTCGGCCGGTTGGCTGGGGCGGGTGCGGGCGTGCTGGGCCCGGCGATGTGCACGTATACCGCGGTGCTGCTGGCCGACACGGCGACGCCGTCCTGGCACGAGGCGCACGGGACGCTGCCGGTGCTGTTCGCGGGCAGCGCGCTGACCAGCGGGGCGGGGATCGCGCTGATCGCGGTGCCCCGGAAGGAAAACGGTCCCGTGGTGCGGGCCGGACTCGCTGGCGCCGCCGCGGAGCTGGCCGCCGAGCACCGTCTGGAGACCGGTCTGGGGTTGGCTTCGGAGCCTTACCGGACCGGCCGGGCCGGGCGGTTGCTGAAGGCGGCCAAGGCGCTGACCGCGACGGGTGCGGCGTTGTCGGTGGCTGCCCGGAAGAATCGCGCCGCGGGGGTCGCCGCGGGAGCGGCTTATCTCGCGTCCGGGCTGTGCACGCGGTTCGGGGTGTATGCGGCGGGGGTCGAGTCCGCGAAGGACCCGAAGTACGTCGTGGTCCCGCAACGGGAACGGCTGGCTCGGCGCGCAGCGGAACGCCCGGGCCGGTAAAGCCCGGGCGCGCCGGTTACGCCGCCGGTTCCAGCAGGACCTTCTGGACCCCGTCGAGCTTCTTCTGGAACATCTCGTAGGCCCGCGGCGCGTCGGCCAGCGGGAGTTTGTGCGTCGCGAAGCCTTCGACGCCAAGGGGATCCCCGTCCGCGGTGAGCACCGGCAGGACGTCGTCGATCCACCGGCGGACGTTGGCCTGCCCGGTGTGCAGCCGGATCTGCTTGTCGAACACTTCCATCATCGGGATCGGGTCGGCCATCCCGCCGTACACGCCGGACAGCGAGATCGTGCCGCCGCGCCGGACGCTGTCGATGGCCGCGTACAGCACGCTCAGCCGGTCGATTCCGGCCTTCTCGGTCACCTTCGCGCCCAGCGCCTGCGGCAGCAGCGCGACCAGGTTGTGCGCGAGTTTCCCGATCGGCGCCCCGTGTGCTTCCATGCCGACCGCGTCGATCACCGAGTCCGCGCCGCGGCCGCCGGTCAGGTCGCGGATCGCGTCGCCGATCTGCCGGTGGTCGCGCAGGTCCAGCGTCGTCGCGCCGTGTGCGCGGGCCCGCGCCAGCCGTTCGGGCACGAGGTCGACGCCGATCACCTCGCCCGCGCCCTGGTGCAGCGCGACCCGGGCCGCCATCTGGCCGATCGGGCCGAGGCCGAAGACCACGACGGAACCGCCGTCGGGAATGTCGGCGTATTCCACGGCCTGCCACGCCGTCGGGACCACATCGGACAGGTAGACGAACCGTTCGTCCGGCGGGCCGCCGGGCACCTTGATCGGCCCGTACTGCGCTTGCGGGACCCGGAGGTACTCGGCCTGCCCGCCGGGCACCTGGCCGTAGAGCTTCGTGTAGCCGAACAGCGCCGCGCCCTTGTCCTGGCCCTTGACCTGCGTGGTCTCGCACTGCGACTGCAACCCGCGTTCGCACATCCAGCAGTGTCCGCAGGAAATGGTGAACGGCACCACCACGCGGTCGCCGGGTTTCAGCGAACTCACGCCGCCGCCCACTTCCTCGACGATCCCCATCGGCTCGTGGCCGAGGATGTCGCCCTCGGTCATGAACGGGCCGAGGACCTCGTAGAGATGCAGGTCGGAACCGCAAATGCCGGTGGAGGTCACCCGCACGACGGCGTCGGTCGGCTCCTCGATTTTCGGGTCCGGGACGGTCTCGACTCGCACATCCCGCTTGCCGTGCCAGGTCACTGCTTTCATAGCGGCCGGATTCCCCTTGCCGGGGCGGGCAAACGTCAGAGTCCGCGCAGGTCGGCGACGAACTCGTCGTACGCGGTGTCGCGGTCGGGCGCGCGCAGCACGGCGGACGGGTGCACGGTGGCGACCGCCGAGGCGAACATCCCGGCGAACTCTTCCGGCGGATCCAGCGGCTCGCCGCGATGCCGGGTGAGCCGGAAACCGCTGCCGTACACCGATTGCGCCGCCGTCGCGCCCAGCAGCAACACGAGCCGGGGCCGCACCGCTCGCAGTTCGGCCACCAGCCACGGGCGGCACGCGACGATCTCGGATCGCGCCGGTTTTTCGTGGATCCGGCGTTTGCCGCGGAGCTTGAACTTGAAGTGCTTGACCGCGTTGGTCAGATAGAGGGAATCGCGGTCCAGACCCGCCTCGCCGAGCGCCTTGCCGAGCAGCTTTCCGGCCGGGCCGACGAACGGTTCGCCGCGCCGGTCCTCCTGGTCGCCGGGCTGCTCGCCGAGGGCGAAGATGTCCGCGCGTTCGGCGCCCACGCCGAAAACCGTCGCCGTGGCGTCGCGGTAAAGGCCGCAGCCGCGGCAAGCGCGAGCGGCTCGGCGGAGCTTGCCGAGGCTGGCGGTGTCCGGCGGCTCGGCTCCCGGTTCCTGACGCGCGGCCATCGGATCGCTTTACCCGCAAGCAGCCTCGCGCAAACACGACGAGCGCGACCGCGCCGGGAGAGCTAACGTCGAGGGTCATGACGGACATCACCAGCCTGATCCTCGACGATCACGAGCGGTTCCGGCGGGCGTTCGCGGACCTGGACGACCTCGACGGCCCGGACGAGCTGGCGCGGGCGTGGGAACCGCTCGCCGACCTGCTGGACCTGCACGCCGCGGCCGAGGAAGCGGTCTTCTACCCCGAGCTGATCCAGCGCGGCGCCGACGCCGAGGACGAGACGCTCGACGCGGTCGGCGACCACAACGAGATCCGCGACGCCGTCGCCGAAACCCGCCGCCACCCGGCGGGCAGCGCGGCCTGGCTCGCGGCGGTCCGGCAGGCCCGCACCGCCAACAGCGAGCACATGGCCGAGGAGGAGGACGACGCGCTCGCCGACTTCCGCCAGCACGCCGACCCGGGCCTGCGCGAGGAACTCGGCCGGAAGTTCCTGGCGTTCAAGGCCGAGCACGAGGGCGGGAAGGGCATCGACACCGGGGACCTCGACCCGGAGCGCTACGTCGAGGAGCAGGAGCGGAAAGCCGGGAAGACCCCGCCGGACGACGGTTCGCTGGGCATCGGCGGCCTGAAGGGAGAACGATGAACCACCTGATGCGCGAGCTCGCGCCGATCCCGGCCGAGGGCTGGAAGCAGATCGACGACGAGGCGCGGGAGCGGTTGGCGACGCACCTGGCGGCACGCAAGATGGTCGACGTCGAGGGCCCGCGCGGCTGGGAGTATTCGGCCACGTCGCTCGGCCGGACCCAGCGGGTCGATCCGCCGGAAACCGCCCGGGAGCGCGAAACACTCGCGCAGCAGCGCCGGGTGCTGCCGCTGGTCGAGGTGCGCGTGCCGTTCACCGTCGAGCGCAAGGAACTCGAAGACGCCGAACGCGGTGCCGACGACCTGGAGTTCGACGACCTCGACCAGGCCGCCGCCCAGGTGGGCCTGCTGGAGAACCGCGCGGTGTTCCACGGCTGGCCGGACGCCGGGATCACCGGCATCGCCGAGGCGAGCCCGCATGACCACGGGACGCTGGGCACCGATCCGGAACGCTATCCGCATGTGGTGGCCAACGCGGTGAACACGTTGCGGTGCAAGGGAATCGAAGGACCGTACGCGCTCGCGATCAACCCCGGCGGCTACACCTCGATCGTGGAGAGCACCGAACACGGCGGCCTTCTCGTGCTCGACCACCTCCGGCGCGCGCTCGGCGGCGGCCGGGTCAAGCGGACGCCGGGGCTGACCGGAGCGGTCGTGCTGAGCCTGGCCGGCGGGGACTTCGTGCTCGAACTGGGCCAGGACCTCTCGGTCGGCTACCGCCACCACGACGCCGAGACGCTCACGCTGTATCTGGAGGAGAGCTTCAGTTTCCGGGTGACCGAACCGGACGCCGCACTCGTGCTGGACTGAGCACCGCGGCTGCCGGGCCACCGCGGCAATGAGCCCTGAGGGTTCCCCTCACGGACGTCTGCGTGGTCCGGCAGCGGGGGCTGGCCGCGGAGCTTCTGGTGAGCACGATTCCGCGGCGGCGCGGCCGGGTATCCGGCTGCCATGAGCAGTCGCGGAAAGATCCAAGTCACCACCCGAGTGCGGCTCGACGACGCCGGCGACCTCGCCGAGCACTACACGCCCGGCGTCGCCGAGCTGGCCAAGCGCGTCGCCGAGGATCCGTCGGTGCTGGCGCGGGAAACCGTGCGCGGCAACTCCGTCGCGATCGTGTCCGACGGTTCCGCGCTGCTCGGGCTCGGCGACCAGGGCCCGGCCGCCGCGCTGCCGGTGATGGAGGGCAAAGCGGCGCTGCTGAAGCGCTTCGCCGACGTCGACGCCTGGCCGATCTGCCCGGTCAGCCGCGAGCCGGAAGACCTGGTGCGCACCGCCAAGGACCTCGCGACGTCGTTCGGCGCGATCAACCTGGAAGACATCGCCGCGCCCCGGTGCTTCACCGTCGAACGGCAACTGCACGACGAGCTGGACGTGCCGGTCTTTCACGACGACCAGCACGGCACCGCGATAGCCGTGCTCGCCGCCCTGCACAACGCGCTGAAGCTGACCGACCGCACGCCGGGGGACACCTCGGTGGTGATCTCCGGCGCGGGCGCGGCCGGGTCCGCGATCGCCCGGCTCCTGCTGAAGGCCGGCTTCAGCGCGGAACGGATCGTGCTCTGCGACAGCAACGGCACCCTGCACGGCGAGCGCGATCTGACCGGGGAGAAGCAGTGGCTCGCGGAGAACACCAACCGCGGTGACGCGGTCCGGGGAAGCCTGCACGACGCCTTGCACGACGCGGACGTCTTCGTCGGCGTGAGCGTCGGCGGCCTGCTCAAGGGCGACGACCTCGCGCGGATGGCCGACCGGGCGATCGTGTTCGCGCTGGCCAATCCGGATCCGGAGGTCGATCCGGACGCCGCGCACGAGCACGCGGAGATCGTCGCGACCGGCCGCAGCGATCTGCCCAACCAGATCAACAACGTCCTCGTGTTCCCGGGGATGTTCCGCGGGCTGCTCGACTCCGGTGCCCCGAGGGTGACCGCGCGGATGCTTCTCGCGGCCTCGCACGCGCTGGCCGCGACAGCCGGCGACGATCTCGACCGCGAGCACATCGTGCCCAGCGTTTTCGACGAGGGCCTGGTGCCCGCGATCGCCGAGGGCGTCGCCGGAGCAGCCGACAACGACTGAAGGAGTGTGGAATGCGAAGCGCAGAGTCCGGACGCAAGTACGAGCTGAGCTTGAAAGCGCGGGTGCCGCAGCTGGCGGGCAAGGGAATCACGCAGGAAGCTCCGGCCGAGCGGACGCTGGAGACCGTTTACTACGACACCAAGGACTTCCGGTTGACCAGAGCCGGGATCGCGGTGCGAAGAAGCAGCGACACCGGGTGGTGCCTGAGACTGCCCGGTCACGAGCTGCGGTTTCCGCTCGGCGACTCGAAGGTGCCTGCTCCGATCGCGACGCTGGTCCGCGCGTTCACGCTGGACCGCAAGCTGCGCCCGGTCGCGCAGCTGCGGACCGACCGGTTCACGCACCGCTTGGCCGACGCGTCCGGGCGGACGCTGGCGACGCTGGCGGACGACCACGTCACCGGAGAATTCCTTGGCGGACAGGCGGTTCGGCTGGACCGCTGGCGCGAGCTGGACGTCGAGGCGGGGCCTGAGCTGCTCGACCGGCTCGATCGCACCTTGCGCAAGCGCGGGGCCGAGAACGCCTGGTGGCCGTCGAAGCTGCGGCGGTTGATGGGAGACACCGCCGAAGGCAAGCGCGGCTCGAACGAGGTCCTGCCCGCGTATCTGCGCGAGCAATTCGAGCGGTTGCGTCGTGCTGACTTGGGCTTTCGCGTCGGGGAAGACGATTCAGTGCACCAGCTCCGGGTCTCGGCGCGGAAGCTGCGGAGCGTGCTTCAGACGTTCAAATCCTTGGTGGGCAAGAAGAAGGCCGATGCGATCGTCGCGGAGCTCAAGTGGCTGGGAGCCGAACTCGCTCCCGCCCGGGACGCCGAGGTCAGCCAAGCGCGCCTGCGAGCCTGCCTCGACGAGGTCCCGCCGGAGCTGGTTTTCGGACCGCTGCGGCAATATCTGACCCGCGACTTCTCCCGCGCCGCCCAAACCGAGCTGGCTCGCGTGACGGAAGCGTTGTCCAGCAGCCGATACGTGACCCTGTTGAGGTCGATCGCCGCGCTTCTCGACACGATGCGTCCGGCGGGAAAGAAGGCGTTGCGGAAGCCGCTGCGCAAGACCGCGCGCAAGCTCAGCCGAGCCACGGAGGCGGCGGAGGGGCTCAGCGGTGCCGAACTGGACAAGGCATTGCACAACGTCCGGAAGAAGGCCAAGCGCGCTCGCTATGCCGCCGACGCCGTCCGGCCGGTGTCCGGCAAGAAGCTGCGCACGTGGCGCAAGCAGGTGAAGGCGGTGCAGCAGACGCTGGGCAAGCATCAGGACACGGTGGTCGACCGCGCGGCGTTGCGGCACTTCGCGATCGACGGCTTCAGCGAGAACCAGAACACGTTCACCTTCGGTCTCCTCTACGGCCGGGACGAAGCCGCGGCGAAGATGTTGCGGGACAGGTTCGCCGGGCAATGGCGCACGCTGCGCGAGGGTGCTGGCCCGGCCTGGCTGAAGGCCGGAATCCTGTAGTCCACTGTGGACAGCAGAAACGCCGGCGGTGTCCCCGCGGCAACGTAAGTCTGGGCGCGGTTCCGCGCCGCTCGCGGTACCCCGGCCGGTGAAGGTCTCAACCTCCGCCGGACCGGGTTTCGGCGCGGCCGGATCGGGGAACCTCGCCGGAAATGGGATCACAACTGACCGCGACGTGGGTATCGGCGATCGGGAGCGCGGGCTCGCTGCTCGGATTCGCCTCGTATGTGTGGATCATGCTGCTCAACCGCAAAGACCAGGCAGAAGTCCGGCAGGAGCAGCAGGCGCAGTCGGTCTCCGCGTGGCTTGACGAGGGCGCCCGGCACGACCGTGCCGAGGATTACGTCGTGTGCGCGCACAACAGCGGTGACGCGCCGGTGTTCGACTGCTCGCTGGAGGTCGCCCGCCCGGACGAGGACGAACCGCACCGCGCCCGGTTCGCGATCATCCCGCCCGGCGCGACCGCCGTCCGCGCGCTGCCGTTCGGCGAGGACGCCATGGCGGTCGACGACTTGTACTCCGCGGCCGCCGTGCCCGGCCTGTCCTTCACCGATTCCCGCGGCGGCCACTGGAGGCGCGACACCTCGGGCATGCTCAGCCGCGCCGACCACCGTTCGCTGCGCGGGCGCTGGCGGTCCGGAAGCTGATCCTTCCGCCGGAAAGGCACCCGTGACCGCCACGCCGGACGTCCCGCCCGGCACTCAGCACGCCGTCCTCGCCGCACCGCGAGGCTGTCTCGCCTGGGCCGGACGGGTGTCTGCCGGGTTGCCCCGGCCGGGATGTCGCGTTGCTGGGGAACGAGATCCACGGATGGTCGGCCGCGGTCGAAACGCTTTCCGGCGAAAATCCGCTATTGCGGCGGTGCCAGCGTCGTTCTGCCGCCCGCACAGCTCATCCGGTTCGTCACCGCATTGCGTGAGGACGATCACCGCATCGGGCAGTTCGCGCCGAACCCGGCACTCTGCTGCGCCGGTGCGAGGTGTCTTGAGCCCCCATTCGGGTGGCCGGTTGATTGATCGTGCCCTCGGGCGGGTACCACCCGGCCATGACACTCCGGCTGCCAGGCGTCCCGGCGAGCACGCTGATCCGCCGCTCGCTCGCCTTGCGACGCCGAGCACTGTCCACTAAGGATGATTAGCGTCGGCGACGCGATGCGCTCCATGGCACTACACGAGTCACGTTCCCTTCGGCGCTCAGGAGGATTTACATGACCGCGGCGACCATGACCCGCACCCGGCGTGACGACTACCGGCACTGCGCGGTGCTGTTCGAGGAGATCAGCCGCCTCGCCGAGGACACCGACGAGCACTCCCGGCTGCGGCGCCGCCTCATCGAAGAGCATCTTCCGCTGGCCGAGCACATCGCGCGCCGCTTCGCCCGGCGCGGCCAGCCGTCCGAGGACCTCCTGCAGGTGGCGCGGATCGGTCTCATCAACGCCGTCGACCGCTACGACCCGGCGCGGCAGACGGATTTCGTCGCCTTCGCCGTCCCGACGGTGATGGGCGAGGTCCGCCGGTACTTCCGCGACAACACGTGGTCGGTCCGCGTCCCGCGGCGGCTCAAGGAACTCCACGTGACGATCGGCCAGGCCGCCACCGAACTGGGCCAGTGCCTCGGCCGCGCGCCCACCGCGCGCGAACTCGCCGACCATCTCGATCTCGATCTCGACGAGGTCGCCGAAGCCCTGCACGCCGGGAACGCCTACCAGGCCGCGTCCATCGACTACCCGTCCCACGACGACACCGGCTCGATCGCGCTGGCCGACACCCTCGGCGACGAGGACCCGGAAATCGAGAAGCTCGAAGACCGGGAAACGCTCAAGCCGCTGTTGCGGAGCCTGCCGGAGCGGGAACGCGCGATTGTCGTCATGCGGTTCTTCTCGACCATGACGCAGAGCCAGATCGCCGAACGGGTCGGGCTGTCGCAGATGCAGGTTTCGCGGTTGCTGGCCCGGACGTTGAGCAGCTTGCGGGAGCAGCTCACCGAGGCGGCCAGCCCTAGCCGGTGACGTATCCGGTAGGCGTGCACGCGGTCAGGCCGCGGAAATCGCGGTTCAGGTGGGATTGATCGGCGTATCCGCAGTGGAGCGCCAGCTCCGCCCAGGAGCGCGCAGCGGGGACACCGCGCGGCGCAGGCGGGTGATCCGTCCGACGATGGTGTCGTGAGTGTGGCGTTGCCGGTGAGAACCGGCAACGCCACTCACGACCCCCGCTCAGGTGACCCGGGGAACCTCCCTGACCGGCGCGGAAACCCGCTCGTCGTCCTCGAACAGGTCGCTCTGCCGGATCGCCAGCGTGCAGGCGACGCTGATCACGGTCGTCGCCGCGAGGTAGATCAGGATGCCGGTCGTCCCGGTCTTCCCGGCGAGATAGGCCAGCACCAGCGGGGTCAGCCCCGATGCCACGACGCCGGAGAGCTGGTACACGACCGAGATCCCGGTGCACCGCCGCGAAATCGGGAACAGTTCGGCATAGAACGCCGCCTGCGGGCCGTACATCACCGGGTAGCTGATGCCCAGCACCGCGACGAGAGAGAGCGTGATCAGCACCGGATTGCCGCTGTGCAGGGCCGCCAGCGCCGGGATCGCCAGCACCAGGGTTGTCACGGCTCCGGTCGTGAAGGTCCGCCGCCGGCCCAGCCGGTCGGACACTCTGCCGAACACCGGGATGAACACCACCATCACCGCGGCCGCGATCATCACGCCGACCAGCAGCGGCTGCCGGTCCAGTTTCAGCGTTCCGCTGCCGTAGGAGATCACGAAGACCGCCCACGCGTTGAAGGCCACGCCCTCGGTGAACCGGCTGCCCATGCCGAGCAGCAGGTGCCGCCGGGAGAGCCGGTCGCGGACCAGTTCGACGGCGGGGACGGTCGCGGTGCCCTCCTCGGCCGCCATGGTGCGGAAGGCCGGGGTTTCCATCACCTTGACCCGGATCAGCAGGCCCGCCACCACCAGCACGGCCGAGAGCAGGAAGCCGATCCGCCAGCCCCACAACAGGAACGCCTCGTCGCTGGTGACCGCGTTCAGCAGCGCCAGCACGCCGGTGCCCAGCGTGAGCCCGATGGCCAGCCCGATCTGCGGGAAACTGCCGTAGAGACCGCGTTTCCCGGCCGGGGCGTATTCGGTGGCCATCAGCACCGCGCCGCCCCATTCGCCGCCGACGGCGACGCCTTGGGCCAGGCGGAGGACGACGAGGATGATCGGGGCGGCCGGGCCGATCATCCGGTAGTCGGGCAGCAGCCCGATGAGACAGGTCGCGGTGCCCATGATGAGCATGGTCGCCACGAGGATCTTCTTGCGCCCGACCCGGTCGCCGAGGTGGCCGAAGACGAACCCGCCGATCGGGCGGGCGAGGAAGCCGAGCGCGAAGGTCGCGAAGGCCAGCACGGTGCCGACCAGGGGATCGGAGCCGGGGAAATACAGTTTGTTGAACACGAGTCCCGCGGCGGTGCCGTAGAGGAAGAAGTCGTACCACTCGACGGTCGTGCCGAACACGCTCGACGCGACCACCAGACGGACGTCGGTGCTCTTTTCCGGAGTTGTCGCCATTGATAACTCCTGGTGGTCAAAGCGATCGGCGGAAGATGTCTTCGAGCGCGGTCCGGGTGACCGGACGGGGCACGACAGCCAGCTGACGGGTCTGCTTGAGGGTGCCCTCGACCAGGGTGTCGATGTCTTCGTCGCGGTAACCGAACGCGTGCAGTCCCTTCGGCATCTGGATGTCGGCCATCAGCTCGGTGAGCACGTGCGGGAGCGCGTCGGCGCCGTCCGCGGCGGTGAAGGTCTGCCCGCCGGACAGCAGGTGCGCGGCGTGCAGATGCCGTTCGGGCGCCGAGGGATAGGTCCAGCGGAACACCTCGGCGGCGGTCGCGGACACGGCCTGGCCGTGCGGGACCATCGGCATTTCCGGGTAGCCCTCGGCGCGGTACTGCTTCACCGCACCGGCGATCGGGTACGCGTTCGCGTGCGGCAGGTGGGTGCCGGCGTTGCCGAAACCGGTTCCGGCGTAGGTCGACGCGAGCGCCATCTGGGTGCGCGCGGTCAGGTCGCGGCCATTGAGGACAGCGGCGCGCAAATGCTTGCCCACCAACGTCAGCGCCATCTCGCACCAGACGTCGCTGATCGGGTTGGAGCCGCAGAACGCCGGTCGTTTCATCGGGTCTTCCGGCGCGGGCTTCGCGTCGAACGCGACGCTGGTGTAGCTCTCCAGCGCGTGTGACAGGACGTCCATGCCGCTGGCCGCGGTGACCGCCGAGGGCAGGCTGACCGTCGTGCGCGGGTCGACGACCGCCAGCGCCGGGCGCAGCGACGGGTGGCTCACCCCGGCCTTGAGATGCAGGCCGAGCAGGTCGACGACGCAGATCGTGGTCGATTCGGATCCGGTGCCCGCGGTGGTCGGGACGGCGATCAGCGGCTTCAGCGGCAGCCACGGCGCCTTGCCGGCGCCGATCGGCGGGGTCACGAAGTCGAGCAGCTCGCCGGGGTGGGTGGTCAGCAGGTTGACGGCCTTGGCGGTGTCGATCGCCGAGCCGCCGCCGATCGCGACGAAACAGTCCCATTCCTGCTGGCGGGCGTAGGCGACGGCCTCGTCGATGCTGGCGTCGGTCGGTTCGACGCCGACGCCGTCGAAGATCTCGCTTTTCACCCCGGCCGCGCGGATCGAGTCGAGCGCCCGGTCCGGGATGCCGGTGCCGCGGACACCGGGGTCGGTGAGGATCAGGCAGGACCTGGCCTGCCGGGCGGCCACCTCGGCGCCCAGCTCGTCGAGCGCGCCGGCACCGAACTTCAGCGGGGGCGCCGCCCAGGTGAAGACGCTTTCGTTGCGGGGCATGTCGGTCAAGGAGACCACTCCTCACGGCGAAGTTGACAACATGTGGAAGCTATATCCACTATGTGGCGAGCCTTCACGGTAGCCCGGCGACCGCGGCGCTGTGAACCCCCGATTTCCCAGGAGACGCCCATGCCGGCCCGAGCCCGTTCGCATTCGGCACTGCAGGAAGCACTCGCGCGGGCGGTGTCCGGCGAAGTCGCCGGCGACCCGGCCACGCTCGCCACCCACTCCACCGACGCGTCGAACTACCGGCACATCCCGCTGCTCGTGGTGCGGCCGCGCAGCGCCGACGACGTGGTGGCGGCGCTGCGGGTGTGCGCGGAACACGGCGCGCCCGTCCTCCCGCGCGGCGCGGCGACCAGCATCGGCGGGCAGGCCGCGAACCGCGCGGTGATCCTGGACTTCACCCGCCAGCTGAACCGCGTGCTGGACCTCGACCCCGCCGCCCGCACCGCGCGCGTCGAACCCGGTCTGGTGCTGGACCGGCTGCGCGAACGGGCCGCCGGGCACGGGCTCACCTTCGGCCCGGACCCGTCGACGCACAGCCGGTGCACGATCGGCGGCATGATCGGCAACAACGCCTGCGGTTCGCATTCGGTGGCCTGGGGCAAGACGGTCGACAACGTCCGCGCGCTGGAAATCGCCCTCCTCGACGGAACCCGGCTCGAGGTCGGCCCGACCTCCCCGGCGGAGCTGGAGGAATTCTGCGCCCGCGAGGATCCGGTCGGCGCGCTCTACCGCCGCCTGCGGGACCTGCGCGACGAATACCTGGCCGACATCCGGCTCGGCTACCCGAAACTGCCGCGGCGAGTCTCCGGGTACAACCTCGAATACCTGTTGCCGGAGAACGGTTTCGACGTCGCCAAGGCCCTCGTCGGCTCCGAGGGCACCTGCGCGACCATGCTGAGCGCGGTCCTCGACCTGGCCCCGGTCCCGGCGACGCGCGCGCTCGCCGTGCTGGGCTTCGAGAACAGCATCGCCGCCGCCGACGCCGTCCCGTCGCTGCTCGACCTCCCGGTGCTGACCATGGAAGGCATCGAGGCCGGTTTGGTCGCCGCTCTCGACGCCCGGAAACCCGGCGACCGCAGCACCCTGCCGGACGGAACGGCGTGGCTGTACCTGGAAACCGGCGGCGGCGACGCGGCGGAGGCGTTGGCCGTGGCCCACCAGGTCGCCGCCCGCGCGCCGCAGGTCGGCGCTTCCTCGCTCGTCGTGCAGGATCCCGTCGCCCAGCGGAAACTTTGGCGGATCCGGGAAGAAGGCGCAGGTCTCGCGACCCGGCTGGCCGACGGATCCGAGGCGTGGTCGGGCTGGGAAGACTCCGCGGTCCCGCCGGACCGGCTCGGCGCGTACCTGCGCGAATTCGACCTGCTGCTGGACAAGCACGGCCGGAAAGGCGTGGTCTACGGCCACTTCGGCGACGGCTGTCTCCACGTGCGGATCGATTTCCCGATGGCCGCACCGGAAGCGAAGGAAGCGTACCGCTCGTTCATGGTCGAGGCCGCGGAACTCGTCGTGTCCCACGGCGGCTCGCTGTCCGGTGAACACGGCGACGGCCAAGCGCGAGCCGAACTCCTGCCGCTGATGTTCTCGCCCCGGCTGATGCGGGCCTTCGCCGGCTTCAAGGCCGCCTTCGACCCAGCGAACGGCATGAACCCCGGCCGGGTCGTCGATCCCGCGCCGCTGGACGCCGATCTGCGCACGGTCATCGCCCCGCCGGTCCTGCCGACCCGGGCCCGGCTCGCCCTGCACGCCGACGACGGCGACCTGGCCGCGGCGTCCCGGCGCTGCGTGGGCGTGGGCAAATGCGTCTCCGCGTCCGGCGGGATGATGTGCCCGAGCTACCGCGCGACCGGCAAGGAGGAACACTCGACCCGCGGCCGCGCGCGCCTGCTGTTCGAAATGCTGGCCGGGGATGTCATCGAGGACGGCTGGCGCTCGCCGGAGGTCCGCGACGCGCTCGACCTGTGCCTCGGTTGCAAGGCGTGCAAATCCGACTGCCCGGTCGGCGTCGACATGGCCTCCTACCGGACCGAATTCCTCAGCCGCCATTACGAGCGGCGGATTCGCCCGATGTCGCACTACACGATGGGCGCGCTGCCGCGATGGCTCCGGCTGGGCGCCCCGTTCGCCCGCGCGGTCAACGCCGTGGCCGGGGGCCCGCTCCGGCCGGTGCTGAACCGCATGGGCGGGATCGCCGCCGAGCGCGAGTTGCCGCAGCTCGCGGCGCCGACCTTCGCCTCGTGGTTCCGCCGCCGGGAACGGGTGGCTTCCTCGTCGAAGGTCGTGCTGTGGCCGGACACTTTCACGAACTTCTTCGACCCCCGGGTCGGCCGGGACGCGGTCGCGGTGCTGGAAGCCCTCGGCCACGAGGTGGTCATCCCGGAGCGGACCGTCTGTTGTGGACTGACCTGGCACAGCACCGGTCAGCTGGGCACGGCGCGCCGGGTCCTGCGCCGGTCGCTGGACGCGCTGGACCCGTGGCTGCGGAAGGGAATTCCGGTGATCGGCCTGGAGCCGAGCTGCACCGCGACCCTGCGCGAGGACGGATCGGAGCTGCTGCCCGAGGATGCGCGGACGGCCTTGCTGAAGCGCGGCGTCCGGACGTTCGCGGAGCATGTCGGGGAGAGCGAGCTTCCCGCGTTGGCGAAGTCCTCGGCTCCGGTGCTCACTCAGGTGCATTGTCACCAGCACGCGGACCTCGGCTACGACGCGGACTCGCGGCTGCTCGGCCGGTTGTCCGAGCACTCGCAGGTGCTGCGCGAGGGCTGCTGCGGATTGGCGGGGAACTTCGGGTTCCAGCGAGGGCATTACGACGTTTCGGTCGCCGTCGCGGAGCACCAGCTGATGCCTGCCCTGCGCGCGGCGCCGGAGGGGACGGTGGTGCACGCGGACGGGTTCAGCTGCCGGACGCAGATTCGGCAGCTGTCCGAGCATCGGCCCGAGCATCTCGCCTCACTGACCGCGCGCGCCTTGGGAGTCAGCAGCGACTGAGGCGTACCGTCAGTAGCGAGTGAGCCGGTCCGGCGGCAGGAACGGCGCGATCTCCTTGGCCGCATCGATCGCCAGAGCGCCCAGCTGGGGAATCCGGTCCTCGGGCAGCCGGACGGTCGGCACCTGGATGACCACCGCCGCCCGGGCCAGCCCCCGTTCGTCCAGAACGCCGGCGCCGACGCACCGCACACCGGCGACGTTTTCCTCGTTGTCGATGCTGTACCCGCGATCGCGCGTCTCGGCCAGCTCCGCGGCGAGGTCGTCGCGGGTGGCGAGGGTGTGCGGCGTCAGCGCGGGCAGCTGCTCCGGGAGGCCCGCGAGGTAGGACTCCGCGTCGAGGGAGCCGGCGAGCATCGCCTTGCCGGAAGCCGTGGCGTACAACGGGAAACGCGCGCCGGGATGCTGCTCGAACCGCAGCGGGAGCGTCGACTGCGCGCGCAGCAGCACCACGGACTCGTTGCCCTCGCGGATCGTGATGTTGACCGACTCGCCGGTGTCGGCGTTGATCCGCTGGATGACCGGCAGCGCGAGCTGAAGGCCGTGCACCCGCTGGGCGGCCTGGCCGAGCAGGATCGAGCCGGGGCCGAGGTGGTAGCTGTCGGTGCGGGGGTTGTGCGCGACGAGCCCGTCGGCGCTCAGCGCGCGCACGACGCGGTGCGTCGTGCCCGGCGTGAGGTCCAGTTTGCGGGCGATCGCGGACAGGGTGAGTTCCCCGTCCTCGTCCATGAGCAGCGCCAGGATGCCGAGCGCTCGGCGGATGGCCTGCGTTCCGGCTGGCGGCTGTGCTCCGGTCTGGTTCACCTGGGTTCCGTGGTTCTCGCGCGGTCGGTTCAGGCCAGGTTAACGTGTGCCGCGGCCCGCGCGGCGCGGCGCACCCGGATACGGGGAACCGGGGCGCCTCGGCCAGGCCGCCGCGGGACGAAGAAAGGAGCGGGCGGCGTGGATCAGCCGGCTCGGGACCGACGGTCTCGAACTCGGCGCGCCCGCGGTCACGGGCGCGCCGGAACAGTTCTCCGCCGAGGGGGTTCCCGCCGCGCCCGGAACGGGATGCCCAGAGCGGCGAACACGCCGAGCATCGCCGAGTCCTCCGCACCGGTGTCGGCGACGAACGTCCGCACGCCCTCGTGCTCGGCGGAGGGGACGAGCTGCGCCAGCAGCAGTGCCGCGACGCCGAGCGCCGGGGTGCGGCGGTCGACGACGAGGGAGATCTCCGCCTCGGCCGGGTCGTCGGCGATCTCGTACCGTGCGACGCCGACCAGCCGGGCGCGCCGGAAACATCCGGCCGCGGCCGGTCCGGCTCCTGGGCGGGCCGAGAGCTGCCCGGCGAGCGGGGCCAGTCCCGCGCCGCCCAGTCCGAAGAACCGGCGGCGGTCGCGGCCGGACAGCCGGGCCCGCAGCGCGTCGAGTTCCGTGATGTCGCCGGAGTCCAGTTCGCGAACCCACACGGACTCGCCGTCGGCGAGGAGCGCTTTCACCGGCGGGGTGGTCGCGGTCATGGCCGGCAGCCGCCGATCGGCATGCCGGTTGCGCCCGCCGTCCTCCTCGGCGCTGGAGCCGCCAGGATGCCGCTGCAGCGGCCGGTGGCGCCGCGGCGGGACGCGAGTGTCAGCGCCGCGCGGTGCCCGGCGGTGTCCGACGCGTCCGGCGGCACGAAGAGGAGCGTGCCTCGGTGCGGTTCCGGGCCGGTGCGGGACCAGACCTGCCCGCCGAGGCCGGGCGGACCGTCGAGCCGGACGGGCTGCCCGCCGATCTCGGCCCGCCGTGGCGCGCTGTCCCGGCCGGACACCGGGTGCGCCGCCGTGGTCAGGCAGTCCAGGCGGGCTGTGCGCGCCTCGCCCGGTCCCGGCAGTTCGGCCGGCACCTCGCGGGGCCGCGGCCGCCTGCCGTCGTCGACGTGACCGGCGGATCCGGGTTCCGATCTCGGTGCGGGAGGCGCGCCGGGGCACGGCTGCGCGAGGGAGGTGCTGGTTCTGGGGTGCGGTTTCGGCATCATGCCGCCGTCCCGTCCCGATCGCGGGGACCGATGTGGGGGAGCCGAGGACGGCGCCTGCTCCGCTGCCGGCGCGCGAGATGCTCTCGGTGCCTTTCATGCTACGCCCGCGGCCGTCTTCGCCTGGGCTGGCGGCCGGACGTCCTGGTATTCGGGGACGCCCGGCCTGTCCGCACCAGCGGCGGTGGCCGCGCTGCCGCGGACGCTCCGGCGGGCCGCAGACGCGCCGGAGATCGGTGCGCGACAGCTTGCGGGTGGCCTCTTTCGCGGGGGAGGGAGGAAAGAGGCCACCCCTTCCGCGGGCCGGACGGGCAAGCCCTCCGGCGGGCCGCGGGTTTCGCCGGAATTGTCGCGGTGCGCGGGATCAGGCTGCTGCGCGAAGCAGGGTCTCGACCGCCCACGCCCGAGATGCTTTCGGATACCACCGACACTACACCTCGTCCGAGGGAGCCGTGCGGCGCGAAATCTCGCTGGTGGTGCAGAAGGTACTGAAGGAAAACGGCGCCGGCGGCGTGCCCGAAGCACGACAGAAAATCCGCGCTGGCACACCGGACCGGAATTTTCGGCGACCCTGCCGGACCGGCCGCGATTTCCGGAAGAATCCGGTGCCCTCAGCGGGGGAACGGTCCGGAAGAATCACCGGCCGCCCTCGGGAACCGGCGCCGGAAAGGACCCCGCTCACAGCCTTTTTTCGCGCCCGTCGCCGGACCGGCCGCGGTCAAGCCGTGCGGTGCGGGTAGTCCGCGGAGCGCCGCTGAAAAGCGAGAATCGCCGGGTTCGCGATGACGCCGTCGCGGATTTCGACGGCGCGCCCGACCACGTCCTCGGCGTCCCACGCGGAGGGTCCGCCGAGCACCGGCCGCAGCAGGGGGAGCAGCGCCTCGCTGATTTCCCAGGTGGCCGAACTCCACAGATAGGACGGGCTGTGGTCGACGGCGTAGTAGGTGATCCCGTCGCCGATCGGGAAGACCGGGTCGGCGAAGGTCGTGGGCCGGGCCCAGCTGAAACCCATGCCCTCGTCGCACGAGACGTCCACGATGAGGCTGCCGGGCGCGAAGGCGGCCAGGTCGGCTTCGACGAGGAAGGTCAGGGGTTCGGCGGGGTCCTGCAGCACGCAGTTGACGACGATGTCGTGCTCGGCGAGGAATCCGGCGAGGGGGACTCGTCCGCGGTCGGTGAGTGCGTGGCTGCGGCGGGGGTCGCCGGGGCTGTTCGCGTCGTGCTGGAAGTGGATCATCGTCGCGGAGTGGATCGGCGAGCCGACCGCGGTGACGCCGCGGCCGGTGAGGACGCGCACGTCGTGCACGCCGTGGGCGTTGAGCGCGGTGACCGCGCCGCGCGCGGTCGCCCCGAACCCGATCACCGCTGCCCGGAGGCGGCGTCCGTAGTCGCCGGTCGAACCGGTCAGCTGCAGGGCGTGCAGCACCGAGCAGTACCCGGCCAGCTCGTTGTTCTTGTGGAAGACGTGCAGCCCGAAGGAGCCGTCGCGGGTCCAGTGGTTCATCGCCTCGAACGCGATCAGCGTCAGCCTGCGGTCGACGGCCAGCTGGGTGAGTTCCCGGTCCTGGACGCAGTGCGGCCAGCCCCACAGCACCTGGTGCGGCCGCAGTTCGGCGAGGTCGGCCTGCAGCGGCTTGGCGAGCAGGACGACGTCGCATCCGGCGATGAGTTCTTCCCGGGTGCGCATCCCGGCGACCGCGCCCTTCAGCTGCTCGTCGGGCACGCCGAAGTCCTCGCCGTAGCCGTGTTCGAGATAAATGCGCTCGCGCAGGTCGGCGTCGATCCGCTCGACGTGGCCGGGATGGATGGGCAACCGGCGCTCGTCCGGTTTCCGCGAGCGCGCGACGACGCCGAGAGTCAGCTGATGCAACGGTTTCCTTTGCTGGAGGGCGTTCCGGCGAGCCGCGCGCCCATCGCGGCGACCGGCAACGGAATCCGGAGACGGGGACGTCAGAAGCCCGGCGTGCCGCGATCGTCGCCACGTGGCGCGCGAGAACCAGGCGGAATCCGGAGACGGCGCGGGCTCGATCGCCCGCGCGCGGGACGTTCCCGGACCCCTCGACACTACACGTGTCCGGGTCCCGGCAGGTCACGGTCGCGAGGCGAAACGAACGGGCGCCGTGCCCGGGCCAGTATCATCGGGAATCATACGGTCCGCTCACGATGGGCAGGGGAAACGATGTCAGGTCCGCTGGTGCCGGGCGGGATCGGGGAGCACACCAGCTGTCTCCTGGTCAAGCTCGGCCAGGTCGTGTTCCGGCTCGCCGAGGACCGGCTGCACGCGCTGGGCCTGCGGGTGCGGCACTACAGCGTCCTCCAGGCGCTGGCCGACAACGGCCCGATGTCGCAGCTGTCGCTGGGCGCGTACCTGCGCATCGACCCGGCGACCATGGTCAGCAGCCTGGACGACCTGGAGACCCTCGGGCTCGCCGCCCGCGCCCGCGACCCCGAAGACCGGCGGCGTTACGTCGTCGACCTCAGCGACGCGGGACGGAAGACGCTGCGCAAGGCGAACGAACTGCTGGCCGATCTCGACCAGTATGTGCTCAGCGACCTTCCGCGGCGCTCTCACGATTCCCTGCACAAGCTGCTGGCCAAAATGAACGAAGGCGAGACGCTGCCCGGGGAGTTCGACCGGATGCGGGATCAGGCCGGGTCGACGAAAATGTCCAGCGCCAGTTCGCCTTCGCCGCGCTGATAGCCGGACAGGTCTGTGACGCCTTCGGCGGCGAGCACCTCGTCGTCGATGAACAGGTTCCCGGTGCATTCGCGCGACGGCCGGGCGAGGATCGCGTACGCGGCATCGGCGATGATCTCCGGGGTGCGCGCTTGGCTTGCGCCGCCGATGATGTTGCGCACCGCCGCGGTGTCGATGAGAGTGCGCGGCCACAGTGAATTCGCGGCGATTCCGTCTGCTTTCAGTTCCTCCGCGAGGCCCACTGTGCACAGGCTCATGCCGTACTTGGAGAGCGTGTAGCCCAGGTGTGCGCCGACCCACACGGGGGAGAGGTTCAGCGGCGGCGACAGCGTCAGGATGTGCGGGTTCGCGGCCTTGCGCAGCTGCGGGATCGCCGCCTTGCTGAGCAGGAACGTGCCTCGGGTGTTGATGTCCTGCATGAGGTCGTAGCGCTTCATCGAGAGTTCTTCGGTGCCGGACCGGTCGAGCGCGCTGGCGTTGTTCACGACGATGTCGATGCCGCCGAACTGCGTCGCCGCCGCTTCGGCCGCGGCGAGCACGTCGTCCTCGGACCGCACGTCGCCGACGATCGGCAGCGCCTGGCCGCCGGCGGTTTCGATCTCCTTCGCGGCGGTGTAGACGGTGCCTTCCAGNGCCTTCCAGCTTCGGATGCGGTTCGGCGGTTTTCGCCAGCAGGACGACGTTCGCCCCCTCCCGCGCCGCGCGGGTCGCGATGGCCAGGCCGATGCCGCGGCTGCCGCCGGACATCAGGACGGTCTTTCCGGCGAGAGTCATGGCCGGGTCCTTTCGGGTGGGCGGACGTGGTCAGCCTGCCGCCCAGGGGCGGCCATGAGCGCAACATACCATTAGTGATGCGTATGATTTAAGAGGAAAATTGTCACGCTGGACCGCTGCCCGCGATCAGCCCCGGAGCGCGGACGCGAAGATGCCGGGCAGCTTCGTCCGGTCACGCGGGCCGGGCAGGTGATGGCGAACCGCGGCGCGCGGGGCGAGATCGCGAATTGCCCGGTGTACGCCGGGGAGGAACGGGTCCGTGCACGACGGCCCGCTTGCGTGGTCGAGAAGCAGCGCGTTGTGCGCGACGCCGATGCCGCGCCGGACGTCGGTGGCCGGGGAACGCGCCCTACGAGGCGCGGGCGGACGTTGACCGCGGTCGTGCCGTACCGCGGGCGCGTGATCTCTTTGGTGAACCCGCTGCCTAGACGCCGCTTCGTCCGCGGGCGGAGCATGATCTTCCCGGTCGGCCTTTCGATCGCGAAGTCGACGGCGCGGTCGAGGAACTGCTGCGGGTTTCCGGGGAGGTGCGCGACCGCCAGCAGGCAGCAGGGAGTGCGCTTCCGTGCCGCGGCATCCGTTTTTCGCCGCGCCGCGAGGAAAGTGTCCTTACCCATTGTTGTGCAGCTTCTGCCTGTCCAGCCGGAACGACCGGCGGTCCGCCCGGCCCGGACACGAGACCTTCTCAATTCACACCGGGTGTCCAGCGGCGGGCGGGAGAAAGCGACATCGCTTCGCCCGCGTTGTCCGGCCAGGAGAACCAGGCGCTTGAGCACATCAGGCGCCGTATCCGCCGTCGACGTCGAGCTTCTGCCCGCTGATGAACCCGGCGCGGTCCGAGGCCAGGAAGCACACCGCTTCCGCGATGTCCTGTGCGTCGCCGAAGGTGCGCAACGGGATGGCGCGCCGGGCCGCGTCGAGGGCGCGGTCGTCGAGGTCGCCGCTGGCCGTCAGGTCCGCGGCCATCCCGTCGGTCAGCATTCCGGGCCCGACGCAGTTGACCCGGACGCCGAACCGGCCTTCCTCGGCCGCGAACGCCCGTGCGGTCGCTTCCACCGCGCCCTTGGGCCCGGCGGAAAGGCCGTCGCGGGCGGGGTACCGCTTGGTCGCCGCGGTGGTGACCGCGACGACCGAGCCCTTGCTGGCACGCAGGGCGGGCAGCGCCGGGTGGACGAGATTGAAGAACGCGGCGGCTTCCGCGGTGAGGTGCCTGCCGAAGTCAGCGGGATCCACTGTGGACAGATGCTGTTGCGGGACGAGCGGTCCGGCGGCGTGGACGAGGGTGTGGATCGCTCCGAAGCGCTCGACCACGCGGTCGAGGTACGCCTTGGTCTGCTGGGCGTCGGTGAGGTCCAGGGGATCTGCGGTCGCTTCGAGTTCGGCGGCTAGCCGCTTTGCTGCTTCGTGATCGCTGCGGTAGGCGAAGGCGATCGCGGAGCCGCGTTCGGCGAGGGTCCGGCAGATCGCGGCGCCCAGCCCTCCGGTCCCGCCGGTCACGACCGCGACGCCCGGCTTGCCGTGGAAATCCTTCAAGGGCAGCCTTCTCCCATCGGCACAAAGCAAGCGCTTGGTGCGAGCTTACGGTCCCGCACGGCACTGGTCAAACGGGGAAAGCAGGTGTCCGCTGAGCCGACGCATGCCCTCCGCTCGCCGTTCGCGCGAAGGTACCTTCGGGCGACTGAGCGCTCCGAGCCGAAGGAAGTGGAACGTGACCGAACAACTCGTGGAGCTGCGGGACAAAATCGTGTTCGTCACCGGTGCCGCGCAAGGGCAGGGCGCCGAGCACGCGAGGACCACCGCGCGGTTGGGCGCGCGCGTCGTCCTGGCGGACCTGGACGAAAGCGCCGTCGCCGCGGTCGCGGACGAGATCGACGGCGAGACGCTCGCCGTCGGACTGGACGTGCGCAGCAAGGAAAACTGGACCGCCGCCATGGAACGCGCCCGCGCCGGGTTCGGCCGGGTCGACGTGCTCGTCAACAACGCCGGTTTCTACCGCAAGGCGCCCCTGGAGAGCTTCGAGGAAGACCACCTCACGCACACCTTGGGCGTCAATCTGATCGGCCCGGTCCTCGGGATGCAGGCCGTGCTGCCGTTGATGCGCGAACGCGGCGGTTCGATCGTCAACGTCGCTTCGACCGCGGCGCTGACCGGCTTCGCGGGCGGGCTGGGGTACGGCGCGTCGAAATGGGGGCTGCGCGGGGCGAGCAAATCCGCGGCGAAGGAGCTCGGCGAGTTCGGCATCCGGGTCAACTGCGTCTGCCCGGGCGCGATCGACACGCAGATGATCTCCGAGACGACCCGCGCGGGCGGCGGTGCGGTGGCGGGGCAGCCGATCCGCCGCCCCGGCAAGACCGGCGAGGTGGCGGCACTGGTGGCGTTCCTCGCCAGTGACGCGAGCAGTTACTGCACCGGGCAGGATTTCGTGATCGACGGTGGCCAGACCGCGTGACGCACCGCTGGCCGGCCCTCCGCGGCGAGGGCCGGTCAGCCGGAAGCGGGCCGTCCGTCGGCGAGCTGGAGTTCGGCCCCCGAAGAGGGCAGGTCCGGCACCGCCCGCGGCCGCAGCGTGGGCACCCCGTTGGCGACCCGCCACACCGTAGCCGCGGCATTGCGCACCTCGGCGGTCGTGGCGACCAGATCGAGCGCCCGCGTCGGCCCGCACACCGACAGCGCGAAGTGCCCGTCGTCGTCCATGGTGGTGATCGGCGCGGCCACCACGGTCACGCCGTGATGAGTGCCCTGCGCGTCCACCGCCACGCCGCCGCGGTCGCGGACCCGGGCGAGGTCGCGCATGAGCTGGCTGCGCGACTGGATGGAGTACTGGGTCGGCGCGTAATCGAAATGCAGCTCTGGCCAGCGGTCGGGGGAGAGGGTGGCGAGCAGCGCGCGGCCCGGTGCGGTGAGCGTGACCGGCTGACGGGCGCCCGCGCTCCATTGCCCGGAGGCGGACGGCCACGAGCCGATCCGTTCGAGGTGCATGATCTCGGCGCCGACCAGCATGCTCAGGTACACCGTCAGCCCGCTGCGGCGGTGCAGTCCGGCCATCACCGTGACGGCGGCGCGGGGGACGGTGCGCCGCCGGGTGAACTGCGAGCCGAGTTCGAACATGCGCACCCCCAGCGTGTAGGTGAATTCCTTGCGCTCCACCCAGCCGAGTTCGACCAGCCGCTGCAGGATCCGGTGCGCCGAGGACCGCGGCACGTGGGAGCGGCGGGCGAGTTCGGCCAGGGTCAGCGGCCGTTCGCCCACGAAGGACTCCAGCAGCGACGCGACGCGGTCGATCATCGCCGCGGGGGCCTCCTCGATGTGCGCCATTGCAACACCACCTCCAGACTGCGTATGTCAGATTGAGACTACCTGTCAGAATCTGACACATTGGAGTGTAGGCACACCGGTGCTCGGCTGTAAACCGCCTGCGGACAGCGAGATGCGCCGTGCCCGGGGAACCGGGCACGGCGCATCCGTGCGGTCATACGGTCTGGACTATCCGCAGCCCTCCGGCGGCGACTTCGGCTTCGAGGGACTCCTTGAGCCGCGAACATCCCGCCAGCGCGGGACCCGGCATCGGCGCCGCGCCGAGTTCCGCGCAGGCTTCGACGGCGTCGGCGTTCCACTGCAAGCTCGTCTGGTGCACCGTGCTCTTGCGCACCAGCAGACGCGCCGCGCAGTGCTGGCACCGCAACGGCTGCATCGGCACGTCGTCGAGCCGGTTGTCGGTCCTGGATTCGCTCACGGCGCGGTCTCCGTCGGCTTCGCCTGGCGGGCGATGTTGGCGGCCACCTCGTCGTGCCACGCCCGCGTCGGCCGGGTGAGATCCAGTTCGTACTCGAACCGGTCGACCATTTCCGGGCGGACGTCGGCGACGTCGACGTAGAACTGCTCGTACCAGCGGCGCAGCTGGTACACTGGCCCGTCCTCCTCGCACAGCAGCGGATTGTCGATCCGGGCCTTGTTCTTCCAGATCTCGACGTCCTGCTCGAAGCCGGCCTTGATGTAGTCGCCGAGCGCGATCGCCGAGCGCATCGCCGCGTCCTCGGGCAGCGTGGCCGATTTCTTGACGATGATCCCGTACTGCAGCACGAACGAATCCGCCGTGATCGGGTAGTGGCAGTTGAGCAGAACCGTGTGGTGATCGCCGAATTCGTAGTGGTAGGTCAGGTCGTCGATCATGAACGACGGGCCGTAGTACGACGCGACGGAGGTGCTGCCGAGCATTTTCGGCTGCCCCTCCGGCGCGGGATAGTCGTCGCGGGAGTCGCCGTTCATGTACTGGGTCGCGACGTGGCCTTCGAAGACGTTCTTGAAGTAGGTCGGCAGCGATCCGTGCACGTAAAAGAAATGCGCCATGTCCACGACGTTGTCGATGATCTCGCGGCAGTTGGTGTCGACGACGGTGGTGTACCAGTGCCAGTCGGTCCACTCGTCGCTTTCCGCGCCCTCGATGCGGGGGATGGCCACCTCGCCGGTCGGCTTCCCGCCTTCCGGGTCGTGCCAGACGAACAGCAAACCGTCCTGCTGCGAGGTCGTCCACGCCCGCGTGCGCGCGAGCATCGGGACGCGTTTGCTGTACGGGATCCGCTTGCACCGGCCGTCGCCGCCCCAGCGCCAGTCGTGGAACGGGCAGGCGATCTCGTCGTCCTTCACCTCGCCCTGGGACAGGTCGCCGCCGAGGTGGCGGCAGTAGGAATCGAGGATATTGATCTTTCCGTTCGCCCCGCGGAACACCACGAGTTTCGTGCCGAAGGCGTGCACGGTATGCGGTTTGCCGTCGGCGAAATCGCGGACGAGGCCGAGGCAATGCCAGCCGCGGGCGAAGCGGGCGGGTGCCGAATCCGCTTCGATCAGGCGGATTTCGTCCGGTTGCAGAGAAGTCATCGCGCTCTCCTGGAAAGGGTAGGCGGGCAGCTGTCAGTCCGGTGCGTTCCGGTTCTAACAAGCGCCGGGGCGGTGAATCCGGGCGCAGTTCACTGACTGGAACGTCGCTGGTGCACGACGTCGGCCGGGCTCCAGATCGCGCGCATGCTCGTGATCCGGCCGCGCTCGTCGAACGTCATGACGTCGATCGGCTCGATCGAGCTGACGAACTCGCCGGTCGTGGTGATCACGCGCAGGTGGAAGGCGGCAGTGTCGCCGGAGGCCCGGACAGTCAGCAGTTCGGCGGTGAGGGCGAGGCCTTCGAGTTCGCTGTAGAACGCGGCGATGGCTGCCCGGCCCTTGCGGACGGCGCTGCCCGCGGGGTCCTCGACGGTGGCGTCTTCGGCGTAAAGAGCGGCGATCTGCGTCGAGTCGCCTGCTTCGAGCCTGCGCGCGTACTCCGCGACGGTGTGGGCGATCTTGTCGGTAGTCAGCATGCGAGGGATGCAAGCACAGCGAAGAGCGGGAAAAAGCCCGAGCAACCGCTTGGTGGGAAGGTCGTCTCCCGGTCAGCGAAACGACCGCGCTCCGCCGGCCGGGCGCGGCCGTACGGTTCCGCGATCAGGCGACGACGACCAGGAGGGTGGATGTCCACCGAAACGAGCACCGGCGGCGAGGCCGCGCCGGATTCGCGCGGGAAACGGGTCCGGGTGACCGCCGTCGTGGAGGAGACCGCCGACGCGCGCTCGTTCGTCGTGGAGCCGGTCGAGGGACCCGCCTTCGGCTACCGGGCCGGGCAGTTCCTGACCGTGCGGGTCCCGGACGCCGGAACGGGTTCCGCCCGCTGCTATTCGCTGTCGAGTTCGCCGCACTGCGATCAGGCGATGAAGTTCACCGTCAAGCGCGTGCGGGGCGGGCACGGGTCCAGCTGGCTGTGCGACACCGTGACCGCGGGCGCCGAGCTGGACGTGCTCCCGCCTGCCGGAACCTTCACGCCCGCGTCGCTGGACCAGTCCGCGGTACTGGTCGCGGGAGGCAGCGGGATCACGCCGGTGATCGCCATCGCGAAGTCGATCCTGTTCGGCGGCAGCGGGAACGTCGTGCTGCTCTACGCGAACCGCGACGAGGCGTCGGTGATCTTCGCCGCCGAACTGGCCGCGCTCGAAAGCAAGTTTCCCGATCGCTTCACGGTGCTCCACCTGCTGGAATCGCTCCAGGGCTATCCCAGCCGGAACCTGCTGACCGTGGTGCTGCGTCCGTTCGCCGACCGCGACGTCTACCTCTGCGGGCCGGAGCCGTTGATGGATCTGGCGGCGGAGGTCTGCGCGAGCGTCGGAATAACCGGGGTGCACTCGGAACGATTCCTTTCCCTGCGGCAAGATCCTTTTGCGCCAGCGGAATCCGGGACCGGCGAGGTCGCGTGCACCGTGCGGGTCTCGCTCGAAGGCGAGGACCACGTCGTCCCGTGGAAAGCCGGGGAGAAACTCCTCGACGCGCTGCTGGCCGCGGGCGTCGACGCACCGTACTCGTGCCGCGAAGGTGCCTGCAGCGCGTGCGTGTGCGCGGTGACCGAAGGAAAAGTGCACCTGGCGCGCAACGAGATTCTCGCCGAGGACGACCTCGCCGAGGGGTACGTCCTGGCGTGCCAGGCGGAACCGGTCAGCGCCGAGATCGCGATCGAGTACTGAAACCGCTGTTCCACTCATCAGGAGACCGGGGCCGATCCGGCTTCCCGGTTGGCAAGCTCGACCCATCGCCCGCACACGAGGAGCCTTCATGCCGAATCCAGCAATCGACAACATCGAGGCGATCGCCGAGGAACTCCGCGCCGGCGCCGAGGAAGGCGAGTCGCTCGGCCGGTTGCCGGACGACATGGCGAAGCGGCTCAAGCAGGCGGGCATCATTCGCTTGCTGCAGCGCAAGAAGTACAACGGCTACGAAGCGCACCCGCGCGAGTTCGCCGAGACGGTGATGAAGACCGCGAGCATCTACGGGTCGGCGGGCTGGGTGGGCGGCATCGTCGGCGTGCACCCGTGGCAGCTCGCCTTCGCCGATCCTCAGGTGCAGGAAGAGATCCTGGGGGAGGACACCGACACCTGGCAGGCGTCGCCGTACATGCCCGCTGGCGTCGCTGTTCCGGCCGACGGCGGCTTCGTGCTGAACGGCCGCTGGCAGTTCTCGTCGGGGACCGACCACTGCGACTGGATCTTCCTCGGTGCGCTGCTCGGCGGCCAGGACGGTCAGCCGCTGATGCCGCCGCACAGCATGCACGTGATCCTGCCGCGTTCGGATTACGAGATCATCGGCGGTTCCTGGGACGTCGTCGGCCTGCGCGGCACCGGCAGCAAGGACATCGTGGTCAAGGACGCGTTCGTCCCGGCTTACCGGGTGATGGACGCGGACAAGGTCATCGACGGTTCGGCGGCGAGGGAGTACGGCGTCACCGAGACGCTGTACAAAATGCCGTGGTCGACGATCTTCCCGCTCGGCATCACCTCGGCGACCATCGGCATCTGCGAGGGCGTGCTGGCCGCCGGGATCGGCTACCAGCGCAACCGCGTCGGCGCGACCGGCACGCTCGTCAAGGACGACCCGTACGTGCTGCACGCGCTCAGCGATTCGGCCTCGGAGATCGACGCCGCCCGCCAGCAGCTGCTGTCCAATGTGGACCGGGTGTGGGACAAGGTCGACCGCGGCGAGGAGATCGACTTCGCCACGCGTGCCCGGATCCGCCGGGATCAAGCCCGCGCGGCGTGGCGAGCGGTGCGCGCCGCCGACGAGATCTTCGACCGCGCCGGAGGGAACGCGTTGCGGATGGACAACCCGTTGCAGCGCTTCTGGCGCGACGCGCACGCCGGTCTGCACCACGCCATCCACGTCACCAGCACCACTTACCACGCCGCCGCGCTGGCGTCGTTGAACGTCGAAGTCCCGCAGGGCCCGCTGCGCGTGATGATCTGAGAAAGGACCCCATGATGAGCGAAATCAAGGGACTCGGCTACGTCCGGGTCATCGCCACCGACCTGGCGCGCTGGCGCGAACTCGGCTTCGACGTGCTCGGTTTCGCGCCGGGCTTCGGCGACGAGAAGGACGCGCTGCACTTCCGGATGGACGAGCGGCCGTCCCGGATCACCGTCGAGCACGGCGACGCCGACCGCGTGACGGCGGTCGGCTGGGAAGTGCGGGACGCACCCGCGCTGCGCCGGCTGCGGGCGGCTCTCGAAGAGTCCGGGGTGGAATGCACGCCGATGTCGCAGGAACTCGCGGACCGGCGCAAGGTCGAGGCCGGCTTCTCCGCCGAGGACCCGGGCGGGACGCCGCTCGAGTTCTTCCACGGGCCGGTGCTCGAACACAGCCCGGTGCTCACCAAATACGCCCACAAGTTCGTCACCGGCGCACAGGGCCTCGGGCACGTGGTCATGCCGACCACCAGCTTCGACGAGTCCTTCGAGTTCTACACCGGAACGCTCGGCTTCCTGTCCCGCGGCGCGTTCCGGATGCCCGGCCCGCCCGAAGCCGGTCCGCTGCGGATCCGGTTCCTCGGGATCAACCAGCGCCACCACAGCCTGGCGATCATGCCGAGCCTGGAAGGCCGCGACCCGGGCCTGATCCACGTCATGGTGGAGGTCGATTCGCTCGACGCGGTCGGCCGCGCCTACGACCAGGTCCTCGCGCGCGATTTCCCGGTGTCCTCCACGCTGGGGCGGCACACCAACGACAAGATGATCTCGTTCTACGTGCGCGTCCCCGGCGGCTGGGACATCGAGTACGGCTACGGCGGCCAGCTCGTCGACGAGAGCTATTACACCGCCGAGGAAATCACTGCGGACAGCTACTGGGGCCACGAATGGCTCTGGATGAAGGAGATGAAACAAGCGCAGCAGGCCGCCGAGTCCACTGTGGATGTCTGACGTGGAAGACTGTTTCGACGCAGTCGTCGTCGGGGCCGGGATCGCCGGTCTGTACGCGGTGCACGAACTCCGCGCGCGCGGCCTGCGGGTGCGCGGCTTCGAGAGCGCGGCCGGGGTGGGCGGCACGTGGTACCACAACCGGTACCCCGGTGCGCGGTGCGACGTCGAAAGCATCGACTATTCCTACTCGTTCGACGAAGAACTGCAGCAGGACTGGACGTGGAGCGAACGGTTCGCGACCCAGGAAGAGATTCTGCGGTATCTCGACCACGTGGCGGACCGGCACGATCTGCGTCCGGCGTACGAGTTGTCGACCCGGGTGACCGCGGCGGAGTACGACGAACGGTCCGGGCGGTGGACGGTTCGCACCGACACCGCCCGGACCGTCAGCGCGCGTTTTCTCGTGCTGGCTACCGGTGTCTTGTCCGCCACCACCATGCCGGAGATTCCCGGGCGGGACAGTTTCGCGGGCGAGCTGTACCACACCGGTTCCTGGCCGCAGCACGCCGTGGCATTCGAGGGCAAGCGGGTCGGCGTGATCGGGACCGGGTCGTCCGGGATCCAGACGATCCCGGTCGTCGCCGAAACCGCCGCGCAGGTCACGGTTTTCCAGCGGAGCCCCAACTATTCGATCCCCGCCCGGAACCACCCGCTGACCCCGGAGTACGTCGCGGAAATCAAGGCCGGCTATGCCGAACGCCGGCGGCTGTCGCGGATCAGCGGCGGCGGCACGCCCACCAGCCCGCACCCGCGCGGCGCGCTCGAGGTCGACGCCGCCGAGCGGACCCGGATTTACGACCAGTGGTGGGAGCGCGGGGGATACCTGTTCGCCAAGGCATTCCCGGACCAGACCACGAACCTCGCCGCCAACGACACCGCCCGCGAGTACGTCGAGGCGAAGATCCGCGAACTCGTGCACGATCCGGAGATCGCCGAGCAGCTCATCCCGGACGACCATCCGATCGGCACGAAACGCATCGTCACCGACAGCGGCTATTTCGAGACCTACAACCGCGATAACGTCAAGCTGGTCAACCTGAGGCGCACACCGATCAGCGAGATCACGCCGGAGGGAGTCCGCACGTCGGACGCGTTCCACGAACTCGACCTGCTGATCTTCGCCACCGGCTTCGACGCCATGACGGGTTCGCTGTCCCGGATCGACATCCGCGGCCGGGACGGGCGCGCGCTGCGCGACGAATGGTCGGCGGGACCGCGCACCTACCTCGGGCTGGCGGTCGCCGGATTCCCCAACATGTTCGTCGTTTCCGGGCCCGGCAGCCCGAGCGTCCTGGCGAACATGGTGCTGACCGCGGAACAGCACGTGGACTGGATCGCGTCCTGTGTGGACTATCTCGGGGAAAACCGGGTTTCGACCATCGAGGCGACCGAGGACGCCGTGACGCACTGGGTGGCCGAGTGCAACGCCAACGCGGCGGCGACGTTGTTCCCGGCCGCCAGCTCCTGGTACCTCGGCGCGAACATCCCCGGCAAGCCGCGGGTGTTCATGCCCTACCTCGGCGGGCTCGGCAAATACCGGGCGATCTGCGACGATGTCGCGGCCGCCGGATACCGGGGGTTCGTCCTCGGCGATCCCGCGGGCACCGAGGTGAAGGCGATGCTGGCCGGGCTGGCCGGCTTCCCGGACGTGACCCAGCACGATCCCGCCGAGCTGCGGGCGATCATCCGGTCCCGCCGGGCACCGCTGACGCGCCAGCCCGCGATGCGGATCGCGGAGGACCGCGTCATCGAAGGCCCCGGCGGCGACCTGCCGCTGCGGATCTACGCGCCACACCACGACGGGCCGCTTCCGGCGGTCGTCTTCGCGCACGGCGGCGGTTTCGTGTTCTGCGACCTCGACAGCCACGACGAGTTCTGCCGCTCCATGGCCGCCGCGGTGGGAGCTGTCGTGATCGCGGTCGGCTACCGGCTGGCCCCGGACCATCCCGGACCCGCGGCGATGGAGGACATGTACACGGCGCTGGTCTGGGCGGCTCAGCACGCCGCCGAGTACGGGGGAGACCCGGCCAGGATCGGCGTGGCCGGCGACAGCGCCGGGGGCAACCTGGCCGCCACGGTGTGCCTCGCGGCCCGAGACCGCGGCGGCCCGCGCATCGCCGGGCAAGTCCTGCTGTACCCGGTGATCGACGACGATTTCTCCACCGAGTCCTACCGGCGCTACGGCGAGGGCTACTACAACACCGAGACCGCGATGCGGTGGTACTGGGCGCAATACGCGCCGGACGGAACCGACAGCCCCTACCTGGTGCCCACGCGGGCCGAGTCGCTGGCAGACCTTCCGCCCGCAGTGGTCGCGACCGCCGAGCTGGACCCGCTCTGCGCCTCCGGCGACGACTACGCGCAGCGGCTGCGGGCAGCCGGGGCACCAGTCACCGCGCACCGGTTCGAGGGCCTGTTCCACGGCTTCCTGACGATCCCGGCGTTGTCCCTGACCGGACCCGCGCGCGAGAAGCTCTGGCAGATGATGCGGGACCTCCTGGCCTAGGAAGGGCTGATCCATGACGACCGACAAACTGCGTCCCGTCCCGGCCGCCGTGATCACCGACTGGCACGAGACCGCGGATGTGGTGATCGCCGGGTACGGCATCGCGGGCGTGTCCGCGGCGATCGAGGCGGCGAGGTCCGGCGCGCAAGTGCTGATCCTGGAACGCACGAGCGGCTGGGGCGGCGCGGCGGCGCTGGCGGGCGGTTTCGTGTACCTCGGCGGCGGCACTCCGCTCCAGCGCGCCCTCGGTTTCGAGGACAGCGTGGAGAACATGGAGAAGTTCCTGCTCGCAGCTGTCGGCCCAGGCGCGGACGAAGCCAAGATCGCCGACTACTGCCGCGGCAGCCTGGAACACTACGACTGGCTGGTCGGCAACGGCGTGCCCTTCCGCGAGGCACTCTGGGACGAACCCGGCTGGGAACCGCCGCACGACGAAGGCCTGGCGTACTCCGGCGGCGAGAACGCGGTGCCGTTCAACGCCGTCGCCAGTCCCGCGCCGCGCGGACACGTGCCGAAAATGAGCAACAAACGCACCGGTGAGCAAGGCGGCGGCTACATGCTGATGAAGCCGCTCGCGGAGACCGCCGAAGCGCTCGGCGTACGCGTTTCCTACGACGTCCGCCTGAGCCGTCTCATCGTGGACGGCGAGCGAGTCGTCGGAGTGCTCGCGCGGCGCTACGGCCGCGAGATCGCCGTACGGGCCGAACTCGGTGTCGTCCTGGCCACCGGCGGATTCGCCTACTCCGAGCAGATGGTCGCCGACCACGCGCCGCAGTTGATCGGCCGCCCGGGAGCCGCCATCGAGGAACACGACGGCGTCGGCATCCTGGCCGCCACCGCGTTCGGTGCGGCGACGGCGCATATGGACGCCACCGAGGTCGCGTTCTTCGGCGACCCGCAGATGATGGCGCGCGGCATTCTCGTCAACGGACAAGGCCAGCGTTACGTCACCGAGGACACCTACCCGGGGAGGATCGGCCAGGCGACGCTGTTCCACCAGGACAACCAGGCGTACCTGGTGATCGACGAACAGGCACACGAGGAAGCGCTCGCCACCGAGACCGCGACCCCGAACTTCCGCGTGCCGCCGACCTGGGCCGCGGAGACTGTCGCCGAACTGGAAGCCGACATGGGCCTGGCGAAACTGTCACTGCAAACCACGGTCGATCTCTACAACACCTATGCGGCGCGAGGCGAGGACCCGCTGTTCGGCAAGAAACCGGAATGGCTGCGCCCGCTCGCCGGCGCGGTCGCCGCCTTCGACCTGCGGGGCGCCACCGCCGGCTTCCCGCTCGGCGGCCTGCGGACCGACCTGGACGCTCGGGTGCTGCACGTGTCCGGGGCACCGATCCCGGGCTTGTTCGCGGCTGGCCGCTGCACGGCGGGAATCTGCACCGGCGGTTACGTCAGCGGCGCTTCGCTGGGCGACGGCAGTTTCTACGGACGCCGCGCCGGACGCGCCGCGGCGAAGGGAGACGTTCAATGACCGAACCGTCGGACCCCATCCGGATGCGAACCGTGCTGGGACATTTCGCGACCGGCGTGGTGGCGATCACCGGCATCGACGAGGAAACCGGCTCACCGGCCGGGCTGGCGGCGAACTCGTTCACGTCGGTGTCGCTCGATCCGCCGCTGGTCGCGTTCTGCGTGGCGGCGACCAGCACCTCGTGGCCGCGGGTGCGCTCGGCGGGCTGTTACGCGATCAGCATCCTGTCTGAATCGCAGGAAGCGGTGTGCCGTCAGCTGGCGGCTCGCGGGGTCGGCAAGTTCGCCGGGATCGAGTGGACGCCGTCGCCTTCGGGCGCGCCCGTGGTAGCCGGTTCGCTGGCGTGGATCGAGGCGGAACTCGATACCGAGCACGGGGCAGGCGATCACGCGATCGTGGTTTCGCGGGTGCGGCATCTGTCCTCGTCGGATCTTGAGCCGCTGGTCTTCTTCCGGGGCCGCTACGGACGGATCAGCGCGGGCGTCCGCTGATCGGGAAGGCTGGCCGAACGGCCCCGGTACCGCTGGCAAGGTCGCCCCATGACCCCCGATCTGGTTGAACTCCCCACCGAACACGGCGTGCTGCGCTACCGCGAAAGCGGCGACGGTCCGCCCTTGGTGCTGCTGCACGGTTCCGGACCCGGCGTCACCGGATGGCGCAACTTCGGCGCCAACGTGGCGACCTTCGCCCAGCACTACCGGACGATCGTCCTGGAGTTCCCGGGCTTCGGGGTCAGCGACGATTTCGGCTCCGTACACCCGATGCGGTCCGCCGGGACCGCCGTGCGCGCGCTGCTCGACGGTCTTTCCCTGGACCGCGTGCGCATGGTCGGCAACTCGATGGGCGGGTTCGTAGCGACGGACTTCGCGCTGTCGGCCCCCGAACGTGTCGAGCGGCTGGTCACGATCGGCGGCATCGGAACCCCGATTTTCAGCGCCCAGCCCGGGGAGGGGATCGTCCGGCTCAGCGAGTTCGTCGAAAACCCGGCCCGCGACGCGCTCGTGGCCTGGCTGCGTTCGATGGTCTACGACCAGGCGCTGGTCACCGAGGAGATGATCGAGGAACGCTGGCTCCAGGCGACGGACCCCGCGACCCTGGAGAACTCGCGCCGGATGTACGGCGCGGCAGCACTGGCCGGGATGGCGGCAGCCGCACGCAGCGCGGAAACCCCGGCCTGGGCGCAGTTGCGCCGCCTCGACGTCCCGACGCTGGTCACCTGGGGCCGCGACGACCGCGTCAGCCCGGTCGACATGGCTTTGCTCCCGATGCGCGCCCTTCCGCGGGGCGAGGTGCACATCTTCCCGAACTGCGGGCATTGGGTCATGATCGAACAGAAGGCCGCCTGGGAAGCCGCTGTCCTGGCGTTCCTCGGCCGCTGATGTTCCGCTGACTGGACTCGGCCGGGGGACCGGCGCGCCCGGCGAAATACGGTGGCCCGGCCTCCCGCCGAGAACGAAGTGGAGTTCGAAGGACATGAAGAAGAAAATGCCCGCGCTCGTGCCGGCCAGGGACACGACCGTCGATCTCCTCGTCGTCGGCTCGGGAACCGGCATGGCCGCCGCGCTCGCGGCCCACGAACGCGGACTGTCCGCTTTGGTCGTCGAGAAGACCGGCTACGTCGGCGGATCGACCGCGCGTTCCGGCGGCGCCTTCTGGATTCCCGGGAACGCGGTGCTCTCGGACACCGGTCCTCAAGCCGTCGCCGACGCGGGTGCCTACCTGGACGCGGTAGTCGGCGATTCGGCCCCGGCCGAACGCGGCCGCGCCTACCTCGAACACGGTGCCGCCGCTGTCGACATGTTGCGCCGCACCACTCCCATGCGGTTCTTCTGGGCCAAGGGCTACTCCGACTACCACCCCGAGGAACCCGGCGGCCGTCCCGAGGGCCGGACGTGCGAATGCCGCCCGTTCAACGCTTCCGTGCTCGGCGGCGAGCGCCCCCGGCTGCGTCCCGGCGTGATGGAGGCCCCGGTCCCGATGCCCGTCACCGGGGCGGACTACAAGTGGATGAACCTGGTGGCGCGCAAGCCGCTCAAGGCCCTGCCGCGGATCTTCGCCCGAGCCGCGCTGGGCATCGGCGGCATGCTGATCGGCCGCGACTACCTGGCGGGCGGGCAAGCGCTCGCGGCCGGGATGTTCGCGGGCGTGCTGCGCGCGGGCATTCCCGTGTGGACAGAGACCGCCCTCGCCCGCCTGCTTCACGACGACGGCCGGGTCACCGGAGCCGTTCTGCGGCAAGGCGACCGCGAAGTCACCGTGCGGGCCCGCCGCGGCGTCGTCCTGGCCGCGGGCGGCTTCGACCACGACATCGAGGCACGGCACAAGTTCCAGTCGCCGCGACTCGGCGAGTACAGCCTGGGTTCGGAAGGCAACACCGGCGACGGCATCCTCGCCGGCCAGGAACTCGGCGCGGGCACCGCTTTGCTGGACCAGGCCTGGTGGTTCCCGGCCTTCGCCCCGGTGCCCGGCGGCGCCCCGGCGGTGCTGCTCGCCGAACGTTCGCTGCCGGGTTCGTTCATCGTCGACCGGACCGGGAAGCGGTTCCTCAACGAGGCGACCGACTACATGTCGTTCGGCCAGGAAATCCTGGCGCGGGAACGGGCCGGGACGCCGGTCGAGGAGATGTGGCTGGTTTTCGACCAGCGCTACCGGGACAGCTACATCCTCGCCGGCCGCTGCTTCCCGCGGCAGCCGCTCCCGGAATCGTGGTACCGGGCCGGAATCGCCCACAAGTCGGACGACCTCGGCGCGCTGGCACAGGCGATGGGCGTTCCGGCCGATTCCTTCCAGGACACTTTCCAGCAGTTCAACGATTGCGCCGCCGCCGGACGCGACACAGCCTTCGGCCGCGGCGACAGTGCCTACGACCGCTACTACGGCGACCCCACGATCGGCCCCAACCCGAACCTGGCCCCGCTGCGCCGCGCCCCGTACTACGCGGTCAAGGTGGTCCTCAGCGACCTCGGCACCTGCGGCGGATTGGTCGCCGACGAACACGCCCGGGTCCTGCGCGAGGACGGCGCGGTGGTGGAAGGACTGTACGCGATCGGGAACACCGCGGCGAACGCCTTCGGCACCTCGTACCCGGGCGCTGGTGCGACGATCGGGCAGGGCGTGGTGTACGGGTATATTGCCGCGCTGCACGCGGCGGGCGCGTCTTCGTAACCTTGGCGGAATGTGCGTGAGGGGAACCCTGAGGGAATCAGATTCTCTCAGGGTTCCCCGCACGGCCCGCTGAGAAAAGCTTACTGGGGCAGCCGAGCCAGGCCGCTCAACGCCAACCGCAACCCTCGCGCGTCCCACCGCTCGATGTCCCCGAAATCATCCGACCCCCCGCTGCGCACCCACCGGATCAGCGCGTGCCGCATCGTCTGGATCACCAGCAGCGCCGGAAGCTCGCGCAGGAACGGATCCGCGTCAAGCTCGTAATACCGGGCCAGGAACCGGGTCACCGCCTCGCTCAGCCCCTCGCACCNCTCGCACCATTCCACGAACCGGAGCCGGTACTGCGGCGTGTTGACGATCAGCGTCATGATCTGGTGGTCGTACTCCGGCACCTGCCGCCGGTTCAGCTCCGTGGTGAGCGCGGCCGTCAGGACCTCGACCGGGTCCGCGTCGTCCGGCGCGTCCTCGAGCCCCTGGAGGATGACGCGTTCGCTGCGGCGCAGCAGCGGCATCAGGACGTCCTCCTTGACCGGGAAGTGCCGGTGGAACGTCCGCGGGTTGATCCCGACGATCTCGCAGATCCGCTCGACAGTGACCGCGGTGTGGCCCTCGGCGACGAACAGGTCGCGCGCGGTGAGCGCGATGTTCATCCGCAGCTCCTCGGCCCGGCGTTCGGTGAGAGTCTGCCGTTTCGGGTCCGTCACCAGGACTCCCTCCCTGTCGCGTGCATGGACCGTAGCCGCCCGGACGCGCCTGGTGATGCCCGCTGACCGCTCTGCGGAACAACGCGCCGTCCGGCCACGGGTGTCAGAATATGACATGTCGCGGCGCGGCCCGCGCCGATCCTGCTCGGCTCGTCGTGCCGAGCGGCTGCTCGACCAGATCGGAGGTTCCGTTCGCCCAAGGTGCGTGCTGACGCACCCTTTCCCCGCGAACGAGAATCCTCGTCTTCCATCCTGGGCGCGCGTGCGACAGTTCGCCGTGGATGATCGAGTCAGCGGGCGCGCGGCCAGCCCTGCCGCGGGCCTGCGTCATCGCCGGCACTTCCGGCTCGGTGAGCGACGCCGAACTGGGCAGCGCGATCCTCGAAATCACCGCGATCGTCCGCGCGATCTGCTCTCGGTGCTGTCGTGCGATGCCGCCGCGTACGTCGCGCAGTTGTGCCGAGACGAGGGAATTCCGTTGCTGGGCGGCGGAGGGACGGATTTGTGGCCCGGCTTCGCCGAAGCGCTGAAGGGCAGCTCTCGACCGGACGCGATCGTGTCGTTGACCGACGGCCAAACCCCTTGGCCGGACACGAAACCGCCGTGCCGGACAGCGGCGGGCCTGTTCCGGCGGGAACATCCAGTGAACGAAGACAATCCCGGCTGTCGGCCGGAGGCCCCGCCTGAGTGGGTTTGGGTGGTCGTGGCGGGGTGGGCTGGTGTTGGCTTTTGCCTGGCCTGAGTGGGTTTGGGTGGTCGTGGCGGGGNCCTGAGTGGGTTTGGGTGGTCGTGGCGGGGGGGGCTGGTGTTGGCTTTTGCCTGGCCTGAGTGGGTTTGGGTGGTCGTGGCGGGGTGGGCTGGTGTCGGTATTTGCCTGGCCTGAGCGGGTTCGGGTGGTCACGGCCGGGTGAGCTGCTGTCGGTCTTTGCCCGGCCCGGACGCCTTGCCGGGTGCCCGGCCGCCGCGGCGCACGCGTCGTGTTCTCGGGCGTGTCCTGCCGAATTCCGCTGACCAGCCACCGGATTCCCCCTCGGCGAGCGCGCGGCGCCGGGTACCCATACCGCCGGCCGGGTGAAGCGGGGTTGCGCAAAACGGGTGCCCCGGAGGTATCTTGGCGGCATCGCCGGTCAGGCCTTCGCCGCACCTGACCAGTCGGCGAGGGGGACTTCCGGCAGCCCGGCCGGTGCCGCCCGTTCCCGGTCCCCGCCCCGCTTTTCGCGAGGAGGGAACGAAAATCATGCACAGCAACGCCCCGCCGTTGAGCTTGACCGTCGTATGCCCGCTCGGCCGTCCCGTGACGACGCTCACCCGCACCGCGAAGTCGACTGTGGTCTCCCTCGCCGGGGACCTCGACGCCGCCGACGTTCGCCGGCTCCGCCGGATCGTGTCCGGCGAACTCGGGCTGCGGCCGCCGGCCCTGCTCGTGGATCTGACCGACGTGCCGTTCTGCTCGGCCCGGGTCCTGAAATTCCTCGCCGAACAGGCCGACGACGCCCGCGCCGTCGGCGTGCGATTCGCGGTGGTCGCGCAGCAGCGGGCTGTGCTGCGCCCGCTGGCGTTGCTGGGCCTCGACCGCGTGCTGCCCGTCGTGGGCAGCCTCGACGAAGCCGTTCTGAACGCGCGCACGCGACGCAGAACAGCGCAGCCGATCGCGCCGCCGCCCTGGCTCAAGCGAACACGTCCTCTGTGGACTAACCCTCCGTGAACCTAGGCTCACCAAGGTGGCGGATTGCGCCACCTGGCCCAGTGGCAGGGCGGCCACAGCGGGTATCCCCACCGCATGAACCGGATCGCCGCCAAAGTCGCCCGAGGAGAAAAGACCGGCACCGCCCAGCTGCTCGGCCGGGCGGGAATGGCCTGTTACGCGCTCGTGCACCTCGTCCTCGCCTACCTCGCCGTGCGGGTCGCCTTCGGCGGCGGCGGGCAGCCCGACCAGAAGGGCGCGCTGCAAGAGGTCGGGTCGACGGCGTTCGGCCAGGTCCTGCTGTGGGTGCTCGCGGCAGGCCTGGTCGCGTTCGGGCTGTGGCAGTTCCTGATGGCCGCGACCGGATACACCTGGACCAGCGGCGGGAAACGGACGCGCAAACGGTTCGGCGCCGCCGCGCGAGGAATCGTCGTGCTCGCGCTGGGCGGCACCGCCTTCCGCCTGGCCGCGGGCGACGGCGGCGGCGGTTCGAGCGATCAGGCTCAGCAGGAGTTCACCGCGAAGCTGCTCCAGCTGCCCGCCGGTCCGGCGCTCGTGGTGGCCGCGGCCGCGATTGTGCTCGGCGTAGCGGTCGCGGCGGGGGTCAAAGGCGTGAAGCGGAGTTTCCTCGAAGACCTCGACCCCACCGGGTTGCCCGGCAAGACCCGTCGTTGGGTCGGGTGGCTGGGCAGCACCGGGTATCTGGCGAAGGCGGTCGTTTTCGCGGTGACCGCGTTCCTGCTGGGCTACGCCGGTTTCCGCGCCGACGCGAAGCAGGCCGGCGGGCTGGATGCCAGCCTGAAGACCCTCGCCGCCCAGCCGTTCGGCACGGTGCTGCTGACGGTGGTGGCGTTCGGTCTGGCGGCGTTCGGCGGTTATTGCCTGGCCGCGGCGTGGGCGCATCGCCGCTGACGGACTAGGGGGTACCGGCGAGCAGGTCCACGACGTCCTCGCCACGCCCCCGTTCGGCGAACCGACGCCGTTGCCGGTCCGCGCCGCTGCCTTCGGCGCACAGCTGCGCCGTCGCCTCCTGAGCGAACTCCAGATCCCCGGCTGCTTCCAACGCGGACGAGGTCAGCTCGATCAGATCGGCGAGCACCGCCTTGGCCGGCGCCAGGTCACCGCCGCGCGGGTGCGGACAGCAGCCGCTGACGCCGTCCCGCGACGCGCGCCAGAGGTGGGCGCGCAGGACTTCGTTCGGCAGGTCCGGCGGGGGACCGTCGTCCGCGAGCGCGGTGGCGACCAGGCCTCGCGCGAGTACGCCGAGCAAGACCGCTTCCTCCGGCGTCGCGGCGACGTCGGCGATGCGGAACTCGATCGTCGGCTGGTTCTCCGAGAGCCGGACGTCCCAGTAGACCATCCCGCGGTCGAGGATCGCGCCCGAGCGCAGCCACGCGTCGACCACGCTTTCGTACTCGTCGAGCGACGCGAACCGCGGCGGCGGCCCGGCTGAGGGCCAGCGGCTCCACTGCTGGTAGCGCCAGCTGCGGTAACCGGTGTCGTAACCGTCGGCGATCGCGGAATTCGTCGTCACGGTCAGCAGCGCGGGCAGCCACGGCCGGATCCGCCCGAGCACCTGGACGCCGGTCTCCTTGTCCGGGATCGCGACGTGCACGTGACAGCCGCAGGTCGGCGACGTTCGCGCGATGGCGCCGAAATGCTCGCCGATCCGTTCGTAGCGCGGACTCGGGGTGACGCCCGGCAGGCCCGTTTCCGGCACCGGCGGCGAGGCCGACGGCAGCAACCGGCAGTGCTGCCGCCGAGCGGCCGCGGCCAGGTCCGCGCGCAGTTCGCGCAGCCGCTGCAGCGCCTCGTCCCGGGTCCGGCAGACGTCGGTGGCGATCTCGGCCTGCGACTGGATCAGTTCGTGCTGCAGTTCGCCGTTGTCGCCGCCCGTTTTCGCGGCGCGGTCGACCACGTCGTCTGCCTGCGCCAGCCGGCCGTCGCGGTCGACGACGAAGAACTCCTCCTCGATGCCGAAAGTCAGCTCGTTCACCGATGTTCTCCTGGGGTCGGGGGCATCGGAATACCCGGGCGGCTCCGCGCGCAAACGACGCCCGGACCGCGGGCGGCGGGGCCGATCGGGAATAGCGCCGCATTTTCGGCATCGATCACCGAAGAAGAGATCTTCTGCCCGGCGGCGAAAGAAGCCGCGCCGGGCCGAGGCAGTCGCGGGAATGGGGGCAGCGGATGATGAGGCGCGGAAGGATCCGCTGAAACTGCGGAGCGTCTGGAAACCCGTGCCCGGCTGGCGGCGATTGTCCCGTTTCCGCGGTCTTCCCCTGCCGCCCGGCCTAGGGGTGTCGCCGCCCTCTCGGCGTTCCTAACCTCGGAACGAGCCGCAACCGGAAGGGGACGATCAATGCGTCCGCTGACCACGAGAACGTTGACTGCCAAGGAATTCGCGGACCTCAAGCACACCGTGGCGCTCCGTTCGTCGGCACGCCGGGCCGTCGCGGAGGACCCGGCCTACGCCACGCCGCTGCCGAGGGAACTGTGCCTGCAGCTGACGTATCGCTGCAATCTGCGCTGCAGCCATTGCTACCAGTGGAGCGAACAGGGTTTCTTCCGCGACTTCGGCCCCGCCAAGCAACGGACCGAGCTTGCCGTGGATATCGTGGCGAAACTGCTGGATGCCACGGAATCCGTGCGTTCGAAGGTATTCGTCTGGGGCGGCGAGCCGTTGCTGCACAGCCGGTTCGGCGACATCGCCGAGCTGTTGCGCCGTTCGCCGCGCACGATCACCGTCTGCACCAACGGGTTGCTCTTCAAGCGCAATCTCGACCATCTGCTGGCGCTCGGCGAGCATCTCAACCTGCTGGTGAGCCTCGACGGCCTCGGCACCGACCACGAGGAGCTGCGCGGCCGCGGCACTTTCGCCCGGACCACGAAGAACATCGAGCTGATGCTCGGCCTCAAGCGCGAAGGCGTTTTCGCGGGCGAGGTTTCGGTGAACTGCATGGTGTCGCACCGGACCGTGCACACGATGTACGAATTCATGGAGTGGGCGGAAAACCTCGGCGTCAACACGGTCTACTTCCAGTTCCCGTGGTACATCAGCCCGGAGGTGGCCGAGGCCATGGACCGGGTCTACGCCGAGTCGTTCGCCTGGCTGGCTCCGCGGACCGGCACCGCGCGGCCGACCTGGCATTCCTACACCTACCGGCTGCCTCCGGAATGCCTGCCGCGGCTGCGCGAATCGATGGCGCGGCTGGCGTCCCGGCGGTGGCGCGTGCGGATCCGCTACCAGCCGCAGCTCGAACCGGACGAGGTCGAGGACTTCGTGCTCGGCACGCCGAAACCGGCGCAGCACCGCAGCCGGTGTCTCGCGGTGTCGAACCGGATGGAGGTGCACGCCGACGGCAACGTCAGCTCGTGCAAGTTCTTCCCCGAGTTCGTGGTCGGCAACCTGTACGAGACGGACCCGGTGCGGTTGTGGCACAACGAATCTTTCCGCGAGGTCCGCCGCATCCTCGGCGCGAACGGGATGATGCCCGTCTGCTCGCGGTGTGTCCTCCTCTACCTCAACGGAGTGTGAGTTCCGTGGCAGACCTCGAACGCAGGGTCGCCGACGTGCTGGTCGCCGTGCTGGACAACGGAACCGCGGCCGGGGAGATCGGCCAGGACGCCGACCTCGTCGACGACTACGGGCTGGACTCGCTGCAGATGATCTCCTTCCTGCTCGGCGTCGAGGACGAACTCGGCGTGCAGCTGGACTACGAGCACCTCGAACTCGACGACCTGCGCGTGTTCGGCCGGTTCACCGGGTTCCTGCGGACGCTCGCGACGCCATGACCGCGACGGCGCGCTTCGGCACCTTCGACGCCGAACGCTGGTGGCGGCCCGCGGATCTGGCCACGCTGCCGGCCGCTCCCGGCGGCGCCGCGGCCGACGACCTGGACGAACTCCTCGCCGCGGGGTGTTCGCCGGGAGACCTGCTGCTCACCCGCCGCGCCCCGGCCCGGGAGATCCGTGCGTCGCTGGCCGAGTGCGGCATCGAGTTCGACCACCACGCGGTTCCGGCGCCGCCGGGTAGCCCGATCGAGCGAGCTGTCGACGCGGAGACGCTGGCCGGACGGCCGGAGATGGCTCCCTATGCAGTGCTGCGGGACACTGTCGCACTGGCCGCGCGGCTCGGTCGCGCTGACCGGCTTCCGGCCGCGGAAACCGTGGCGGAGGTCAATTCCAAGACCTGGTCGCACGCACTGGTGCGGTCGCTCGGCCTGCCCGGTGCGGGCGTCGTCGTCCGGTCCGCGGCCGAACTCGCCGCGGCGGTCGGCACCCGGCCGAGCGTGGTGAAAGACCCGTACGGAGTCTCGGGCCGCGCGACCCTGGAAGTGACCACGCCCGGCGTGCTGCGCGCGGTCACCCGCACGCTGGAGGCGCAGAAAGCACGCGTCGAACTCCTGGTCCAGCCCCGGTTCGACCGGCGCACGGACTTTTCGGCGCACCTGCGCATCGACGCCGGCGGGCGCTGGGAAACCCTTGGCGTGCAAGTGATGCACAACCGCGGCTTCCGGCACGCCGGATCGGGACCCGCCCCGGACGCGCTCCTCGCCGAGCTGGCCGCGACCGGATACGGCGAAACCCTCGCCGCGGTAGCCGAAGCCCTGTCCGCGGCGGGCTACCGGGGGCCGGCGGGCGTGGACGCGATGGTGCTCGCGGACGGGACGCTCGTGCCGGTGCTGGAGATCAACGCGCGTCAGTCCCCGGGACTGTTGTCGCTGCTGCTGGATCGCCGCGTCCGGCCGCACGGCCTGCGCTGCCACCTGTGGCGGTTCGACCTGAAAGTCCCGCCGGGCAAGGGGATCGGCGACCTCTTCGCCGCGCTGCACCGGCTCCGCTATCGAGGCGGCACAGCCCCCGGAGTCGCCGTGGTCGGCGGCAGCGGCCTCGCCGCACCAGGCGGCCGGATCTACTGCGCGCTGATGGCCCGCCCCGGCGAGAGCGCGACCCTGCGAGCCGGTCTGCTCGACGCGCTCTCGGCAGCCGGAATGGAGGCCAGATGATCGCCGAGGTGCTCGCCGCGGCCGGGGTGCGGCAGGCGGAATGGTCGCCGCTGCCCGGGGCGACCTTCAACACCGCCTACCGGGTCCGCCCGCCCGGCCTGGTCGTCAAGGTCTCCCCGCCGCCGGACGCACCCGCGCTGACCTACGAACGCGGCCTGCTGCGCACCGAAGCGCTGTTCTGCGAAACAGCCGCAGCCGCCGTGCCGGTTCCGCGCGTGGTGCACACCGACTTCTCCGGACGCCTGGTCGACGGCGACGTCCTGGTCATGACCGAACTTCCCGGTGACAGCTGGGCCGCCCGCCGCGTGCCGCCCGCGGAACGCCCCGCGCTGCGGACCGAACTCGGCGGCCTCGTGGCCCGCCTGCACCGCATCACCGGCGCCGGATTCGGCTATCCACGCAAGCTCTCGCCAAGCTGGCGCGCAGCGTTCACCGCGATGCTGGACGCAGTGCTGGCCGACGCCGAACGGTTCGCCGCCGCATTGCCGGCTCCGCTCGACCACATCCGCACGACGCTCATGGCGCGCACCGGCGTGCTGTCCGAGGTGCGGACCCCGGTGCTGGTCCACTTCGATCTGTGGCCCGGCAACATCCTGCTGGGCGACTCCGGGATCACCGGCTTCGTCGACGGCGAACGCGCGTTCTGGGGAGACCCGCTCGCCGACCTGGTGTCGACGGCCCTCTTCGGCGACGTCGAACGCGACGCCGGCTTCGTGCGCGGCTACCGCGAAGCGGGCGGCGAGCTGGTCTTCGACGACGCGGCTCGCGTCCGGCTCGCGCTGTACCGCAGCTACCTGTACCTGATCATGCTGGTCGAGACGGTGCCGCGCGGAGGCGGCGCACCCGCGACGATCCAGCTGGCCGCCGCGCATCTGCGCCGGGCCTTGACGTTCCTCGGGAGGCCGTCGTGATCGAAGTTCTCACTTCCGGCGTGGCACTGGGTGTGCACGTGCCGGGTCTGCTGCTGGCCAGGCGACTGCGCGAACGCGGCGCGGCCGCCGACGTCAGCGTGCTCGAACGGCTGCTGCCACCGCGGAAACTGGCCATCACCGCGGAGATGAAATGGGCCTTCCACCGCGACTTCCGCCTCGCCAAGGCCGGGCACCGCCTCGCGACCGACCCGGCGGCGGTGACCGATCCGGCCGCCGAAGCGGAACTCTTCGCCCGCTGGGACGCCGAGCAGGTCGAGACCTTCGTGCTCTTCTCCGGGTTCTGGCTGCCGATCGTCGAGCGCTACCTCGCGCGCGGCCGCACCGTGCGCGTGGTGCTGTGCCACATCGATGCCGTCGCCTCGCCGTCTTTTCGGAAGGCGGCCGGATGGCAGATGCCGCACGAAGACGTCTTCCTGGTGGACGGGGCGTCGATGACGGTCCCGCGCAGCGTGCCGGTGAGCGCGCGCCCGCCGCTGTCGTGGGCGGAGCGCGAGCCCCGGCTGTACCTGCACGGCGGCGGCTGGGGGATGGGCACCTACCGCGCGCACGTCGCCGAACTGGCCGGCGCCGGGTTCGCCCTCGACGTCCTCGCGTATCGGGAGTCCGATGTGGACTCCCGCCCCGGGATCCGGCACTTCATGCTCGACCCCGAGTGGCATCCCTGGCACGACAACGGTTTCCCGCCGCTCCGGCCCGAACGCAGCGGGACCTACACCCGCGGCGAGGCGCACCCGGACTCGTTCGAACTGGTCCGCTCGGCACGGGCGACGGTCAGCAAACCCGGCGGCGGGACCTGCCTGGACTCGCTGTGGGCCGCGACCCCGTTGCTGCTGCTGGAACCCCTGGGAGCAGCCGAAAAGCGCAACGCCGAGGTGTGGCAGAAGCTCGGTTTCGGCCTCCCGTACGCAACGTGGCGGGACAGCGGCTTCTCCGTCGGCTTGCTCGCCGAAATGCACGAGAACCTGCGGCGAGCGCTGCCGGGGATCGCCGACTACTCGGCGGAGCTGGCCGCGTGAACACCCGCCCGCTTTCGGTGTTCCAACGGGCGATGCTCGACTGCGGCCCGGACTTCACCGGGCAGTGGTTCACCATGAACGCCGTCCTCCGGCTGAGCGCGCCGCTCGACCCGGACGTGCTGTCCGCCGCCTTGACGAACCTGATCGCCCGGCACGAGATACTCCGCACCCGGGTGACTGACGAGGCCCAGGTGGTGTCCCCGCCCGGTCCGCCGGTTTTCGAGGTGCACCAAGGCAGCGACCCGGCCGACTGGCTGCACGCGCCGGTCCCGCCGGAGTCCGGACCGCTGGTGGTCCGCCTGGTGCGCGGCGATCCCGGCCTGCTCGCCGTGCATCTGCACCATCTGGTCGCCGATCCCGGCACGGTCTGGGCCGTCTGCCGGGAGCTCGCCGCGCTGTACTCCGCCGAACTGGGCGGCCCTGCGCCGCCGATGCCCGCCGCTCAGTACGGCGACTACGCTGCGGCCGAAGCCCGCCAGCGCCGGACAACGGAAGCCGGAGACCGGGCGTGGTGGGAAACCGCGATGGCCCGGGACTTCGTGTCAGTTCGGAAAGACGAGAACGGTCCGCCCTACGCCGAGCGCGCGACGCTGCTGCCGAAGGCCGGGCTGGCAGCGGTCCACCGATTCGCGCGGACGCATCGCACCACTCCGGCCACGACGTTGTTCGCCGCGCTCGCCTGCGCGATGCGGCCCTGCACCGGACCGGGGCCGCGGGTGTTCACCACTGTCTTCGGCCTGCGGGACCGTCCGGAGTGGCGCCGGATGCTGGGCCCCTGCCTGCTCACCGCGTATGTCCCGCTCCCGGCCCCGCCGTCGAGGCTGACCCCGGAGTACGCCGTCGAGGTCCGCGACGTCCTGCGCGACTGCCGCCGCCACTGCCGGTTCCCGATGCCGGAAGTCCGGGCGTTCCGCGAGACTCCGGACGCGGTGCCGTTCTACGAGTACGTTCCCGACGACTGGCCCGAACCGTATGACTTCGGCCCGGTCACCGCCCAGGTCGTCGCGGCTGCCGGGCCCAAGGACACGCGCGCTCCCACGACCCTCGCGATCCGTTCCCGTTCGACCGCCGAGGGCACGGTGACCGCGCACGTTTCCTCCGACGGCCGGGGCTGGTCGCGTGACCGTGTCCGCTCGCTGTGGCCGGCGGTCGCCGGGCAGGTCGGGGCCGGGGCCGCACCGGACTCGCTCAGGTGAGTTCGCCGGCAGCGACGAGCGAGTTCTTCAGCGCCCCCGTGGCCGTGGTGAGCGCCTTGGTCGCAGTGGCGACATCGATGCTGTCGTCCCACGTGCTCATCACCGCGACCGCGAACGTCCGCGACTCCGTCCGGACCAGGCCGGTCGTGTTCAGCACCCGCCGGCCCTCCGACGTGCCCCAGCCCTGTTTGATCGCCCATGCCGCACCGGGGAAGGCGCGCGGAATCCCGAAATGCTGGTCGAACCCGTCGGCAGCGGTGAGCGGGGCGCTTTCCAGCGCCTCGGTGAGGAAGTCGCGTTCCTCGTCCGGCCGGCCCGAGGTGATGTGCCGATAGACCGCGACGACGTCCTCGGGCGACATTTTCGTCGACCCCCACTGGCCAGGATCGCCGGGCGGCGAAGTGTGCGAGAGCCCCAGCTTCCCCGCCTGCCGCCGGACGATCGCCGGTCCGCCGAGTTGCTGCCAGAACCGGCTGGCGACGCGGTCGTCGCTGGCCGCGAGCATGGCGTGGACGGCGTCGGCCTCGCTGCCTTCGGGGACTCCGGACCGGTCGAGGAGGTCGAGCGCGATGAGCAGTTTCACCACCGACGCGGTCGCCTGCGGCTGATCGGCTTTCCAGCCGACCTCCACCGCGCACGTGTCGAGGTCGACGACCTCGATCTCGAGCCGGGGGTCGTTCCCGTTGCTGAGCAAAGCTTTCCGGGCTTCGGCGACGGCTGCGGGGTGCTTGCCCGCTGCCGGAGCGGGGGCCGTTCTGCACGCGGCTCGCCAGTCAGTGCCGCCGGAACCGGCGGTCAGGCAGATCGCGGCGGCCAAACCTCCCGCGACGGCGAGGGCGGCGAGCCCCACGAGCATCTTCATCGATGCGAACTCCTTCGGCGACGGTCCGCTTCCGCGGGAAGCGGGAGCGCTCCGAAGGTAGGGAGACCGGGGGAAGGACAGGATCGTCCGAAAAGTCCGTCCATTCAGGCCAGTCGGCGGGCAACCCTGTCCGGGCATCGGCCATCTGGCCGACCCGAGGCGTGCTGACCTGCGACGACGCGACGGCCGGCGACGGTGCGGCGAGGGCGGCCGAGGGCCCGCACCCGGCGACGGCGGCGAGAGCCGGAGGACGATCAGGCAACTCCGCCTGCCCGATCATCCCTTTCGCCGTCGTCGGGTCCGGGGTTCGGTCAATCGGTTTCCGGCTGCTGCCACGCTCTTCCGGCCCGCTGGGCGGCCAGCCGGATCTCGTCGCCTGCCTCCTGCCAGTTCTGGTCCGTCGGGTCGTGGTCGCCGATCCACGTGCGCCGCGGCGTCGCGAGCGAGCCGCCGGCCTGCTGCGGTTCCTGGGTCATCTGAGCCATGATTCCTCCGTCTCCGGGCGAAGGCCAGCGGGGACTGCCCCTTCCGGGGCCCCTGAAACGGGTGCGCGGTCGAGATCGGCCCGGCGAGGCGCCTGCCGGTCATTGCCGTGCACCAGTGCTTGCGGCGACTGTGGGCTCGACCGCGGCGGCCGCTGCCGGGGTTAGGGGCCGGTCGGTCGTCCCGGCCTGCGGCAGTTCGCTGCCGGTCAAGCCGGCGATGTCGCCGGTCGCGGGCCCGCGCGCGTGCGGCTGAGGTCCGGCTGGATTCGCCGGGCAAGCTCGGCAAGGTTGTCCCGCGGACGGAGTGACCGGCGGCGGGCGAGTGTTTCCGATCGCGCCATTGCGAGCCGCCGCCCGTCGAACGCCGGGTTGGGCACCAGCGGGGCTCAACCCGGCGGCGAGGATTTCCGCGGGTCTTTCTCGGCGTCGGGCGATGCGCGAGCCGGGGAGCTTCGGGCAATCGGCTTCGCCTGCCGCGCCGACCAGGAAACCGCGACCCGGATCAGCGTCAGCGTGATCCGCCATGCCGAGGTTTCGTCCGCGGTGCCCACCTCGAATCACTTGCCAGTCTCCGGGGCGGGGGCTTTCCTGCCCGTGACCTGGCGAACGGACCCCGCGCTGAGGGCCCCGTCCGAGGTGGGCGGTCCGGCCGCGCCCGCCGTCCCACCTGATCGTGTCAACGCCTCCTGGCACACCGCAGCAGATGCTTCTGGTCGCCGGGGATCAGGCAGGCCGTCACCTGCCTCGGTGCTGTGTACTTCGCCGATGCCGGGACCGCGCACCCCGGGCTGGGCCGAAACACCGTGCTGGCCGCAGGCATCGCGGGCGGCCGGTGCTGGTCCCTCGGCGCCGTGATCGGCGCGATGGCCTCCGGCCGGGTCGGCCGCCGCCCGATCCTTCTGGCGGCGACTGGGGCCGCTGTCGTCCCGGTTCCGCAGTCGGCGTCCGGCATGGGGTACCTGGCGCTGCTGTGCGCGACGACGCTCGTCGCAGGCTGGGAAATCGGTTCGATCACCGTGATGCTGTCCGAGATTTTCGAGGCCCGGTACCGATGCACGGCTTCCGCGTTCGCCGGCAACGTCGGCCTGGTGACCGGCGGAGCCGTGCCGCCGCTCGGGGCGGGCGCGAGCACCGCCGCTTACGGTGCCGTCGTCTTCGGTGCTTTCCCGGCGGTCTGGTGCTCGCTGAGCGCGATCGCCCACCCGGGACCGGGACCTGCTGGACGTGCGAGCGGTGCGGCGCTGGCGCGGCCTCGTGTCTTGGCCTCCGGTGAGCCGCGCCGGTGGCGGGCAGAAGGCGAAAACAGGCGTCCAGCCCCTTGCGGACGCCGGAGCGAGCCCGACGTCCGGGGAGCGCGCCTGGACGAAGGCGCGCTCCCCGAGGGCACTGCCCGGTCGTTGCGGGATGCTCAGTAGATGTTGGTGTCGGCGAACGAGTTTTCGTGGCTGTTGATCTGCGCGCGCAGCGCGATCTGGTCGAACACCCGGACTTCCCGCACGATCCGCCCGTTCTGGATCAGGAACTGCGAGACGCCGAGCAGGTCGACGGGCTGACCGGTCAGCGGGCCGAAGTCGGCCGCGCCGCGGTAGCCGCCGCGCATGACCCAGGCGACCGCGACGCGCAGCCCGGCGTAGCGTTCGGCGTAGTTCGCCTGGACGTCCCGGATCTCGAAACGCGCGTCCGGGAACGGCGCGATCTGGGCCAGCAGGTCCCGCTGGTAGCCGTCGGGCCGGAGCACCGTCCGGTCGCCGACGGTGTGCAGGAAGAGGTCCCGGTGCATGAATTCGGCGACCTTGTGCAGCCGGCGGGCGTTCCAGACCTCTTCGACGAACTCCAGCACCATTTCGCATTCCGGCCGGTATTCGTCCGGGCGCGGGCCGCTGTCGCCCGCGGTCAGCACGTCGGCGGGCGCGGGTTTGGTCATCGAACCCTCGTAGCCGCGGAAGCGCAGCTCGCGCGCCGCCTCGGCGGGGTCGATGCCGCGCTGCAGGCAGTCGGCGAGTTCGTCGCGGACGACCCACTCCTCGACCATCCGGCCCCGCCGGTAGAGGCAGTTCGCGATGGTGCGCTTGCGGATCGGTGCCGGGACGCCGCGCACGAGGTGGGTGTCGCTGGAGAAAACGAGATGGGAACTCAGGAACGCGTCGCCGCCGCGGGCTTCCCAGACGACGTCCTCGGCCTGGCCCACGTGCTGGGGCACCTCGGCGATCCGCATCAGGCTGCCTTCGATGACGCCGTCCCGCCCGGCGACGGTGCCGAGCCCGCCGTGCACGATCGAGTCGGGCTCGTAGTTGTCGACGATGTAGGAGATGTCGCGCTGTACCCAGATCCGGTCGGTCACCTCGCGGATGAAATCGTCCGGGTCCTCGTAGGGCTGGTAGGCGACCGGGTCGAGCGGCATGGTCTTTCCCTTCACGGCTGCGGATGGCTTGCCCGGCACTGTATCCGTATGCATTGGCCGGGACAAGACGAAGTCCGGATTGCTTCCGGTGCCGGACTTTGGCTCATGATCGCAGTAAATGCCCGCTCGGTGCACCTTGACCGCGGCCGGGTCGCCACTTATGTTCCTTCGTCATACGTATGCAGGCGGCTCCGGCCGTTGTGACCCCGTCATGGAGGTGTCATGTCCACCGTCGCGCCGAGCACCGCCGCGTCCGCTGAGGCGACCGGACGTCGAAGGGTGATCCGCCGGGCGATCCTCGCCGGCAGCATCGGGAACTTCGTCGAACAGTTCGACTACGGTTTGTACGGCTACATGGCACCCGTGCTGGCGGCCTCGTTCTTCCCGGCAGGCGACCGCACCGCGAGCGTGCTGAGCGCGTACGCGGTGATCGCGATCGCGTGCCTCGTCCGCCCGTTCGGCGGCACCGTTCTCGGCCGGTGGGGCGACCGGTTCGGGCGCAAGCGCGTGCTGTTGTGGACAGTGGTGCTCATGGGCGTGTCGACGGCCGCGATCGGCGTGCTGCCGACCTACAGCCAGATCGGGCTCGCCGCCCCGCTGATCCTCCTGGTGCTGCGAGTGTTCCAGGGCATGGTGGCCGGCGGCGAGTACGTCGGCGCGGTCGCGTTCGTCGTCGAGTGGGCCGAGCCGCGCCGGCGCGGGTACTACACCTCGTTCGCGTCGAACAGCTGCTTCCTGGGCATTCTCGCCGGGGCCGGGACCGCCGCGCTGATGAGTGCCGTGTTCAGCGACGAAACGCTGCAGAGCTGGGGCTGGCGGATCCCGTTCCTGGCGGTGCTGCCGCTGTGCGCGGTCGGGATGTGGCTGCGCAGCCGGATCGAAGAGAGCCCGGAGTTCATGGCGGCCACCGACCACGGGACGAACGTGGTGGCGGCGCCGCTGCGCGAGGCGCTGCGGTCGCAGTGGCGGCCGATCCTCGTGTTCTGCGGGGCGTCGATCATGCTGGCGATCCTGTCCTACACCTGGGTCACGTTCTATCCGGAGTACCTGTCCGACACCCTGCACCTGCCGAAGTCCGCGGCCTGGCTGTCGAACATGATCTCGGTCGCGGTGCTGATCCCGCTGCTGCCGCTGGCCGGCGCGCTGTCGGACCGGATCGGGCGGAAACCGATGCTGATCACCGGGGCGGTGTGCTGCATCGTCCTGGTGCCGGTGGCGTTCCGGGTCGGCCAGCTCGGGACCTTCGGCGGCGCGGTGGCGAGCCAGCTGATCTATCTGATCCCGGAGTTCTTCCTGACCGGCATCGTCACGGTGTGCGCGGCGGAGCTGTTCGCCACCCGGACCCGGTTCAGCGCCAGCTCGATCGCCTACAACAGCTCGTTCTCGATCTTCATGGGGATCACGCCGTTCGTCGCGACGCTGCTGGTTTCGGAGTTCGGCACGATCTACGCGGTGTGGGCCTACCTCGCGGCGGCCGCGGTGCTGGCGCTGGCGGTGATCACGCTCTTCATGAAGGAGACCTACCGCAGCGAGCTTTCCGCGGACAAGTACGCCCGCTGAGGCGAATTCCGTTCAGGACACCGGCGGCCCCTGCGCGCGCAGGGGCCGCCGGTGTTCGAGCGTCGGGTTGCGCAGCAACAGATCCACCGCCAGCCGGGCGAGTTCCTCGGTCGCCGGGGACAGCCGCGCGTGCGCGCGCCGGACGAGTGCGAACGTGTTGTGCAGCGGCGGGTCGAAGGTCGTGGTGTGCAGGCGCAAGCCCTCGGTGCGGATGAGCCGTTCGGCCACCGCGCGCGACAGGAACGTGTCGCCGACGCCGCGGGAAACCAGGTGCAGGGCGGCCGGTGCCTGTTCGACCTCCACGAACGGCTCCAGCCGGACACCCGCGAGCTGCGCGCGTTCGGCGAGCTGCAGCCGGTCCGGGTCCGCGTTGCCCGCGTGTGCGTCGTAGAAGACAAGCCTGCGCTCGGCCAGCGCGGCGATGTCGACCGGGGCGGCGGTGTGCGCCGGATCCGCGGACACGTAAAGGACTTCGTCGCGGGCGAGGGGAGTGGTCTCCAGCCCGGCAGGCGTCACCGGGAGCACCACGATGCCCGCTTCGAGGTCACCGGCGGCGACGGCGTCGGCGACGAGGGCGGCATTGACGCCCACCAGGCGGATCCGCACATTCGGGTAAGCGGTCGCGAACCGTTCGCCGAGTTCGGCCAGCAAGTAGTAGTCGGCGTTGCGGAACAGGCCGAACGACGCGACCCCGCCGGTGAGGCCGCGCACCTCCTTCATCGCGTTTTCCGCGTTCACGGCCGCGTTCACGGTTTGCTGCGCGTGCGGCAGCAGCTGCTCTCCGGCGACCGTGAGGGCCAGCCGCCGCGCGCCGCGGTGGAACAGCTGCAGGCCGCATTCCTCTTCGAGCCGCCGGACCAGTTCCGAGATGGCCGCCTGGCTGTACCCGAGCGCGGTGCCGGCGGCGGTGAAGGAGCCGAGCTGCGCGGTGGCGACCAGTGCCCGGAGCTGAGTCAGTGTCACAAGGAAATCCTATCGATGACCCAATGCAAGACAAGGTTGTCCCGTGGCATGCGAGAAACTAGTTTTCCGGCCATGTACTTCACCGAAGCCACCCAACGTCGTTTCGCGGGCCGGTTCACCGTGGTCAAGCAGCCTGCCGCCGGGGGAGCGCCGGCCCAGCGCGACCCGAGGGTCGTCGAGACGGTGACCCGCATGCTCGGGCAGATCCGCGCCGGCGGGCTCGACGCGGTCACCCGGTACGCCGCCGAACTCGACGGCTACGACGGACGGCCGCTGGAGATCTCCCGGGACGAGATGCGCCGCGGCGGCGCCAAGCTGCCCGGCGAACTCCGCGCCGCGATCGAACTAGGGGCCGAGCGCACCGCTGCGTTCGCGAAAGCCTCCCGCGCCGCCCTCAAGGACCTTGAGGTCGAACTCGAACCGGGTCTCGTCGCCGGGTACCGCTACGTCCCGGTGCCGCGGGTCGGCGCGTACCTGCCCGCCGGCCGCTTCCCGTTGACCGCCAGCGCGTTCATGACGGTGAACGTCGCCAAGGCGGCCGGGGTCCCGTCAGTGGTCGCGTGCACGCCGCCGCAGCCGGACGGCGGGCCCCACCCGGCGGTGCTGTACGCGGCGTATGTGTCCGGGGCGGACCGGGTGTTCCTGCTCGGCGGGGTGCAGGCGCTGGCGGCGATGGCCTACGGGCTGGTCGGCGACGCGCCGGCGGACATGCTGGTGGGCGCGGGCAACGCGTTCGTCGCCGAGGCCAAGCGGCAGCTTTTCGGCGCCGTCGCGATCGATTTGCCCGCCGGTCCGTCCGAGGTCGCGGTGCTCGCCGACGAGACGGCCGATCCCGAACTCGTCGCGGCGGATCTGCTCGGCCAGGCCGAGCACGGCCCGGATTCGCCCGCCGCGCTCGTCACGACGAGCGCCGGACTGGCGGAGCGCGTCGCGGCGGAGGTCGACCGGCAGCTCAGCGGGCTGGCGACGGCGCCGATCGCGGGCCCGGCCTGGCGCGACCACGGTTCGATCACCGTCGCCGCGGACCGGAGCACGGCCGCGGCGCTGATGGACGACCTCGCCCCGGAACACTTGGAGGTCCAGACCGCCGACGACGAGTGGTACCACGAGCACCTGACCGCGTACGGGTCGTTGTTCCTCGGCCCGTGGAGCACGGTCGCCTACTCCGACAAGGGCATGGCCGGGACGAACCACGTGCTGCCGACCGCGGGCGGCGCGCGGCACAGCGCCGGACTGTCCGTGTCGCGCTTCCTGCGGCCGTTGACCTACCAGCGGGTCGGCCGGGACGCGACGCCCGCGCTCGCCGGGGCCGTGGAGACGATCTCCGCCTCCGAGGGCATGGCCGCCCACCGCGCCACGGCGGCGCTGCGCACGGGCAGGCTGTCCCGGCAGGAGGTGTGAGCGTGCGGCCGCTTTCGCTGGCGCTGGCCCAGGTTCCCGGCCGCGGTGCCGGGGATCTCGGCGGGTTCGCCGCGCACGCCGACGCGACCGCCGCCCGGTTCCCCGGGACGACCCTGCTCGCTTACCCGGAACTGCATCTGACTGCCGAGTCCGATGTGGCCGCGGCGGAACCGGTCGAGGACGGTCCGCGGCATCGGTGCTTCGCCGAACTCGCCGGGGATCTCGGGCTGTGGCTGTGCCCGGGCAGCGTCGCCGAACTAGGCGGCGACGGGCACGTGTACGACACCGCGGTGGTCTATTCGCCCGAGGGAAAACTGGCTGCCGCGTACCGGAAGATGTTCCCTTGGCGGCCATGGGAACCGTTCAAGCCGGGCCGGGAGTTCGTGGTGTTCGGCGTGCCCGGGATCGGCCGGGTCGGGCTTTCGGTGTGCTTCGACGCGTGGTTTCCCGAGACGACCCGCCACCTCGCCTGGCTCGGCGCCGACCTGGTGCTCAACGTGGTCCGCACCGACACCGCCGACCGGGCGCAGGAGGTCGTGCTCGCCCGCGCGAACGCGACGGTCAACCAGGTGTTCGTGGCCAGCGTGAACGCGGGCGGCCCGACCGGTGCCGGGCATTCGGTGCTCGCCGGGCCCGAGGGACAGCTCCTCGCCGAACTGCCGGGGTCCGGCTCCGGTGTGCTCACCGCCGTGGTGGATCTGGACGCGGTGACCACGGTGCGCCAGTACGGCAGTTTCGGCGTCACGCGGGTGTGGGAGCAGCTGCGGGAGGACGACGACCCGATTCCGATGCCGCTTTACGGCGGCCGGATCACCCCGTCCGCGTGGGCGGAGACCGGCCGCAGGCAGCGCGCGCCGGTCACCGGGCCGCGTGCGTTCCCCTCGGCACGAGAGCCGGAGTGAACACCGTCCGCCGCGACGCGAGATCCGGCGCGGTTCCGGAGAGGCGTTCGACCAGCAGGTCCGCCGCCGCCTTGGCCATGCCGTCGAGGTCGTGGCGCACGGTGGTGAGGTCGAAGGTCTCCCAGGAGGCCATCGGCAGGTCGTCGAAGCCGATGACGGTCAGCTCGCCGGGGATGTCCAGGCCGAGGCGCCGGGCCGCGTTCATCGCGCCGATCGCGATCACGTCGTTCCCGCAGAAGACCGCGGTGGGCCGCGGGCCGTCGGACCACAGGTCGAGCAGCCCGGCGTACCCGGTGTCGTAGTCGAAGGGGCCCTGCCGGACGCGGCGGCGCGGCAGGCCGACGCCCGCCTCGGACAGCCCGACCCGGAAGCCGAGTTCCCGGTCGCGTCCGGTGGTCGTGTCCGCCGGGCCGCCGATCAGCGCGATGTCGGCATGGCCCAGCCGCAGCAGTTCCTCGGCGACCAGCCGCCCGCCCGCCTCGTTGTCGACCACCGCCGCGTCGGCGTGGTTCGTGCCGGTTTCCCGGTTCAGGAACACGAACGGGACGCCGCGGCGGACGAGTTCGGCGGGCAGCGCGGAGCCGACCACCGCGGTGGTGAGCACGACCCCGTCGATCGAGCGGTCCAGCAGCCGTTCGGTCTCCAGCGCGGCCTCGCTGCGCTCGGCGAAGAGCATCATCCGGTAGCCGTGCTGTTCGAGCGTGTCGTGCAGCGGGCCGATCAGGTGCGGGTAGAACGGGTTGGTCAGGTCGGTGACCACCACTCCGACGCAGTGGGTCGACCGGGTGGCCAGGCTGCGCCCGGCTTCGCTCGGGACGTAGCCGAGCGCGTCCGCCGCCTCCCGCACCCGCGTGCGGGTGGCCTCCGAAACGCGGTGGTCGCCGCGCAGCGCCCGGGAGACGGTCGGCTGCGAAACCCCGGCGAGCCGGGCCACGTCATGGCTCGTGATCGACATCGACTCCTCTTCCCGTGCCACCGCTTGTGCATACGAATCCTAGCGGAAGCGCCCAGCGCTCCGGCGGCGGTTCCTGGACCGTTCCGGCGCAGCCCGGTCTTGACAGGCGGCCGGTGCCGGTGGTCGTATGCATACGTATAAACACATTAGTTCGGAGGGGTTGCATGCACACCGACGAAAAGCGGGCGACGGCGGCCGAGCTGGCCCGCCGCACGATCCGGCGGGCCGATTTCGTGTCGTGCGACCAGGCGTTCATCGACTGCCGGACGCCCGGGTCGGACCGCAAGGAGAACTACTCGATGATCGGCCCGGGCGTGACGCAGAACCCGGACCAGGTCGTGAACCTGCGCGAGCCGCACGGGTTCAACATCGGCGCGGCGGCGATGCCGCACGGCATCACGAACAACCTGCACCTGCACTTCACCGCGGAAGTGTTCCTGTGCTTTCGCGGCGAGTTCCTGCTCCGCTGGGGCGCGGACGGCGAAGAGGGCGAACTGGTCCTGCGCGAGGGCGACATCGCCTCGATCCCGACCTGGATCTTCCGCGGGTTCACCAACATCGGCCCGGACGACGGCTGGCTGTTCACCGTGCTCGGCCACGACGACACCGGAGGCATCATCTGGGGCCCTTCGGTGCTGCGGGAGGCGCAGGGGCACGGCCTCCACCTGGCCGCGGACAACCGGCTGATCGACACGCTCGCCGGCGACGAGGTCCCGGACCCGGAGGAGCTGGTGTCCCCGATGGCGCCGGCCGACATCGCCGCTCTGCCGTCCTACGACGCCGCGAAGCTGCGGCGGCGGGTGGCTGCCGCGGAGGACCTGGAGTGGTCTGCCCTCGGCTTGCTCGGCAGTGCCGTGCCCGGGGGAGGCGCCGAACTGGCTCCGGTCATCGGCTTCGGCATGACCGAGGACCGTGACCAGGAGCCGCGCATCTACAACCCGCACGGGCACAACGTCGCGTGGCTGCGTGCCGAGCCGGGCGAGGGCGTCCCGCTGCACCGGCACGACGAAACGCAGGTGCTGCTGGTGAAGGACGGCGAGTGGGAGGTCACGCTCAACCGGCACGACGAGGTGAGCGTGCGCCTCGGCCCGTGGGACATGGTCTCCGTGCCGCGCGGGGTGTGGCGGCGCGTCCGCAACGTCTCCGGCGAGCGGGCGACCATGCTCGTCGTCAACGGCGGCGACGGCCGGGTGCGCCTGGAATGGGACGAGGAGGTCGTCAAGGCGGCCGCCGACGCTGGCGTGGGCGTGGACCACAACGGTTACCTCGCGCCTTATCACCTGCTGCCCCGGCCGGTCGGCCAGTGACCGTGCCGCCGGTGGTCCTCGTCCCCGGAATGCTCTGCGACGCCGAGGTCTGGGCCGACGTGCGGCTCCCGGGGCCGGTAGTCCACGCGGAGATCACCGCGCCGGACCTCGGCGGCATGGCCGAGCAGATCCTGTCCGCCGTCGACGGGCCGTTCGTGCTCGCCGGGCTGAGCCTCGGCGCGATCGCCGGGTTCGAGGTCGCCCGCCGGGCACCGGACCGGCTCGCCGGGTTCTGCGCGGTCTCGACCAACGCCGGCGCGCCCACCCCGGAACAGCTCGCCGCCTGGGCGGAGTTCGACCGCCGCACGCGCGCGGGCGGTTTCGGCTCTGTCGTGGCGGAGCAGATCCTGCCCACGATGTTCGCCGACCCGAATTCCGTGCTGCGCCGGCGTTTCCTCGACATGGCGCGGCGAGTCGGGCCGGAAACGTTCCGTGCCCAGCTCGCCGCACAGGCCACTCGGCGCGACGCCCACGACGCGGTCGCGGGCTTGTCCTGTCCGGTGCTGGTCCTGTGCGGCGAACGCGATGCCTTGTGCCCACCCGGGTTTCACCGCGCGATCGCCGCCCGAGCGGGCCGCGCCGACGTGCGAGTGCTCCCGGAAGCGGGACACCTGCTGACGGTCGAGGCGCCCCGTGCCGCGGCCGCCGCGCTGCACGACTGGTTGTGCAGCACCGTTTCTCTCGTGAAGGAGTCCTGAATGCCGAAGACCCTCAAATCCGCTGTCCCGGTCGAGCAGGTGAGCGCCGCCCGCGACGACGTGCGCGACCGCGTCGGGGCGATCATCGCCGACATCCGCGAGCGCGGGGACGCCGCGGTCCGCGACTGCTCGGCGAAGTTCGACTCGTGGTCGCCCGAATCGTTCCGGCTCTCCGCCGCCGAGATCGAGCGGATCGTCGCGCGGGTGCCCGGCCAGGTGCTCGACGACATCCGGTTCGTCCAGGACCAGGTGCGCGCCTTCGCGCAGCGGCAGCGGGAATCGTTGCGGGAGTTCGAGATGGAGACCCTGCCGGGTGTCCAGCTGGGACAGAAGCACGTTCCGGTCGCCGCCGCGGGCGCGTACGTGCCCGGCGGCCGGTACCCGCTGACCGCGTCCGCGCACATGACGATCGTGACCGCGAAAGTCGCCGGGGTGCCCCGCGTGGCCGCGTGCACGCCGCCGATCCGCGGGGAGATCCCGGAGGCGACCGTCGCGGCCATGCATCTGGCGGGCGCGGACGAGATCTATCTGCTCGGCGGGGTGCAGGCGGTGGCCGCGCTCGCGGTCGGCACCGAGACGGTCGGCCGGGTGGACCTCATCGCGGGGCCGGGCAACGCCTACGTCGCCGAGGCCAAGCGGCAGCTGTTCGGCGAGGTGGGGATCGACCTGTTCGCCGGTCCGACCGAGGTGCTGATCGTCGCCGACCACACCGCCGATCCGTTCGTCGTCGCGGTGGACCTGCTGTCCCAGGCCGAGCACGGGCCGGATTCCCCGGCGGTGCTGATCACCACCGCCGAGGACGTCGCGCGGGAGGTGCTCGACCACGTCGAGGCGCTGCTGCCCGGGATGCCGACCCGCGATTTCGCCGCCCCGGCGTGGCGCGACCACGGGGAAATCCACGTCGTCGACGACCTCGACGAGGCGTTCGCCCTGGCCGACAGCTACGCGTTCGAGCACGTGCAAGTGCTCACCGAGGAACCGCGCCAGGCACTGGATAAGATGCGCGACTACGGCGCGCTTTTCCTCGGTCCGGGCACCTGTGTCTCCTACGGCGACAAGGTGATCGGCACCAACCACGTGCTGCCGACCCGCGGCGCCGCCCGGTACACCGGCGGGCTGTGGGTGGGCAAGTACCTGAAGACGGTCACCTATCAGGAGGTCACGAGCAGCGAGTCGAGCGTGCGGCTCGGCGAGGTCTGCGGACGCGCGGCGCGGGTCGAGCTGTTCGAGGGCCACGCCCGCTCCGGCGACGTGCGCGCGGCCGAGTTCCGGCGGGGAGAACTCTCGTGGAACCCGGCGTGACGGCCGAGCTGGCCGGCCGCACCGCGCTCGTCACCGGCGGCGGCAACGGCCTGGGCCGTGCGATCGCGGCCGCCCTGTCCGGAGCCGGGGCGCGCGTCGTGGTGGCCGGGCGGCGGAAGGCCGCCCTCGACGAGACGGTGGCCGCGCTGCCCGGTCCGGGCCGGGCAGCGCGGTGCGACGTGGCCGATCCGGAGTCGGTGGCCGCGCTGGCGGCCGAACTCGCGGGCGAGGAGATCTCGGTGCTCGTCAACAACGCCGGTGTCGCGGGGCCGGTCAAGCCGCTGGTGGAGGTCGAACCGGCGGAATGGGACGAGGTGTTCGCGGTGAACGTGCGCGGCGTGTACCTCGTGTGCCGGGCTTTCCTGCCGGCGATGACGGCGCGGGGCAGCGGAGACGTCGTCAACATCGCGTCGGTGAGCGGGAAACGGCCGCTGCTGCGCCGTACTCCCTACTGTGCGTCCAAAATGGCCGTTCTCGGGTTGACGGCCACGCTCGCGGGGGAGGCCGGGCCGTTCGGGGTCGCGGTGAACTCGCTCTCGCCGGGCCCGGTGGAGGGCCCGCGGATGGAGCGCAACTTCCGGCTGGAAGCCGAGCGCACCGGGGCCAGCTACGCCGAGGCAGAGCGGGCGTTCACCAGCCGCGCGGCACTGGGCCGCATGGTCACCGAGACCGAGGTGGCGGCCGCGGTGCTGGCGATGCTGCGGATGCCGGGGCTGTGCGCGGCCGACATCGACCTGTCCGCCGGGATGGTGGCGCGGTGACGACGCTGAAACACCGGCTGGGCAAGGGAAACCGGCTCCTCGGCGGGCTGCTGCGGATGCCGTCCGAGACGCTGGTCGAGACGGCCGGGGTGGCGGGGCTGGACTTCGTCGTGCTCGACTGCGAACACGGGCCCGCGGACCTGGTGCCGTTGCAGCAGCACGTCGTGGCCGCGCAGGCGCACGGGCTCGGCGTGCTGGTCCGGGTCGGTGCCGCGGAACCCGCGCTGGTGCTGCGCGTGCTCGACCTGGGCGCGGACGGCGTGATCGTGCCGCACGTCGATACCCCGGAACAGGCTCGCGCCGCGGTCGCCGCCGCGCACTATCCGCCGCTCGGAGAGCGAGGCTTCGCGACCTACAGCCGAGCCGGCCGCTTCGGCGCCCGGGGCGTCGAGGAGCACCTGGCCCGCTCCGCGGAGACCACGCTCGTCGTGCCCATGCTCGAAACCCCGGCGGCGTGCGCGGCGGCGGCGGAGATCCTCGCGGTCCCCGGCGTCGATTCGGTCCTGGTCGGCCCGGCCGACCTGTCAGTGGCGCTCGGCCTGATCGGCGGCGGGGCGGAACCCGCTGTCGCGCAAGCTATCGACGATGTCGCGGCCGCGGCGGCGGTCGCGGGCAAGCCGATGACCAGCATCGTGGGAACCACGGAACAGGCCCGGAACGCCCCGCCCGGGCCAGTGGTTTACAACCTCGCGCAGGTCCTGCTCGCCACGTTCGCGGGTCTCGCCGCGGCGCGCGACCCGGGGTGAGGGCCGGGGACCCGGGCAGGCGCGTGTCCGACCGGCGTCCCGGTTCCGGCCGGGGCTGTTCTGCTTCACGGCCCGCCGTCGAGCACGTCGCCAGCCACTTGTCCGCGACCCCGGCGGCCTCGCCGCGACCAAGCGGACCGGGTTTCCGCCAGCTGCGTTCCCGACCTTCTTCGTCGAGAGCTGCCGCCTGCTCGGCAGCCACGACGCGCGCACCTGCACCGCGCGGCACGTACCCACGAGGTCCGGGCTTGCGGGCAGGACGAGAGGGGACGGCGCGCGCGTCTCTGGCCGCGCCCGCTCACCGAAAGCCTCCACGGGCCGGGCCCGCCGGCCTCTCGCGTTCGATCCACCTGCGGATGACGTCGACGACGTACGAGGTGTGGAGGTTCATCATCGCCGAGGTGATGGCGACGACCGACGCGGATCCGGTCGTCGTCGACACGTTTCTCGCCTTCGCCGCCGGGATCGGGATGGTCCCGATCCGGAAGGAGAAGCCGGGCGGGCTGCTGGTCTCTGTCCTCGGGCCGTCCCTCTGCGCCGTGCAGGACCTTGCTTTCGGCGGCTCTGCGGAGCTGGAGGCCATCGACGAGGTCCGGCGTCTCGGCACCGGCTTGCCGAGGGGGCCTGTCGAGATCTTCGGCGTCGTCGGGCTGAGCGCGCCGTGCCGCATCGCGTGGCACGGCGACGAGGATCA
>NZ_LWSF01000006.1:287440-326672 GCF_001651785.1 Amycolatopsis sp. M39
CACTGAGCCCGCGGTGCCAGCGGCGCAAGGGCGAGAATCGGAACGGGGCGTGGTCGTGGTGCTCAGCCGCCGGGGCTGTTCCGTGGCCGTTGCCCTGCGACCGGACAGCGCGGGTTTGCGTGCCCCGTATCGACGCCTGCCTGGGGCACTCGGCCCGGCTGCGCTTCGGCTCCGCCGGTCAGCGCAGGCACGGCGATGCCGGATGGCCAGATCGCGGCTGTCAACCGCACTGGAGCCGCCGCCGGTCGGTGACGTAGCGGTCCGCCCCGGCGTCGCGCACCGCCGCCACGTCCTCGATCGGCGCGTGCGGCGTAACAGTCAGCAGCCCTGATTTCGCCCTGGTGACCGGCGAACACACCGAACCGCTGGCGCTCCACGGGGAGATGACGGTCATCGGTACCCGAGGGGCCGGGTCTGATCGGGGTTCCGGGGATGCCCGCAATGCGCGGCGGCGCGACGATCAAGGTCCGGCAGACTTTCAGCCCGTCCTGACCGGACGTTCAACGGGGCCGCTGAACCGCGGCGCGGTGCGGCGACTGATCCGCAAGCGCGAGCGTGTTGACGACGTCGTGTGAGCGCGCTGGNCCCGCCGTTCCCCCTCGGGCAACACCACCGGTTCGATCTTCGGGCTCGGCGCCAGCAAATCCCGCCGCCACGGCGAACCTGCGACTCGGGACACTGGTTGCGCGGCGAGACGAGTACGCCCCATCGGCAACGAGGACCGCCCGTGCGGCACGGGGTGCCTGGCGCGCCGGTGCGAGTCCGCGGCTGCCGCCGTCCTGGATCGTCCTCGGCCGCGTGATCGTCGACGGGCGCCCGGCTCGCCCGTTGCCACGGTCAGTGCCGGCAGCGACGGCTCCGACCCCCGGACGTGCACATCGTTCCCCGTTCGTCGCAAGGCTCGTCCCGCGCCGACGCTGTTTCGGAATCGGCGCGGAAACGCGAATTCCACTTTGGGTTGACGGCGATTCCGGCGGGCCCGGTTTTGCGGCAGACTTCATCTGCGACCGCAGTTCGACGGAAAGGTTTTCTCGATGGACGTAACGGCCGAAGACCGCATAAAAACCATTTTTTCGCTGTTCGACGTTGACCGGAACGGATATCTCGAAGAGCAGGACTTCACGACGATGGCCGCCAGCGTGGTGCGGGCGGCCCGCGGCTCCGGCGACGCCGCGAAACGGGCGTTGGAGGAAGCCTTCGGGCGGTACTGGGCAACGCTGGAACGCGAACTGGACGCGAACCGCGACGGCCGGGTGAGCTACGAGGAGTTCTCGGCCTGCGTGCTGTCGCCGGAGCGGTTCGGCGATACCGTCACCGACTTCGCGGAATCCCTTTCCGCACTGGGGGATCCCGACGGCGACGGGAAGATCGAACGGCCGGTGTTCATCGACCTGATGACGGCCATCGGGTTCGACCGGCCCAACATCGAGGCGCTCTTCGACGCGTTCGCGCCGGACGGCGACGACCGGATCCGCGTCGAAGTCTGGGCCGAGGGGATCAAGGACTACTACAGCCCGGGCAAGACCGGCATCGCGGGCGACCGCCTGGTCGCGAACGCGGCCGGCTGAATGGGAACGCACCGCGCGCGGCCGGCCGTCGGACTGGCGGTCGGCCGCGGGACCGGCCCGGAACTCGCCGACGTCTTCACGACCGCCCTGACCACGATCGGCCGGTTGTTCTCGACCGAAATCGACATCAGGCGCTCGCCGCGCACCTACCATTCCTATTTCTCCCTCAAGGCGCAAGGCGGCACCGAGGAGATCCGCCGCCTCACCCACGCCGACGCCGACCACTACGAGCAGTTCTGCCGCGTCCAGGCGCGGGCCGGTGTCACGGCGGTCTTCCGCACGGCGATGAACGCCCAGTCGCTGTATCTGGTCCGCCAACGGCTGCGGGCGGTCAAGGTCGACCCGGTCACGCCGTCGCTGCTGATGGTCCGCGACGAAGCCCAGGGCTTCTACACCGGCGAGAACCGCCACGGCCCCGCGACGGTCACCCGCACGACCGTGTTCAGCCGCGAGATCACCGGAAAGGTGGTCGAGTTCGCGCTGCGCCGGGCACGGGAGCAGTGGCCGGGCACCGGGCCGGACCGGATCGTGCTGGCGTACAAGTTCCACCTGCTCGACGGCGCGTTCGGGGCCTGGGTCGCGGAGATCGCGCAGCGCCTTGGGGTCCAGGTCGAGCTGTGCCAGCCGGACACCGTGAACCGGAACCTGATCGAGCACGGCCTCACCGGGCGGACGCTGCTCGTGGCGGGCAACGAATGGGGCGACGTCATGCACGTCGTGCTGCTCGACCGGTTCGGCGGCGCCCGTCAGGAGGACCGCTGCAGCGAGAACGTTCACTTGCACCCGGAGGTCGCCGGGCTGGTCGAGTACCAGACCGTGCACGGTTCGGCCGACGACCTGGCGGGCACGGGCCGGGTCAACCCGACCGCGACGCTGCGTGCCTCGGCGGCGGTCGCGCAGCGGCACGCGGGCTGCCCGGGCGCGGTCGCGGCACTCGATCGGGCCTTGCGCGCGGTCCGGGACCGGGGCGTGGGCACACCGGACACCGGCGGCGCGCATTCGACGGAAGAGGTCGTCGCGGCGGTCCTGGCGGAACTGCGCCCGGCCGGCGACCGCGCCCCGGTGGGCGGGTCGTGAGGACAGCGCTGGTCGCGGTGGATCTGCAGAACGACTTCTGCACCGGTCCGGTCGCGGCGGCCCGGCCCGGCGGCCCGGCGGCCCTCGCCCGGGTCGTGGCGAACACCGCGCGGGCGGTCGGCCTCGCGCGCGAAGCCGGGGTCGAGGTCGTCTTCGTGCGGTTCGCCGGGGACCTCGCGTTCCAGCGGCCGAGCTGGCGCCGTCGCGACCGGCTCCTGGGCAAGCGGCCGAAGTGCCTGTCCGGCACGTGGGGAGCGGAGTTCCGCGGGGTCGCGCCCGCGGACGGCGAGCGGGTGTTCACCAAGCGCGCCTGCTTCGACGCGTTCCTCGCCCACGGCTTCGGCGGATACCTGCGCCGCCGGCGGATCGGGCACCTCGTCTTCGCGGGCGTCTACGCCGACGTGTGCGTGGACTCGACCGCCAGGACCGCGTTCCAGAAGGGGTTCCACGTCACGGTGCTGACCGACTGCACGACCGCGCTGCACCGGAGCGACGACGAAACGGTGCGGTTCATGAAGGTCGTTTACGGCGCCCGGACCGCCACCCACGACCAGCCGGCGTCGTGGGCGCACTTCGCCGGCGAGGAGGACGAGTGGACATCCCGGCCCGAGGCGTCGAAAGCGGAGTCGGCCGGACGGCGCTGATGGTCGCCGCGGCCCGGGCTATCGAGGCCACCCGGCCGGACTCACTGGTGCACGACGGGTTCGCGCGGCACTTCGTCCACGCCGCGGCCCCTTCGGGGACATGGCCGGTGTGCTGGGCCGACGTCGCCGGCGGAGAGACGAACCCGCTGTGGGGCAGGCTGGGCCGGTACTTCGGCCTGCGCACCCGGGTGCTCGACGACTTCCTGCTCGCCGCCGCCCGCGCCGGCGCCGGGCAGATCGTGCTGCTGGGCGCCGGCCTGGACACGCGGGCGTTCCGGCTCGGCTGGCCGCCCGGCTGCCGGATCTTCGAGCTGGACCGGCCGGAGGTGCTGGCGTTCAAGCGGGACACCCTCGACGGCATCGCGGCGGCGCCGGCGGCGGCCCGGGTGCCGGTGGCGGTGGACCTGTGCGAAGACTGGGCCGGACCGCTGTGCCAGGCAGGGTTCGCCCCAGACCGCCCGGCCGGATGGCTGGCCGAGGGACTGTTCCTCTATCTGCCCGCGAACGCCGAACGCCAGCTCGTCGAGACGGTCGGCCGGCTGGCCGCACCGGGCAGTGCGTGCGCGTTCGAGGCCAAGTTCTGGCACGAGACGGCGGCAGTCCGGTCCGGGCCGGTCTACCGCTCGGCCCGGGAACAGATCGGGGTGGACCTCACCGCGCTGTTCGACGCGGAACCCCGCCCGGACTCCGCGGCCGCGTTCCGGGCGCTGGGCTGGTCGACGTCGGTGCGCACGCCGTTCGAGTTCTCCGCGCGGCTCGGCGCGGGCCTGGCCCCGGTGCCCGGTGACGCGCTGGCGAGCAACCGATGGGTCTTCGCCGCGAAGGAGGTGAACCAGCCCTGAAGCATGGGCCCGCCGGCTGCTCGGCCGCCGGTCGTTGAGGTCCTGCTGCGGGCGGAGCTGGTCGTCGGGCCGGACAAGCGGTGGTACCGCGGATCGAGGCGGTGCGAATCGAGCACCGGCGGTTGATTCTGACGGCGAACTGGCGGATTCACGACGTCTGCCCGCTGCTGGCGACCGCGACCAGCGAACACGACGGCCACGTCGGCACGCCCTGCCGCACCGGGTCCCGGACTCCTGAATATTCGAAACCGGCCGGAACCAGGGCGCTATCTGCGGTTGCCGTCATTCTGCGGGGCAGGCGGCAATGACTGAGGAGCCGGCAAATGAAACGTCGATCGTCGATGAAACGACGGCAGAACTACGCATGCGACGCCGATCCGATCGACACGACTCACCATTCAGCGAACTCGCGTGGCGGTGCTTCGTCCGCGGAGCCGCCACGGCGGCCGGGGGTGCTGTGATCAGCCCGTCGCTGTTCTGGGCCGGGAACCGCGGCCCCTCGGCTCGTGCTCCCGCTGGTGTTGTTGATCCTGGTGCCGTGACCTGGCGCTGTTGTCGACGAGTTTCTTGATGCTGACCTGGGCGAGGCGGACGTTGACGAGGATCTCGTCGGCGGCGGCCCGGGCGAAAAGCTTCGGGGTCGCTGTTCCCGGCAGTGCGGCGGTCGCGGATCCGGGCGATGAGCATCTTGGCCGGGAAGAAGGCGCCGGGACGGATCGACTGGCGGGCGATGGTCCTGAAGCACGCCTCGGTCTGGCTGATCCACGACGGTCCGATGGGGTGAGGCGGACGCACCTGCCGGTTGTTCTCCAGCCCGGCAACGGCGTCCGGCGTGGGTTGTCCAGAACCGCGGATCTGCCCGCCCGCGCGCGGCGCCGCGGATCGCTTCGGAAATGCCGGGAATTCGGCCCCGTCGCGGGCCGGTTGCACTCGTCGGCACCCAAGTCGGTGGGCGAGAATGGCTGAGCGCGATCCAGGGGCGGGGCTGCCTGGGCCTAGGCGTGGTCACCCGACGTACCTCGCCTGCGGTGGCTGAAGCGTTGACGCTCGCCGTCACAATGTCGAGACGAATGCGCCGTGCGCGGCGGACGCGCCCGGGGCCACGATGCCTCGGCCGACTCCGAGCGAATGCCCGACAGCCTGCCACCGGGATAGCGGGCCGCGACTCGGAACAGACTTCGATGGCCGGCTCGCAACGGGCCGGATGACGGGTGAAGACAACGGAACGAAGCCAAAACGCTCGCGCCGAAGTGAACGAGCTGCTGTGCGAGGCAGGCGAAACGCACGGGCCCGAAGGGCCGCGCGCGTTTGCGTCCGAATCGGCGCGGGATTGCCGTGTCAGAGCTCGACTTCGGGGTGCAGCCGGGCGACGGTCCACCTTCGTTGCCGGTTGACGGCGAAGCTGGTGCACGCGAGCGCCACGACCGCGAAGCCCGCCAGGACCGCGAAGTCCCGGACGAGATGTGTGCTCAGGCCGCCGGACACGGTGACGCGCAGGCCGTCGACGAGGTAGGTCATCGGCAGCAGGGGATTGAGCAATTGGAAGAACCCCGGGGTCGTCGGCATCGGGTACAGGCCGCCGGACGAGGTCAGCTGCAGGATGAGCAGGACGAGGGACAGCACGTCTCCGGGGGCGCCGAGCGCGGTGCGCAGGCAGTGGTCGATCGCCACGAACGAGGCTGCGCCGACGAGCAGCAGGAGAACGGTCAGCAGCGGGTGAACCGGATCGAGCCCGAGCCCGAAGTCCACGACGGCGTACAGGACCAGTGCCCCGGCGCAGCCGAGCACCGCGCCGGGAAGCCAGCCGGCCACCGCGACGGTGGCAGCCGATACCCGGGAGGCGAGCGCGCGTTTGTTGAGCGGACGCAGCAGCAGATAGGCGAAGAGACCGAACACCCACAGCGCGATTCCGAAGAAGAAGGGCGCGAAACCACGTCCGTACACGCCTGCGGGGTTGAGGTTGTGCCGGTCGACGTGCACCGGGTTGCCGAGCACCTCGGCCGCGTGGGCGATCTGGGCCGGGTTGGTCTGCGGAATCCGCTTGAGGCTGTCGTCGACCACCCCGGAGAGGTCGGCCGCACCGCTGTGCGCCTGGCCGGCGGCAGTCTGCGCGGTGGTCGCGCCTTTGTTCAGCGTGGTCATCCCGGCAGTGAGCGTGCGGGTGCCAGCGCTGATGTCGTGCGCGCCGTCGTCGAGCAGCGTGGTGGATCCGCTGAGCGCGGTGATGTTCTGCTGTGCGGTGCCGACGTTCGCCTGCAGGGCCTGTGCCTGCTGGAACGCTTGTTGGGCGGTGTGGTCGGCCGCCGCGGTGTCCCCGTCCACTCGCGCGGCCGCGTCGGTGAGCTGGTGCGCGTCCGCGAGTGCGCGCTGGTAGGCCGGGTCGCCGCGCAGCTGGGGGAAGGTGTCGGCGAGCTGCGTGAGGTCGGCGGTGCCGCGCTGGGTGTACTGGCTGATCTGCGAGGTGCCGGTGTGCGCGGTGGCGAGGCCCCTCGCCGTGCCGCTGGTGACCCCGCTCAGGGTGGCCGCGGCGGCAGGCAGCTGGTCGGACACGACCTGGCCGAGCTTCCGCGCCTGGCCGCCGAGCGTGTGCACGGCCTGGGAGACACGGTCCGCGCCACCGGAGATCTGCGCGGTGCCCTGGCGCAGCGTGCCGGTGCCCGAGACGAGGGCGGTGGCCGCCTGCTGCCCGACCGCGGTGGCGTCGACCAGTCTGTGCGCGCCGTCCGAAGCGGTGGTGAGCTTGTCCCGGACCTCGGACAGCTCGCCGTAAATGCTGCGGACGTACGCCGCGTGGGCGGCGGCGTTGATCTGGTCCTGCAGCTCCGGCTGCACCACCTCGGTCATGATGCCGACCACGTAGTTGTTGGCGTCGTTGAGCTGGATCCCGATCGCCGCCTGCTCGGGCCGGGTGTTCGCGGCCGTGGCGAGCTTGCCGCTGAAGTCCGGCGGGACGGTGATCGTGAAGTAGTAGCGGCCGTCGGTCAGCCCGGCACGGGCTTCGCCGCTGTCGACGAAGTGCCAGTCGAACGTGCCTGCCGCCTTGAGCTGCTGGACGAGCTGGGTTCCGGCGTCGATCGGCTCGCCCTGGGGGCCTTGCGCGGGCCGGTCCTCGTTGACGACCGCGACCGGGATGCTGCTCAGCTTGCCGTACGGGTCCCAGTTCGCCCACAGGTACATCGCCCCGTAGAGCAGCGGAACCAGGCACAGCACCACCGGGACGAGGCGGCGCAGCGGGCTCCCGCGGAACCGCCGGAGTTCGAGGACCGCGAGCCGTACCGCCTTCATCGGGCTTCCTCCTGTGCCGGGTCGCCGGGCAGCCGGTCGGTGCTGAGCGCCGGCAGTTCGAACGGGACGGTGTCCAGCTCCGCGGGCGCGGGACGGGCGGAGCCGGTGAGCAGGGTGACGCCGGTCTTGGCGACTTGCCGGGCAGCCGCCCAGACCTCGCGGCGCTGGCCGGGGGTGCAGTCGCGGTCGAGGTCGTCGAGCACGATCGCGCCCGGGCGTTCGGCGAGGGACAGCGCCAGCGCCAGCCGCGCCGAACCGGCGGTCCCGAGCTCCTCCGCCGTCAGCGTCCCCGGGACGTCGAGGCCGACCGCGTCCAGCGCGGCGCGCACGGCGGCGGTCGTCACGCCGGGAGCCAGCCAGGTGCGTTCGGCGATCAGCTCGCCGACCCGCAACCGGGGCTCCAGCGCGAGCGCCGGCCCCGCCGCGGCCACCGCCACCGTCCGCCGGACCTCCCGATGGTCGTCGGGCAGGACGTGCGCGCCCACCCGCACCGCGCCGGAGGCGAGCCGCATCCGGCCCGCGAGGGCCAGCAGCAGGCAGGTCCGACCGGTCCCGGCCGCCCCGTGCACGACCAGGATCGCGCCCGCGGGCACGTCCAGATCGACGTTCTCGAACACCGGCCCCCTCGGTCCGCGCACCCCGAGGCCTCGCGCGGCGATCCGCACACCTGACTGCATGATCGGACGGTAACCGCGCGAGACCGGTCGGCGCACGACGAGGCGCGTCGCCAGCCTCGTCGCCGCGACGAGAACCAGCCGCCGCACCGCCGGAATCCGTCTCGGCCATCACCGCGCACAAGCACGCCTGACGAGTGCGGCGGGCCGGACGAACAGGTAGTTCTACGCCGCCGCGTGCGTCGCGACACTGCCGACACGGTGGCCCAGGCAGCGATCACGCGGTCAGCACAACCACATCGGCGCGGCCGGTTGGCACCTGCGCCGGGCAGCTTTTGGACCGTGCGCTGTTCCGCGTCACTCGGCCCGGTGCTGGACGGCATTGTAGTGAGGGGCGCCGGATCAGGACGCGGCCGCGAGTTTGCGGCCGGGACAAGGTCTGCTCGTCGGCGACGGTTGTCCGTGCGGGAAGGGCAGGCCCGGGTGCCGGGCGGTTCCCGACGGTCGCCCTTGCCGGTGCCGGTTTAGCGGGGGAGCGACAGTGGGACTGGCTGCGGTTTTTGTTGCCGAAGACGCGCGGGGAGCTGGCTTGTCGATTGCCGGCTTTCGCGGTGCGCGCGCGAGCGGTTCGGCAATAGCTATTCGACGTGCCGATGACGGCTGCGGCACGTTCGGATTATTACTGACAATTCGATGATATTGTCGTCGATCGAGATAATGCGATTGATGGGGAAACAGCGTCTTCAGAACACGATCGCCGCACCGCCGACATGAGCGACTGCGCCGCCAGCCCGGCGCGTCTGTGCCCGCAGCAAATGTTCCAGGCGCTGGGCAGGGAGCTGGCGTGATCGGTTGACTTCTGGCGAGACGGGGAGTTCGGTGCCTTCTCTCCGGTCTGGGGCTGGTTCGGTGGCCTCGCGCGGTGAGCGCCGGAGCTGATGGCGGGTGGCCCGGCCCTACTTCTGGGAGAGCTCGCGCAGAGGACGCAGCCCTTCCTCGACGTACCAGGCGATGGGCCGGGCGCGGTCGTCCAGGTACCACTGTTCGAGGCAGGCGAAGTAGCCGAAGGCGAGGGAGTTCGCGGCCACTCGCGCCTGGGTCGGGCTGAGCGCGGCCGAAGAGGCGAGTATGGGCACGATGAGCTGGCTTGCCCGGTCAAGCGAGGCTTGTGCGGCTAAGCGCACCGACGGTTCGGTGAAGAAGTATCGAATTCGCCGCCACGGGATGTCCGCTGACGGGTTGACGCTGTCTCCCGCTGAAGTTCGAGGAGCTTCATAGGCGACAACGGCCTCGATCAAGCTGCCTACCGGGTCCCGGCCGTCCAGGACGGTTTCGATCGTCTCCTGCCCCCAGGTGTCGAACTCGTCGGCGACGATGAGCCCTTCCTTGGTGCCGAAGTACCGGTAGATCGAAGAGGGGGACACTCCCGCTGCTTCGGCGACGTCCTCGATCTTCACGGGCGCGAATCCCCGTTCGTCGAACAGATCCAGTGCACGTTCCTGGATCGTGCGCATCGCCGCCAAACGCCAGCTCTCCCGAAGTCCAGCCATGCGGGAACGCTAACACCGCGGTCACCGCGCAGCAAGTCACTTTCATGCAGGTGTTGACTCTCCGCTTCCAAGGCGCATAGAGTCACTATCTATGAGACAGTCACTTTCAGAACAGCTCGGGGGTGAAGGCACCCGGAAGCGTCGGGTTCGCCGTTTGCCCGCAGCCGTGCTCTGGACCGGTACCGCTGCCTCCGTGCTTGCGCTTTTCGCCACGATCATCGACCAGGCCGGCAACCAAAGCTTGTACGGATACACTGAAGCCGCGTACGCGTCGCATGGGGTGAGGCCGGATCCGGGGCTGGTCTACGCGATTCTGTATGCAGTCGCCGTCACGGTCATCGTGCTCTGGGGACTGATGTTCCTGTCGTCGAGGGCGCGGGGATGGTGGGCGCCAGTTCTGTCGGCGGTTCCGGCCGTCGTCACCGCTACGATCGCGCTTCTGCTGTTGACTGCCACCGAGTACGGCGAGCGCGTCTTCTCTCCGGTGTGGGGGATCCTGGTTCTCCTTCCGGCGGTTCTGGGAGTCATCGCGACGATTTCGCTGGTGCGTGATGCGCGCCGCTGAGAAACGCGCGCTGATCGATCGATATGTGCGCGCGTACAACGAGTTCGACATCAACGGGATGCTCTCCACGCTGACACCGGACATCCGCTTCGAGAATCACTCTGACCGGCAACTGACCGTCGGCAGCGACGGCGTCGAGGCGTTCCGGCAGCTCGCCGAACAGTCCGCAGCGCTCTTCGCCGAGCGCGAACAACGGGTTCTCTCCATCGGCCTCCATCCGGCGGGAGCAACCGCGCAGGTCGCTTACCGCGGGGTTCCAGCGGCACCGGTGCCGGGCGACGATCGGAGCGGCAAGGTGATCGAACTCAAGGGGACGACCGAGTTCTCGTTCGAGAACGGAAAGATCGCAAAGATCGTCGATCGAAGCTAGCCCGTCATGCGCCGGAAAGCCAAGGACCGTTTCCTGAAGCCGGAAGCGAAAACCTCCCCGCACACGAAGAAGGAAAATGACCAAAGACACAGATCGGCCCTCGCTGCGAATCCGGCTCTATGCGGCCCTCGGAAAAGAGCCCGAGTGGTCACGGATAACGGCCGAAGAACTGCACACCCTGCGGCTCAGAGTGAACCGTAAGCGTGCGTCGCCCCTGGCCCGCATCATCACCGGCCGCATGGATCCGCACGCAACGGCCGAGTGGCGTGAAATGGCCTTGCCCGGGCGCACGCTCCCGGTACGCGTGTATCGCCCCTTCCCGGACCGCCACGACACCGCCGGTGCGCTTCCGCTCGTGTTGCACGTGCATGGAGGCGGTTTCGTCGGCACTGCCGCGCAAAGCGATTGGATCAACAGTCATCTCGCGGCCCGCCTTCCGGCCGTCGTCATGTCCGTTGACCACCGGCTCCTGGCACCGGGCACACCGCTCGCCGATGCGGTCGATGACGGTTGGGAAGCACTTGAGCATGTCTGCCGAGCACCCGAAGAGTGGGGAGTCGACCCCGGACGGGCCGCAGTGTTCGGCGAAAGCGCGGGAGGGCTGATCGCGGCGCTCGTCGCGATCCGGGCGCGCGACGCTGGCCTGTCCCTGCGCGCGCAGGTATTGGCCAATCCTTGTGTGGATGTCGCCTCCAGCATGAATGACTTGCCGTCCTACCGCCGCTACGCCGAGAACCCCACGCTGACGACTGGCCAGATGGAGATGTTCCTGCGCCTCGCGCTGCCCCCAGGAACGGACGCATCGGCCCTGTCCCCTCTGCGTGCGGAGGATGCAAGCGGGCTCCCGTCCGCCCTTGTTGTCGTGCCCACCCACGATCCGATCTCTGACCAGGGGCGGCGCTACGCCGCACGTCTGCGGGAGAGCGGTTCTCCCGTCCAGGTGTCGGAATACCCGGGGGCCACTCACGCCTTTCTCAGCATGCCCAACCTCGTCCCCCAGGCGAAGGCGGCCCGCGCGGAGATCACTGCCTTCTTGGAACAGCGTCTGAACACCTGAGCGGCACCTCCGCGCACGTGAACGGGACGAAGGAAAACTGATCGTGCAGACCAAGGAACTTCTGAAGCCCTACCGGAGCCGGTTCGCGGCAATCATCGCGTTCTACGTCGCCGGGTCCGTCGCGGGCCTCGCACCGCTGCTGGCTGTAGCGGAGATCGGCCGGGTCCTCCTCTCCGCTGGGGCGACTGATCACCGGCATGCCTGGACGGCGGTGCTGCTCGGCGCTCTGGGACTCGTCGTCGGAGTCGTGCTCACTGCCGTGGCGGCCGCGCTCGGGCATGTGCTCGACGGGGAGGTGCAGCTGAGCTTCCGCAGGCAACTCGCCGCGAAGCTGAGCCGCGTACCTCTGAGCTGGTTCTCCGGACGCCGAACCGGCGACCTTGCGAAAGCCGTGGGCGAAGACGTGAGCACGGTGCATCCGTTCATCGCCCACGCGCCCGGAGAACTCGTCTCCGCCTTCGTCGTCCCCCTCGTCGCGCTCTCCTACCTCTTCAGCATCGATGGGAGATTGACACTCATCACCCTGGTACCCGTCGTGCTGGCGGTCGGGTTGGTGCCGTTGATGATGACGCCTCCCCGGTTGCGTGAGCAACAGGAGTTCGACGAAGCAATGGGCGACATCACCAGCGCGGTCATCGAGTTCGTCGAGGGGATCGCTGTGGTGAAGAGCTTCGGCGGGTCCGGGCGTGCTCATCACCGCTTCCGCACTGCCGCCGACGGGTTCGTGACGGTCTTCACCCGATGGGTGCGGGGCATCTCCAGCACGGCCGCGGCCATGCAGTTCGTTCTCTCACCGGCATTCGTGCTGCTGGTCGTCTTGATCGGCGGCTCGGCCATGGTCAGCACGGGAAGCATGGCGGCCGTCGATGTGCTGCCCTTCCTCCTTCTGGGCATGGGGCTGACCGCGCCCGTCGCCGCTCTCGGCCACGGGTTCGACGAGCTGCAGGCTGCTCGACGCGCTGTGGCGCGGATCGCGGAGGTGCTCTCGACACCGTCGATGACCGAGCCGGAGCACCCCGGTGCACCTGCCGGTCACCGGGTCGAGTTCCGCGGCGTTCACGCGGGATACGGTGACCATCGGGTGCTGAAAGGGATCGATCTGGTACTCGAACCCGGGACGACCACCGCGCTGACGGGCCCTTCCGGCAGCGGCAAGTCCACGCTAGTGCAGTTGCTGCCGAGGTTCTCTGATCCGACAGCGGGTGCGGTCCTGCTGGGCGGAGTCGACCTGCGGAACCTGAGCAGCAGCGAGCTCCACCGCCACATCTCCTTCGTGTTCCAGGACGTACGCGTCCTCCGCGCAACGATCGCGGAGAACATCTCGCTGGCCGTTCCGCACGCAGAGCAGGACGCCATCGTGCGGGCCGCCGAGCAGGCGAATATCCACCGACGGATTCTTGAGCTGCCCCGAGGGTATGAATCCGTGATCGGCGAGGACGTGGTGCTGTCCGGCGGGGAGAAGCAGCGAGTCTCGCTGGCTCGTGCGCTGCTCGCCGACACACCCGTGCTGGTACTCGACGAAGCGACCTCTTTCGCCGACCCGCAGACAGAACGCGCGGTGCGCCAGATGCTGGCCGCCCAGGCAAAGACGATCCTGATGATCGCGCACCGCCCCGAATCCGTTGCCGAAGCCGACACCGTACTGGTGCTCGAGCACGGACGCATCGGAGAAGCACGGCATCGGCCGGCTCGACAGGAGAACTGATGATCCGCCTACTGCTCCGTGTTCTGGGACAGAAATACGCGCGTCCGTTACGTCGCACAGTCGCGCTGATGGTCGCCGCGGCGGTCATCGAGGGCGTCTCCTACGCGCTGCTCGTCCCCACCTTCCGCGCTGTGTTCAGCCCGGCTCCCGAGACGGCCTGGCCCTGGATCATCGCCTTCGCTGTCGCCATCGCCGCCTACGGCGTCGTCCGCTACATCAGTGACCTCATGGGCTTCCGGGTTGGCGCAGCACTCCTGCGAGGCACCTACCATCGCCTCGGCGATCACCTGGCGGCGCTGCCGACGGGGTGGTTCTCCGCCTCGCGAATCGGCGATGTTTCCGTCTTGGCGGGACGAGGGGTCCTGCAAGCGATGAGTGCCATCGCACATCTGCTCGGCCCCCTCATCTCAGCGACCGTGACACCGGCGACCATCGCCATCGTCATCTTCTGCGTCGACTGGCGCGTCGGACTTGCGACGTTCGCGGTGGCGCCGGCGATCATCGCCCTCCGTTTCCGGACAGAGAAGTCGACAACCTCCGCCGATACGGATCGCATGACCCGAGAACAAGAAGCAACCGGACGGGTCGTCGAATTCCTTCACGCCCAACCGGTTCTGCGGGCCGGCAGCCGAAACACGGAACGCTTCGAGCTCTTGGACCGATCACTGCGCGAACTCGAAACCTCCGCACGCCGCGCGACGATCGCCACCCTGCCTGGCGCACTAGGGCTGACTGCCGTCGTGCAGGCGGCATTCACTGCGCTCCTGGCGCTCGCTGCCTACCTTGCCGTGGGCGGACAGCTGCGGGCGCCGGACGCGCTCGCCATCCTGCTCCTGGCCACCTTGAGCACCAATCCGCTACTGTCCTTGAACGAGATCCGCGGGAAGATCCGTGGCGCGCGCACGGTACTCGTCGGCATCGACGATGTCCTCCGAACCGAGCCCCTGCCGGTTGCCGTCCAACCCGAGACTCCCGCGCAGCACAGCCTGGAACTCGAAGCGGTAACGCTGCGAGCCGGTGACCGCACGGTGATCGACGACGTCTCACTGATCGCGCGGAGCGGACAGCGGCTTGCTCTGATCGGACCATCGGGTGCGGGCAAGAGCACGATCCTGAAACTCCTCGCCCGATTCTCCGACGTTGACTCCGGTGCCGTGCGCGTCGGAGGGGTCGACGTGAGAAACATCGACCCCGCGACCCTGATGGCACAATTCTCGATCGTCTTCCAAGACGTCTACCTATTTGCCGGAACAATCGAACAGAACATCCGCCTCGGACGACCAGGCGCGACAGACGCGGAGGTGCGAGCTGCTGCTGCCGCCGCGCAGTTGGACGATGTCATCAGCCGTCTCCCCGAGGGCTGGGCGACTGAAGTCGGAGAAGGAGGTGCGCGCCTCTCCGGAGGTGAACGGCAACGGGTGTCCATCGCACGCGCTTTACTGAAGAATGCGCCGATTGTCCTGCTCGACGAGGTGACATCCGCCCTGGACCCGGTGAATGATGCCGCCGTGCACGCAGGTATTGATCGGCTGTGCGAAGGGCGTACCGTCGTCATGGTCGCGCACAGAGAGCGCTCCGTTCGAGGTGCAGATCGCATCGTGTTCATTGACAACGGCCGAGTTCTCGAACAAGGAACTCATGCGGAACTTCTGCACTTGAACGGTCGCTATGCCGAGTACTGGAAGCTCTCGGATCCGAGCGGCGTTGCCTGACGGGCACAAGAAGGCCGCACGAGACGCTTGCCCATGAATGGACCAGGATCCGACGCGTCAAAAATGCGCGAGACCGGTCGTGCGAGCTGGGTGAGAACGGTATTCCGCACACCGCCGAAATCGTGTGCGAACACCTGCCGCGTCAGCAGATCGGCCCTTTCGTATCGTTGCACAAGCGAGGCGAAGCGGCAGGGCGGACGCTGTGACGCGCCGCCGATCATCTCGGTCGCTTGCCGTGGCGGGTAACGCTTCGACCAGTTCGGCCTGTTCGGACGATCCGGCTCTCGGCCGCGCTGGTCGGACAGGATCACCGCGGCGGCGTCGACTCTCAGCAGATCGACGGCATCCTCGGCGAGGAAGTCGAGTATGTCGAAGCCAGCGACCCGAACGTGGTCGCGAGCCGCTGGTCTCGGGCGGTGTTCGGGAACCGGCACTCGATCCGCTCGCACACCTGATCCACCTGCACCGTCACCACAATGATCTATCGCACGCCGCCCGAGTGCCGGTGTGGTGTCAGCCGGACCTCCTGGCCACGAAGGCGCGCACGATGTTCTCCGTCATCCGCGACACGCCGTTGTCGGTTTTGTTGTGCAGCAAGGCACCGGACCACGCAATGGACCCGGTCGAGAAGACCTCGCCCCCGCCGGGCGTCCGGAAGTAGACGATGTCCGCGTGCACCTCCGGGTCCTGTTCGCCCCCGCCGTGCTCGGGGAGGTTCATCGGGATCTCTTCGATGGCGCGCTGGTAGAAGTTGGAGTGGCCCCGTGACGACGCCAGGATCACCGCCTGCGGCGGGGTGCCGAGCGCCCGGTCCACGCGGTCGATCTCGTCTCCGGCCGCACCGCCCATCACCTCGCCGTAAGCTCCGATCGGGTCCTCGTCGACGCCTTCGAAGACCCACGCCCACTCCGGATCGGCAGCGGCTTCGGACCGAGAGTACGGTTCCGAACGTCCCCAGCCCTGCGCCGCGAACCCGACTCCGCACAACGCCTGCGGCGGACGGCCGCGATGCCGCCAAAGCCCGCCCGGGCGGCCAGTCGAGGTCAACGTCACTTCGCCCGGCAGCGATTCCCAGCAGCGGATCCCGGCCTGCCCCCGCCGGATTTCGACGACGAGCGGCTCGGCACTGGCGACNCCCAGTACCAGCCATTCCCGCCGAGGTACAGCAGCCCGCCGCCGTTGTCCCGGTAGGCGGTGAGGGCGTCGAGCATTTCCTCGGAGGTGTACTCCGGATGCGAGCCGGAGAGCACGGCGGCGTATGGCGCGAGATATTCCGCGCCACGGCTGTGGATCTCGTAGTCGGTGACCACATCGGCCTCGATTCCGCGCCGCGCGAGCCACTCGATCAGATACATGTCCGAGGAGAACGAACGCCCTGCGTCGACCAGCCACATGCGGTAGCCGCGGCGCATGTTCACGATCTGGCGCCGCGCCGAGGACGTGGTCACGCCACTGCCATCGGGATGCGTGTCGTACATCGACAGCCCGAACGACGAATCACCGACGTGCGCCTGGTCCACGGCTTCGACAGTCACGTCCTGGTCCGTCATCGCACCGGCGTCGAGGCCGGTGAAGAGCGCTTCGTTGGCGTAGGCCAGATATGTGAAGGTCGGCAGCACGACGAGCACTTTGTTCCGCGCGTCGTCTGGACGAGGGACCACGATGAACGGCACCGTGTCCGAGCCCGCTTCGTTGCGGACCACAACGCCGTACACGCCGCTGGCCAGTTCGTCCGGTAGCGGGGCGGAAAGCACGGTCTCCCAGCCGGCATCGAAGAGATCCGTGGAATGGAAGTGCACGGCCGCGTATTCCGCTGGCGCATCGGGGAAAGCCAAGTGCCGGCCGGTGAACAGCCGGCCCGTCACTCCGCGCGTGGGGCCGTTGACGAGGACGCCGTCCGGCTGCCCGCCGGCGACGGCCGTGGCAACCGACGGATCGGCGCCGCGACGGTAGGAAAGATCCCACCCGGCGACCAGCGGGAGGTCGCCGATCCGGATCTCGCCACGCGCGATCGCCGCGACCTCCGCCCGGGTGAGCACCGAGGCCGTCACGAACGGATCCTCGATCTTGCCGGTGAAGTGGTCGTCGGCGAGACCGTGCGCGCCACTGGCGACCGCCCCCACGGCGATCGGGCCGGTGAGCTGAACGCCGGCCGGCCGGCGCGGCGCCGTCTCATGCCCGGCCACGCCGCGCAGGCTGTCGACCGGGACGACGGTGATCGCCGCGTCCTCTCCCAGACTCGCCACCACCAGGTGCCACTCGTGATCCGCCAGGCGAGGGCCGATCACCGGCCCGAGGGCCGGCCTGCCGTCCAGGACTCGCAGCGCGATCCCGCCGGGGAGCGCCACGAGGGTTTGCGTCCGAGCCGCCGCGAAGTCACCCGACCAGACAAAGGCGCCGAAGGAAACCGTGGGCGACTGGTCCGGCGCGGCAGCGCTCGGCTCGCCGACGAGGTAGGAGCCGACCCGCGTCTCCTGCACCGACGCGTCGTAGGTCCCGGCGTTGATCCACGGAATCGCGGAGTCGAGCGACGTGTCGTCCGCGGCGGCATTGACCAGCCGGACCAGGCTGATGTCCACTGGCCCTTCGGCGCTGACCTGCACCTGGATCACCTGACCCCGCTCGTAGCTCAAGGAATCGGTGTACGCGCGGACGGGGAGAGGGGGCATGAGAAGGCTCCTTCGGGTGTTCAGGCCGGACGGCCGGCCAGATAGCCGCCGTCGACCGCGAGATTCACGCCGTGCACGTAGTCGGCCAGCGGCGAGCAGAGGAACAGCACCGCGTTCGCGATCTGCTCCGGAGTCGCCCACGCCTTGGCCGGGATCGCCGCGGTGATCCCGGCCTTGGTCGCGGAGTCGTAGATCGCGGTCATCTCGGTGTCGGTGAACCCGGGCAGCACGGAATTGACGTTGATGCCCTCGGCGGCGTAGTCGAGTGCCAGTTGCCTGGTCAGATTCACCACCATGCCTTTGGCCGCGCAGTACGCCGCGAAGCCGGGGTTGCCGACCTGCCCCGAGACGGAGCCGACGAGGACGATCTTCCCGCCTCGCCCGCTCGCCCGGATCTGCCGGAGCGATTCGCGGGCCGAGAAGAACATGCCGTCGACGTTCGTGGCCATGTGCCGCCGCCAGAGTTCGTCGTCGGTGTCCAAGGCCGATCCGGGCGCGAGCACGCCGGCGCTGTGCACGGCGAGGTCGAGTCCGCCGGTACCGGCGATGTCCGCGAACACCTCGGCGGTCTCCGCGCTGTCGGTGATGTCGAAGCGCCGGTGGGTGATGCGTGCGGCCGATTCCGGCGAGCATCCCGGGTCCGGCGCGACCGCCCGCCTGGACAGCGTGACCACCCGCGCCCCGGCCTCGGCGAGGAGGCCGGCGGCCGCGCGGCCGATGCCCGAAGTGCCGCCCACGACAACAGCGGTCTTTCCGCGAAGATCGATCGGGAGCACGGTGTCACGCCCCGGAAACGGTGGCGAAGGTGCTGCGGTGGAAGACCAGCGGCGAAGCCTGCGACTGCTGCCCGATCGCGCTGATCCTGAGGACAGCGAGACAGTGGTCTCCTGCGGGGAACTCGTCGGTCAGTTCGGCCTCGAACCACGCGGAAGCTCCCTCGAACAGCAGGGCGCCCGAGTCAAGCCGGGTCACCGGAGTGCCGGCGATCCGCGAACGGGCCTCGCCCGTGGAGAGCCGGCGCGCGAGGCCCGCCTGACAGTGGCTCAGGATCGAGCCGCCGAGCCGCGGCGCGCGTTTCAGCAGCGGCCAGGTCGCCGATTCCCGGCGGATCGAGGCGACCAGCAGCGGCGGCTCGATCGACACCGTGGTGAACGAGCAGATCGTCATCACCGCGGATTCGCCGTGCGAGTCCGCGGCCAGCGCGAGCACGCCCGCGGGCACCTGGCCGAAAAACGTCCGCACTTGCGTCCCGCCGAACGGGCCGGTGGCCAAGTCCATGTATCACTCCGATCACCGGGATTGCGATCGCTTCAGTGTGCGGCGGCGTCAGCGCCGGGAGATCAGTGCAACTACGGACCCGGATGCGGATCGGCCCGCCAACGCACAGTGCGGCCCGCCCGGCCCGGCCTACACTGTCGGCACTCACCATGTCCACGGGGCGACGAAGCCCCGAAGGAGGATGCAGGTGCGCGGAAACCTCCCTGCCGATATCACGACCTTCGTGGGCCGTGGTGCCGAGGTACGCGAGATCCGGCGGCTGATGCGGCAATCCCGCATGGTCACCTTGATCGGCGTCGGCGGGGTCGGCAAGACGCGGCTCGCCCGTGCCGTCGCCGCCGACCTCGGACGGGCGTTCGACGCCGGGGTGTGGCTCGTCGATCTGACGCCGTTGACCAGTCCGGACCTCCTTGAGAGTGCCATCCGCGATGTCCTGCCCGCCGCGCCGGGGACCGGAGCACTGTGGGAACAGATCGGGCGGCGCGGCCTCCTGCTCGAGCTGGACAACTGCGACCACCTCGCGTCGGAAGTGGGGCCGGTGATCACCGAACTGCTGCTCCGGTGCCCCGGGATGCGCGCGCTGATCACCAGCCGGTCGTCGCTCGGGGTCAGCGGCGAGCAGGTGTACGAGGTCGCTCCGCTCGGGGTGCGGGCCACCGGTGCCGAGCTGTCCGAGGCGGCCACGCTGTTCCGTGACCGAGTCCGCGCGCTCGACAGCACCACCACGGTCGATTTCGCCGCACCCGAGGTCACCGAACTCTGCAGCAGGCTCGACGGTCTCCCGCTGGCCATCGAACTCGCCGCGCTGCGCACCCGCGCACTGTCGATCACCGAAATCCTGGACGGGCTGCAAGCGCGGTTCGACCTGCTCGACGGCGGGCCGCGCGACCTTCCCCCGCACCACCAGAGCCTGCGTGCCCTGCTGGAATGGAGCTGGGACCAGTGCTCGCCGGCCGAACAGCGCCTCTGGTCGCGGCTCGCGGTGTTCAGCGGCTCGGCACCGCTGGACGCAGTGCTCGCGGTCGCCGACCTGGACCGGCGGAAAGGCATCCGCCTGGTCGAGTCGCTGGTGCGACGTTCGGTGCTGCAGCACCTCCAGGCCGGCGATGCTTCGCGGTACCGGATGCTCGACACCGTTCGCGAGTTCGGCGCGCTGATGCTGCAGGACGCCACCGAGGAACTGCGCCTTCGCCACGCGGCTTACTACCTGGCCTTGGCCGACGAGGCCTCCACCGCCTGGTTCGGCCCGCGGGAGCAGTCGATCGGCGCCCGCGTCAAGACCGAGATCGCGAACATCCGCACTGCGCTCGACACCGCACTCGCCGATCGCCGCCACTGCGAACAAGCAGCGCGAACGGTTGCGGCATTGTGGTTCTACTGGCTGGGCTGCGGCGACATCGACGAAGGCACGTTGTGGTGCGACAAGACCGCGGCGGCACTCGGCCGGTTCGGCCTCCCGGCACCGTCGCCGTTCCTGTGGGTACGCGGGTGGCTCCAGCTCGTCGCAGGCGACACCGGCACCGCGCGGCGAAGCCTGACCGGTTGCCTGGAAGCCGCGAAGCGTGAGGGCGACACCCGCAATGCCGCATACGCCCAGGCATTTCTGGGCGCCCTGCACGGTTTCGCCGGTGACTACGCCGCATTCGGTTCGTGTTACCAGGAGGCGATCGGATCTGCCCGAGCAGTCGGAGACCACCTCGCCACCGCGATGTTCCTGGTGCACCAGGCGGAGATCCGGAGCCTGATCGGCGAACCCGAGATCGCCCTGCGGTTGTGTGCGCGGAGCGCGGAAATCTGTCAGGCACACGGGGACCGCTGGTGCCTCTGTTACACGTTGTGGGTGCGCGCGCTGTGCCACCACGTCACCGGCCAGGCCGCCGCCGCGCTGGAGCGGGCTTTGGCCGCGGCGAAGCTGGCGATGACCCTCGACGACCACCTTGCCGCCGTCCTGGTGTCCGAGGTGGCCGCGTGGTCCATGGTCGAGGACGATGCGAAGCGTTCAGCGGTCCTGCTGGCCGCGACCGCGCGCTACTGGACGATGTCCGGGAAGGTGCTGCTGGGATTCGACCGGCTCATCGGCCACCGGGAAGCGGCGCTGGCTGTGCTGGCGGAGAAACTCGCGCCCGCGCAAGCGGAGGAGGCGGCAGCGGCCGGCCGGGCTCTGGGGGACAGCGGCGCGCGGGCGATCCTCGCCGGGGCATTCGACGAACTCGCCCCCGCGCCCCCGGTTGTCCCGGGCGAGCCGGAGAAACCCAAACCGGACAACGGCTTTCTCGAACTTCTCAGCGCCAGGGAACGGGAAGTGGCGGTGCTCGTGAGCGAGGGCAAGACCAATCAGCAGATCGCCCACGAGCTGATCATCGGCCGCCGCACCATCGACACGCATGTGTCGAACATCCTGGCCAAGTGCGGGCTGCGGCGACGGGCCGAGATCGCCGCGCTCGTTTCGTCTTCGTCCTAACCGGACGACGAAGGTCCGAAGTGGACGCGGACCCAGTCGCCCGCGACCCAGCCGCGCGTCGCGGCGTAGGCGATCATCCCGTCGAACCCGGCCCGCCACTCGTCCTCGCCGGGTCCCAGTGCGCGCAGCACGGCTACCTTGAGCCAGCAGTGATCACCTGCGTAGGTGCCCGCTCCCGACTCCTCCAGCGCTGATGACAGCTCCTCGGGAGACAGGTCGCTGGTGGCGGAGAGGCGGCGAAGATCGCCGGTTTCCCGTACCGCCAAGTGCTTGCCGATCACGACTTTCATCGCTGGTCCTCCTCGACGTGGACGGCCGGGCGGCGCCCGGCCCACGGCAGCGCCTGCTCCAGCTGCGCGGCGGTCCGGAGCAGAAGGTCCTCGCGGTACAGGTCCGCGCTGAGCTGCACTCCCAGCGGAAGCCCGTCCCCGGTCTGCGCGAGCGGCAACGTGACGGCCGGTCCTCCGGTGACGTTCGAAATCGCGCAGGTGGGATGCGACACCACGCATCGGCGTACCCATTCGGCCGCCGAGCAGCGTGGGTCGTCCGCATCGATCTCCCCGATCGCGGGCGCCGGAGCGGTCGACGTCGGAGTGATCCACAGGTCCCAGTCCTGGTGGAACGAGCCGAGCGCGCGGCTCGCCGCGTTGTATCGGTCGAACGCGACGGCGAGGTCGACCGGGTTCAGCGCCCGGCCCGCCTCCGCGCAGGCGATCGTGGTGGCCTCGAACAGATCCCGGTCCGCCCCGGAGTTCAGCAGGGGAATCACCGCCGCTGCCGTACCGGCGCACCAGGTGGTGGTGAGTGCGGCCAGAAAGGCTTCCCAGTCGACCCCGGGACTGGCTTCCGCCACCACATGGCCCAGCCCGGCGAGCGTGGCCGCGGCCAGCTCGACGGCGGCTCGCACGTCCGGTGCGGCTTCCCGCCCTTCGGCCGCAACGGCGATGCGCAGCCGGCGCGGCGAGGGATGCGCTATCTCGTCCCGATACGGCCTCGCCGGTGCGGGAGCCCCGTACTTTTCGCCCGGAGCGTTGCCCTGCACGAGATCGAGCAGATGCGCGGAGTCACGCACGGTGCGCGTCACCGCGAACTCCACGACGTTGCCGTACATCAGTTCTTGCTGCCCCGGGCCGAGCGGGACCCGGCCCCTGCTCGGCTTCAGTCCGACGAGACCGGTGTGCGCGGCCGGGATGCGGATCGATCCGGCTCCGTCGTTCGCGTGCGCGACGGGAACGACACCGGCCGCCACGAGCGCTGCCGAGCCGCCGCTGGAACCACCCGGAGTCCGGCCGAGGTTCCAGGGGTTGCGCGCCGGTCCCCGCCACTTCTGGCCCGCGACGACGCTGAGCCCGAACTCGGGGGTTTTCGTCGTCCCGAGCAGACCCAGCCCGGCCGCGCGGAACCGGTGCATGAGCGTGGAATCCGCCTCGGCGGGCGCGGTCTGGGCCAGTGCCGCGCTCCCGCCGTGCCCGCGCACTCCGGCCGCCGCGATCAGCAGGTCCTTGATGACGAACGGAACGCCGGCGAACTCGCCGTCCGGCTGTGGCGGACGCTCGAACGGGCCCTCGGTGAAAGCCGCGAGCCGCGGTTCGAGCGCGGCAGCCGCCTCGAGCGCGGCCTGCCACACTTCGGCCGCGGTGACCTGGCCGGCCCTGATCAGGCCGGCCAGGCCCACCGCGTCGCGCGAGCTGTACTCCTGCGGTGACAGCATCAGTACCCGGTCCCGGTTCCCCGGGAATCCCCGGCGGCGGTCCAGACGTCCCGGTGCATCCGCCAAGCGCCGTCGGCGTCGAGCCGGTGCACGATGAGGTAGTTGCTGCGCCGCACGGAATCGCCGGCGGCGGTGCGGAACGTGCCCGCGGCCCGTCCTTCCTCGACGGCGAGGCGCCCGTCGCACCTGAGTTCGACCACCTCCACCTCCTGCCGGACGAACCCCGCGTCGAGCCAGCCGGTGAACGCCTGCTCGATCGCCGCGCGGCCCCGCACTACCGCTCCGTCCGGCAGCAGGAGAGCCCCGTCCGCGGTGTAGAGCGAAGCGAACAGCGCTGCGTCCCGCTGATCGATGCTGCGCACCACGGCCGCGTGGACCTCCGCCAGCTCCTCGCGCGAATACGTCATCAGACCGCGCCCTCCGCGGCGGCCTTCTCGTAGCTGGCCGTCTGCCGCGGGTCGCCCGGGAGCAGCCCGACCGGGCCCGAGCGCACGACGCCTGCCGGGTTGGCGAAGTAAGGGATCACGTGGCGGCCCAGGTGCTCGATCGTCTGCATGATCTCGTCGTGGGTGCCGCCGTCGATGCGGAGCACGATCTCGTCGGCTCCGGCCGTCTCGTGGCGCTGGACCTGCTTGACGACGTACTCGGGGTCGCCGACGAGGATGGTGGGGGTGTTGTCCCGCAGCCACTGCGGGTCCTCCACGTGCTCGCGCAGTTCCTTGATCCGCACGAATCCGCCGTACTGCTCCGGTGACCGCTCGGCGAGCTGCACGTACACGTCGTTGATGATCATCCGGCCGAACTTCAGCAGGTCGTCCTCGGCGAGCGCGAGCGCCTCGTCGTTCGTCTTCGCGCACCGGGCGGTCATCACACTCGACGCCGCCGACTTCACCGCGTACTTGCCCACCGGAGCGACCTCGGATTCGGCGACCGCGTTGTAGGCGGCCAGGTACTTCTCCAGCGTTTCCCAGCCGAGGTAGAGGTCGGAGGTGATCATGCCCAGGCCGCGCCGCCGGGCGTCCGCGGCCGATTCCGCCGACTGGCAGATTTTGTACAGCGGCGGATGCGGTTCCTGCACGCCTTTCGGGGTCAGCCGCCGTTCCGGGATCGAGCCCCAGTACTTTCCTTCGTGGCTGAAGGTGTCGTTGCTCAGCGCGTTCACGATGAGGTCCAGCGCCTCCTCGGAACGGTCCTTCGTCTCTTCCAGCGAAACTCCGAATGCGTCCAGCTGCAGCAGCGTGTTGCCCCGGGCGGTCGTGAGTTCCATCCGGCCGCGGGAGAAGATGTCCACAGTGGCCAGTTGCTCGGCGACGAGGATCGGATGGACCACCGGGAGCAGGCGGCTCATGTGCCGCAACCGGATGCGGCTGGTGTTGAGCGCGACCGCGGTGAAGAGGCATTCGACCGACGGGGTGACCGCGATGTCGTTGAAGAAATGGTGCTCGGACGTCCCCCATCCGTGAAAGCCCATCTCCTCGGCGAAGACGGCTTCCTCGATCATGTCGAAGTAACGCCGGCGGTGTGTGTTCCCCGGCTGGGTCCCGCACTCGGACAACATGACGAAACGCATGGCAAGTCAACTCTCTTTCCTGGACGGGCCACTTGATCTGGTCGAGCATTCCCCGGCGCCGGGCACGGCGGATCCGCACTCCTGCCGAGAGGGTTGCCGACTTCCGAGTTCATCGCGTACCTGGCGGCGAACGACCTTTCCGTACGCGTTCTTGGGGAGTTCGGCGACGAACTCGATTCGCTTCGGTTTCTTGAAACTCGCGATGCTCTCGCGGCACCACGCCATCAGCTCGCCTGCCTCCACGGCGGACGAAGACACGACCGCGGCGGCGACCGACTCGCCCCAGTGCGGATCCGGCTCGCCGAACACGCACGCCTCCCTGACCGCCGGGTGCCGCAGCAGGGCCTCTTCGACCTCCCTCGGGTAGATGTTGCTGCCGCCGGAGATGATCACGTCGTTCCGGCGGGACAACAGGTAGAGCCTGCCGTTCTCGAAACGCCCGACATCGCCGGTGTGCAGCCAGCCGCCGCGCAAAGCCGCGGCGGTGGCCGCGGTGTCGTTCCAATAGCCGAGCATGACTACGTCACCGCGCACGCACACTTCGCCTTCGGCGCCCTCTGGCAGCGGCATTCCCGTCTCGTCCACCATGCGGACCTCGACGTCGGTGCGGGCGATTCCGGTCGACGACAACGCTTTCCCGCGATGGTCTTGCGGGCGCAGGTAGGTGATCGTCATCGGCGCCTCGCCCTGACCGTAGAGCTGGACGAAAATCGGGCCGAAGCGATCGATGGCCGCTTGCGCGAGGCTCGGGTCCATCGGTGCGCCGCCGTAGATGATCCGTCGCAGCGTCGACGGCGCGGTTTTCGCGTCGAGCAACCGGTGGATCATGGTCGGCGCCAGGAAGGCGATGACCGTGACTTGTTCGCGTTCGATCGTGGCGAGCACGTCTGCGGGAACGAAGGAAGTGCCCGGGCAGACATGATTTCTCGCCCCGCGCGCGATCGACGGCAGGGCGTACAAACCGGACCCATGGGACAGCGGGGCGACGTGCAGGACGACGTCTTCGGGCTGGAAGTCGCACATGTCGGCCAGCGCGTTCATCGTGCTGGCACACAGGTTCCGGTGCGAGAGCATCGCGCCCTTCGGGCGGCCGGTGGTGCCTGAGGTGTAGAAGAGCCACGCCAGGTCGTCCGGATCCGCTTCCGCATCGGCGAACCCGTGCGCGTCGCCGGTCGCGACGATCTCGGCGAAGGAGCCCGGACCCGTCCGGCCGACGGCGATCCGTGCCACCTGCGCCGGCGGGCCCGGCGGCTCGTCGACCACGACCGCCCGTGCGCCGGAATGGTCGAGGATGTAGGCGAGTTCGGCCGGGTGGAGCTTGGCGTTCACCGGAACAGCCACGAACCCGCCCTTGAGGAGGCCGAACAGGATCGGGAAGTATTCGGCCCGGTTCGGCAGAAAAAGGGCGATGCGATCGCCGCGCCGGTATCCCCGGCGACGGAGACCGTCGGCGAAGGCCGCGGCCTGCGCGTCGAGTTCGGCGTAGGTCAGCGTGGTGCCACCGCCGTCGACCGCGATCCGGGCGGGATGCGCCCGTGCGGCCTTGGTCAAGAACGTTCCGACGTTCACGGCTGGTTCACCGCGGCCGGGCGAGCACGGAGTCCAGCCGGTCGACGACGTCCGCCGCGTCCTTGGCGGTCAGGCACAGCGGAGGAACGAGCCGCAGCACGTTCGCGTGCGCGCCGGCCTTCGTGACGATCACCGAATCGGCGATTTCGTCGGCGATGGCGTGCACGAGTTCGGTGGCGGGTTCCTTCGTGTCCCGGTCTTTCACCAGCTCCATGCCGATCATCAGGCCGCGGCCGCGCACGTCGCCGATGACCTCGTACCGGGTCTGGAGTTCGCGGAACATGTCCATCGCCTGCGCGCCGACGATCCGCGCGTTCTCCTGCAGCCCACCGTGTTCCAGCGCGGCCAGCACCCCGCGGCCGGCCGCGCAGCAGGTGGGATTCGACCCCATGGTGCTCATGAACGTGCGGCCGGTCATCGCCTCGGCGATGTCCCGCCGGGCGATCACCGCCGACAGCGGGAACCCGTTGCCGATGCCCTTCGCCAGCACCACCATGTCCGGGACGACACCGTGCTCGGTGAACCCGAAGAAATGTGCGCCGGTGCGGCCGACCGCGGTCTGCACTTCATCGGCGATCACGACGCCGCCGAGTTCTCGGGCGAGGGCGCTGGTCTGCCGGACGTATTCGGTCGGCATCGGGATGACGCCGCCGTAACCCTGGATGGGCTCGAAGATGTAGGCGGCGAGTTCGCCGTTCGTGGAAGCCGCGATACTCGATCGGAATTCCGCCAGGTACGGGTCGACGCCGGGTCCGTGAATGCCGCGGTACTGGTCGGGGTTGGTAACATGGATTATTCCGGACGCACTCGGAATTTTCTGGTGGAAGCGGGCGATCGAGGTTGTCGCGTTCGCCGTCGCCCCGACCGCTCCGTGGTAGGCCGAGCGAAGGGCGACGACGGCGTGCCGCTGGGTGTAATTGCGCGCCATCATCAGGGCGAGGTCGACTGCTTCGGTGCCGCTGCTCAGGAAATGGACCACCCAATCGTCGGGGGGCATTTTGCCCACCAGCGCTTTGGCCAGCGAAGCGGGCCCGGGGTGCATCCACATCGTGGAACAGTGCTGCATGTCTTCGAGTTGCTCGCGGACCGCGGCCTGCACATACGGGCTGCGGTAGCCGGCGCTGATGGCCTGGTTCATCGCGACGGTATCGATGTAGCGATTGCCGTCGCTGTCGAAGAGGTACTGGCCCAGCCCGCTTTTGAACAGAACAGGCTTCGTTGTCGCCTGAAAGGTCTTCAGCACCGGGGTGAGGTAGGTTTCCCGGTCGGCCAACGCGGTGCGGTAATCCCATTCGAGCGGAGGAAGTGTTTCCAGAATTTCGGCTTCGGGGAGTGCGGACGCGTCGGGCGGCACGGGGGAGTCGGTCATGCTTCTTCTCCTGCGGGTTCACGTCGGCGGATTGCGGTGGCTTCGATCTCGATTTCCGCGCCGAGGGCGAGTCGCGGAACACCGATCGTCGAGCGGGTCGGGTACGGGTCGGCGAAGAATTCGCGGTAGACCTGGTTGAATTCGTCGTACCCGGTGAAATCGGCGAGGAACACCCGAGTCTGCACCACGTCCCTCAGGTCGGCGCCGCTGGCCGCCAGCAACGTCGCGATGTTTTCGAGACAGATCCGGGTCTGCGGCCCGATTCCGGGTACGACAGCACCAGACCCGTCGATGCCGATCTGGCCGGACGTGATCACGAGGTCGCCCACCCGGATGGCATTGCTGAGCGGTGCCCTGGCCAGGAACCCGTGCGGTCTCTGCACATTCCACTCGCCGCGCGAAGCGGCGCGATCGATTCCCATGGTTTCCTCCATTTCGATGACCGGCAGGCCGTACTCGTGCGCGAAGTCCGCGAGAAACTCGGGTTGGGGCAGGGACCCGTCGGCGGCGACCAGTTCGCACAGCACGGCAACCGGCGCGGCTCCGGCCAGCCGGCACAGTTCGACGGCTGCCTCGGGCGCCTGCGCCGGGCCGGTTCGCCGGGTCCGGATCGGCATGACGTGGCCGGGACGGCAGAAGCCGTCCGGCGTGGTGTCCGGCTCGGCGAGCAAGCGCAGGGTCCGCGCGCGATCGCGGGCCGAAATCCCGGTTCCGACACCGGTGCTGGCGTCGACCGACACGGCGAACTCCGGCCCGCCGCGGTCCTGCCGGTGCGGGACCATGGGCGGCAGTTCCAAGCGGTCGGCCCGCTCCGGCGGCATGGCCGCGCAGAGGAACCCGGACGTGTGCCGCACGAAGAACGAGATCCTTCGCCAGTCGGCGAATCCGGCAGCCATGGTCAGGTACCCGGTGCCGCCGGCGACGAGCACGGCTGTTCCTCCTCGGGCGAGTTCGTCCACGACGGTGGACAGGCCAACGAGCGGCAGGCAGTCCGAGTGGTTCACCATGGCAACCTCGTCCTCGCGGCGGATCGGAACCGGTGCCCACCACTCTGGCGGTCGTTCGGCCGCACCGGATCGGTCCAACTACCGACTGCGATACGGACTCGGCGTCAGGAACTCGCCCGCCAGGTATGCCTCGGCCAGCGCACACGTGCCACGAGTGAAGCCCGCGCCCAGTTCGGCGGCTTCGGCCGCGTACTCGTGGTGCGAGCCGATCCATCCCACCAGCAGCAGCCGGCGGAACATGACCAGCGTGGGAACCATCGCGAGGTCGTCCGCCGAAACCGCGCGACAGCGCGCGTATCCGTCGAGCCACGCGGCCGTCCATTCGGGCAGCCGGGAGTCGTCCTCGATGAAGCTCACGGAGGTGGCGAAGTCGTACAGGTACCAGGAATAGCCGCAGTCGTCGAAGTCGATGACCTGGACGCGGTCGCCGTCGACGAGGAGGTTCGCCGGGCGCAAATCGTTGTGTGCGAGGCCGAACCGGTCCCGCCCGGTGCCGTAGTCCGCGAGCCGCCCGGCGATTTCGCCGTCCAGCCGGGCCAGCAGGTCGCGCTCCGGCCGCCCGATGCCCAGTCCCTCCTGCCAGCGGCCCCACCTCGCCTGCGGGCCGAGCGCGGTGTCGTAATCGCAGGTGTAGCGGTCAAACGACGACGGCGGCCGCCAGCGAGACCCGTGCGCATGCAGCTTGGCCGCGATGCTGCCGAGCACGCGATACCCGGGTACCAGGTCACCGCCCGGGTCGGGTGCCCGGCCAGGCAACCACTCGAACGCCACCGCATGCCTCGCCCGTCCCCGCGCGTCGACGACTGTGACGACCCGAGCACCGTCCCGCGCGCGAACCGGCCGCGGCGGCTCGGCTGCACCGTCCTCGCGGAGCGCGTCCATCCAGCACAGCTCGGACTCGATCGCCGCCTCGGAGTGGTAATCGGGCCGGTGGACGCGCAGCGCGACCGACCGTCCGGTCCTCCGGTCGTCCACCCGATAGGTCAGGTTTTCGGAAACGTTGACAAGCGTGACAGCTTCGGGAGAAAAATCGTACTGTTCGAGCGCAGCCGCGGCCACCGCGTCCAGTTCCGTTCTCATGCCGTCAAATCTGACCGGCGTCTCCGCGCGACGGCTCCGTGCGACTGCCGACTCGGATACTGATCGCCCGCTCTCCCGCGTCGATCGTGGTGAGCGCTGCCCCGCCTGGCGGTCGCGCGGGGGCGGCTGGATTGCTGACCCCTCGGCGATCGGGCACGCGCGGCGGGTCTGCCGGACTCTCCGCGGACGCGGGCAGGGCCAGTTCACGAGTCGGCGGCAAACCGCTCTGGCCGATCAGGGTTTTCGCGGAGCGGGACGAAACAGAACCCGCTGGGGCCGATCCCGTGGACGTCGCCGTCACGAGGAACATTACGACCCCAGGCTGAACGGGACGACCATCGCACGCAAGCGCTTACGGTCACCGCCTCCCACCGGATCACGCCCCGCTGCTCGTCCAACGCCGACCGGCATCAGCCAACACGGACCAGCGCCGGATCGTTCCCGTGCCGCGGGCCCGGCACGCGCGCCTCCCGAAGGAAACTTTCGCCTCGCCAACAGTACGAGTGACGTGCGGCTCGGACTGCCAACCGGCTCAAACCCCGGCGACGGCGCGATCACTGAAAGCGCTCCCGAACGATCGAATAGTTACCAGTCGAAACAGCCGGCCATGGAAGAGCCAGATCGGATATACGAGGAGCAAATAGGTTCCCAAAGGCGGTCAACCCAGGTCGGTCCTCGATTGGGCTCCGGTACTCACGGAGCACCCGATACGCCGCGGCCCAGCCCGGTGTCAATGCCCGGGAAAATGCGGCCTGGCCCGCGCTGGTTAGCCCTCGGCAGCACCATATGACACATGTCGGCACGGTAAGCCCGGGAGTAAGGCGCGAATATCGAGTTCCGGTGCGTGCTGGGCAGTCCCGTGCACTGCCGATCTGTGCCGGTGAAGGTCAGTGCGTTTGAGTGTCGCTGGCTGCCGTGCGGTGCCGGGTGCTTTGCCGATACTGGGGACTTCGAGCCCATCGGCTGGCCGATAAAGGGGCCGGAGACGCCGAGGAGGACGGATCCCGCCAAGATGCCTGCGCCAGGTTCAGGCCCCTCGTGCGCCGGGGGCGCGTCGAGGCGGCTGCTCGATGCTTGAGCACGTCAGGCTGGCGGCGAAATGTGCTCAACATAGAGCGGCGTCGCGCACGGCAGTCGCCCGTGCGTACCCCGCTACCCGCCCGGTGGTGCAGCGGGGCTGGAACTTGTCGGTGGGCTCGTCCGGGAAACCGCGCGACCGTGCGAGGAATGCTTGCCGCGGCGCGGGAGTTCCCTGTCCTCTCGCGCGAGCTTTTAACCGCGCGACAAGCGCCCAGCCGGAGTATTGCTCGGCCACCGCGCCCTCTGGCACGGCGCGACGTGCCCGCGAGGTTACGGATCGAGCCGTGCAGGACCAGGCGCAGCCCTCCGCCGCTCGGCGTCGAGAAAGAACACCGCGCTCGCAAAGCTCGTCGGAGCCTCGAACCGCACCCACTGTCCGGAGCGGGGTCCCGGCTCGCCGAACCGTCTCGGTGCCCGGTCCCGACGTGTCGAGCAGTGCGACCGCCGCCGCGAGGCCCGGCGAGCGCGGCAAAAACCGTGTCGACAGCCCCCGCGCACTTGTTCGTGTCCCGCGCTGCTCGCGCCGAGTGCGCCGCCGATCCCTGCCCGGCGCCGAGTTGCGCGGAAGCCCAGTCGGGCCGCCGCTGTCGGCAAACTGCTCGATCTGCCGCACTCCGGCTCGAATCGGCGCCTGGCTGGCCGAAAGCGTGGGGATCCCCGAAATAGCCGCGACGCAGGACCGTCGTTTCACCGCGTTGACCGGTCGGGTACCGGCGGCGGACCTGACGTGCTGGCGCGTGGACCTCGCGGGGTCGCGCCCGCCTCAATCGGTTACTGCCCTTCCGCTCTCGCCGATCTGGAATCGCCGGACCTTGCCGACGCTGGTTCGCGGCAGTTCGGCGATCACGTGCCAGGCGCGGGGCCGTGCGGCGGGCGGCAGGTTGTCCGCGGCCCATTCGGCCAACGCGCCGACGTCCGGCGGAGACAGCGCGTCTGCCGGCACCACGTACGCGACCGGCACCTGGTCCCGGATCGGGTCCCGCTGGGCGACGACTGCCGCTTCCAGCACCTTCGGCGCTTGGGCCAGCACGGACTCGACCTCGGACAGGCTCACGTTCTCGCCGGCGACCTTGATGACGTCGTCGGCTCGGCCCACGAAGCGCAGTTCACCGGTTGCGGCGTCGCGGCCCACCAGGTCGCCGGTGCGGAACCAGCTGGTGCCGTCGGGCAGATCGGTGAAGCTGCGGCCGGTCGTGGCGGGATCGTCGAGGTAGCCGGCGAAAAGGTCCCGGCCGCGAACTCCACGCACCAGGAGCATTCCCGGCACACCGTCGCCCACCGGTTTTCCCGTCCCCGCGTCGGCGACGGCGATCTCGCGCCCGGCGAGTGGTCCGCCGATGATGTCGTGCCGGGCGGGCAGGCTGGTGTCGGCCGTGACGGCGGCGACTGTTTCGGTCATGCCGTAGAGCTGACGCGGCCGGCATCCGGCGATCTCGCTGAACCGCTGATGATGGTCGCGCCCGAGGCTCTGGGCGAACCAGACGTGCCGAAGATGCAATCGCGGCGGCTCGGCGCCGCACCGGGCCAGGATCATCCTGATGGGCGCAGCGAACAGGCTCGCATGCGTTGCCCGCAGCTCATGGGCTTGCCGCACCCAGCGCGACGCGGAGAAGGCGTGCGTGAGCGCGACACTCGCGCCGGCCGAGATCGCCGGCGCGAAGCAGTAATACTGGGCGTTGGCGTGAAACAGCGGCAAGGTGACCAGCCACCGGTGCTCGGATCGCAGCGCTGCCGCCGCCGCCATCGTCTCGGCGACCGTGGAGTAATTCTCTTGGGTGAGAACGACCCCCTTGGGCTCGGACGTCGTGCCCGAGGTGAACATCACCGCGAGCCGGTCCGCCGGCTTGATCCCGCCTGCTGCCCCGGTGATCGGCGGTCCGGCGACGAGTGCACCACCGTCGCCGACGTCGCCGACGTTCTCCCGCAGTTCGATGAGGTGGGGCAGCGCTTCGCCGGCCCCTCGGCGATACCGGTCCGCTCTCGCGGCGGCACACACTCCGGCCACCGGGCGGGTACGGCGGATCTGGACAGCGATGTCTCGCGGGCTCGACGCGGGGTCCGCCGGCACCAGCCACGCGCCGAGGCGGGCAACGGCCAGCCAGACGGCGAGAAAGCCCGGGCAGTTGCGCAACACGACATGCACCGAAGCACCGGGAACGACACCGAGCGTACGCAGGGTGCCCGCAGTACGGGCGACGATCGCATCGAATTCGGCATAGGTCCAGGCAGTGGTGCCGGTTTCGTCCTGGAACAGCAGGAAGGTCGCGGGACCGGCACGCCGGACGGTGCGCGACCAATGCTCGTGGAAGGTGCTCAGGTGCTTCACTGCTTCTCCTTGGCCGGGTCCAGCCGGTTGCCGAAATCCATCCAATGCGCGGTGGCGGTCCACCCGGCGTCGACCGGCAGGCTCACGCCGGTGATCGCGGCGGCGTCGTCGCCGAGCAGGAAGCTCACCGCCGCCGCGACTTCGCTCGGCTCGACCAGCCGGGCGAGTGCGGTGTGCGCGACGAGGCCGGCCGCGTCCCGGGTGCCGAGAGCGAGCTTCCGGCGCATGGCCGGGGTCGTCGTGAACCCGGGAGCCACGCCGTTCACCCGGATGCCATAGCGGCCGAGATCGCCTGCCGCCAGCACAGTCGCCGCCGCCAGTGCTGCTTTGGCGGGCGCGTAAGCGTGCAACGGGAGCGGACGGTGCGCGTTGATCGACGTGATGTTGACGATCGCGCCGCCGCCGGCATCGATCAGCAGCGGCGCGAATGCCTGCGTGCACCGCTGCGCTCCGAAGTAGTTGACCTCCCACACTCGCCGCGCGGTTTGCGCGTTCTGCGCCACCAACGGTTCGACGTCCTGGAGCACACCGGCGACATTGACGAGGCCCGCCAGTTCAGGGCCGGTCGAGCGCAGCCGCGCGGCGGCGAGATCCACTGCCGCGCCGTCGCTCACATCCAGAACCATCGGATGGACCCGGTCCGGGAACTGCGCGGCCTCCGGGGTGGCGCCGACCTGATCGAGATCGGCGGCAAGGACCGTCCAGCCGTCAGCGGCCAGCCGCACCGCGACGGCGTGGCCGATGCCGCCCGCGGCACCGGTCACGAGCACGGCGTGCCCCGCGGCGCGCCGGGCGTCCTGAGTCTCGGGCTTCATCGGGCTGCGCTCAGTCCCGGCAGGAGGGATCGACGCGCTCCAGCTTGCGCAGCAGCGAGGGCCATTCGCGGTCCTCGGAGACACCGAGATCGTCGACCCACTGGCGGGTCGTCAGCTCGACAACCTCCGGATCGGGCACGCGCAGCGGACGGCCGGTGGCCTGGGCAAGCAGCTGCGCCCGCGCGGCCTTCTCCAGGTAGAACATCTCGGTGAAGGCGTGCCCGACGCTGCGGCCGACGGTCAGGGTGCCGTGGTTGCGCAGGATCAGCGCGGCGTTGTCCCCGAGATCGGCGATGAAGCGCCGCTGTTCGTCCATCGTGAGGGCGATCCCCTCGTAGTCGTGGTAACCGAGGCGGCCGCTGAAGCGCATGGCGTGCTGGCTCAACGGAAGCAGCCCCTCCTCCAGGATGCTCAGCGCCATCCCGGCTTCGGTGTGCAGATGCATCACGCAGGAGGCGTCGGCCCGCGCGCTGTGCACGGCGCCGTGAATGACGAAACCCGCGGCGTTGGGCCGATACGGGCTGTCGCCGACCACGTTGCCGTCGAGGTCGATCTTGACCAGGTTGCCCGCGGTGATCTCGTCGAATCCCAGCCCCAAGGGGTTCACCAGGAAGTGATGCCCGGCTCCGGGCACCCGCGCCGAGATGTGGGTGTAGATCAGATCGTCCCAGCCGAACAGCGCGCAGAGCCGGTAGGCCGACGCGAGGTCCCGGCGCACGGCGATCTCTGCCTCCGATGCCGGCCCGTCGCCGGCCACGCGGCTGACCGGGAGATCGAAGCGGGTGTAAGCACTCGTGCTCGTGGTGGATTTCATTCCGCCGCCTCCTAAGTTAACTGAACGTACAGTTCACTTTAGCTCGGCTGTCAAGCGACCGGGCGGGTCGCGGGGGAGCCGTCGCTGTAGTGCACTGTGTCCGGTGGAAATGCCCGTTGCGTTGATGTCGAGGTGCTGCCGATGTCCCGTCCTCCGGAAACCCCGAACGCCGGCCGGCGCGGCTCGGCGCGGCGCACGGCGCCGCGGGCGGAAGCGGCGATCCTGGACGCTGCCTACGAGCTCCTGCTGACGCGAGGGCTGGAGGCGACGACGGTCGAGGCGATCGCGCAGCGCGCGGGTGTCAGCAAGGTGACCGTATACAAGTGGTGGCCCAACCGCGCCGCGGTGATCATGTCCGCGTTCCTCCGCAGGTCCGGCGAGGTTTTGCCCTATCCGGAGAACTTCACGCTGGCCCACGTCGAGGACCGGTTGCTGGCGATGGCCGAGGCGTTCCGCGGTGCGACTGGCAAGGTGGTCGCCGCGCTGATCGCCGAAGGGCAGTTCGACCCGGAAATCGCCGATGCTTTCCGGGAGGGCTATGTCAACGCGCGCCGCGAGGAAGGGATCGCGACCGTGCGGGCGGCGGCGAGGGCCGGGGTGATCCGGCCCGCCGACCCGGATGTCGTGCTCGACCTCCTCTATGCTCCGCTCTATTTTCGGCTGACGGTCGGCCATCGCCCGCTCACCGACGAGGCCGTGCGCGAGCACGTCGGCCTGGTGCTTCGGGCCTTAGCTCCCTGAGGCCAGCCGGTCGAACGCGAGCTGCGCCAGCAGCGCGGCGTGCAGCGGCAGGGTGCGGTCGGTGAACCGCGCTTGTGGCGAGTGGACGCCCGGGGCGGTGGCCGGGTCGAGATCCGGGGGAGTCGTACCCATGAACACCAGTGCTCCCGGGACCCTGGCCAGCACTTTCGAGAAGTCTTCGGAGCCCATCAACGCTGGGTGCGCGGGGTCGACGGCGTTGCGGCCGAGGACCCGGGACGCCGTTCGCACGGCGAACTCCGTCTCCGCCGGGTCGTTGCAGGTCACGGGATAGTGATCGGCGAACACCGAGCCGGCCTCCATCCCGTGGGCCCGGGCGATGTGCGACGCGAGGTCTTGGACCTGGGTGCGCAGTTGCCCGACCGCGTCCGCCGACAGCGCCCGGACGCTCGCCTCCAGCGTCGCGGAGCCCGGGATGACGTTGACCGCGTCGCCGGCTTGCAGGCGCGTGACCGACAGCACCACCGGATCGAACACCCGGTGCCGCCGCGTGACGTGAGATTGCAGTGCCAGCACGATTTCCGCGAGCACCGGCACGGGGTCGAGGGTGTCATGCGGCGCGGAGGCATGCCCGCCTGCTCCCCGCACGGTGATGCGCAACGTGCCCATGCCGGCCAGGATCGCGCCGGGCCGCGTCCACATCGTCCCCGCGCGCCCCGGCCCGACGTGGAGGGCGTAGGCCGCGACAGGAGGCGTCGCGGTGGTCTTGAGCAGCCCCTCGTCCAGCATGACTTGGGCCCCGTCGTGTCCTTCCTCGCCGGGCTGGAACATCAGCACGACCCGCCCCCGCAGCTGGGACCGCACCTCGGTGAGCAGCCGGGCGGCGCCCACGAGACCGGCCATGTGCAGATCGTGGCCGCAGGCGTGCATGCAGCCGTTGTCCGAGGCGAAGGGCTCTCCGCTGTCCTCGCCGATCGGCAATGCGTCCATGTCGGCGCGCAGCAGCACGGTCTCGCCGGGCAGCTGGCCCTCCACCACCGCCACCACCGACGTACAGGCCGAACCGGTGCGAATGGCGAGTCCCAGCCCGGACAACGCGTCCAGCAGCGCCGCCTGCGTCCGGGGCAGCCGCAACCCGACCTCCGGGACGGCATGGAGGTGGCGACGGAGCCGGACCAGGCCGGGAAGGTGCGGCTCCGCGCGCTCGACCAGATTCACCGCTGCCGGTCCAGAGACGGGAAGGCCGGCGCGGTCCGCTGGGTCGCCACCCATACGGCCTTGGACTGGGTGAATTCCTCGACCACGCCCCGGCCGCTGGCCCGGCCCCAGCCGGAGGACTTGAACCCGCCGAACGGGGCCGATGGATGGCCGACCTTGTAGCAGTTGACGTAGCACGTTCCGGCCTGGATCGCCGAGGCGAACCGATGGGCACGGGCGACGTCGCGGGTCCAGACCGCACTCGCGAGGCCGAATTCGGTGCCGTTGGCACGGGCGAGCGCCTCGTTCTCGTCGGAGAACGTGTCGATCGCCAGTACCGGACCGAAGACCTCGGTGTGTTCCAGCGAGTGGTCCGCGGCGACCCCGTCGAGCAACACCGGCGTGCACCAGTTCCCGGTGCGCATCGGGCCGGTCGCGATGCCCGCGGGCAGCGGCAGGTCCGCAAGCTGCCGGGCGCCCTCGGCGACTCCGAGCGCGACGAGTTCCCGCACCCGCTCGTACTGTGCTCTGTGCACGATCGGGCCGAGTTCGGTCTCCGGATCGAGCGGGTCGCCCACCCGCAGTACCCGCGCCCCCGCCACGATCCGGTCGAGGAGCTTGTCCCGGATGCTGTCCTGCACGAGCAATCGTGAACCGGCCTGGCAGGACTGCCCGGTGCCGGAGAAGACGGCACTCAGCGCTCCCGCCGCGGCGTCGTCGAGGCCGGCATCGGCGAAGACCACGTTCGCGCTCTTTCCACCGAGTTCGAGAATGCTCGGGATTCCAGCCGCGGCGGAGGCGGACGCGACCGCGCGCCCCGTGCTTACCGACCCGATGAACACGACCTTGCCGACCCGCCGATCGGTGGTGAGCGCGGCACCGACGGTGGCGCCGAGCCCGGGAGCCGCGACGAAGGCGCCGAGCGGCAGCCCGGCCTCGTGCAGGATCTGGGCGAACCGGATCGTGCTCGCCGGGGTGAACTCACTCGGCTTCACCACCACCGCGTTGCCCGCGGCCAGCGCCGGCAGTCCGTTCGCGGCGGCAGTCAGCAGCGGCGCGTTCCACGGTGTCACGGCGACGATCACGCCGAAGGGCTGCAACAGGCTGTAGGCATGCCAGCTGCCGGCGCCGCCGAGGGTTTCCCCGTTGATGCGCTCGGCCCATCCCCCGTAGAACTTCAGCATCGTCACGACCGCACGCAGCTCCGCCGTCGTATCCCGCAAGGGCTTCCCGGTGGTCAAGGTCTCCAGCCGGGCCAGGTCACCGGCGCGGGCCTCGACCAGCTGTGCCGCGGTGCGCAGCGCGTCGGCGCGGCCGGCCGGACCCAGCGCCGTCCAGCGCGCGAACCCCTCGACCGCGGCGGCGAGCGCGAGGTCCGCGCCTTCCCGTCCGGGATCCGGCCACTCGGTCACCAGCGCGTGCGAGGTCGGGTCGTGCAACGGGAATCGGTCACCGCGTCCGGGATGGACCTGCTGCCCCGAGCAGATCCCGATCCCGCCGGGCACTTCCCGCTCCAGCGTGTGCCGGACCATCGCCGCCCGGTCGTCGCCGCTCAGCGGGCGGTCCACAGTGGAGGTCATCAGTCGTTGCCTTCCTGGTCGGGTGCGGCATCCGGGCGCAGAGCTGCCGAGGAGAAGCAGTCGGTCGCGCTCGTGAACGCCGAGGGAGCGAGATTGCAGTCCGTTTCCGGTCCGAGCTGGGCGAGAGCGCGGTCCCACGCTTGCTTGCTCGCGCTGAGCACGCTCGGCCGGGCGCCCGCCGCGGTCGCGACGTCGATCCCGAGCGCGACGTCGCGAGCCATGAGGCCGACGGTGAAGCCGCCGACGAGTTCTCCCTTGAGGATCGCGCCCTCGAAGTTGACCTGGCTCACCGCGCTCCGGCCGGATCCGGTGTTGAGCGCCGTCATCGCTTGCGGGAGGTCGATTCCATACGCCGCGAGCACGTCGACGGCCTCCGCGACGGAAGCAATGTTGACGGCGCACAACATGTTGTTCAGCAGTTTGACGATGTTCCCGGAACCGGCGGGCCCGAGATGACTCCACTGTTTCGTCAAGATCGACAGCACGGCGGCGGCGGAATCCACCGCGGCGTCGGTCCCGCCGGCGAATGCGGTGAGAGCGCCCGACCAGGCTCCGGTCCGGCCTCCGGACACCGGAGCGTCGACGAAGGCGACCCCCGCCTCCGCGCACCGGGCGGCCATTTCCCTGCTGGTACCGGGGTCCGAGGTGGTGGTATCGACGATCACCCGCGGTCGTGCGCCCTCCAGCAGTTCGGGCACCACGGACCGGACGGCGCCGGCGCCAGGCAGCGAAAGCACGACTTGCTCGGCGGCCAGCTCCGGCAACTGTGCTACGCACCCGATGCCGTTGCCGCCCGCCTCGGCGACCGCGGCCGCGTCGAGGTCATAGCCGGTGACCCGCCATCCTGCTTGATCGAGGGTCACCGCCATGCCGAGCCCCATGTTCCCCAGCCCGACGACGCCGACGCTTGCGGTCTTCCCGGCGGGCAGGTTGTCCTGATTGCGGTACACAATGCTCCTTTGTGGATGGTCCGGGTCACCGGACGAACAGATCGGCGACGACCGCGGCCAGCAGGAAT
>NZ_LWSF01000006.1:326705-354349 GCF_001651785.1 Amycolatopsis sp. M39
CCTTGCCCAGCGACAGCCCGGCCAGCGCGAGCACCGGCGTCACCAGCGACAGGAAACTGATCCCCGAGACGAGTTCGGCGACGAGTCCGGAAACCGGGCTGAACGGTGCGGCCACCAGAATCCCGGTCACCACTGTGGTCGCCAGCACGGGAATCCTGGGCGCGATCTTGCTGAGCGCGAAGGCTCCGTAGGTCACGAGGGCCAGCAGTACCAGCGCGAGAACCGTCTGCATGCTGATCTTGCCGGTGCTGATCGTGTTCGCCAGCCCCATCAGAACGACGAAAACCAGCAGAACGACAGGCATCCGCCGAAGATCCTTGGTCACGCTCACCTCGGATGCCGCCGGAGTCCGGCCGGCCGCCTCAGGGGTGGCGGGGTTTCTTCCCCCGCCGGTGCCTGCCGCGACGAGCGGGCCGTCGGCCACGAGGCGCTCGCGCACCCGGAACAGCCGGCACCACCAGCGATACATCCGCTCGGCGAGGGGCAGCGCCACGAAACAGGTGACGAAGGTGCCGATGGTTTGCGTCATCAGGTTCGAAGCCGAGGCGAAGGCGAGAATCTGGCTCTCCATCCCGGGATGCGAGGTCGCGATCGCCGCCGACGCCGCGGCCATCATCGAGCCGGAGCCGACACCCGCGCCCATCGCCAGTGCGAGCGGATGAAGCCAGCCGATCGAGCCGAGATATCCGGCGAGCACGGTGAGATACAGCGCGCCGAACACCGATCCGAAGACGTAAACCCCCAGCGTTCCACGGTATTCCGACGACGCGGCGCCGTAGCGTTCGGCGGTGTAGGCGAGATTCGCCTCCCGGTCGATGGAATAGGTCGCGCCGATCGACGCCCGGCCCATCCGCAGCACGACGGCGACCGGCAGCGCGAGGATCACCGTACCGAACAGATGTGCCACTTCCTGGAGAGCGAGGACCCAGGTCACGTCCTTCAGTTCGGTGAGCGAACCGCCGACGGTGACGCCGACGAGAACCAGGAAGACCATGATACCGACCGACACCAGGTCAAGCGCTTTCCGCTGCAGCTCGGCGGAAACGGGCCGGATCCGCTGAAAGCTGAGCGCGCCACCGAGCAGAATTGCCCAGATGATCGGGAAAAGAATTAATTTGCCGGGCCCGAGCGAAATCGACCGAGTGCCCACAATTTCGGCGAGCGCAGTGATGGCGGCGGCCACAAGAACAGTCGGTAAAAAGGCATTCTTGAGCATAAGACACCTCGCTGTACAAGGTAAATCGACGTGCCTGACGTCGAGAAAGCCGACCGCCATCCGGGCGGCGGGCAGTTACGAGGATTCGTACGTTTGCAGGATCTCCCAGGACTGCTGTGCCGCGGCTAGCTGTTCCCGGGTGCGATCGACGTCGACGTTCGCCAACCCGTCGACGATGCCGTACATGAGCGAGGTCGCCGCAGTGACTGACTGGAAGAAGGAAACACCTTCGCTTGGTACGACCAGAATGTGATCCGCGAGTTCGGCGAACGGACCGCGGCGCAGATCCGTGACAGCTATGACGCGCGCCCCGCGATGCCTGGCCAGCCGAGCCGACCTGACGAGGTCGCCGATGGGGCGCCAGGCGGTGAGCACGACCAACGTGTCCTCCGGGCCGAAGCCCGTCAGCGCCGCCGAGAGATGTACCGCACCCCTGGTCTCGGCAGTGATCGGGTATCCGAGAGCGGAACCGAGATGGGCCAGCACCTGACCGGGCGCGGCGAAAGTCCCCGTGGCGGCAACGACCACCCGGGCGGAGCCCGCGATCCGCCTGATGACCGCGTCGATCTCGGCGGGCTCGACGGACTCCAGCGCGTCCTTGAGATTCTGGATGTCCTGCTGGAAGGCGGAATGCCCGGGCCCGAGCGGCCCCTTCCGGCGGGTTTGGAAAGTCTCCTCCGACGTGAGCGACGCCAGATACTTGGCTCGCAGCTCACGCTGGAGTGCGGGCCATCCCTCGAAACCCAGTGCCTGGGCGCATCGCACGACGCTGCTCGGGTTCACCTGGGCACGCGAGGCGATATCACCGACCTCGCCGTACGACGCGATCTTGGGATTGGTGATCAGCGTCTGCAGAACCCGGTCGAGTGCGGGCGACAGCCCTTTGTGAGGGCGCAGCGCCTCAAGCCACACAGCAACGTTGCGGGGTTCCATGGCTGCAACCATAGGTGCAGAAAATCAAATCTGCAACTGTTCGTGCAAGATCGGTGAGTCTCCGGCCATGGGGCGGTGCCGGATCGCGGCATCACGCTGATGCTTGCGAGTGCCCGGCACGAAGGGCTCGGGCATCCGGGCACTGCGTCGCAGGACCCGCTGCCGCGCTATGCGAAGGACCTTCCAGCGATACCGCCAGCCGGCCGGAAGCCGGCACGCCCTGAGCTCCGCCCGGTTGCCCGGGACGGAAAGATCCGGCTTGGAGCTCGCCGGCATCGGGCCGATCCGCGCTGGCCTGATCACGAGGGCCGCGGCAGAAGGACGTGCGGTCGCGCGCACCGCTGCCGGTTGACATCGTGTCCAGCGGGAGCCTAGCCTCCTCCACTCAAATGCAAAAACCCTTTTTCAAGGCTGGGCAGCGACTGCTCCGGTGGCGCGGTGCGGCTGCCCGCTCCCGGGGGTATTGAGCTGACCGGAGGTGGAACATGCGTGTCGTCGTCCTCGGCACTGGGCGGATGGCGGTCGGCATTGCCGCCGCGGCCGCCGGGGGTTCACACCCCACCACGGTGGTGGGGCGTAACGCGGAACGGGCTCGTCAGGCTGCGCGGGAGGCAACGACCCGGGCCGGGCGGCCGGTGCACGGCGGCCCGCTCGACGCGTCGGCGATCGGGGTGGCCGACCTGGTGATCGAGACGATCGTGGAAGACGCCGGGGCCAAAATGGACGTTCTCCGGCTCGTCGGCGAGCTGGGCGGGCCGGGGCTGCTGGTCGCCACGAACACGTCGAGCCTGTCGCTGACGGAGCTGTCCGCGGTGCTCGACCGTCCGGAGCGTTTCTTCGGCCTGCACTTTCTCAATCCGGCGGACCGGACCTGTCTCGTCGAGGTCGCCGGCGGCGCCTCGACCTCGGCCGGGGCGCTCGACGCGGCAGCGGCCTTCGTCGAGTCGATGGGGAAGCACCCGATCCGGGTCAACGCGGAGGTGAAAGGCTTCGTCTGGAACCGGATCCAGTTCGCCGTCTTCCGGGAATGCTTGTCCCTGCTGGAAGACGGCGTGGCCGACGCTGCCGACATCGATCTGGCCGTCAGTGCCGGGCTGGCACCGCGCTGGATGGCGATCGGGCCGCTGGGGACCGCTGATCTCGGCGGCCTCGACACCTTCGTCCGGGTTTCCGGCCAGCTGTTCCCGGAACTGTCCAACGCCGCCGAGGTGCCCGGGTCGGTGGTCGCCGGCGAGGCGCTGCGCCCGCTCGCCGGCGCAGACCGCGCGGAGGTGCTCGAACTCAGGGAACGGATGCTCGAAATCGCCGCGCGCGTGGTCAAGGCCAAGGCCGGCCATTGACTGCAAAATCGCTTTTGCATAGGATGTGCCCATGGTAGAGTTCAGACACCCTCACGTCGTCCCGCTGCTGAGTGCGGACGGCCCGATTCACGTGCTGGTCGCCGGCGTGCCCTACAGCTACAGCAAGCCCTTTCCCGACGGCACCTGGCTGACCGAGCGGCACCGCGAGGCGATCCAGTCGGTGTCACCGCGGATCAATCTGATGCACATGTCGCGGGACGAGCTCGCATCGGGAGCCGAGCCCGCGTTCCCGCCGGAGGTGATCCTCACCGAGACCACCGGCACCGCGAGCGAGTGGGACGATTCGGAATGGCTGCGGTTTCTGGTCCGGGGCCGCGACATTCAGCGGCTCCAGGGACCGAAACTGCGTTGGCTCCAATCCTGCAGCCACGGCATCGAGAAGGTCGCGCCGATTCTGGCGCCGCACGTCACGATGGTCCGGGCGGTCGACATCCACAGCGCGGGGCTCGCGGAGAGTGTTCTCGCGGCGATGCTCCTGCACGCCAAGCGCCTGCTGGAGCGGGTCGAGAACCAGCGTGCGCACCGGTGGGACATGATCGAATACGGCGAGTTGCACGGCAAGACGGCCGTTGTGCTCGGCGCCGGGAGTCTCGGGAACGGATTCGCCAAGCTGGCCCGTGCGTTCGGCATGCGGGTGGCCGGCGTCCGGCGCAATCTCGAACCGCATCCGCTGTACGACGAAATGCACGGCGGTGGGCTCGAGGACCTGTTGCCCCGCGCCGATTATCTGATCGCCGCGCTGCCGAAGACCCCCGAGACCCTCGACCTCGTCACGGCCAAGCAGCTCGCCCTCCTCCCGCCGCACGCCTTCGTGGCCAACATCGGGCGAGGCGAGGTGCTCAACGAGGCAGACCTCGCCGCGGCGCTGCGCGAGGGGGTCATCGCCGGCGCGTACCTGGATGTCTTCGTGCAGGAGCCGCTCGGCGAAGACAGCGAGCTCTGGGACACGCCGAACCTGTTGATCACACCGCACGACGCGCACTTCTCCGCGAGCGTGGGCGATCGCAACGTCGACCTGCTGTGCGAAAACCTCCGTCATTACCTCGCCGGGGAGCCTCTGCGCGGGGTACCCGATTTCGAAGCCGGATACTGAGGTGCGACCGTGACGAAACGGGTTCTCGTGTGCGGCGCGGGCATCGGCGGCCTCACCGCCGGTCTCCGTTTCCGCCAGCTCGGCTGGGAAGTGCTGTTGTTCGAGCGCGAGCCGGAGATCCGGACCGCCGGCGCGGGGCTGAACCTGTGGCCGAACGGCGTCCGCATCCTGCGTGAGCTCGGGGTCGGCGAGCAGCTCGCGTCGATTTCGACCTCGCTCAGCCGCTACCGTACCTTCAGTTCGACGGGCGAGGTTCTCGACGTCCGGGACATCACCGCGTGGTCGGCGCGGTTCGGCGGCGTACTGGCCGGCGTCTACCGGCGCGATCTGAACCGGATGCTGGCCGACGCGCTGGGCCGCGAGCGCATTCACCTCGACCATGCGCTGACCGGGGTGGAAGAATCCGCCGACCGGGTCACCTGCCGATTCTCCAACGGCCGCGTGGTGCACGGTGATGTCCTCATCGGCGCGGACGGAATCCATTCCGTGGTCCGCACGTCGTTGTTCGGCGAGCGCGAATTCAGCTCGGACGGTCTCGTGCGCTGGCGCGGCCTGTTCGACCTGGCGGACACCGGCATCGACCCGATGGCCGAAGCGGAGGTATGGGGACCGGACGGGCATTTCGGTTATCTGCCGATGGGAAAGGGCCGGGCCTATTGGTTCGCGGCAGGGGACGGACTCGTCGACGATGTCGAGGCGTTCTTCGCCCGTTTCGGCGCCTGGGCAGGCAGCCCGGTGCCGGATCTGCTGCGGGCAACGGACCGGCCGACGATCATCCGGAATGCACTGCACGATTTCGTCAAGCCGCTCAAGGAATGGTGTTCCTCGCGCATTGCCCTGCTCGGTGACGCCGCGCATCCGATGTTGCCGGGGCTGGCGCAGGGAGCCAACCAGGCACTCGCCGATGTGAGTGCGCTCGGCCGCGCGCTCGAGTCCGGGAGGGACGTCCCCGCTGCGCTCGCGGCCTACCAGGAGGAACGGATCGCGGCCGTGGAACCGGTGGTCCGGCTGTCCCGGTCGCTGTTCGACTTCGGAAGCGAAAACCTCGATTCCGAGCTGGGGTCCGGGAATCCGTTGTTCGCGCGTTACGAACGCTATGTCGAAGGGGTGTACTGACCTGGCTCGAAGGCAGGGGAGGCCGGGAAAGTGACCGTTGACACAGTTGGAAAAGCGCTTTACCGTTGAGTGGTGGGAACAGCGGGCCCCGGTATCGAAGACCTGCGCGGGGATTGCTGCGGCTGATCAGCCGGCGCGCCACCGGATCGCGGTACCACTGCGATCACTTCCGATTGCTCGCGACCACTGCCCTGTCCAGTCTCCTGGAAATGAAGCCACATGTCCCGTGATACCGGTATTCCCGTCCCCTTGGACGTCACTTATTCCGATGATCCGACGGTAGTGAAGAGGTCGGCCGCCGAGGACTACACGAACCACGTGGTCCCGCTGACCTGGCGCAGCAGCACAAGGTCGCTCTCCATGGCCTGGTATTCACTGCTGAGCGGAATGTTCTATCTGGTCACCGCGGCCACGCTGACCGCGACGGTGGGTGCCGTCGATGCGTTGATCGGAATCGTGCTCGCGTGTGCGATCTACGGCGTTCTGGGTTTCGTGTTCTCGAAGTTCGCCGCGCGCACCGGCCTCACCGCGTTTCTGTTCTCGCAACGGTTGTTCGGCACGAGAGGCGCGGTGATCGCCTCGATCATCCTTGCCGCGACGGGAATCTACTACGCGGTTTTCGAGATTTCCGTCGCGGCGGAAGCATTCCATGCCTATTTCGGGTGGTTCGACCTGTGGCTGTGGTACGCGCTCGTCATCGTGCTGAACCTGCCGCTCGTCATGGGCGGGGTCCGCAAGTGGATGGACAAGGGAAACCGGGTCCTGCTTCCGGTCTACGTCATCGGCCTGCTGGTGGCGGTGCTGGTGGCGAATGCGGGCAACCGGGACGCGTTCGGCTGGATCAGGCAGGTGCCGGCCGGGCCGGGGAACCTGGCGGCGCCAGGCTGGCTGTACGTCTGCTTCGTGTACCTGGGCATTCTGGTTTTCGTGTTGTTCACCATGGACTTCGCCCGGATGGGAAGGCCCCAGGACGTCCGGGTGAACGGCCTGGTCACGTTCGGGCCCCTGTTCTACGTGCTGACGTTGCTCGGCAACGGCCTGGCCGGAATCCTCATCGCGTATTCCGGGAAATTCCTCGGAGCGGCGTCCGAAGCGACGGTGCTGACCACGATCGTCGCCCTCCTCGGCGGGTGGGGGATTCTGTTCATCTGGGTGAACCAGGCGCGGGTGAACGCCGGGAATCTCTATGTCGCGTCGATCAACCTGGTGGTGTGCTTCCGCAAGCTGTTCCGGATCCGGTTGTCGCGGATCGGCGCCACCTTGCTCTGCGGGGCGGTGGCGTACCTGATGATCCTCACCGATGTGCCGAGCTATCTGCTGCTCGCCCTGGCCTGGCAAGGCGTGTTCGTGGCGGGCTGGATCGGGATCGCGCTCGTGCACATCGCGATGTCCCGCAAGAGTCCCGGCGCCACGCTGCCGGAGTTCCGCCCCGGCCGGCTGGCGAGTGTGGCCGCGAGCACCTGGCTCTGGGTGGCCGTTTCCGTGCTGGGCGTCCTGTTCAACCAGTACGGCGGCGCGATCGGCCGGACCTGGTCGACGCCGGCCACCCTGCTCGTCGCCGCTGGGGCGTACGCGGTGATCTACCGCAGGCAGTCCCGCACCGTCGTGCTCCGGCGGCAGCACGACCCGCGCGACGAGGTCGCCGACATCTGGGCGGCGCGGGTGAAGTGTCATGTCTGCGCGGAAAGCTATGCCGCAGTGGAAATGGACCGGGATCCGCGAAGCACCGAACTGAAGGCGATTTGCGCCTCGTGCGCAGGGCTGAGCAGGGAGTTCCATCGTGCCTGCGTCGCCGAACACGAATCCCGGCAGCGGGATCCGGCGGCCGGAAAGCGGGTGACCACGTGACCACGCCGGTTCTCGTTCTCGTGCACGGCTCCTGGCACGGCGGGTGGGCGTGGGACGGCGTTCGCCCGCACCTGGACGCGGACGGCTGCCGGACCCTCGCGCCCACCCTTCCCGGGCAGGGCTGCGGCACGCGGATCCGGTGACCGCGGCCGTCGAGACGGTGCTCGCCGAGGACGTTTCCGATCTCATCCTCGCGGGGCACAGTTTCGGCGGCTCAGTCGTGCACCGGGCGGCCGAAGAGCTTGGCGACCGCGTCGGCGGGCTGTTCTTCCTGACCGCTTTCGTGCTCCATGACGGGGAAAGCGTGGCGGACACTGTCTACCCGGGGCTGGCGGCGAGCCGCGCGGGCAAGCCCCGGCTACAGCGTGTCCTGCCCGTGGGACGTCTTCCGCCAGTCCTGCATGAACGAGGCAGCGGAAGCGGAGGCGCGCGGTGTGGATGCGGCAGCAGCCGCACCAGTGCGTGACCTACACGGACAAAGCCGAGCTCAAACGGTTCCCGGACCCCGGCGTTCCGATCACGTATGTCGCAGCCAGGCAGGATCTGACACTGGGCGATCCGGCATCCCGGGATGTCGTCGCGTCTTCCTGCGCGGGCGCGGGTGTTCGAGATCTACGGCGACCATCAGATGATGTGCGCCCGGTCTGCCGTGGTGGCCGAATTGCTCAGGAGTCCCGGCGGCACTGCGCAAACCCGGGTGCTCACCCCGAAGCGGCCCGCGCGGTGGAATCGCGTACCACCAGGTCGGCCGGGATCAGCTCGCCCTGCTTTTTCCCGCCCGCGGAACCGCCTTCGATGGTGTCGATGAGCATCGAGAGGGCTTTCACGCCGATGACGGCCGGGTGGAGGTCGAGGGCGGTGATCATCGGGTTCGGGATGCGCAGCAGCGGCGAATCCGTGATGGACGCGATGCCGAGCTGGTCCGGGACGCTGATCCCCAGGTCCCGGGCCGCCGTCATGGCGCCGATGGCGAGGGCGTCGAGCGTTGCGTACACACTGTCGATCTCGCCGCGGCGGGTCCGCAGCGCGGCGGACATCGCTTGGCGGCCCGACTCGTCGGTGAGCCTGCCGTCGACCTCGACGATCCGGTCCGGGATCGTCCGCTCGGCGCACCAGCCGCGGTAGGTCCTCGTGACGCTCTCGACGTAGGAAAGACCCCGGCCGCCGGTGAGGACCGCCGGGCGGCGGTAACCCTGGTCCCAGAGGTGGTCGAGGACCATTGTCGTCGCCGCGTCGTGGTCGGTGTCCACGAAGGGGATCGAGCTGCTGCCGGTCACGATGCGGCCCATGGTGACCACCGGTTTGCCCTGGCCGCGCATCGCGCCGAGCAGGGTCTCCTGCCCGAGCGGGTCGATCACCGTCGCCCCTTCGAACCCGAGGCGTTCGATGTGCGCGACCGGCGCCTGCGGCGGCAGCACCACCAGGGCGTACCCGCGCTCCAGCGCGTGGCTCGAAGCTGCGTTGAGGATGTCGGTGATGTAGGCGAGGTCGGGAACGAGGGTCTCCGGTCCGAACCCCGACGCTTGGATGGCCAGCAGCGTGGAACGCCCGGTGGCGAGCCCGCGGGCGGTGAAGCTGGGGGTGTAGCCGAGGCGTTCCGCCGCCTGCCGCACGTGGTCGCGAGTCTCCTGCGGCAGCCGTCCCTTGCCGCTCAAGGCATGCGAAACCGTGGTGATGGAAACGTTGGCCGCGGCTGCGACATCGTGGATGCTCGGGCGTCTCGTGTTCATGGTGCGGTCAGCCTATCCCAGCCGCTTCGATCGTTCAGGCAGTGCGCGCGACGTCGGTTGACGCCCGGGTACCGGGCGGATAATCTTCTGGTAAAGCACTTTTGCAGTATGCCTGGCTGGGCCGGGGTGAGGAGGTGCGATGGGGCAGCTGCCGATCAGGGTGGTGCTGGCCCAGCTGCAACCGGTACCGGCTTCGGTCCCACGCAATATCGCGGCGGTCGCGCACACGCTGGCCTCTTTTCCGGAAGCGGATCTCGCCGTCTTTCCGGAGCTTTTTCTTTCGGGTTACGGGCTCGATTACGTCCGCGATGTCGCTCTCGATCTCGGGTCGGAAGAACTGGCTGCGATATGCGCGCTGGCCGCGCGGTATTCGACCGCGACGGTGCTCGGGTTTCCGGAGGCGGGGGCCGGGATCTACAACTCGCTCCTGTGCGTCGACCGGGACGGCAGGGTCGCCGGGGTGCATCGCAAGACGCATCTGTTCGGCAGGGAGCGCGCGGTTTTCCGGCCTGATGACGAGGTTGCCGCGGTGGAGCTGGCCGGTCTCCGGATCGCGCCGATGACCTGTTTCGAGGTCGAGTTCCCCGAGGTGGCCCGCACTCTCGCGAGGCAGGAACCGGACCTGTTCGTCGCGGTGGCGGCGAACATGGATCCCTACGGTCCCGAACACCGGATCGCCATCCGGGCGCGCGCACTCGAAAACCGCACGCCATTGGTGTATGTGAATCGGACCGGTGTCGAGGACGGGCTCCGGTTTACCGGTGAATCCTGTACGGTCGGCGCGAACGGTGCCGTTCTGCACTCTCTCGGAGGCGCGGCTCAGGTGATTTCCGTCGATGTTTCCCTGAATCGGTCCGCTCCGGCCGAAGTCGATTACCGCCGGCATCTGCGGCCTGAGCTGTACCACGGTTGACACCGCTCCGGTCGGCTGCTTACGCTTGCCTAAGCGCTTTTGCATCCGGATCGGTGCACTGGGGAAAGGTGAAGGAATGAACCGGCGTTACGACTGGCCCGACGTGGATCAGGCCGCCCTTCGGGCAGCGCGCACGGCTCGGCTGAAGGAGTTCTGCGACGAAGCCGGGCTGGATCACATCCTCCTGCAGGAGCCCGACAACATCCGGTACGCCACCGGCTATCGTTCGCACCTCACCGCGGACTCCGCGTGGCACGCGGCATTGGTCTCCGCGGACGGCGAGGCTGAGGTCTTCGTGGAGTACGTCGACGAGACGATCGAGAACCCCATCGCCGACCTGCCGAACGTGCGCGCGCTGCACCCGCACCCGGGATGGAGCCCCGCGAGCGCGAACCCGCGCACCTGGGTGCGGCTCGTGGCCGGCCGGATCGCCGCCGCGGGCGCCCGGCGGATCGGTGTCGACGCCATCGACGTGGCACTCGTCGAAGCACTCCGCCGGGCGTGCCCGTCGGTCGAGTTCGTTCCGTCGAGCACGGCGTTCTACCGGGTCCGGCGGGTCAAGGACCCGCTGGAGATCGTGCTCGTCGAGGCTGCGTCGCGGGTCAACTCGCTGGCGATGGACGCGGCGATGTCGATCGTGGCGCCGGGCGTGACGGACGACGAGATCCTCGGCGAGGCGGCCAGGGCACAGCTGAAAGCCGGCGTCGAGTTCGTCACGCATTCCGTGTGCAATGTGCGTGGCGGGAGCGGTGCCTGGTTCGCCAGGAACGCGTCCCTGCGGGAAGGGGACGCGTACTTCTTCGACATCGGCTGCTACGGCGTCGGCGGATACGGGTCCGATGCGGCCAGGACGGCGTTCGTCGGCGAGCCCCGGCGCGAGGTTTTCCAGGCGTACCAGCACCTTCTGGCGGCGTACGAGATCGCGCGGGACCTCGCTCGCCCCGGCGTCCGGATGTCGGCCATCCACCGCGCGGTCAACGATTACCTGTCGCGGCAAGGGCTCGGCCGCACGCCTTACGCGATCGGGCACGGAATCGGGCTCCGCCTGTGCGAACTGCCGGTCGCCGCGAATGCCTCGCTGATGGATGTCGACGACACCCTCGAAACCGGGATGTGCATTGCGCTCGAACCCGAGACGAGCGTGGAAGCCGGCGGCGCGATCGTCGTGGTCAAGGTGGAGGACAACTTCGTCGTGGAGGAGACCGGGCTGCGCGCCCTGACCACTCCGTACCCGGCGGAGGCGGCGCTCGTGTGACGGCCAGGAGCGTCCCGGTGCGCTGGCTCGTGGAGCAGCGGCAGCTCGGGCTGTCCGTGGCCGGCGGGGAGAAGGGGCTGGACCGGGAGATCGGCTGGGCGCACAGCATCGAGCTGGCCGATCCCCGGCGGTGGCTCCGCGGTGGCGAGTTGCTGCTGACGACCGGGTTGCGGCTGCCGCCAGGGGACGGCCGCCGCTATCTCCAGCGGTTGGCCGAGGCGGGGGTCGCGGCACTGGGGTTCGGGGTCGGTTTGTCGCACGCGGCGATCCCGGCGCAGCTCGTCGAGGCCGCCGGCGAGCTGGCGCTGCCGGTGCTGGAGGTGCCGCTGCGGACGCCGTTCGTGGCGATCGTGCGAACGGTCACCGATCGCCTCGCCGAACAGGAGTACGAGGGCGTGGTGCGGGCTTCCCGGGCGCTGCCCCGGATGACGAGGGCCGCGCTCCGGGGCGGCCCGGCGGCGGTGGTCCGGAGCCTCGTGGCCGCCACGGGTTCCGACGTCGTCCTCTGCGCCCCGAACGGGAACGTCCTCGCCGCCCATCCGCCTGCCGCGGCGAATCTGCCGGTCCGCGACGATCTGGCGGCGGCCTGCCGAAACGCCGGGACGACGTGCTCCCGCGCCGGAGCACATGGGGTGGTGACCGTGCACCCGATCCGGGCGGGCCGCCGGGTGCGCGCACTCCTGGTGCTGGCGGCCAGGAGGGACCTCGCCTCGGCCGATCATCTGCTGATCGGGCACGCGGTGTCGCTCATCGCGATGGAGCAGGAAGGACCGCCCGGGATGCGGGAAACCCGGCGCGAGCTGAGCGGCCTGGTCCTTTCTCTGGTGCTGGAGGGCGACCTCGACGCCGCGAAGGCCGAGCGGTACCTGCGGCTCGCCGGGCTTCCGGTCGGCGACGAACTCGTGGTGCTGGCCATCCGCGGACCGCTCGTCGCGGTGCCGGACCTTCCGCACGTCGCAGCGGCCCGCGACGGATACGCCGTCGTGGTGCTTCCGGGCGATCCGGCTGTCGAGCAGTGGCTGCGGGAAATCCGCCGGACCGGGGGCACGCCGGCCATCGGACTGGCGCGAACCAGCGTGGTATCCGGCCTGGCAGCCGCCGCGCGAAAAGCCGACGTGGCGGCCGGGGTCGCGCAGGCGCAGCGGAAGACACTCGTCGAGTTCGACGCGCTGGCCGGCCGGATCCTGGCCGGGCACCCGCAAACCCGGGCGGTCCTGCACGCCGTCGCGGAGACCCGCCTCCGCCCGCTGGCCGAGGTCGACGAGGCGGGAGGCACCGCTCTCGTCATGACCCTGCAGTCCTTCCTTGAGCACCACGGCCAGTGGGAGGCGGCGTCCGCGGCGCTCGGCGTGCACCGGCACACGCTGCGGAACCGGATGGAGCGGATCCAGGAGCTGCTCGGGACCGATCTCGCTTCCGCGCACGTGCGCGCCGAGCTCCTGCTGGCCTTGACTGCCTGGCGTCCGTCACACCTCCGCAGCGACGGCCGAGCGCAGCACTGACAGGCCTTCCGCCAGCAGGTCGTCCGAAATGGACAGTGGGGGCAGGAACCGGAGCACGTTGCCGAAGCTGCCCGCCGTGAGCACCAGCAGACCTTCCCGATGACAGCGGGCGGCGACGCGCGCGGTGAGACCGGGATCCGGCCGGCGGTCACCGTGGACCAGCTCGATCGCGATCATCGCGCCCCGGCCGCGCACCTCGCCGACGGCTTCGTGCGAGCGCTGGAGGTCGTGCAACGCCGGGAGCATGATCTCGCCGATCCGGCGGGCCCTGGCCAGCAGATCGTGTTCCTCGATCTCTTCGAACACGCCGAGCGCGGCCGCGCAGGCCACGGGATTCCCGCTGAACGTTCCGCCGAGGCCGCCCGCGGGCGCGGCGTCCATCAGGTCCGCCCGGCCGGTGACCGCGGCGATCGGCAGCCCGCCGCCGAGACCCTTGGCCGAGGTGACGAGGTCCGCCCGGATTCCTTCGTGCTCGCTGGCGAACCAGGAGCCGGTGCGGGCGATGCCGGCCTGGACCTCGTCCACGATCAGGATCAGCCCGCGGTCGGAGCAGATCTGCCGGACCGCCGGCAGGAATCCGGGCGCAGGCACGATGAACCCGCCCTCGCCCTGGATCGGCTCGACGACCACGGCCGCGACAGTGCCGGCGCCGACCTGGCGGTCGATGAGATCGGCGAGTGCGTCGGCGGCTTCCCGCGCGCAGTTCTCCGGCCCGGTGGGCCACCGGTAGGGGTAGGCCATCGGGGCGCGGTGGACGTCACCGACGAATGGCCCGAAACCCTGTTTGTACGGAATGTTCTTGGCAGTCAAGGCCATCGTGAGCAGGGTGCGGCCATGGAAGGCGTGATCGAACACGACGATCCCGGGTCGTCCGGTGGCCGCCCGGGCGACCTTGACGGCATTCTCGACCGCTTCGGCGCCGCTGTTGAACAATGCCGTGCGCGCTGCACCGGCGACCGGCGCCAGCTCGTTCAGCTTTTCGCAGACCGCGACATACGATTCGTAAGGATTGACCAGGTAGCAGGTGTGGGTGAACCGCCGGAGCTGCTCGGTGGCCCGCGCTACCACGTGTGGCGCGGAATTGCCGACGGTCGTCACCGCGATGCCGCTGCCGAAGTCGATGAACGCATTGCCGTCGACGTCGGCGATGACGCCACCGCTCGCGGATTCCACGAACACCGGAAGCGCGGAGCCGAGCCCGGCCGGGAGGGCCGCGCGCTGCCGGGCCAGCAAGGTCTGCGACCGCGGCCCCGGTACCTCGGTGCGGACGCGGCGGACTTGGTCGGTCATGTCGTGGCCTCCAGAAAGGACGGATTCGCTGCGGTACCGATGCAAACAGCGCCACGGCGGGAGATCGATGGCCGAAACGGCGTGCGGCAGCCGATCGCGCACGCCGATGCGTCCAGTGTGGACCGCGGCCGTGCCCGGCACGATGGACGAATCCTCGTCGATCAGGAAGGACTGCTGTGACAGCGAATACCCCGAGTGCTTCTCTCCGGCATCTGGTGGCAGGGCAGTGGCGGACCGGCTCCGGCGCGCAGCTGATCGACGTGAACCCGGCCCGCCCCGGCGAGATCGTGGCCGAGGGCTTGCTGGCCGGCGCCGGGGAGCTCGACGCGGCGGTCGGCGCGGCCCGCGAGGCGTTTCCCCGGTGGTCGGCGACCCCGCATCCGGTCCGCGGGCGGATCCTGGGCCGGGCCGCCGACCTCCTCGACCAGCGGGCGCAGGAGTGGGGGACCGAGCTGTCCCGCGAAGAAGGCAAGACCGTCGCCGAGGGCATCGGCGAGGTGCGGCGGGCCGCGGAGATCTTGCGCTTCTCCGGCTCCGAGGGCCTGCGGCCGGTCGGCGAGGTCTTCGCTTCGCCGCGGGAAGGCGAGCAGATCCAGGTGCTGCACAAGCCGGTCGGGGTGTTCGCGGTCGTCACGCCGTTCAATTTCCCGATCGCGATCCCGGCGTGGAAAATCGCCCCGGCGCTGAGCTACGGCAACACCGTGGTGTGGAAGCCGGCCAGCGTCGTTCCGCTGCTCGCGATCCGGCTCGCCGAGGCGCTCGTGACGGCCGGGCTGCCGGATGGCGTGCTCAACCTGCTGCTCACCACCGGCGACCTGGGCGGCAGGCTGGTGGATCACCCCGGCATCGATGCCGTCACCTTCACCGGCTCGACCGAAGTCGGCACCCGGCTGATCGAGATCTGCGGCCGCCGCGCGCGCCCGATCCAGACGGAAATGGGCGGCAAGAATGCCGCCGCGGTCCTGGCCGACGCCGATCTCGACCTCGCCGCCGCGGAGGTGATGGCCGGTGCCTTCCGGTCGGCGGGACAGAAGTGCACGGCGACTTCGCGCCTCGTGGTCGCCGACGCGGTGGCCGGCGAATTCCTCGCGATGCTCGCCGACCGCACCGCAGCGCTGAACGTGGGGGACCCGCTGTCGCCGGAAATCCAGATGGGGCCGGTGGTCACGGCGAGCGCCCGGGACCGGATCCAGGCCGCGCTCGATGCCACCGAGCGGGATCCGGTCCGGGTGCTCACCGGCGGGTATCGCTATCCGGACGAATTCCGCCAGGCCGGAGCCTTCCTGCCGCCGACGATCGTCGAGCTGGAGGGCGAAAGCGAGTTGTGGCACGAAGAACTGTTCGGCCCGGTGCTGGCGGTGCGGCGGGTCCGCGACGACCAGGCCGCGCTCGATCTGGTCAACGAGAGCCCGTTCGGGCTGTCCGCGGCGGTGTTCACCGACAACCTGCGGGCCGTTCGCGCGGCGGTGGAACAGCTGGACGTCGGGGTGCTGCACATCAACTCCGAAACCGCCGGAGCAGACCCGCACGTGCCCTTCGGCGGGACCAAGCAGAGCGCGTTCGGCCCCAAGGAACAGGGCCGCGCGGCGCGGGAGTTCTTCACCACGACCACCACCGTGTACCTCCGGGGGTCGAGCGCCCGGCCGTGACGGTCATTCCGGAGCATGCCCGGCGAGCAGCCCGGGCACCAGGCCCAGCGCGGCATGGTCGTGCTCGCCGAGCCCGGCGGACATCGCGCCCGCGAGGAACTGAGCGGCGAGCGCGGTGAGGGGAACTGGCGCGTTGCATTCTTCGGCGACCCCGAGTGCGATGCGAATGTCCTTGTGCTGCAGCCGGATGCGAAAGCCCGGAGCGAATTCGCGGGCGAGCATGCGCTCGGCTTTCCGGTCGAGTACGGCACTCTGCGCCAACCCGCCCCGCAATGCCGAGAGCGCCGCCGCCGTGTCCACCGAGGATCCCGACAGCAGTTGCAGCGCCTCGCCGAGCACGAGAAGGTGACCGGCGACCATCACCTGGTTCGCTGCCTTCACCAGCTGCCCGGCACCCGGCGGGCCGACGTGGGTGACCGTGCCCGCCACCGCGTCCAGATACGGCCGCGCCCGCCGCACCGCCTCGGCGCTCCCGCCGACCATGGCCGAAAGCGTGCCGGTGCGGGCGCCTTCCTCGCCGCCGCTGACAGGTGCGTCAACGGTCAGAAGTCCCCTTTCGGCCGCGAGGGCATCGGTGCGGCGGGCCGTCGCGGGGCTGACTGTGCTGCAATCGATGAGCAGCGTGCCGGGCCGCGCCGACCGGACGATCCCGTCCGGGCCGAGCACGGCTTCCTCGACGGCGGCGTCGTCGGAAAGCATCGCGAAGACCACAGTGCACTCGGCGGCGAGTTCGCCGATCGATCCGGCGAGTTCGCCGCCGCTCGCACTGAACTCGTCGCGGCCGCGGGACGATCGATTGAACCCGCGGACGGAATGGCCGGCCCGCCGCAGATTCAGCGCCATCGGCAGTCCCATCACGCCGAGTCCGGCGAATCCGATCTGGTCGCTCAAGGGTTTTCTCCTGTTCTCGCGGGGTGGCAGGTCAATAGCCTGCGTCCGGGTCGACGACGTTCAGCAGGCTTTCGCCGTCGACGAACCGGCGCAGGTTGTCGGCGAACGCCTTGATCTGATTGTCGCCGAGACGGTGTGAGGAATGGCTGTCGTGTGGCAGGAGCCGGACGGTGGGCAGGCTCCAATACGGGTGGTCGCCCGGTAAGGGTTCCAGCTCGAATGCGTCGAGAAGGGCGCCGGAGAGAGCGTTCCTGCGCAGGGCGTCAACGAGGGCGTCGTCGTCCACGATCGGCCCGCGGGCGATGTTGAGCAGATACGCCGACGGGTCGAGCTGCGCCAGTGCGGCCGCGTCCACCATCCCCCGGGTCGCCTCGGTCAGCGGGCAGGCCACGGCCACGTATCGCGCTCCGCGCAAGGCTTCGTGGAGGTGGGACTGCGGGAAGACTGTCGCGAAACCGTCGAGTTTCCGGGCATTCCTGGCCACGCCGACGACCCGCATGCCGAAGGCGTTGCAGAGCCGGGCGATCTCGGCGCCGATGTGCCCGACGCCGAGCACGCAGACCGTGGTCGCCCCCAGCTCACGGCAATCGAGTGCCTCCCACGCGCGGCGGTGTTGATTGTCCCGCCGGGTGTCGAACCGCTTGGCATGGGCCAGGATTCCCGCCAGGACCACCTCGGCGACGGCCTTCGCGTGGACCCCTGAAGCGCTGGTGAGCGGGACACCGCCGGGAACCAGCGGCAGCAGGTGCTCGACTCCGGCCGAGCAGCTCTGGATCCACCGCAGCTCCCCGGTGATGATGCCGTCGAGCGCCGAGCGGGGGATCAGCCCGGGCAGCGACGCGTACTCGGCCGAAATGCCGCTGGTCTCCAGCAGTACCACGTTCGGCTTGCGCCGGGGCCGCACACCGTCGCTCAGTTCGCGCGCGGAAAGGTGTTCGAGCCGGACCCCGGGAAGGGATTCGAGGACGGTTTCGTGCGCGTCGGTCAGCCAGCGCCCGCACGGGTCGGCCACCTGGAGGCCGAACGGGGTGCCGGCGACGAGGACGTCGGGCATGAGAAGGCTCCTTGCGGCTGGGTCATCCGGCGGCGGGCTGCCGCCGGTGTTCGAGGATGGGCCGGGGGTCGTTGACCGACAGCACGCCGATCTCGCGGCCGGTGCGGTCGAGGTAGCGGACGGTCAGGGAATCCGCGCCTCGCTGGCCGCTCACCCCGTGGCCGGTGGTGGTGCCGGCGAACTGCAGGTGGCAGCCGAAGTGGTCGGACCAGAAGTAGGGAATGCCGTCCAGGACCTGCTTTTCGCTCCCCGCGATGTTCTGCGCGGCCAGCGCGGCCTGGTCGAGGGCATTCGTCCAGTGCTCGATCCGCATCGAACGCCCGTAGCGCGGGTTGAACCATCGGCATACGTCGCCCGCGGCGTACACGTGGGGCGCGGCCTGGAGGCTTGCGTCGCAGTGGATTCCGTCGTCGACGGTCAGCCCGCTCCCGGCCAGCCAGCCGGTGCACGGTTCGGCGCCGACTGCCTCGACGACGAGGTCGGCAGTCAGGACCGCGCCCGTCTCCAGCTCGACGCGTGTCGTCCCGGCCGGGCCCGGGCGGTAGCTGCGCACGGAGGTATTCGACCGGAATCCGACACCCGCCGCGGCCAGCAGCACTCGCTCGAATTCGGCGAGTTCCTTGCCGAAAGCCGGATTGAGCGGCACGTCGAGATTGGTCACCACTTCGACGTCGACGCCGAGCCGGCGCAACGACGACGCGATTTCGAGGCCGAGAACTCCGGCGCCGACGATGACCGCGCTCCGAGCCCCGGCCGCGCGAGCGCGTAAGCACATCGCGTCCCGCCGCCCGCGAAGGACCTGGATGTCCACCGCGTCCCGCCCCGGCACGGGCAGCCGGCGGGGCCGCGAACCCGTGGCCACGACCAGATCGGAATACGTCAGCGTGCGTCCGGTGGCGGTGTGGACCAGATTCCGGTCCGGCCGCAGCGCGGTGACTTCTTCGCCGAGCAGGACTTCGACACCCTCGGTGGCAGCCATCGCGGCGTAAGGAAGTTCGATGCCGGCGTCCTCGCCGAGAAGGAAGCCCTTCGAAAGCGGGGGCCGGTCGCACGGTTGCTCGGAGTCGCGCTCCAGCACGGTGATCCGGCCTTCGTACCCGGAAGCACGCAGGCTTTCCGCCACGCCGAGCCCGGCAACGCTCGCACCCACGACGACGGTGTGCGCGGAAGGGGAAGACATGTTCGCTCCGATCTGAAGGCCAGTAGCACCGGTAGCTGGTGAGACTTTAACTGGTTGAGCGCTTTTGCACCAGTGCGACTTTCGATATCAAGATCTTTTCTGATTTTGCTTGTCGAATCAGAAAACGAGGCTTACGGTTCTCCGGCATGGACGAGGATCGAGAGCGGACCGGGGCTCGGGTGGTGCGCACCCGCACCGTGTGGGCCGCGGAACCGGAGCCGGCTCACCTGTCGTTCGAGCATCTGGACGAGACCGACCGCGCGATCATCCGGTTGCTCCGCGAGGACGGCCGGATGAGCAACGCGCAGATCGCACGGGAACTCGGCACCAGCCAGCCGACGATCCGCAACCGGATCGCCCGGATGACCAAGGGCGGCCTGATGAAGGTCGCCGCGGTGCTCAACCCGTCCGCCCATGGTTATGCCTGCGACGTCGTTTTCGGCATCCGCTGCGAACCGGGCACGGCCGAGGCGATCGCGGAACGCATTTCGTCCCGGCAGTACACGCTGTACGTCGGTTTCACGAGCGGTGTCTATGACCTTCTCATCGACGTTCTGTTCCACAGCGACCGCGATCTCTACGGATTCCTGCAAAGCGAGCTCTACCCGCTGCCGGGGGTGGAATCCGTCGACGTGATGCACGTGATCAAGGCAGGCCGGGTCGATTTCGACTGGACCGTGCCGATGCGTCTGGGGGATGAGTCCTCGTCCGGTCCACCGCGGCCCGGGCCGTAACACACCACACAGATTGGTGAGGGTGGCAGATGCTGAACGACATCCTCGGGTACGCGACCTTGCCGTACTTCCTGGAAGGCATTCTGGTAGCCCTGCGCATCGCAGGCGCGACCTTGGTTCTTTCCCTCCTGCTGGGACTCGCGCTGGCGCTGGCGCACAACGGGAAAATCCGTTTCCTGCGCTGGCTGGTCGGTGGTTATCTCTGGGTCATCCGGGGAACGCCGGTGCTGCTCCAGCTCATTTTCTGGTACAACGCCCTGCCCGCGATCGGGCTCCGGCTCGGCGGTGAGCTCACCGCGATCTGGTCACTGACCATCGCCTTCGCCGCCTTCGTGTGCGAGCTTTCGCGCGGCGGGCTGATGGCGGTGAAGCAAGGACAGCTCGACGCCGGCGCCGCGCTGGGCATGTCCCCGGCCACGGTGTTCCGGCTGGTTCGCGGCCCGCAGGCGTTGCGCGTCGTCCTCCCCGGCTTGTGCACACTGGCGACCTACCTGGTCAAGGAAACTTCGCTGGCGTCGGTGATCGCGGTCGACGAACTCACCTTGCGGGCGCAGCAAGAGGTGTCGCGGACGTTCCAGTTCGTCGCGGTTTTCGGTGGGGCGGCAGCGATTTACATCGTGGTCAACACGGTGATCGCGTTCGTGCAGCGGGCGTTGGAGAAGAAGCTCGACTACACCCGGCGCAAGCCGCCGCGTGACCTGCCGAGCGCGCCGGGCGATCAGCCACCGGCCGCGGAGGCCAAACGGCTGCTCGACGAGGTCGTCCTCAGCGAAGCACCGCCGGGCCGGCCCCACGTTGTTTCGGCGCGGGGAGTGGTGAAACAGTTCGGTGATCACGTCGTGCTGAACGGCGTCGATCTGAATGTCCGCCACGGTGAGGTGGTGTGCGTCATCGGCCCGAGCGGTTCGGGGAAGACCACGCTGCTGCGCTGCCTCAACAACCTCGAACCGGTCACCAGCGGCGTGATCGAGGTCAACGGGGTCGAGCTGGGCACCCGGACCGATCGGTCCGGCGCCCGGACGGTGATCACGAGCGAACGCCGGCGGGTGCGCGATCGCGCCCGCGCCCGGGTCGGCATGGTCTTCCAGCAGTTCAACCTGTTCGAGAACCTGACCGTGGGCAAGAACCTGGCGGCGGCGCCGATCCGGACCCAGAAACGGGATCCGGAAGAGGTCCGGCGCGTCGCCGGCCGGTTGCTGTCGGCCGTCGGGCTGGCCGGCTACGGCAACGCCTATCCGCACCAGCTCTCCGGCGGGCAGCAGCAGCGGGTCGCGATCTGCCGGGCGCTCGCCGCCCAGCCGAGCGTGCTGCTGTTCGACGAACCCACCTCGGCCCTCGACCCGGAGAAGGTCGGGGAGGTCCTGCAGATCATGCAGGAACTCGGCGAGCTCGGCATGACGATGATCGTGTCGACCCACGAGATGTCGTTCGCCCGCCGCTGCGCGACTCGCGTCGTCTTCATGGACGGCGGAAACATCGTCGAGTCGGGAACTCCCCAGCAGATATTGGAAAACCCGCGAGAACCCCGTACCCGCCAGTTCTTGCGAACGGTGCTCGGCGACGGCGTGCTGGCAGTCGCGAGCGTGCCCGCCGAGGGTGACGAAAAGTAGTCAGGAGAGACGAGATGCACGACCTTGAGGAATTCGCGAAGTCCACCGTCGAGCCGGCTGAGGCGTTGACGCTGCCCCCGCGGTACTACGTCGACCCGGCGATCTTCGAATACGAGCGCGAGCACATCTTCGAAAAGGAATGGCTTTGCGTGGGGCGCACCGAACAGTTGCGCAATGCTGGCGATTACTTCACCGTGACGCTTTTCGGCGAGCCGATGGTGCTCGTCCGGGGCGCCGACATGGAGATCCGCGCGCTGTCGTCGGTGTGCCGCCATCGGGGAATGCTGATCACCACGCCGGGCGACGGCGCGGACGGCGACTGGAACGACCTCGACGAGAGCAGCGGCAACTGCGGCAAGGCGTTCAAGTGCCCGTATCACTTCTGGCAGTACGGGCACGACGGGCAGCTCGTACAGGCTCCGGACATGGATCGCACCCCGGGCTTCGACCCGTCGGCGATCCGGCTCCCGTCGTTCCGCTGCGAAATCTGGCTCGGGTTCATTTTCGTCAACCTCGACGACAATGCCGCACCGTTGGCGCCGCGGCTGGAAAAAGCCGCCGCACTGGTCAAGAACTGGGATTTCGAGAACTTGGTGTCCGCGCCGCCGCTCGATCTGCCGGGAATGCCGTGGAACTGGAAGATCCTGCACGAGAATTCGGCCGAAGGTTACCACGTCGACCGGCTGCACGGTCCGGCGCACTACGTGGAGCCCTCGGCCGGGGTCGAGGTGCACGAGCATGAAAAGGGCGACGCCGCCATCACGTTCGGCATGCGGGCGATCCACCCCGATTTCGCGCTGAACCCGACCGGCAAGCCGTTTTTCCCCGTCCTGGAGAGTCTCACCGAGGAAGAGCGGACCGTGTCGTTGTGGGTGCTCATCCCGCCCACGTTGCTGATCGGCACCAACAGCGATTCGGCGTTCTACCGGATCATGCGCCCGGAAGCGGTCGACCGCACCGGCATCCACCAGTCCTACCTCACCCCGCCCGATTATCAAGCCAACCCGCTCTATGACGACCTGCTCGCGATGTCCGGTGATTTCCATGCCGCGTTGAACCGGCAGGACTGGATGGCCGACGCCGCCATCCAGCGCGGGATGGGCTCGCGGCATTCGGCCCGCAGCCGGATTTCCTGGCAAGAGGGGCCACTGGTCCAGCTCTACTCCTGGCTCCAGGCGCGCTATCTGCCCGAGGCCGGCGGGAAGTGAGGCGCGCATGTACGAGATCCGGGTCGATGAAGAGAAATGCTGCGCGTACGGCAATTGTGTCGTCGCCGCACCCGATGTGTTCGCTTTGGGCGAGACGGACAAGGTGATCGTGCTCCAGCCGGAGTTCCCGTCGGTGCCGCCACACGTCTACCGCGCAGTCCGTTCCTGCCCCGCTTACGCGCTGACGGTCGGCCGAGCCGAGGCAACCGAGGAAAGGTGAGTGTCGTGCTCATTACTGGGAACAGAGCCCGGCGAGCGCTCGCCGGTTGTCTTGCGGTGATCGTGTCCGCCGGGATGCTCAGCGGATGCGCCGGGTCCTCGGGCGGCTCGGCGCCCGCGGTGCTGGTGATCGGCACGTCGGGCGATTTCCCGCCGTGGGAGTACCGCGAGAGCGGCGGCAAGGTCACCGGCTGGATGGTCGACATGGTCGACCACGTCGTGGCCGATGCCGGGTACCAGGCGGAATGGAAACAGGTGTCCTTCACCGGACTGCTGCCTGCCCTGCAGTCCGGGCGGATCGATCTGATCACGTCGCTGTACAACACCCCGGAGCGGCGCAAGGTCATCTCGTTCATCGATTTCGCCGGAGAGCGGAACGCGGTGGTGACCCGTACTGCCGACGCCGGTGCGATCAAGAGCTGGCAGGATCTGTGCGGCAGCACCGTCGGATCGCTGATCGGTTCGTCCCCGCTGGCGGCCGCGGTCGCGGCCGGGTCGAAGCAGTGCACGGACGCGGGCAAGACCGCGATCAGGAACCAGAGTTATCAGTCGGTCGCGCAGGAGCTGCGCGACCTCGAAGAGGGCCGGATCAAGGCCGCCATCGACGGCGGGGTCGGGTTCAGCTATTCCGCCCAGCACAGCGGAGGCAAGCTCGCCGTCGCGTATTACGAAGGCGAAAAGAGCATCGTGGGCTGGGGAATCCGCAAGGACAACCCCGTCGTGGACAAGCTCGGCCCGGCGATCGAAGGATTCCTCACGTCGGATGCCGCTCGGGAAGTGGCGCGGAAATGGTCGCTGCCACCGGACTTCCTTCAGCGGAAACCGGTGATCGCCAAACAGGAAGGCTGACTGCGGCCCGAGCCGGCCAAAGCCGTGAAGGGAACCTTCGCCGACGCTGATTCCCCCAGAGGTGCCTTCACGGACTTCAGCCGGAGAATCAGCGGCCGCCGGAGGAGGCTCGGGTGAGTTCGGCAGTGGTGATCAGGCTGGCGATCACCAGTGCCGTTGCCGCGGGCCAGAAATGTCCGCCCGCCGACGCGACGAGCGTACTGACGAGGATCGGGATCAGGCCACTCCTGAGAAGCGCCGCGACGTGGTAGCACAGCGAAATTCCGGTGTAGCGGGCCTCGTCCGGAATTGGCAGGCGAGAAGGAAACCGTCACGGTGTAAGAGCCATAGACCGCCAGATGCGCCACGGTAACCGAGACGTCGCCCCGGCAGTCCGTGGTCAGGACCGCTGGGGAACGACCGGGGAGCCGGAATGATGCCACCCCGGAAGGCGTGGCGACGGTGGCCACGGGCCTTGGAACGCCGGGTGAGGAAGAGCAAGGCAATCACCCGGTTCGCGCGGACACCACTCCGGACGCTTTCGCATAAGCGGGCAGGAAAATCGCCAGAACGTAGGCGGCGTATCCCGCGAGCGCGGCAGCCGTTCCCGCGAGTACCGCAGACGGGAACGCCACGCCCAGGCCAGTGCTCACTGGCCCGCCGACGCGTCAACGTGTCGTGACAAGCACTGCCGCCAGGCGGGCGCCACCAGCGAGCGGCGCAGCGGCGTGCCAAGGAGATTGGAAAGTCCTACCGGCAACGGCAGAAGCCACCCTGCGGCGAACCAGCCGGTCTGACCCACCGGATTGACCAACGATTCGATCCGCGGCCACCATCGGCACACGGGCGCGACCCGGTCCCATGCCTAGGGCAAACGATGGTTCCGCGCGTCCTGGCAGGCAACAGCCGGCATCCGGTCGCGGGGCCGCATCCGGAGCGGCTGCACTCCGTTTGCCCTTGCTGTGTCCAGCAGCCGGGTCGCCGCCTGCGAGATCGCTGCGCTCCTCGAGCAACAGGGAAAACTCAGAGCGCGGCGTCCCGCAGGCTCCAGCGCCCGGAGGTGATCCGAAAAGCTGCTTCGAGCAGACCGATCGCTGCCTCGTGCAAACGCCTCGCCGTCGCACCGTCCGCTTTGCCCGCGAGGTGGCGCGCCCAGGTTCCGTCAAGCAGAATGCCCAGCTTGAAGCCCGCGAGGGCGACGTACCAATCCACTGAATCGAGGTCCCGGCCAGACACCGCGGCATACGCGGCGAGCAACTCCGCGCGATCGGCGAGACCGCCGGACGCGCCTAGGCTTTCGGGCAGTTGCTCGATGGCCTGCTCGTTTCCTCCTGGCCAGCAGACCAGGAGCCAGCCAAGATCGAGAAGGGGATCGCCCACTGTGGCCATCTCCCAGTCGACGACGGCCAGCACTTCCGGCTCAGTGCGATGAAGCAGCACGTTGGCCAGTTGGTAGTCGCCGTGCAGGATGGCCGGCGGTGTGTCCGGCGGACGGTTCTCCCGCAGCCAGGCACTCACCTCGACGAGATGCGGCAAATCCGCGGAACGGCTTCCGCGCCGGATGCTGTTCAGAGCCGTCCGCGCCTGTACTGCCGATTCCGCTTCGGCCACGCCGGCTTCGCTGGATCGCAGCCCTCATCCCCGGCTTGATCCCGAACGTATCGGTCCGCCGAAAGCAGGGACGACGTCCCGATCCCTTTCGCCGATACGGATCGTCCTGATGCCTAACGTGCTTCCGGGACGGTCGCGTCCTTGAGGAAGGCTGTCAACGCAGGCAGATCGACGGGTACACGGAGGTCCTTGCCTTCGCGTGCCCAGGCTTCGGTGTCGCGGACCCAGGCTTCGGTGACGGAGACGGCATACAGGTCACGCGCCGATGAGGGGCCGAAGTCTTCAAGTCCGACCATGACGTTCTCGCGCTGCCGGGCGTCGGGAAACGCCTTCTCCCAGAATTCCCGGTGCAGCGCGGCGAGCTGATCGCGAGGAACGGGCTCGCAGGTCCCGCGAAGCTGCACTCCGTCGAGCTGGTCGTCGCGAACCTGGTAACCGGTCGCGCTGACTGTGCTGTTCGCGCCGATGTGGATCGTGTGCCGGCTGGCGGGGTGGGAGCAGAACAGCAGGGTGGCGTCGTGGGCGATGACGTGGTTGAGCGTAGCGCTCCACGGGCCGTCCTGGCCGGACGTGGCCAGCACAAGGAACGGGATCGTCTTGAGCAAAGTCGCGGCACGGCGCGCAGGATCGTCGTTTGTCATGGCATTCCTCCATCCGTTGACAGTCGTCGCTAAGCACGGGGATGCCGCGCCCGGCAGTCAGCGCCCGCAAGGTTGCTCATGGGGATGACGCCAGTCCCGAGCCCCGCCGACGACTGCGGCAAGCTTGTCCGGGTCCGCATCGGGTTCGGACGCGTTGCCGTTGATCTTCTGGTGCGCCCGCGTGGCCGTGAACGACACGTTGGCACCGCGGGTAAGAGCCTTCGCGGCAGAAGCCGCAGGTACTGGCGTGCACCTCGGCGCCATGCGTCGTGGCCGCCCGCTGGGGATCGGACTTGGTGTTGGTGCCAGAGCCGGTGAGAAGGTCGCGGCGTGCATGTCCTCCCCGATCGCAAGAGGCGGAGATTTCAGCCGCGCCGCGGATGTCGTCCGCGCGGGGTGTTCGCGCGTTGGTCGCGTGATCCTCTCGACCACTTTCGCCCGCCACGGTTGGCGTAGCTATGACGTCATCGGACTGCTTTGCGATGCGGAGAACAGGCGGTCTCGCGAGATCGCGGTGGAGCGCAGCGCTGTCTCGGGATGCGATCAGAGCGGTGCCGCGCTCAGGGGCGTAGTTCGTAGACGGCGCTTCTGGGGGTTTCGGCGACGCGTCGCCAGCGGGTGAATCCCGCTTGTTCGGCCAGTCCCCGCAGTTCTGCTTCGCCGGCGTGGTTGCCGAGTGCGAGCGGGCCGTCCTGTGCCGCGGCGGCGGGCAGGCACAGGGTGAACGACAGTGCCATGAACAGCCGCCCGATGGGGTGGGTGTTGGTGGCGGGGTCGGCTTCGGCGTTGGGTTCGACGAGCATCACGACGCCGTCGGGGCTGACGATGCCGCGTGCGGCGCGCAGCGCGGCCAGGGGGTCGCCCATGTCGTGGAGGCAGTTGAAGAAGGTGACGAGGTCGTAGCCGCCGCCGGGCGGGGGGCGGAGGTCGGCCGCGGCGGCGGTGTGGAAGCGGGCGCGGTCGGCGAGTCCGCGTTCGTCGGCGACGATGCGGGCGTGGTCGACGGAGGGCTGGTGGTAGTCGTAGCCGTCGAAGGCGGCGTGCGGGTGCGCGGCGGCCATCAGCAGCGTCGAGTGGCCGATGCCGCAGCCGATGTCGGCGACCCGGCCGCCGGCGGCCAAGCGTTCCGTGACGCCGTCGAGGGCGGGCAGCCAGGAGGACACGATGTTGGCGTTGTAGGCGGGGCGGAAGAACCGCGCGATCGCGCGGAACATCTCCGGGGGGTAGTCGCCCCAGTCCACTCCGCCGCCGTCGCGCAGGCATCCGGCCAGCTGGTCCTCGACCCGGTACAGGGCCTGTACCGCGGCGAAGACGCCGATCCCGGCACCGGGCGCGTCCGGGTCCGCCAGGACCGCGGCGTGCTCGTCGGGGAGGACGTAGGTGCGTTCTCCGGCGGAGGTTTCGCTGTGCACGTAGCCCGCGCCGACTTGAGTGTGCAGCCATTCGGCGAGGTAGTTCTCCCGGGTCCCGGTGCGGGCGGCGAGCTCCGCCGCGGTCAGCGGGCCGGTGCCGGCCATCGCCCGGTACAGGCCGAGCCGGTCGCCGACGGACACCGCGACGCCGGTGATCGCGGTGGCCGCGTCGCCGAACACCCGGTCCAGGAACGGCATCGCCGGGGCGTCCGGCCGCGCGGCGGGCTTCGGCGCGGGCAGGGCGTGGATCGCGGGCTCGGCCAGTTCCGCCAGTGCCTCGGCGAAGAGATCGACCTCCCGCTCGGTGTTGTAGACGTAGAAGGACACGCGGGTGGTCGCGGGCAAGCCGA
>NZ_LWSF01000006.1:354378-356097 GCF_001651785.1 Amycolatopsis sp. M39
CGATCTCGTCGGGAAAGCGGTCGGCGAGCGAGAAGGAGATCGCCGCTCCGCGGTCCTGCGTGGTGGCGGGACCGACGATCCGCACCCCCGGGATCGAGGCGAGCGCGTCGAGCGCGCGGGCGGTCAGATTCGCGCAGTGCGCCGCGATGTTCTGCCTGCCGAGGCCGCCGAGGTAGTCGCAGGCGGCCGCCAGCCCGACGGTCTGCGCGATCACCGGGGTGCCGGCCTCGAAGCGGTACGGCGGCTGCGCGTACGTCGAGCTGTCCATCGCGACCTGGTCGTTCATCTCGCCCCCGGTCTGGAACGGCGGCAGCGTCCGCAGGAGGTCGCGGCGGCCCCACAGCACGCCGACCCCGGTCGGGCCGCACATCTTGTGACCGGAGAACGCGAGGAAGTCCACTCCCAGCGCGGCGACGTCCACCGGCATATGCGGCACCGACTGGCACGCGTCCAGCACGGTCAGCGCCCCCACCTCCCGCGCCCGCGCCACCAGCGTCCCGACCGGGTTCACCGTTCCGTACACATTGGACTGATGGGTGAACGCGAACACCTTGGTCCGCTCGTTCACCACCTCCGCGAGGTCGCCGAGGTCCAGCCGCCCGTCCGGGGTGATGGTGAGCCAGGCCAGCTCCGCACCGGTCTGGCGGCACAACTGCTGCCACGGCATGAGGTTCGAGTGGTGCTCCATCTCCGTGACCACGACGCGGTCGCCGGGCCCCAAGGCCAGCGAACGCAGCTCCGGCTCCGCCCAGCTCGCGTTCCCCAGCGCGTACGCGACGAGGTTCAGGGCCTCGGACGCGTTCTTCGTCAGGACAACGTCCTCCGGCGCCGCGCCGACGAACCCGGCGATCCGCCTCCTGCCGCCCTCAAGCAGTTCGGTCGCCTCCCGTCCCAGCTCGTGATAGCTGCGGTGCACGTTGGCGTTGTGCAGCCGATAGTAGTCCGACTCCGCCTCCAGCACGGCCCGCGGTTTCTGCGAGGTCGCGGCGCTGTCCAGGTAGACCAGCGGCCGCCCGCCGTTCACCTTTCGCGCCAGGATGGGAAAATCCGCGCGCACGCGGTCCACGTCGTAACCCGGCCCGCCCGGACCTGCCGCAGCCGGGACCGCGACGCCGTGCGCGGCGCATTCACAAGCAGGTTCCGCGGCGATCGTCATTCGCGTACCTCCACAAAAATGTTCGGGGAAATCTGTCCGCTGCCAGAATTTCGCGGTCGTAGAATCGCCGCTCGTTATTTCCAGGCGCACGTTTCGGCGATGTCCAGAACGGCCCGGCGGAAACGTCGCGAAATGTGGCAATAATCCACGCCGGCCGGGACGAGATGTCGCGATGCGTCTGATTCTGCGACAGCGGGCCGGTCGCGACAATCGTCCGTTTCAGTGACTTCGCCTCCGATCTCGACCCGTTGCCTCGGCCTGCGGAAACAACCGGGACCGTGCCGGCGGGCGTGCCGCGGGCCGCGCGCCGGTGCGGAGTTTCATCGCCGCGGCCGCTTCGTGGAATATTCTTGCGAATGTCGATCACGGTGCCTCCTGGCGTTGATCGGGTTGATCGATGGCCGCCTTCGGCCGGCTTGTGGACGGCGAGAGACCCTTTTGGTCGACGCGGTGCGGTGACCGATGCTGGAAAATGAGCGAAGGGGATAGGCCTGGAGTGGCCTCGGGAATCAGTTCCCGGGAGCCGGGCGGATTGTGCCAATGGCGCGACGGGCAATGGTTCG